>JAGAYI010000040.1 GCA_017940545.1 Prevotella sp.
GGAAACGCAAAGGGAAATGCCCGATTTTTTTCTCTAAGGAGTTAAGGAGAAAGGGAGGCTGCTTCCAAAGAAGTCAGAAATGAACATTGAAACCATTGACAAAGGCAGGTTTATTGCGTAAGACTTACATCGAACTCACGTATAATTAGACAAATAGACCAATGTCAAGACATGGTTTTGCAAAAGAATTGCTGTTTTTCTTTGGCCTTTTGCTAAATTTCAATTATCTTTGTGGCCAAATAACCAGAACTAAAATTATTAGTAGGAACTTTCATGAATAAAATATTAGCGCTGCTGGTCATGTTTGTAGTGACAGTAACGGCATGTGGACAGGACAAAAAACTTGACCAGTTGCTCAGTGAGGTCGATAAGGCTATTGAGCAGTCACCCCAGTATGTTGCTGCATACGAAGAAAGAATTGCAGAAGCCAGGAAACGACTGGCTGCTGCAAGCGATGACAGCCTGCGTTTCGCGGCTTGCTACGAGCTGTATGACCTCTATAAGCCCTTTGTGAACGACTCTTCCATCTACTTCATCAAGCAATGCATTACGCAGGCACGGAAGAACGGGAAACGTTCTGACGAGATGCGCTGCAGGGCCTTGCTGGCGTGGCGCTGCTCCAGTACGGGCATGTATGAGGAGGCTCTGAACATTCTGGACTCCATCAGCACCGACGGGCTCGACAAAGCGGCTCTCGGCGAGTATGCCCATGCATATAATAATGTATATAACGAAATGGCATACTACACGAAGATGCCTGACATGAAAAAGACCTACGCACAGAAGGCCGACTACTACCAGAACATGATGTACGAGACGCTGCCGGCTGACGACCCGCGTATCATGCTGCGGCGGGAAATGACGCTGTTGGATGCAGGAAGGACGACGGAGTCGATGCGCGTGAACGACGAATGGCTGAAAATGGTGGAGCCGGGCACCCATCCATACGCCATGGTGGCGCTTTACCGCTATCTGGAGTTTATGGCACGCAAAGACGAACAGCAGATGATGTACTGGATGGTGGAGTCGGTGCTGGCCGACATCCGCAACGGCGTGATGGACCAGGGCTCGCTGTGGGAACTGGCCAACCAGCTGATTGCCCGGGGCGACGTGGAACATGCCAACGAGTACATCAGCTACACCAGCAACTGCGCCATACGCTTCGGCTCACGGCAGCGTAACTGGCAGATAGCACCGCTGATGACGCGCATAGCTCATGACTACAAGGAAAAGATTGACCACCGGACGAAACAGCTGTGGGTGCTGTTGGGCATTCTGAGCCTGCTGTCGCTGATGCTGCTCGGGCTGCTGCTGTTCCTGCACCGGAGAAACAAGCAGTTAGCCGAAGCACGTAACGGGCTGCGCGACGCAAACAGCCAGCTATCGGCATCGAACGCCCAGCTCTCTACGCTCAACACCCAACTCTCTGCACTCAACACACAGCTGTCGTCACTGAACTCGCAGCTCTCAGAAGCCAACCACATCAAGGAGGAATACATAGGGCGGTTCCTCTCGCTCTGCTCGCAGTATATTGACAAGCTGGACAACTACCGCAAGATGGTGAACCGCAAGATGAAGAACAAGGAGCTGGACGAGCTGTTCCGCATTACCAAATCGACCGAACTGAAGGAAAAGGAGATAGAAGAGCTCTACCAGAACTTCGACTCGGTGTTCCTGCACCTGTTCCCCAACTTCGTAACTGACTTCAACGCCCTGCTGCATCCTGACATGCAGGTGCACCCCAAGGATGAGAACAAACTGACGACCGACATACGCATCTTTGCACTGATACGTTTGGGCATTGACGACTCGTCGAAGATTGCCGAGTTCCTGCATTACTCGGTGAACACCATCTACAACTACCGTGCACGCATCAAGAACGGAGCCGTGGGCAATCGTGAAGCCTTTGAGCGCGAGGTGAAAGAGCTGGGGTCCGTGAAATGAAAAGTGAAGGTTGCAAATAGGCAGAAAAAAGACGCATCGCGTGTGAAATAATTTAAAAAATGTGGCGGCGAAGCAGAAAAACTCCTAACTCCTAACTCCTAACTCCTAACTTTTTCGTACCTTTGCCATCGAAAAAAATTCATCATTTTTTAAATAATATAAAGTATTATGGTTAATTACAAGGATTTAGGTCTCGTCAATACGCGCGAGATGTTCAAGAGAGCCGTCAACGGCGGTTATGCTATTCCCGCTTTCAACTTCAACACGATGGAGCAGATGCAGGCTATTGTCCAGGCTGCTGTTGAGACAAAGTCTCCCGTCATCATGCAGGTGTCAAAGGGCGCACGCAACTATGCCAACGCAACTATTCTGCGCTACATGGCTGAAGGTGCTGTAGCATACGCTAAGGAACTGGGTTGCGAGCATCCTGAAATCGTGCTCCACCTGGACCACGGTGACAGCTTCGAGCTCTGCAAGGACTGCATTGACATGGGCTTCTCAAGCGTCATGTACGACGGCAGCTCACTGCCCTACGAGGAGAACATCCGCATTTCCCGTCAAGTGGTAGAGTATGCTCACAAGTATGATGTAACCGTAGAGTGCGAGCTCGGCGTGCTGGCAGGTGTTGAGGACGAAGTAGCCTCAGAGGTAAGCCACTACACCAAGCCCGAGGAGGTCATCGACTTCGCTACCCGTACCGGCTGCGACTCTCTGGCCATCTCTATCGGTACTTCTCACGGTGCTTACAAGTTCAAGCCCGAGCAGTGCACACGCGACCCGAAGACTGGCAAGCTCGTTCCGCCGCCATTGGCATTCGACGTGCTGGCAGAGATTGAGCAGAAACTGCCCGGATTCCCCATCGTGCTCCATGGTTCTTCGTCTGTTCCTCAGGACGAGGTAGATACCATCAACAAGTACGGTGGCAACCTGCCCGATGCAGTAGGTATTCCCGAAGAGCAGCTCCGCAAGGCTTCCAAGAGTGCTGTCTGCAAGATCAACATCGACTCTGACTCTCGTCTGGCCATGACCGCTGCCATCCGCCAGTATCTGGCAGAGCATCCCGATCACTTCGATCCTCGTCAGTATCTGAAGCCCGCTCGTGAGAACATGAAGAAGATGTACATCCACAAGATTGTGAACGTACTGGGTTCTGACGGCAAACTGGCAGAGTAATCCTTAAAACTCCACAGCAGGCGAGGTGGTGCTCGCTGCCTTCACCTGCTGACTCAAAAACATTCGGACTCCGCAACATGTTGCAGAGCCCGAATGTTTTATTTGCCATAGTGAAAAGCGTTCAGCCACTCCATTTGTCCAATGGTAGAAAGCAGTATTAGGATAATAACAGATAGAACAAGTACCGAAATTCGTTTCTCTTTGAAATATAGTGCGGCTAGAAAAATACTTAAAAAAACTACAATAGGAATAAACAAAGAGAATAAAGTCTCGGGAAACTCGGTGATTCTAATGGGTAGTTCAAGAATAATTCTTCCTAAAACAATGGCTATTATATAGGGCAATCCAAATGATTGGCGCTCAGCATAGTTCTCAAGGATAAAATATGTGAGTACATAGAAACTTACAGCTTCAGTTAATGCAGCTGCATCGAAGGAATAACCTGCAATCCAAAATGTTAGTAGAAACACCAACATGGACATAAGAAACGTAATTGAAATTTTCTTTTTCATCATTCTTTGTTATTTCTTTGGGGAGTTGTTGAATAATTCAAACCATTCGTACTGGCACATAGTGGTCAGTATAATGAGAATGCTGACTGATAAGATAAGTACTGATAGTTTTTTCTCCTTGTAATAGAGTGCAGCTAACAGTATGCTTACAATAACAGCCATGGGAATATAGAGCGAGGGCAGGGTGTCCTTGAACTCCATCACTCTGAGAGGCATTTCCAAGATGATTCTTCCTGCGATGATAGCCAATACATAGGGCCAACCAAATGTTTTGGGCTCAGCGTAACGTTCGAGAAGATGAAATGTAAGCAGAAAGAAACAACAAGACTCTGCCATGCTGGCGGCATAGTGGGAGTACGCCAAAGTCCAAGAGGTAAGAATAAATACCAGCATGGACATGAAAAATGAGATTATAAGTTTTTTTTTCATAGTTCTTTGTTTTGCTTTGTTTTACTTAGGGCATGAAATCATGATGCAAAATTATGTGACAATGATTGATTCTCCAAATTTTTTTGGAGATATTTTTCGAGGGCGTTGCAGCCGTCGTGAATGATGTAAAATACTGGTAGTTAATAAGGTATGGAATGATTTGCTATGCCTGGCGACAGACGAGTGCAACGCTTAGGCTTTCCTGTTTTTCTCTATTCTTAGCCTGTAGCTGCGTAGTGTGCCGGCTTTTACGAAAAGAATATCCTTAATGTCAGAGTCGCTAAACCCCATGCGCTTCAGTATAAGGTAAGTAGTGTGGCGAAGTGATAGACTGGCATAAGGTGAAGTAAGAGCTGCATACTCTTGGGGAAACGAAAAAGCGTAATAGTCAATAAAACACTGTTCGTGTTCTATGGAGATGTTTTTCATCTGTCCTCCATTCATGATGCTGTCGTAAATCTGCTTGCCAATACCTAAGCGCTCTGATGTTCCTTCATTAATTCGTTTTGCCTGCTTTGTCAGCTGTGTAATTTCCTTCCGATAACTCTTGATGGTTTTGTCCTTATTCTGCTTGTGCTGGTTGAACAAGAGCAGGGAGATGACGATGAGGAGAATGATGACAGTTATCCAATACATAGGTTTCTTTAATATGCTTTTTCTGCTGGATAGCAAATCTTCTTCTGAATGGTGTTGAATGGTAGAGTCGCTTGCAATCAGCTTGGCGATGAGCATTTCTTTCAGACTGTCGGTTGGTTCTGGCAGAGTGCTGAGCGTGATTGTTTTCTCAAGAATGTCGAGAGCACGTTTCTTTTCCTGCTCGTCATTGCTTCTTACAATGATGAGTCGCAGCCAGTTCTTTGCTTCTTCCCATTGGTTGTCCTGAATGTCTTTGGCTGATTTGTTGAAACGGGCAACGGTCAGGCAATTCCCGTTGTGACTGCCTGTAATAGTTTGGCTGTTAAGAATACTGTCGGGAATAGAGTCGATGATGTTCATGGCAAGGTAAGGGTCTGACGCCATGCTGCGCTCTGCACGCTTCATCAGAAAACTATTACTGTCCTGATTGTTGCAAGAAATCAGGACAGTAAATATGACAAGTGCGAGCGTGATGGGGAATACCGCTTTTACTCTTTTTACCATAAGGAGAGAGACGACTACTTCACCTGTTCCGACTCTATTTTCTCCACGCCTCCGTGGGTGGGGTTCAGAGTGATGTGGGTGATGAACTTCCTGTTGAAAAGTTCCTCGCCAAGTAATTCAACGTTGCCAAATTGTCCGGCTGTCAGCTCCTTGTCGAAGAGTGGCTCACTGGCCTGGCTGACGGTAATGCGGATACGGCCGGGCACGTTGACGTAGATGCCCTCCTCTGACTTTTTCTTCTTCTTGCCCGTTTCCAAGGGGGCGGGCACGGTCTTCAGGTCTTCCACAGTCAGGTAGAACGGCTCGCCGGAGAGGTCGTCGGCATCTACCAGCCCGTTTCTCTGCGAGAGGCGGAAGAGCACTTGGTCATTGGTGGCGGCCATGGGGCAGACGGTGACGACATATTCAGTGGTGTCGCAGACGGTAGTGCCCGTAAACAGCTGTGTCAGCGCCGTGTTTTGCTGCTCCAGCTGGTTCAGCATGATGCGCAGCTGTTCGCCGTCTTTCGGCATATAGTCAGCCTCGCCACGTGTCAGTAGGTTCTTGCTCTCGCGGATGTTGTATATCTCCTGGGCAATCAGTTCGGCACGCTTGGCGGTGCTTCCTGCTGCCAGTATCTCTTCGTTCAGGAACTGTCGGGGGTTCACCTGCTCTGGCTTACGTGCCGGTTGGAAAGATTCGGGCAGGGCGGTTTTCTGTGCCTGAGCGTTGATGGCCAGCAGCACGCCGTCTTTGGCCATCTCCAGGTTAGGTGTTGTCTTTGGGTTGACTTTCAGTACGAAGCACTTGGCGGTATCAGCCTGTCCGATGGGTGTCATGTCGATGTGTGTCACCCGATAGGACGTAGCGGCTTTGGTCTTCACGTCGCGCAGGGCCAAATAGCGCTCAGCATAGCCCGAATATTCGCCGGGGGTGTAGGCGGTACGCTCTGTTTGTATGACAAAGCGCAGGGCTGTCTTCGGCAGATAGTAGATAGCGCCGTCGGTGGTCAGTCCCGGCATGTAGGTTGCTATTTGTGCTACCGTTGTTAAAGGTAGCAGGGTGAGAAGAAATAAAAGTAAAAGTGACTTCTTTTCCATGTTTAATGCTAATTTTAATGCTTAATGCTTAATGCTTAATGCTTAATGTTTAATGCTTAATGCTTAATGCTTAATGTTTAATTCCCCTCAGTCGTTCAGCCGTTTGAAGGCTTCTGGCAGATACTTGATAAGGTCTCCGGCAATGAGGCTCTCCATGCCTAAGTGCTTGGCGGCAATGTCGCCGGCCAGTCCGTGCAGGAACATGCCTGCCATGCAAGCCTCTTTCTGGTGGTATCCACGGGCCAGCAGACCCGTAATGATGCCCGTCAGCACGTCGCCGCTGCCCGCAGTCGCCATGCCTGCATTGCCGGTGCTGTTGAACATGACGTGCCCGTCAGGACAGCAGAGTGCAGAATAGTGTCCTTTCAGAATGATGTAGCCTTGCAACCGTTCTGCCAGTTCGCGGGCTTTGGTCAGCCGTTCGTAGCTGTCGGTACAGTGTCCCTCCATGCGCTCGAACTCTTTGGGGTGGGGGGTCAGTATGATTCCCTTGGGCAGCTGCATCATCCATGCACGGTGAGTAGCCAGAATGTTGATGGCATCAGCATCTACAATAATGGGACATTGCGCACGCCGTATCTGGGTAATGAAGGCCATGGCGCTTGACTCGCTGAGCCCCAGCCCGGGACCGATGCCTAAAGCCGAATATTCTTCGGTATCGACAGCTTCAGAGAAGATGGTCTCCTCAGAGTCTAACTGTACGATGGCTTCCGGAACGGAAATCTGGAGTATGGCATTGTTTCGCTTGGGCGAATGAACCGTCACCTTGCCAGCCCCAGAACGCAGACAGGCCTTGGCAGCCAGAACGGCGGCTCCGGCCATGCCGTAGCTGCCGGCAATAAGTAGTGCGCTGCCCATGTTGCCTTTGTGGGCAAAGCTGTCACGTTCCCTCAATAAGGGCCGAATGTCTGACTCGTCAATAACGTTGTATTGCGCTTCTGTCTTCTGTATGCCTTCTTCGCTCAGGCGGATGTCGAGCACGCGTAGCTTCCCGATGAACAGCTGGTTCTCAGGGAAAAAGAAGGACAGCTTGGGTTGCTGGATGGTTAACGTCAGGTCAGCGCGGATGATGTTGGCTCGCACGTTGTAGGTGTTGTCTTCACTCATCAGGCCCGAGGGCAAGTCAATGCTCACCACCTTTGAGGGAGCAGCATTGATATACTTCACTAACGAGGCAAAGCCGCCTGCCAAGGGCTTGTTGAGGCCCGAGCCGAACAGACCGTCAACGACCAGCGTGTCGGCCTCTAACTGTGGAGGGTCAAACTCCTGAGTCACCTCAATAAAATTCTTGACGCGTTTACAGTCGCGAAGCCGCTGACGGTTGACAGCGCAGTCGGTGGAAAGATGTCCGGAAATGTTGAACAGGAATGCTGAAACGGTGTAACCCGCTTCGGCCAACATGCGTGCCACGGCCAGTGCGTCGCCGCCGTTGTTTCCTGGGCCGGCAAAGACTACGACAGGGGTGGTGTTGCTCCACGATTCGCTGATGGCTCGGACTAAAGCCTTAGCCGCACGCTCCATCAAATTAATTGATTCGATGGGCTCATGTTCTATGGTGTATTGGTCTAACTCATGTATCTGAGCACCGGTAAATATCTTCATACGATTGCAAAAATACAAAAATATTACTAATCAAGCGTTATTCTTTGCAAGAAAATTCGTAATTTTGTGCCAAATTAATAAAAAGTAAGCAATGAGTATTGTAAAAATCAAGGACAAAACGTTCAAGACTTCCATTACGGAGAGAGAAATCAGGGAACGTGTGAAGGCTGTAGCCGAACGTATCAGTCACGACATGGAAGGCAAGAATCCGTTATTGTTGGGCGTGCTGAACGGCTCATTTATTTTTGCTGCCGACTTAATGCGCGAACTGACCATTCCCTGCGAAATATCGTTTGTAAAATTAGCGTCCTATCAGGGAATCACCTCCACGGGCAAGGTCCATGAGGTGCTTGGCATTAATGAAGACCTGACGGGGCGTCACATCGTCATCGTGGAAGACATTGTCGATACGGGGAAGACGATGAAGCAGATGATAGAGTCGCTCGGCACGCGCAACCCGGCATCGGTACACGTCTGCACGCTCTTCGTCAAACCAGACAAGCTGCAGGAACCCATAGACATCGAGTATGCCTGCTTCTCTATTCCAAACGACTTCATCGTGGGCTACGGTTTGGACTACGACCAGCAAGGACGTAACCTGAAGGATATTTATACACTATTGGAAGACTGAGCCTATGAGAGAAATAAAGCTACCGCACTTGCCCAGCGACATGGAGTCTGGCAAAGGCAACAAAGACCTGATGACCGACTTGTGGTACAAGTGGAAGGGTAAGGAGGTACAGATTAAACAGGACGAACTAAAACAAAGAATAGTCATGAAGAATATTGTAATTTTTGGCGCTCCCGGCTCGGGCAAGGGAACGCAGAGCGACTTGCTCATTGAGCACTACGGACTGGAACATATTTCAACCGGCGACGTGCTCCGCAATGAAATAAAAAAAGGTACGGAACTGGGCAAGACGGCACAGGGATTCATTGACAACGGTCAGCTGATTCCCGACGACCTGATGGTTTCTATTCTGGCAAAGGTATATGATGAGTTCGGACGTGGGCATAAGGGTGTCATCTTTGACGGTTTCCCCCGCACCATTCCACAGGCTGAGGCCTTGAAGCAGATGCTCAATGAGCGTGGCGACAAGGTGGCTGCCATGATAGAACTGGACGTGCCCGAGGACGAGTTGATGAAACGCCTGCTGCTGCGCGGACAGCAAAGTGGCCGTGCCGATGACAACGAGGAAACCATCAAGAAACGCCTGGTGGTGTATCACTCGCAGACACAGCCGCTCATTGAGTGGTACAGACAGGAAGGGCTGCACCACCATATTAACGGAAGCGGCACGCTGGAGCGCATCTTCAAGGATATTCAGGAGGTGATTGATAATTTGTAATCATAAAATGAGGAATGAGTAGCGTGATTTCTCATTCCTCATTTCATATTTCTAATAGAACAGTATGGAATCAAACTTCGTTGACTACGTAAAGATTTATTGTCGCTCAGGCAAGGGCGGTCGGGGTTCCATGCACCTGCGCCACGTGAAGTACAACCCTAACGGGGGACCTGACGGCGGCGATGGCGGCAAGGGCGGTAGCATCATCCTGCGTGGCAACCATAACTACTGGACGCTGCTGCATCTGAAGTACGAACGCCATATCTTTGCTGAACATGGCGGCAACGGCGGAAAGGACAAGTGTCATGGTACAGATGGTAAGGATGTGTATATCGACGTGCCCTGCGGTACAGTGGTCTATAACGCTGAAACCGGCAAGTATGTCTGCGACGTGACTTACGACGGTCAGGAAGTGTTGCTGCTGAAGGGCGGCCGTGGCGGACTGGGTAACTTTCAGTTCCGGACGGCTACCAACCAGGCTCCGCGCTATGCACAGCCTGGAGAACCCATGCAGGAGATGACCATCATCCTGGAGCTGAAACTGCTGGCCGATGTCGGACTGGTGGGATTCCCCAATGCCGGAAAATCGACCTTGGTGTCAGCACTCTCCAATGCACGGCCGAAGATTGCCAACTATCCGTTTACCACGATGGAACCCTCATTGGGCATTGTGGGCTACCGCGATAATAAGTCGTTTGTCATGGCCGACATACCGGGCATCATCGAGGGTGCCAGCGAGGGCAAGGGGCTTGGATTGCGTTTCCTGCGGCACATTGAGCGTAACTCGCTGTTGCTGTTCATGGTGCCGGGCGATACGGAGAATATCTATAAGGAGTATGGTATCCTGCTCAATGAGCTACGACAGTTTAACCCCGAACTGCTGGACAAGCACCGTGTGCTGGCCGTGACGAAGTGTGACCTGCTGGACGATGAGTTAATCGACATGTTGCGCTCCGAACTGGAAGAACATTTGAAGGCAGATGGCGAGAATGTTCCCATTGTGTTTATTTCGGCTGTGGCTCAGCAGCATCTGGACGAACTGAAGGATGTGCTGTGGCGGGAACTGAATGCCGAGAGCAACAAACTGGCGGCTGTCACAACGTCGGAATCCATCGTACACCGCGACAAGGACATGAGTGCCTTTGCCGCAGAAATGGCCGATGAGGGCGAGGACGACATTGAGTTCCTGGACGATGACGAGATAGAGGACTACGAGGAGTTGGACGACTTTGAATACGAAGAGGAGGATGAGTAGCACGCCAGTCCTTTTGTTCTATGACCTCGGCAAACGCATCACGGCATTCAGCACAACTCGTCATGGTGGTGTGAGCCAGGGAAATTACGGCGAATTTAACATCAATAAGTACTGCGGCGATTCTCCAGAGGCTATTCGGGAGAACCGCCGCCGGCTTTGTGACACCTTATGCGTCGAACCGTCAAGGTTGGTACTGCCCCATCAGGTGCATGGCAAGGTGGTGAGGACCATTACGGAGGACTTCTTCCTGTTGCCTGAAGCCGAACGTCTGGAAATGTTGGAGGGCGTGGATGCTGTTATGACTAATGTGACGAATGCCTGTCTGGGTGTTTCTACGGCTGACTGCATACCTATTATAATATATGACGCTGAGCACCATGCTGCCTGTGCCGTTCATGCAGGGTGGAGGGGTACGGTGCAGCACATCGTTCGAGGTGGCGTGGAGGCGATGACTGCTGCCTACGGTTCCAACCCTCAGAAACTATGTGCCGTAATTGGTCCTGGAATCTCCCTGGAGTCCTTCGAAGTGGGCGATGAGGTGTACGAGGTCTTTGCTGATGCGGGATTTGACATGCAGCGTATGGCACGCCGCTTTCCTCCGCTTACCACTCAACGGTCTCCAGTCACCAAACAAAAGTACCATATTGACCTTTGGGAGTGTAACCGCCAGCAATTGCTGGACTGTGGTTTGTCCGCAGAACATATACAAGTGGCGGGCATCTGTACTTTTCAGCATTGTGACGATTTTTTCTCAGCCCGTCGGCTCGGTATCAGTTCCGGCCGTATCTTCACGGCTTTCGTGCTGAAATAATTAATCAAATAAAAAGCCGTGCTTGTGTTTTGGAAACAAGCACGGCTATATTTTTCAATGTTATGTTTTCTTAGTTGTACTTCAGTACCTGACCGGGAGTCAGACGGAAGTTCTTACCGATGTGGTTCAGCTTGCAGAGCTTGTCAACGCTGATGCCGCGCTTGCGGGAAATGGAGTAGAGCGTCTCACCCTTTGTCACCTTGTGGAAACGGGTGTTGCTGCTGACGGCATTTTGGCGTGTAGAAGTAACGGAAGCTACTTCCATGCGTGTCCTGGGCTCTGCCGATGCTGTTGCCGTGCCGCCAACGCCACGCAGGCGAGTGGCCTGAGCCGACTCGCGGTCGTAGCTTGACTTGCGGTAAATGTAGGCATCGTCAACCACGTCCTGATTCTTGAAGTCGAACATCAGGGCCGGGTTCAAGGCTACACCACACAGACGGGTTTCGAAGTGCAGGTGAGAACCGGTGCTGCGGCCAGTATTGCCACCCAGACCGATGGGCTGTCCGGCACGTACCTCCTGATTCTCGCGGACGAGATGTTTTGACATGTGTCCATATACGGTTTCCAGACCGTTATCGTGACGAATGACTACGTAGTTACCGTAGCCGCGAGGCTCGTAGCGTACAATACGCACTTTGCCACTGAAAGCAGCACAGATGGTATCGCCAATGTAAACCTTAATGTCCAGTCCCTTATGCTGGCGTCCCCAGCGGGCACCGAAGTTAGATGTTACCACGCGACTTGTCGTGGGCATGTGGAAACCACGCAGGTCAATGCGATATTCGTCAGGCAGTATGCCGTTTACGCGGCTTACGTATCTATTATCCCAATCCTGATAGAGGTCAGTACTGGGCAGTTCTATTGCTTCGTTACGGAGTAATTGGTTGAAAGCTACCGAGTCAACAGCTTTCATCTTGCGGTCAATTGGTGCTTGATTGGCTAAAAGATCCTGTCCCATCGTGGGGAGGGTGGTTAAAGTTGCTAATGCAATAAATGTGACTGTTTTAAGTTTCTTTAAATTCATAACTTGTTTCTGTTTTGGAGGTTCAAAAAACGTTACCTCACGAAAATTAAACGGTGCAAAGGTAATAAATATTTTGTAAAGGGCAATGCCATTAACACTATTTGTGTCTATTTTAACACTTTGTCTGACGTTTACGTTTACGAAATGGCAGCCCAGTTAATATTTGTTTTTCGCAGTTCGCGCAGCCGGTTCCATAGGGTTTGGTATTTGGCATTCTGACAGCCCGGGTCTTCGTCAATGATGCGCTGTGCCTCGTCGCGGGCCAGCTGCACCAGTTGCCCGTCGCGGGCTATGTCGGCTATCTTCAAATCGAAGGCCATGCCGCTCTGCTGCGTCCCTTCGAGGTCGCCTGGTCCGCGTAATTTCAAGTCGGCTTCGGCAATGCGGAAACCATCGTTCGTCTCGCACATGATGTCGATGCGCTTGCGGGTATCGGCACTTAGCTGGTAGCTGGTCACGAGGATGCAGAACGACTGATCGGCACCGCGGCCTACGCGGCCTCGCAACTGGTGCAGCTGACTGAGTCCGAAACGCTGAGCTTCCAGAATGACCATGACCGAGGCGTTGGGTACGTTGACACCTACCTCTATGACCGTCGTGGCAACGAGCATCTGTGTCTCGCCGCTGACGAAGCGTTGCATCTCCTCCTCCTTCTCCTTGGGTTTCATCTTGCCGTGTACCTTGCTCAGACGGTATTCTGGGAAGGTCTCCTTCAACTGCTCAAAGCCGTCTTCGAGGTTTTTCAGGTCCAGGCTCTCGCTCTCCTCAATGAGGGGGAATACGATATACACCTGACGACCCTGTTGTATCTGGCGGTGGATGCCGTCGTAGAGGGACCCCATGCGGTTGTCATATACATGTAGGGTACGGATGGGTTTCCGGCCAGGTGGCAGTTCGTCGATGACGCTGACGTCGAGGTCGCCATAGAGGGTCATGGCCAGTGTACGGGGAATGGGGGTGGCAGTCATGACCAGTACGTGTGGCGGGTTGGCACTCTTGGCCCACAGTTTTGCACGTTGTGCCACACCAAAGCGGTGCTGTTCGTCAACCACCACCATGCCGAGGCGTGTGAACTGCACGGTGTCCTCAATGACTGCGTGCGTGCCGACAAGAATCTGTACTTCGCCAGTCAGGAGTCCGTTGAGCACCTCCTGGCGTTTCTTGCCTTTGACGATGCCCGTCAGCAATTCCACCCGTATGGGCATGTTGCCCAGGAAGTCTCGGATGGTCTGCAGATGCTGTTCGGCCAGTATCTCGGTGGGTGCCATGATACAGGCCTGGTAACCGTTGTCCAGTGCGATGAGCATCGTCATGAGGGCCACGAGTGTCTTGCCGCTTCCCACGTCGCCCTGCAGCAACCTGTTCATTTGGCGACCGCTGCCCATGTCCTGTCGTATCTCGCGGATGACGCGCTTCTGGGCTCCCGTCAGTTCAAAGGGCAGGTGGTGGTAGAAGAACGTGTTGAACAGTTCGCCCACACGGCTGAACACGTAGCCGCGGTATTTGCGGCGGTGATCGCTCGCGTACCTTAATATATTCAGCTGGACATAGAACAGCTCCTCGAATTTCAGTCGCACACGGGCACGCTCTAACTGTTTTGCATCGGTGGGGTAGTGGATGGCGCGTAGTGCTTCGTCACGTCCCATCAGGTGTAGCCGTTGTAGCATGTCTGGCAAGAGGGTCTCGGGCAGTGTCTCCTTGATGGTGCTCACCATCGTCTTCGTCAGTTTCTCGATGGTGCGTGAGTTCATGCCTGCCTTCTTCATCTTCTCCGTCGTGTGGTAGTAGGGCAGCATTTTCATGGTAGAAAGTTCCAGGGTCTCTGCCGGTTCTACGTCGGGGTGGGCTACCTGGATGCGTCCGTTGAAGACCGTGGGCTTGCCAAAGACCACATAGTCGGTATTGACCTTGTATTTGGTCAGTGCGTTTTTGCCATAGACAAACCACACAAGGTCCATCACTCTGCCACTGCCGTCAGTGAAGTGTGCCACCACGCGCTCCTTGCGGGCACTCATCTTGAAAGTCTCGAAACTCAGGATTTGTCCCCTTACCTGAACGTATGGCATGTCGCCCGTCAGTTCACGGATGCTGTACAGCCTGCTGCGATCGACATGGCGGTAGGGATAGTTCTGCAACAAGTCACCAATAGTGTTGATACCCAGTTCCTGACTGAGCATCTTCTTTCGGTTCGGTCCTACGCCGGGCAGGTATTGTATGTCTTGTTGCAGGATGGACATTATTAGTGATTGGCGATTAGTGAGAAGAAAGCAGTGCTTCGGCTATTGTCATGTCGAATGGAGTGGTAATCTTGATGTTCTCGCGATTGCCCTCGACCATGCTTACCTCTTGCCCGTAGGCTTCCACCACCGAGGCATCGTCGGTGAAGGTTTCCTGATAGGGCTGGCGGTTGGCAGCCTTCAGCAACTGGATGTCGAAGGTCTGGGGTGTCTGCACCAGGCGGTAGTCGGCCCTGTACTGGTTGCCTTTCTCAATATGGCGTAGTGTCTCCACCACGGGTACCACGGGGATGACGGCTTTCGCCGTGCAGGCCGTCTCGTAGCAACGGCGGATGACATCAACCGACACGAACGGCCGTACTCCGTCGTGTACGCCTACCACGCCTTCTGCATCATCAGGTATCAGTGCCAGCCCGTGCTGTACGCTATGGAAACGGGTCTCCCCGCCATCAGCCAACTCATAGCTCTCGTTGAAATGGTATTCGTTGCAGAGCTGTCGCCAATAGTCCTGTTGCGCCTTGGGTAACACGAGGATGATCTGCAGGGTAGGGGAGTACTCGCGGAAACGTTCAATGGTGCGCATGAGCACAGGCTTTCCGCCGATTGGCAGAAACTGTTTGGGAATGTCACCCCCCATGCGCAGACCCTTTCCGCCTGCCACGATAATGATGTAATTCACTTTTACTTTTTTCTTTTTTACCTTTCCATCAGATGCTTGTACCGCATGCCCTCGGCAATCTGGTCGGCAGTAGCCTGGTCAACCAGCTGTGCCAGCAGTTCGTAGGCGTATGGGAAGGCGGCGGCGGGACCTTCGGCTGTGGTGATGTTGCCATCGACGGTCACGAGTTCTCCGGTATAGGTGCCCTCGGGTAGCAGCTGTTCGAAACCGGGATAGCAGGTGGCTTTTTTGCCGTTCAGGAGACCCAATTGTCCGAGCACGACAGCAGGAGCAGCGCAAATGGCGGAAATCATCTTGCCCTTCTCGTTCTGTTTTACGAGTGCCTGGCACAGTTCCTCGTGAGCATAGAGGTTGCTGGCACCGGGCATTCCGCCAGGCAGCATCAACAGGTCGGCATCGCCTGGCTTGATCTCCATGAACATCAGGTCTGCCTCGATATTTACTCCGTGGGCTGAAGTAACGACATAGCCGTCGCCCACACTTACGGTCTTTACGTCAACACCGCCCCGACGCAGCACGTCCAACGGGATGAGGGCCTCGACATCCTCGAAGCCTTCTGCCAAAAACATATAAACCTTCTTCATAGTCATTTATTTTATTTACAATTTGCCAATTTACAATGTACCATTTATTTACGAATTTAACTATTTTACAATTTCTTGAGGCATAGCCCAAATTGATAAATCA
>JAGAYI010000041.1 GCA_017940545.1 Prevotella sp.
GATATGAACTGTAATAAGAAAAATGAATATGGTTAACGTTCTTTAGCATTTGATGCTAATACGTGCCCCTCTCATGGGGGCTACTCGCCCCCAAACCCCTCGGTGTTTTCAGGTATTAGATTTTATCTATCCTGATGCACGTCGGAGGAATGCAGGAGTTACTTCTTTGAAGACACATAACCATCGACATAGGGTTTCTCCTGAGTGACAACGGCAAAAGCCTGTCGGATGAGTTTATTTGCTACGGCAATGACAGCTACTTTTCCAGGCTTGCCATTAGACCGCAGGCGGTCATAACATGCTTTACACTCAGTGTTGCATCTCAATGATGCGAATGCTGCCACGTAGAGCTGACTCCTTAACGAAGAGTCCCCGTTGCGGTTGATGTGACCTTTGAAATTGACTGAAGTACCGGACTGCTGATATGTAGGTGACAATCCCAGATGACGGGTGAGTTGCTTGGCATTATCAAAGTAAGTGAAGCCGCCAGTGGCCATGATGAGTGCAGCAGCAAGTGTAACGCCGATACCTTTTACAGAGGTGAGCAGATCCATCTGCTTCTTGTACTCAGAACGGGCAAGTGTAGTAAGATCCTCTTCGAGATCCTTAATCTGCTTCTCAAGGAAAGCAATGGTCTTCTCGATAGACTTCTTGCACTTGGCATCAAAGAACGGCAGTACCTCCATAGAACCCTTGAGGTTCCTTGTGGCAATAAGTTGTTTCTTGAGCTGGCGAATGACTGTACGCTTCTGCTTGAGCGTGAGGATGGCATCACTGCGGAGTTTATAGGGAGCTGGCTGCATCTTCTCTCCGTAAAGAGCAATCAGGCGAGCATCTATCTCATCCGTCTTGACGGTGGATAGCATGGCACGGGCGAAGTTCTTCACCTTAAGCGGATTCTCCAGGCTTGTCGTAATACCCGCCTCTGAAAGCAGGTAGACAAGTAGGGCACTGTAATTGCCTGTTGCCTCCATGACGCAATGGTGCTCATCCTTGGAGATAGTCCTGATGAACTCATGGATACCTCTGGCGGTGTTCTTGAATGTCTTCGTCTTGCTGTTCTTTTCTGGAGAATAAGCAACAACGAAAGTGTCCTTGCTGACGTCGATACCAATGTAAGTCATAACGATAATGAATTTAAACAAATATGCAACATCGAAACATCTTAGAGCCATCATTGCAAATGCAGGGTCAAAGCCCAATGAACTGTCCGGATTCGGATGTTAAGGAGTGGGGGCAGAACATATCGCACTGTCTTATGACGAATGAAGAATCGGCCTTATTCCACTTCCTTGATGTTGTTAACGAATGCAAAGATATAAATTATTATTGAATATACAATGAAGAAACTGTTGTTAGTCATCTCCGTTTCGGGCACTACGTTCACCAGCCGTCTTAGCGTCTGGATATACACTTGGGATAAGACCGGCAGGCGAATCAGCACAAGAGCCGCACAAAAGTGACGGTTAAGGCATCATGTTACTATAACAACCATTCTTCAGGGCTATAGGACTGGAGAGGATTCTATAGGACTGGAGAGGATTTCCTCTTCCATCCTCTCCGGTCCTCTCCAGTCCTCTCTCGTCCTCTCTCGTCCTCTCCAGTCCTCTGGAATCCTCTCCCTTCCTCTTCACTCCTCTCCCTTCCTCTCTCTCATCCTCTTCAGCTCATCCTCGAGTTCTTTTATCCTCAGTTCCTGCAGTCTGATGGTTGTTTCCATCTCCTTCATCTTGCGGTCTTGTTCCGCCCGGAATCCCGTGCGCACCCTGTACATTCGTTCCTTCATGCCTCCTTCCTTTCGGAAGCGGTCTTCGAGCGTTGCCAGGTAGCCGTTCATCATCACGTCTATCTGGCAGCACATGGTGTAGCCCGTGTTGGCCATCTCCTCGTCATTCCACCTTTTGAAAAACGGCTCATAATCCGCCAGCCTGTTGTGTGCTTTTGTGAAGTCGTGCATCTTCTGGTATCGGGGGTGCTGCTTGTCCCATAGCGACAGTTGGCGGGAGAGCAGATAATCCTTGAAATCCTCCCGCAACTCATGAATGCTGGAACGAGCCACGTTCAGCAGTTTCAGTTCCATCTCCGTTGAAGTCTTGCCGTCCTCCGAGCCTTCTATGATGTTCTGCTTGCCCGACCGTGCCGCCTGTACCATCTGGTCCACGGTGCGGTCGCCATGCTTTGGCAGGAATCGCTCACAGAACACGAACGTCATCTGGTAGAGCGTCTCCGACTTCTGATAGAAGCGCAGCTCTTTCCAGTTAGCACCTTCCAGCAGCACTCTTTCATTGTTACTCAGTTCATTCATCGTGATTTGTTCTTTGACCTGCAAATGTTGATCTATCCGCAAAAATAAGCATAAAAAGTGGAACAGCAAAGAAAAACAAAGAAACCTTTTGTGTTTCAATAAAAAATTCCTATCTTTGCAAACAGAGGGATGAATGAGCCGTCAGACAGGCTTACGCAAGAAACAGGGTTTACACCGCCCGCTGTTAGAACGAACACCGCCCGCTGTTAGTTCTAACAGCGGGCGGTGTTATAATGAACAGCGGCCGCCGTGTTCCTGTTTCCCCTGGGGTTTCTCCCTCTTTCCCCTACCCAAAGTTCCCCCTTCCCCCGGGGTTTCTCCCAGTTTGGTGCCGGTTATCTCGCAGCGTGGCACATAGAAAGATGCAGCGCGGTAAAGATTCCTGAAACTTTTTGTACCAAAAATCAGCGCAAATTAGTTTCAGAAATGTCATTTCTTTCATAACTTCTCGCGCAGAAACACTGAAAACAACGCAAAACGGGTAGTATTTTTGCGCACGATGGTTACTAATATTCCCGAGATTGCTATCACGTTTTCCCGAGATTCTTACTACGTTTTCCCGAGATTCATGATAAGAATCTCGGGAAAAAGCACTTGAAATCTCGGGAAAAAACAATAAGAATCTCGGGAAAACATTATTCTATATCCATCATAATCATGCCGTACCCATAACACTTTTCTGTTAAAACAAGAACATATTTCTTCTTCATGGAGCCATTTTTTAGAAATAAATTACAATAATATGTTGTTCCAGAGCCTTTTCGCTTACAAAAAAATCTGCTTTTTATTTTGTCTTTTACTTTCTTATTTGTATCTTTGTGGCAGAAAAGTTTAAGGACAGCATGTTCTGTCTATGGTCTAACCCTAAATAAAAACAAGAAAACATTAATGATATAAAGCAACTGAAAGAGTAAAACTTAATACATACGAGCGTTAAGCTTTTGTTCGCTTCAATCTGGAATCTGGACAATTCCTCCAACACAGAAGAAACATCAGCATCAACGCCCATGCTTCATAGCATGGGATTGACTGATTTCTGTGTTGGGCAGTCCAGAGCCTCAGGTTGAAATCCCAAAAAGTCAACTCATGCTATTTTTATATTCAACACTAATAACAACAAACCTATGAAACATTACAAGAACTTGGGCCTTCTGACTTTTGTCATGGCCGCAATCCTTGGCCTGTCCTCATGTGCCAAGGATTTCCAGGACGACATCAACGCCCTGAACGAGAAGTACACCAGTATTGACCAGCGTGTCGGGAAACTTGAGACACAGGTGACAGCCATGAACAGTCAGATGACACAGCTGTCGGTGTTAGCCACAGCCGTGGAGAACGGCTTTTACGTGACAGAAGTGAAGACCACGACTGACGGCTACGAACTGACGCTGAACAATGGCAGCACCATTATTTTGCAGCAAGGTCCCAACAACATCTTGGCCCCGGCACCCTACATCAGCATGACCGTCATCAACGGCATACACTACTGGACGCTGAACGGCATGCTTATTACCGACGGTGACGGCCGCCCCATGCGTGCCAGTGGGCAGGCTCCTGTTGTGCGTTACAACACCGTCATCCAGCAGTGGACCATTTCCATTGACGGTGGCCTGACGTTCCAGAACCTCAACGTCTATGCCTCCATCGTCATCAACGACGACATCCTGCTGCAGGTGATTAACAACTACGTGAGCCAGCACACCAATACGCTCATCAGTCAGGACGTACTCTACCAGATTATCTCCACCTACATTCAGCAGAACTACAAGAAGCTGTTTAATGTGGAAGTGCTGAATCAGGTCATTGTGAACTACCTGGACCAGCACTACACCCAGATTTTCGACTACGACCTGCTGGTCAAGCTGTTCAACCAGTATAACTTCGAGTATGCTGCCAAGAACATTGACGTGGATGTCATCACCAACATCCTGATAACCTTCATCAAGGAAAACAAGGAAATCTTCATCAATAACGAGATTCTTTTTGAGATTATCAAGAACTATATTGAAATCAACAAGATTGACATCTTCAGCGACGAGCTCATCGTGGAGGTCATCAACAACTACATAGAGAACAACACCAACTTCATCAACGTGGAGCTGCTGACGCAGATTGTCAACAACTACATTGACCAGCACCAGGACATCATCTTCAACAACCAGACGTTCATCACCATCCTGCAGCAGTACGTGCAGGAGAACTACACGGTCATCTTCAGTCAGGACATTCTCTACCAGATTCTCAACAACTACGTCACGCTGAACAAGACCACCATCTTCAATGAGACGCTCATCAAGGAAATCATCAACAACTACGTGCAGAACAACTACACCACGCTCATCAGCAATGAGATCCTCTATGAGATCATCAATAACTACATCACGGTGAACAAGACGACCGTCATCAACGAGGACATCCTCTATCAGGTCATCAGCAACTATTTCAAGACCAACTACAAGATATTCATTGACGAGACGTTCATCAAGGAGGTCATCAACAACTATATTACGCAGAACCAGACCACCATCATCGACATTGACATTGTGCGCGAGGTGGTCAACAACTACGTGCGCAACAACATCTATACTATTTTTGATGTCAACATCCTGAACCAGCTCATCAATAACTACTTCGAGGAGAACTATACCGTCATCAACCAGTACTTCAGTGAGTATGTCGGCATCATCAAGGATGTCAAGGTTAGCAGCGATGTCTGTTACGTCACACTTTCTGACAACAAGACTCTGGAACTGACGGTCTATGACAGCTATGCCCGGGTGCGCGACCGTGTGCAGAGCATCGTGGTGGTGCCGAACAGTAAGGGACACATCACCCATTATGATTTCTATGACTATGTTACGCTGAACTATCTGGTCACACCGGCCAGCATGGCAACCGTTATCGCCAATAATGCCAATTCGCGGATAGGTGTCGATGTCATGGTGTCGGATGGGAATGGCAGCTATAGCCTTTACCATGGTGAACGAGTGACAGCCGATAGCAACGGTAAACTTTCCGTTACAGTTTCCTGGCTGAAAAACTATAAGGCAAAATCAAAGGCCATCGCCCTCCATGTATATGATAACCAGGAAGGCGGCACGGACTATGTAACGACATTCACGCCAATAGACTGGACTTCGAATAATTAATTCCATTACATTAGAGTTTGAAAAGGAAATAGCTATGAAACATATACGAAACATGCTACTGCTGCTGGCTGTTGTTGCGCTGTTCTCCTGCGGCGAGGACTTTCAGGGCGACATAGACCGGCTGAACGGGCAGTACACCGACATAGACCAGCGCGTGTCGAAACTTGAGGCACAGGTGACGGCCATCAACACGCAGCTGACGCAGCTCTCCGTGCTGGCCAACGCCGTGGAGCAGAATTTCTATATTACGAAGGTGAAGGCCACCTCTGACGGCTATGAGCTGACACTGAGCAACGGCAACGTCATCGTGCTGCAGAAGGGCGTCGATAACACCCTCATGCCCACACCCTCCATCAGTATGACACAGCTAAACGGCTTCTTCTACTGGACCCTGAACGGCATGCTGCTGACCGACGGCGGCGGACAGCCCATCCGTACCCGTGGCCTGGCACCTGTGGTGAAGTACGACTTCATCAGTCAGCATTGGGTCATCTCCGTTGACGGGGGCATCACCTTCCAGGATGTCAACGTCATGACCTCCGTTGTCATCAACGACGAGATCCTGCTGCAAATCATCAACAACTACATTGAGCAGCACTCCAGCACGCTCATCAGTCAGGATGTGCTCTACCAGATTATCTCCACCTACATTCAGCAGAACTACGCCCAGCTGTTCAACATCGAGATACTCGACGAGGTGGTTGCCAACTATGTCAACCAGCGCTATACGCGCATCTTCAGCTATGAGCTGTTGGAGAAAATCTTTACGCAGTACAACTTTGAGTATGTCACGAGCCAGATTGATGTGGAACAGCTGAAGAATGTACTCATCAGCTTCATGCAGGAGCATCAGGAGATCTTCCTCGACAATGAGGTGCTCTACGAAATCATCAGCAGCTACATCACGGTGAACAAGACCAGCATCTTCACTGACGAGCTGCTGCTGGAAGTCATCAATACGTTTATAGCGAACAATGAGAACTTCATTAACGTGGAACTGCTGACGCAGGTGGTCAACAACTACATTGACCAGCACCGCGACGTGGTGTTCAACACCGAGACCTGCCGTAAGCTCATGATGGAGTACATCAAGAAGTACTACGTTCAGATTTTCAGTCAGGACATTCTGATACGGCTTGTCAACACCTACGTGACGAAGAACGCGACCACCATCTTCAACAAAGAGCTCATTGAAGAGGTCATCAACAACTACATCACCAACAACTACAACACCGTGATCAGTAACGAGATTCTCCATGAGATTATCAACAACTATATCAGGAAGAACAGCACCACCATCATCAACCGCGACCTGCTGGTGGAAATCATTTCCAGCTACTTCGAGCGGAACTACAACGTCATCATTGACATTGAGGTCATCCGCAAGGAAGTCTATGACTACATCGAACGTCACAAGACGACCATCATTGATGTAGATATCATCCGCAGCGTGGTTAACAACTACCTGGAACACTATTATAAAGAGGTGTTCAGCTACGACATGCTGACAAAGGTCGTTCATAACTACTTTGAGCAGAACCAGACGGAGGTCTTCCAGTACATCAGCAAGAACAGCGACATCATCAAGGATGTCAATGTTAGTGACGATGTCTGCACCATCAGCCTGAAGGACGGCCGTTCCGTCCGTCTCGTCATCTACGACAGCTATGCCCGTCTTCGTGACCGTGTTCAGAGCATCGTGGTGCTGCCCAACGAGAAGGGCCGTATCGATGTGGGTTATCACGGAGACATCAATCCACGCTATTTGGTGACACCTTCAGCGATGGCCCAGATCATCTGCGACATGTACTACCAAAAGGAATTCACCATCGAGCTGAAGGCCGCCGACGAGTATGGCAACATCAGCACGATATCCATCTATGAGCCCACGGCCAGCAACGGGGTACTGAGTTTTGGGACGTACGAACTGAACGGTGTAAAGGCCGTCGCCCTGCATGTGAAGGACAACAAGCCTGGCGGCACCGACATCATGACGGAGTTCACACCGATTGGGGAGGAATCCTCTTCCCGTGGCTATCTGAAATGTCCAGACGATAACCATCCGCACATGATTGACCTCGGCTTGCCAAGCGGCACACTCTGGGCTTGCTGCAATGTGGGAGCTACAACTCCTTATGAAACAGGCGGATATTACGCTTGGGGAGAGACATGGACAAAGAGTGAATATTCAATAGATTCTTATTCTCATAAAACAAAAGTTTCTTATTTTGGTGGTAGTGCAGGATATGAATATATAGAATATCACGATATTGGTAAAGATATATCTGGAACTAACTACGATGCTGCTTATGTGAACTGGGGTAACTCATGGCGCATGCCGACACGAGAACAATGTCAAGAATTAATAGATAATTGCACTCTGTCGGGAGGTAAGACTTATTATTTAAAAGGAAATAATGGAGGAGAACTTACAATACCAGGTGCAGGTATTTATAAAAACACAGATGTGATTGATAGATTGTGGACAGCTTATTTATGGACATCAACTCTTACAAACGAAAGTGATTATGCTGGTGATTTGCAAATAGGATTTGGCGATCTCTTATATTCTCAAATTGGAGAATATATGGATAACAATTTAAGGGTGTATGGTAAAAGCGTCCGCCCCGTTGCAGCACCAGAATAAATACATAGATTTTAGTCAGCGCTCAAGCTGATTCTCTTTAATTAACTCAGCGTCACAAGGCATTTCATAATAATGTATTGTGACGCTTTTCAGTAATCAAGTAATATATCATCAGCTGGCGAGAGCATGGCGAGTGAGTAAAGTGCCGACTTTCTGATGTTTCCCACGGTGGGAAAGCCAAGGAAAAAGGTACTTTAGCTGTTTTCGTTTCCGCTGTTTGATTTGAACAGCGAGAAGTTGACGCTGCCGTACTGCCGGTGCTCCACGAAGCAGGGATGGGTGGAGAAGTCGTGGTCTTTGCCGTGCTCGAAGACAAAAAGACCGCCGGGCCTGAGCAGCCGGTGACTGAACAGCAGGTCGGGAATCAGCGGCAGCTCCTTCAGCGCGTAGGGTGGGTCGGCAAAGATGAAGTCGAACTGCTGCCGGCACGACTTGACGAAGCGGAAGGCGTCGGCCCGCAGGGGCAGCGCCTGGGCGTCGGCCACGTTCAGCCGGTGTATGCAGTCGCAGATGAAACGGTGGTGGTCGCGGTCGAGCTCCACGCTGACCACGCGGTGGCAGCCCCGTGAGAGCAGTTCGAGCGTGATGCTGCCGGTGCCCGAAAAGAGGTCGAGTGCCTCGGCACCGTCAAAGTCCATGTAGCCGGTGAGCACGTTGAAGATATTTTCCTTGGCAAAGTCGGTGGTAGGCCGTGCCTTGAACGTGCGCGGAATGTCGAAGTGGCGTCCTTTATATTTTCCGGTAATGATTCTCATAGCAACAGTTTCTGCCTTAGTGTTTTTTTCTACCGGCCTTTCACAATGAGCGTCATCACGTCGTAGGGCAGTCCCTCTATCTGGGTGACGGGCGAGCGGTTGTAGTCGGCCGAGGGGTTGATGATGTATGCACGCCTCAGGTACTGGTGCAGCTCGTCGAGCAGCTGTCTGCCCTCGGGAATCTCGCCCGCCAGGTGCAGCTCGTCGTGCTCCTGGCTGAGGTTCAGCTGCCGCCAGACGTAGAGCAGGAAGTAGATGGCGTCAGCCCGTCGCTGGGTGTCGAAGGAGTTGCAGAACTTGAAGCGGTTTTGCTGGAAGCTGAAGATGTCTAAGCGCTGGCTGTGGAAATAGCCGTAGAGCTTGGAGCGCACGCCCATGAAGCTGCGGCTGTGCAGCTGCCGCCATACGGGGGCTGCCGCGCAGTGGTAGATGGCCTGCGGATAGTGGCTGTCAAGAACCATCTTCAGGTCGCGGTTGACGGAGTAGAGTGCCACGCAGCTCAGGTCGGGCAGCACGCTGAAGAGCACGGTGTCCTGTGTGCTTGAGGGGAAGGCGTGGCGGAACAGGGTGTCTTTCTCGCTCTCGTCGAAGAGGCTGACGGGCACCATGAGCGCTGGCGTGTCAACCATGACCGTGACGCGCTGGTAGTTCTCGCCTAACAGCGGCATGTCGCGGAAGGCTTCGCGCATGTTGGCAGCTATGGAGATGCTGTTTTTGATGTCGTAGGGCGTGTAGCTGACCGGTATGTCAGTCGTGACGGGGTTCACCACGGTGAAGCTCAGCTGTGTGGGGCTTGTACGTACAATCAGTCTGTCGTTCATGTCGTTTGTCTCGTTTTTTTCAGGATGCGATGCTGGCTACGCAGAGTGCGCAGAGCAGCAGGGCCACGGTGGCTAAGATAATATTTGTCCAGCGGTCGCTTGTCATTTCCGTTTTTTTTATTAACTTTGTGCGCTGCAAAGTTACGAAAAGTCGAGAGAAGAACAAAACAAACGCGTTTGTTTTTTCTTCCGAGACGGAGAATTCGCTTGCGTTTTGCACCTTTAGGTCAAAGAATTTCGCGACTTTGTCGCGCAAAGGTAAGAAAAGTGAAAAAGCAAAAAGTAGAGTCATTGAGCATTAAGCATTATTAATGATAGCCGACGAACTGACATATCGCATTCACAACGCCATGGGGCTGACACCGACCAGTGAGCAGCAGCAGGCCATAGCGGAGTTCTGCCGCTTCGTCAGCAGCAGGAACGACCGCGTGGTGATGCTGCTGCGCGGTTCTGCCGGTACGGGAAAGACGACACTGGCCGCCGCCATGGTGCGTGCCATGCAGTCGCTCGGGCAGAAACTGGTGCTGCTGGCACCCACCGGGCGTGCTGCCAAGGTGTTCTCGCTCTATGCCGGTTCGCCGGCCTACACCATTCACCGGCGCATTTATCGTCAGAAGTCGGCTGCCGACATGATGGCTGCCTTCCAGCTGAACTACAATGTGGCACAGGACACGCTCTTCATTGTCGATGAGGCGTCGATGATTAATAATGGAGGCGGGACGAAGGAGCATGGAGCAGGCATGACGCTGGAGTTTGGCATGGGGCGGCTGCTGGACGACCTGGTGGAATATGTCTATGGCGGGCGCAACTGCCGGCTGCTGCTGATAGGCGACCGCGCACAGCTGCCGCCCGTGGGCGAAGAGGAGTCGCCGGCACTGCTGACTGACGTGATGCGTTCCTACTACCTGCGCGTCTTTGAGTCGGACCTGAACCAGGTGCTCAGGCAGAGCGAAGAGTCAGGCATTCTGTGGAATGCGACAAGAATCAGGAACCTGTCACCGCACAGTGCGCTGCAAGGAGCAAGGGAACTGCTGCAACTGCCGAAAATACGCTTCAGGGGATTCCCCGACATTCACGTCGTGACAGGCGACGAACTCATTGACCAGCTCGGCACCAGCTACAGCCGTGCCGGCAGGGACGAAACCATCGTCATCACCCGTTCCAACAAGCGTGCCATCATCTACAACCGTGGCATTCGCAACACCGTGCTCGACCGGGAGGAGGAACTCTGTCAGGGCGACCTGCTGATGATTGTGAAGAACAACTACCGGTTGATGGAGGAAGGAGAAAGGAGGAGGGAAGACGGAGAAAAGGCTTCGTCAGTCCCCGAATTTCTGGCCAACGGCGACAGGGCCGTGGTGCGGCGCGTCAGGAACGAGCAGCACCTGTACGGCTTCCGCTTTGCCGATGTGACGCTCTGCTTCCCTGACTACGACAACTACGAGCTGACGACCACCGTGCTGCTGGACACGCTGATGAGCGAGGCCCCGGCCCTGACGCGCGAACAGCAGGTGCAACTCTACGAGGGCGTGATGAGCGATTACGCGGACATACGCTTTAAGAGCGAGCGCATGAAGAAGCTTAAAGAAGACCGCTACTACAACGCGCTGCAGGTGAAATATGCTTACGCCGTCACCTGCCACAAGGCGCAGGGCGGACAATGGGCCCACGTCTATGTGGATCAGGGATACATGACCGACGACATGCTGACGCCCGACTACCTGCACTGGCTGTACACCGCCTTCACACGGGCCACCGAACAGCTTTACCTGGTTAACTGGCCAAAGACACAGACAGAAGATGATTTACCTGAATAACGACATAGCCCATTTCGACTTCGATGCGGCGCTACCCCTGCTCAGCGAGCAGCGACGCCGGCAGGCCCTGAAGTTCAGACACGAACTGGGGCGCAAGACGTGTGCGGCAGCATACCTGTTGCTCTGCGAGGGACTGCGCAAGGAGTATGGCATTACGGAACCGCCCGTCTTTGAGTATGGAGAGCACGGAAAACCCAGCATCGTGGGGCGGCCTGACATTCATTTCAACATGAGCCACTGTCGCGAGGCTGCCATCTGCGTGCTGGCTGACAGACCGGTGGGAGCCGACATTGAGAGCATACGGCAGTACAAGGAGTCGCTGGCCCGCTACACGATGAACGACGAGGAACTGCACCAGATTCTCACGGCCGCCTGTCCCGACGTGGCGTTTACCAAGCTTTGGACAAAGAAGGAGGCCGTGCTCAAGTGCCTGGGAACAGGAATACGCAACAACATGAAGACCGTACTGAACGGCGTTGCTCCAATCAGCACGGTCGTTGACGAGGCCCGGGGCTACGTCTATTCCATTGCCTACGATTTTTTGACGGCAACTTAAATAATTAACGGCGCGTAATTGTAGATTGAGAAATATTTTGTATATTTGCATCGATTTCCTGTTGAATGTAACTAAAAACGAAGATAAGATGAACAGAAACGAACAATTTGTGATAACCGTTAACCGTGAACTGGGTTCCGGGGGACGTACCGTAGGCGAGAAACTGGCCGCCATGTTGGGGGTTGATTACTATGACAAGGCACTTGTCAAGGCTCTGCAGAAGAAATACCGGCTCACGGTGGCCGAGATAGAACGCCTGAAGGGACGTAAGCACAACTGGTGGGCTGACTTTAAGCGTGCGCTGGCGATTGGTGAAAAAACCAGACAGGCACAGTATTACCAGGTGGCGATGGGCGACATGCCCGACTTGCTGACTACCGACGAGATGTTCGAGTCAGAAAAGGAAATACTGAAAGGAATAGCTGAGAACGAGTCGTGCGTCATTGCCGGCCGCAGCGGTTTCTTCGTGTTCAAAGACCATCCCAACCACCTCAGCATTCTTATTCAGGCACCCATGGAACAGCGGCTGGCCCGCGTCATGACGAAGCAGCAGCTGTTTCGCGAAGAGGCTGAAAAGGTCATTGCCGACGTGGATAAGATGCGTGAGAACTATGTCAACAAATATACCAAGACATCACGCTACGACACCCGAAACTACGACCTGGTCATCAACATGGCCGGACTGACGGAAGACGATGCCGTGGCACTGATAATGGACTACATTAAAAGAAGTGAGAAAAAATAAACTTTTAAACAAAGATAAAAAATGAAATTAGACGGAAGACGCGAAAGCTCAAACGTGGATGACCGCCGGCGTATGAGCGGTGGTGCAAAGGCCGGAATAGGTGGCATAGGTGCCATTCTGCTGGCAGCAGTGATTGGATATTTCAGTGGCGGTACGCAAGGTGCCCTGAATGCTGTGGTCAACGAAGTGACGAACGCGCAGACACAGACCGTGCCCAACAACCGGGAGTTTACCGAGGAGGAACAGCAGCTGGCCACCTTCTCCAGCCAGATACTGGGCGGTACAGAGGACGTCTGGACAAAGGTGTTCCAGGAGCAGGGCTGGGGTGACTACAAGAAACCCACCATGGTGCTTTATACCGACGGTGTGCAGACGGCATGCGGACAGGGCTCGGCACAGATGGGCCCGTTCTACTGCTCGGGCGACGAGAAACTGTATATTGACCTCTCGTTCTTCACCACGATGAAACGGCAGTTGGGTGCCGACGGTGACTTTGCCTATGCCTATGTCATAGCGCACGAGGTGGGACACCATGTGGAGTACCTGACGGGCACGCTGCAGAAAGCCCACCAGCAGATGCAGCGCCTTCCGCAGGCCGAGGCTAACAAGGTCAGCGTGCGTCTGGAACTGCTGGCAGACTTCTATGCCGGCGTATGGGCACACTACGACAATAAGATGTTCGGCTCGTTGGAGGATGGAGACATTGAGGAAGCCATCAGGTGTGCTCAGGTCATTGGCGATGACTACTTGCAGAAAAAAGCACAGGGATATGCCGTTCCCGAATCGTTTAACCACGGCACGTCGAAACAGCGCATGAAGTGGTTTAAGCTTGGACTGGAGACGGGCGACGTGCGCCGCGGCACCACCTTCCAGTGTTCTGACGAGGAACTCTGATGAATAAGCTATGAAGAAACTGTTGCTTTTCGCCCTGATGCTGACAACTGTCGCAGCACGGGCGCAGTTCGGCCCTGTTGCCGACGACGACACGAAGTATGCCACCGAGCTGATAAAGCCCGGAACCGTGGCACCTGACTTCAAGATGAAGACCATTGACGGCAAGACGTTCCGCCTGTCGAAGATGAAAGGCAAGACCGTTGTGCTTGACTTCTGGGCATCGTGGTGTCCTGACTGCCGCAAGGATGCTCCGGAGGTGGTACGGATGTACAAGAAGTTTTCTTCGGCTGGCGTGGAGTTCGTCGGGGTGTCCATGGATACCGACGTGGAGAAATGGCGTGCCGCCACCGAACAGTATGGCATGGGCTATACGCATGTCAGTGAACTGAAGAAGTTTAAGGAAACGGACATCTCGAAAAGCTATGGCGTGAAGTGGATACCGTCGATGGTGGTGATAGCCCCTGACGGCAAGGTGGCACTTTCTACGGTGCTCTCCTATAAGGTGGATAAGTATCTGCGCGAACTGACGGCCAAGCCCGTGACGCGGCAGACGGAGCAGGTAACCATTGACGGCGACCACGGGAAACTGGCTGCCGTCATTCAGAAACCCGTCATGAACGCTGCTCAGCAATGCCCTGTCGTAGTGTTGTGTCATGGCTTTGGCGGGTCAAAGGAAGGGCAGATGTTTGACCTTATTTGCGACTCTTTAGCAGCTCACGGCATTGCCTCTGTACGTTTCGACTTCAATGGACACGGAAAGAGTGAGGGAAAGTTTGAGGAAATGACCGTCCCCAACGAGATAGAAGATGCCAAGCACGTCATAGAGTATGTACGTGACCAACGCTGGGTCAGCAGCGTGGCACTGCTTGGACACTCGCAGGGTGGGGTGGTGGCCTCGATGACTGCCGGTGAGCTGGCTGACGACATGAAGGCTGTGGTGCTGATGGCTCCGGCTGCCGTGCTACGCGACGATGCCATTCGTGGCTCTACCTTCGGCAAGCAATACAACCCGTTAGACCCGCCCGAGTTTGTTGAACTGTGGGGAACGCAACGCTTAGGTGCCAACTATATACGTACTGCCTTCCGGCTGCCTATCTACGAAACAGCGGCTCGTTACAAGGGACCTGCCTGCATTATTCATGGAACGGGCGACAGGGTGGTGCCCTATACCTACGGACTGCGATACCATCAGCAGTGGCCCGGCAGTGAATACTATGAACTGGAAGCCTACGACCATGGTTTCATGCAGAACGTCTATCGTGCCTCTGAACTGGCCAGCGATTTCCTGATTAGGAAATTGAAGAATGAAGAATGAAAAATGAAAAATTTGCTACCGCCCTTCTGGTTATGTCCAAAAAACTAAGGCGGTAGCAAATTCTTTATTCTTCATTTAAAGAAGTTCTTTACTTAAAAAGCCAATTCAATGACTTTATCGACTGCTGCAGAGAGGCCGTCGGCATTCTTTCCGCCTGCAGTAGCAAAGTGGGGCTGACCGCCGCCACCGCCCTGAATGAGCTTGGCAGCTTCGCGAACCATCTGACCGGCATTCAGCTGGTGTTCGCTGACCATGTCGTCGCTGAGCATGATGGTGAGCAGCGGCTTCTCCTGGTACAGTGAACCAATGACACACAGCAAATGGTCGGGCTGTGCCTGGCGAATCTTGAAAGCCAGATCCTTGGCCGACTGCGCGTCAATGGGCAGTATGGCACTAATCACCTTCACGCCATTCACCTCGCGGGCCTTGCTGAGCAACTGGTCTTTGGCACGCTCGACGGCTTGTGCCTGGAACGACTCAATTTCTTTCTTCATGGTGTCGTGCTCGTCAATGTACTTACGGATGACACCCTCCAAGTCTTTCGCGTTGTTGAAGAAGCAACGTATTGCCTTGAGGGTATCTTCAATCTGGTACAACAGTTCTTCGCACTCCTTGCCCGTCTTGGCCTCTATGCGGCGGATGCCGGCTGCCACGCTGCTCTCAGAGATAATCTTGAAGAAACCGATGCGACCGGTAGAGCTGGCATGAATACCGCCACAGAACTCACACGACGGACCGAAGCGAACGACGCGAACCTTGTCGCCATACTTCTCGCCGAACAGGGCGATGGCACCCAACTGCTTGGCCTCCTCGAAGGGCATGTCACGATGTTCGTCAAGAGGAATGTCCTGACGAATCATGTCGTTCACCATACGCTCCACCTCACGTAGCTGTTCGTCGCTGACCTTCTCGAAGTGCGAGAAGTCGAAACGCAGCGTGTCGGCGCTGACGTACGAGCCCTTCTGCTCTACGTGGTTGCCCAGCACCTGCTTCAGGGCATAGTCCAGCAGGTGGGTTGCTGTGTGGTTGGCAGCTGAGGCATTGCGCTTGTCGGTATCTACGCAAGCCATGAATTCTGCCGTAAGATTCTTGGGTAACTCCTTGACGATGTGGACTGACTGGTTGTTCTCGCGCTTGGTGTCGATGATGTCAATGGTCTCGTCCTCATTGACGAGCACACCGCAGTCGCCAACCTGTCCGCCCATTTCGCCATAAAAGGGTGTCTGGTCGAGCACAAGCTCGTAATACTCGTTTTTCTTTTGCGTCACCTTGCGGTAGCGAAGAATGTGACAGGGGTATTCCGTATAGTCGTAGCCGACGAAAACCTGAGAAGTTCCTTCGGGAACATCGAGGGGGGACACCCAGTCGCTGTTCTCCACCTGAGCGGCGTTGCGTGCACGCTCCTTCTGCTTCAGCATCTCAGCGTTAAACTGTTCTTCGTCAACGGTAAAGCCATTCTCACGGCAAATGAGCTCGGTCAGGTCGAGTGGGAAACCGTATGTGTCGAACAGGCGGAAGGCCTGAACGCCGTCCAACTCGCTTTTCCCGTTCGACTTGAGTTCTTCCATTGCCTTGTCAAGCAGTGCAATACCCTTGTCAAGCGTGCGGAGGAACGACTCTTCCTCTTCCTTGATGACCTTTGTAATGAGTTGCTGCTGTGCTTTCAGCTCGGGGAAGGCATCGCCCATCTCGCTGACCAGTGTCGGCACAAGTTTGTAGAGGAACCCATCCTTCTGGTCGAGGAAGGTGTAGGCATAGCGTACGGCACGGCGCAGAATGCGGCGAATGACATAGCCTGCCTTGGCGTTGGAGGGCAACTGACCGTCGGCAATGCTGAAAGAAACGGCACGCAGGTGGTCGGCGCAGACGCGCATGGCCACGTTGATGTTATTCTGAGTATTCTGAGTACTCTGATTATTCTGATTACTCTGATTACTCTGATCCTCTTCCTCAAAAGTGGTATATTTCAGTCCTGTCAGCTGTTCTTCTGCCTTGATGATGGGCTGGAAGATGTCGGTGTCGTAGTTAGAGTGCTTGCCCTGCAGCATACGTACCAGGCGCTCGAAGCCCATGCCCGTGTCGATGACGTTCATGGAGAGCTTCTCAAGCGAGCCGTCAGCCTTGCGGTTGAACTGCATGAACACGAGGTTCCAAATTTCAATGACCTGCGGGTCGTCCTTGTTGACCAGGTCACGGCCGCTGATGCCACTCTGCCGGCGCTGCTCGGGAGTACGCGAGTCAACGTGAATCTCTGAACAGGGACCGCAGGGCCCCGTGTCGCCCATCTCCCAGAAGTTGTCGTGCTTGTTGCCGTTGATGATGTGGTCTTCGGGAACGTGCTTGGCCCAGTAGCGGGCTGCCTCGTCGTCGCGGGGAATGTTTTCTTCGGGAGAACCCTCGAACACCGTGACGTACAGGTCGGCGGGGTTCAGCTTGAGCACGTCAACCAGATACTCCCAGGCCATGTCGATGGCACCCTCCTTGAAGTAGTCGCCGAACGACCAGTTGCCCAGCATCTCGAACATGGTGTGGTGGTAGGTGTCGTGGCCTACCTCCTCCAGGTCGTTGTGCTTACCGCTGACGCGCAGACACTTCTGGGTGTCGGCACGGCGTCGGGGCTCGGGGTCGCGCGTACCTAATATAATATCTTTCCACTGGTTCATGCCCGCGTTGGTGAACATCAGCGTGGGGTCATCCTTAATTACCATGGGTGCGGAGGGCACGATGGCGTGTTGTTTTGACTCAAAAAACTTCTTGAACGAGTCGCGAATCTCATTAGCTGTCATCGTCATATTTGTTTTCTATTTACTGTTTTCAATATCCTATTTTCAAATTTGGACGCAAAGGTAGTAAGAACCGAGTGAAATGCAAAATAAATTATGATTTATTTTCATTATTAATAGTAGGTTATTTCGCGTTTCTCAATGCGATACACCTTGGTGCTTTCCATCGTCGGGTTGTCTGAGCTGTCGTCTATGCCTTCCTGCTGGTTCTCCCAGCATTCGCGCTCTAACCAGTTGCCCTTGTCGTCAAGGCGGGTGTAGCGGAAGAGGGTCTCATACTTGAAGAGGTCGGCAGTTGCCTGTCCGTCCATGGCTTGTGACGAAGGGTACAGGTTGTCGCCGTCAAAGGTATAGGTATATTCGAAGATTTCCTCCCAGCCCACGTAGTTGTAACTGGCTATGCGGCCCGCCGCATCGTACGTAAACTCATAGTTATAGCCCTCCCAGTGGTTCTGGCTCTCGCGGTTTTCATAGCTGACGATGCGTTTCTTCGCGTCGCGTTTCATTTTCGACACCTTCGAGCGCCCTTCGATGAACTTTCCGTCCTTGTCATAGACGTAAGGATTGTCAAAGGCGTCGCGTGTCACCAGACCATTCTCGGCAAACGTCATCACCTGGTCCTCAGAGCCTTCCAACAGACTGTCGCTCACCAGCTTGTCGCCCTTGGAGTGGGCAGCGTAATATTTGGTCACCACTTTCTTTACGTGACCTTTCAGTCCGAAGGCCGTCAGGTCGGTCTTGTCGTACAGTACTTCTTCTTCAGCTTTCAAGTTGTCAGTCACGCTGGTGGCAACAGCGTCCGTTTCGTTTACTTTGCTGGTCACTTCCTTCTTTTGTTTGTTGCAGGCCGATGTCGTCAGTAGCACGGTGGCAGCGGTCAGGAAAAAAAGATACTTTCTCATGATTTGGAGTTTTATGGGTTATTGACGTGCAAATTTACCAATAATTTTTCATTTTTTCAAAAAAAAGCACTACCTTTGTCACCAAGTAGAAAAAAAACATATTGGCGGTTATGGCACTGAATTTAAACAAGAACCTGAAGTTATATTATTCCATTCGTGAAGTTTCCGAGATGTTCGGGCTGAACGAGAGTACCTTGCGTTATTGGGAAACAGAGTTCCCCTATCTGAAACCGAAGACGAGTGGCCCTGCGAAGGTACGCCAATATACGGAGAAAGATATTGAGCAGATTCGGTTGATTCACAACCTGGTCAAGGTTCGTGGCTTCAAATTAGCCGCGGCAAAGAAAATCATTGACAATAACCGTAATGGCGCCGACCGTACGGCCGACATGATAGAGCGCCTGACCAACATCCGGGTGGAGTTGCAGGCGCTCAAGAGGGAACTGGACGGACTACAGTAAACAGAGTCAACGGTCTTCTTCTTCGATTTCGTCATCCCATTTAAAGTTTTCCTCGCTCTCTATACTAACCGTCAGTATGTGCATGGTTTGCAGTTGTATGGATATGAGGCAATCCTGCTTTTAAGTATTTTCTTTTCCTGCTCTTCTTTCCTCATGGAACAGGACTGGGGGCGGCTGCGGGCTGCCACGTGCTGCTGAGGCTGAAAACGCGCTGCAGCGTCACCTGCCCGGCTTCTTTTTTGCTGAGCTGTCGGCTCCAGGCGACGCGCTGCGTGGTAGCGGCTCCTTCGCCGTGGTTGTTGTACTCCATGTAGCGGGCGGTCTTCTCGCGTTCGGGCAGCCAGTGGTGCCAGCCTTCGGGGCGTATCTCACGGCACAGGTCGCAGTTCATAAAGAGGGTGTAGCCATAGTCACGCCACGGACGGCCGAGATAGACTTTGGTCACGCCGGGGGCGGCGCTGATGCGGCAGTTGTTGAAGACGTAACCGAAGGGCTGGTCTCGGGGCGTGGAGGCTGCGGTGATGTAGGAGTCCTGCTTGCAGTAGATGTGACACTGGTCAAACCATGCGGTGGCGGCACCGAAGATGAAGTCGGTGGTGCCCTCAATGTAGCAGTCCTTGAAATAGATGCGTGTGCCTGCCGTGCAGGTATATACGGTGTCCTGATGGCCAAGGAAACGGCAGTTGATGAACTGCAGGCGGTCGCCGGTGGTGTGCAGGGCTACTGCCTGTCCCAGTTTGGCGGCATTGTTCTCAATGGTGATGTTCCTGACGGTGATGTCGCTGCCGGCCACGCGCAGGGTGAAGGTGCGGAAAGTGCTGAGCTTCGGGCGGTTGTCCATGGCGAGCAACTGCCGGCTCATTTCCGTGGGCCATAGTGTGGCATCCATGGGAATGTTGGCGTGGTCGTCGTAGGTGATGATGGTTGCGTCGCGGTCTTCTCCGCACAGCTCAATATGCGTGAGCCACTCGGGTACGATGAGCTTCTCCTTGTAGGTGCCTCGCTTGATGTAGATGACTTTATGGTAGTCCATGAAGGCACGGCACACTTCGAGGGCTTCTCCGATGGTGCGGAACTGTCCAGTCCCATCGCGTGCCACGACGATGGTGTCGGGGTTGTCGAATGGGTTGGCTGCAACGGCGGTTAATGGTAAGAAGGTAAAAAGGTAAAGGGGTAAAACCTTTTTCACCACACCCATTACCAAGTTCTTTTTATTCTTCATATTCATTTAAGCCCCCTAAATTAGGGGAATGGGGGTCTGAGCGACCGCCCTTTTTTATTTGTTAATACTCTTGTTATTTAATCACTATATTCCTTCTATACTTAGCCTGTTCATATCCCATCCCCCAGACTCGGGGGCAGGTTCACATAATCTGGTTCACGGTTTGTACTCCGTCAATTTTCTTGAGATTGTTGATGATGCGTCTGGCATCCTCGCGGTCGTGAACGCGCAGCTCTATGGTGCCGTCGAACATTCCGTCGTTGCCCTCGATGGTGAGTCGGTGAATGTTTACATTCATCTGCGAGGTGATGACTTGTGATACGTCAACGAGTATGCCCATGCGGTCAATGCCTTGCAGACGGATGGTGGCATCGAAGAAGTGTGTCTTGTGCATCTTCCACTTGGCATCAAGGATGCGGTTGCCGTAGCTTGTCTTCAGCTTGTCGGCAATGGGGCATGCCCGTTTGTGTATTTCTATGCGGTTCTTGTTGTCTATGAATCCCAGGATGTCGTCGCCGGGTATGGGGTGACAGCAGTTGGGGAACTGATATTGCCTGATGTTCTCGTCGGTGATATAGATGGGTTTCTTGCGGTTGAACTTCTCGGGCACGACGAAGAGTTGCGGCTGTGTTTCTTTTTCTTTTTCTTTGCCGGAGCCTATGAATGGCACGTAGCGACGCCAGCCGCTCTTGCTGCTCTTGTGCTTGCCGTTCAGTTCGTCAATGTCTTCATTGCCGAGTATGATGGTCTTGTCGGCTACTGCCTGCAAGAGGTTCTCGCGTTTCTTCAGGTCGTGGAAGGTGGCTAACTGGTCTGCTACGTTTGTAGAGTATTCCATTTCGTGCTTCTTGAGGAACTCGGTAAGCAGTTCCTCGCCTTTCTTCTGGCTTTCACGGCTCTTGCGCCGCAGGATGGCCTGAATCTTTGCTTTTGCCTTTGCGGTGCTGACAAAGTTAATCCACGTGGGCTGTATGTGTTGCGATTTGGAGGTGAGAATTTCTACCTGGTCGCCACTTTGCAGTTTATGGCTGAGCGGCACCAACTTATGGTTTACCTTTGCACCGATGCAGTGTGATCCTAAGAAGGTGTGTATGCTGAATGCGAAGTCGAGGGCTGTGCATCCGGCAGGCATCGTCTTGATTTCACCTTTGGGCGTAAAGACGAATATCTCGCTGGCAAAGAGGTTGAGCTTGATGGCATCGAGGAAGTCCATGGCATCAGGCTGTGGGTCGTCCAGAATCTCCTTGATGGTGCGCAGCCAGTCGTTCAGTTCGTTTTCGTCCTCAGCATATTCTTCTTCGACACCGTCCTTGTACTTCCAGTGTGCTGCAAATCCCTGCTCGGCTACCTCGTCCATGCGGTCAGAGCGTATCTGCACTTCAATCCATCGGCCCTGTTTTGACATGAGTGTGACGTGTAGTGCCTGATAGCCGTTGGCCTTGGGGTGGTTGAGCCAGTCGCGCAGCCGGTCGGGGTGGCTTTTGTAAATCTTGGAGATGGCTACGTAGATGTTGAAACACTCGTTCACCTCTTCTTCCCGTCGTTCAGGAGTAAAGATGATGCGCACGGCCAGGATGTCGAACACTTCCTCGAAGGGAATGTGCTTGTTCTGCATCTTGTTCCAGATGGAGTAGGGGCTCTTTACGCGCTCCTTAATCTTGTACTTGATGCCCATCTTGTTGAGCGATTCTTCGATGGGGGTGGTGAACTGGTCGAACAGCTCGTGTCGTGAGGCTTCGGTAGATGCTAATTTACTCTTGATGGTCTGATATTCTTCAGGGTGTTCGTAGCTGAAACTGAGATTCTCCAGCTCGCCCTTGATCTTGTAAAGTCCCAGTCGGTTGGCTAACGGTGCGTAGATGTAAAGAGTTTCGCCCGCTATTTTGTATTGCTTGTTGGCTGGTTGGCTCTGCAGGGTACGCATATTGTGGAGTCGGTCGCAGATCTTGATGAGTATGACGCGTATGTCGTCACTCATGGTCAGCAGCAATTTCTTGAAGTTTTCGGCTTGTGCTGAAGCCTGTTCTCCGAAGATGCCGCCACTGATTTTTGTCAGTCCGTCAACAATCTGTGCTATCTTGCTGCCGAAGATGTTTTCAATGTCCTCGACGGTATAGTCGGTATCTTCCACCACGTCGTGCAGTAGTGCCGAGCAGATGCTGGTGGAGCCCAGCCCGACCTCTTCACAGGCTATCTGGGCCACGGCAATGGGGTGCATGATGTATGGCTCTCCCGACAGTCGCCTGACGCCTTTGTGTGCCTGCTTGGCAAAGTTGAAGGCCTTGGTGATGATATCGACTTTCTTACGATGGCGCGAAGCGAGATAACTGTCCAACAGGTGTTGGAAAGCGTCGTTAATCAGTTTCTCATCAGCTAATTCCTGTTTTTTCAGTTCTTCGTCCATCTTGTTGTCTCCTGTTTTTATAGTCTGTTATCTCCTGCGGCGTCCGCCTCTCTTCTTGCCGCCACCGGCATTCCGTTTGCCACGCTTACTTTTCTTGACGGTTCCGCCGTGTCTGCCCTTCTTCTTGCTGACGGAAGCCGCTCCGCGCTTGCCTCGTTTCTTGCTGCTGACGGCGTGGCGATTGCGCTTGTACTTCTTTCCGTGTTTGCTATAGCGGGCATGGCGCCCGTGACGTATCTTCTTATGATGCGTGAAGGTGGGCACGTCGTCGTTGATTTCCACCACGGCACGTCGTGTCAGCAACTCGTCGGCCCTATAGCGATAGACGGAATCTTCCATCTCTAAGAACTTGGTGACGTCAGCTTGGCTCATGCGGATGGCCGATGGTTCGTTGGCACCGGGCACAATGTCGCGGCGGTAGGAGGGGTTCAGCGTGCGCAGTTCTTCAATATCGATGCCGCAAACGGCGGCAATTTGCTGCAGGTGCAGGTTCTTGTGAACCATGACGGTGTCTGTCCGCTCGGGCAGTCGTGAGCGCATGGGGCAGATGTTGTGGTCACAATAATAGTTCATGATGTAATTGGCAGCAATGAAGGCCGGCACGTAGCCGCGTGTCTCTGCTGGCAGATAGGGGTAGATTTCCCAGTAGTCGCGCTTGCCGCCCGACCGTGCTATGGCCTTGTTGATGTTGCCGGGACCGCAGTTGTAGGCTGCTATCACCAGGTTCCAGTCACCATATACCTTATACAGGTCGCTCAGCAGGTTGGCAGCTGCATACGAGGCCTTGATGGGGTCTCGGCGCTCATCGACGAGCGAGTTGATTTTCAGCCCATATTGCTTGCCGGTGCTCAGCATGAACTGCCACAGACCCGTCGCCCCGACACGTGAGACGGCCCGTGGGTTGAGTGCAGACTCAATGATGGGCAGGTATTTCAGTTCTAACGGGACGTCGTATGTCTCAAGGGCTTCCTCGAAGATGGGCATGTAGAAATTGCTGGCTCCCAGCATGTAGCTGACTGACTTGCGCAGCCGACCGCTGTAGCGCTCAATGCAGCTTTTCACCACGTCGTTGTACGACATTTCCATGATGTAGGGCAGCCGGCTCAGGCGGTCAATGTATTCCTCATCGGTGAAAATGGGGTTTTCATCTTTCATGCGGCAGCCATTGTCCTCCTCCAGATAGTTCTTTGACATATAGAGATTGAGCAGACTGTCAAGGTCGTAGGTCATAGCCTCGGGAAACTCAATGACTTCCTCGTCACCGTTTTCGTCGGTGACAACGATTTCGTCTTCATCATCCCCAATTTCGTCGTCTTCTTCTTCAATGACTTGTTCGTTGCTAATGACAACCTGTGCGTTAGCATTTAAAGGTAAAAAGGTAAAAAGGTAAAAAGGTAAAAGAACCCCTACCAACCTATGTACATGTTTCAAATATGATAATTGTCTCATTGTGCTTAAATATTTTTTTCTTTTAACTTTTTAACTTTTTAACCTTTCATCAGAAGTTCAAGCTGCAGTTCACTCCGAAGGATGACGAATTCAGCGGGTTGGCTGATGAATTGTTGTTGATGACGGCAGGCGCTACCCTCAGGCTGAGGTCTTTTGAAATGTCGAACTGCGAGAGCTCAGCATCTACATAGGCATCAATGACAGAGAGAGCATAGACACCCACCAGTACGAAAAAGCTCAGGTCGCGCCAGCGGCGGTATTTGTCCTTACGGTTTCTGAAGATTTCTTCATACTGCTTACGCTGTTCGTTGTCGTTAGGGTCAATCCTGGCTCCCAGGTGCAGAAACTTGTTATAGCTTTCCGTGCCAGGGTCATTGTCCATAATGTCCAGATAAGCCTGTGAATAGTCTTTGTACATCGAGTTGTTCCACGTCATGGCATAGATGCAACCGACAAAACCGCCATAAATAATGGGCAGTTTCCAGTACTTGCGGTTGTAAATCTGTCCGGCACCCGGCAGTACCAGTGCCAGCCAGAGGGCCTTCTGTGGCTTGGGTTTCCATGTGGACCAGTCACGTTTCACCTTCATGTGCACCGTGTCGTTGGCAACCACAGCAGGCAGTTCGTCAGGCATGGTCAGCGTGTCAGCAGCAGCAATCATGGAATCTACTCTTGCCTCCAGTATGGCAATGCTGTCTGGAGGAGCGGGTTTCAAGCCTTGCGCCTCTATGTTTAAAGGTAAAAGGGTGAAAAGGTAAAAAGGTAAAACCTTTACCAAACCTTTTATTGCTTTGCTCATGAGGTTCTTCATTTTTGCTTTTGCTTTTTTCCTTTTTCTTTTTTGCCTTTTCTACTTTTCTCCGTTCACGCTGTCCAGTGCGTTCATAATGCGTTCCAACTGTTCTTCGTTGTCGAAGGCAATGCTGATTTTCCCCTTTCCCTTTGGCGAGCAGGTCATTTGCACCTTGGTGTGGAAGAAGTTTGCCAGTCGGTCGCGCAGTTCGCCAAATTCCTCTGGCAGTTTGGACTGGGACGTAAGCTTGCCTTTCGACACCTTGACTTCCTCGCCTCCTTTTAGCATCTGGGCTATTTCTTCCACGCGCCGAACGGAGTACCCTTGCTTCTGGACCTCCTTGAACAGTTTTATTTGCTGTGACGGACTCTCTACAGAGAGCAGTGCACGGGCATGTCCCATGTCAATCTCCTTGTTCTTGAGTGCCATTTGCACTTGGGCAGGCAGTTTCAGCAGTCGCATGTAGTTGGTTACTGCGGTACGGCTTTTACCCACACGCTCTGATATCTTGGCCTGTGTCATGCCTGTGGTCTCTGCCAGATGCTGGTAGGCCAGTGCTATCTCGATGGCATTGAGGTCTTCACGCTGTATGTTTTCCACCAAGGCCATTTCCATTGCACTTTCGTCCTCCACAGTCACGATGTAGGCGGGAATCTTGGTCAGTCCGGCCAGTTGCGAGGCACGCCAGCGGCGCTCTCCTGCAATAATCTGGTATTGCCCGTTTTCCATTTGCCTGAGGGTGATGGGTTGAATGATGCCCAGCTCCCTGATGCTGCTGGCCAGTTCCTGCAGTGCTTCTTGGTCGAACTCGCGGCGGGGCTGGTTGGGGTTAGGTGCTATCTGGCTGATTTCCACCTCGCTGAGGTTTGACGAGCCCTGCGTGTGCACCTCACTACCCGTATCGATGAGTGCGTCAAGCCCACGTCCGCTGCCAATGTCGTCCAGTCCGCGGCCCAGCGCGGTCTTTGCATATTTCTTTTTTACTGCCATATTTTCATGAACCACTATAACCTTTAGTTCTTATTAATAATCTCCTTGGCCAGTGCCAAATGGTTTTTGGAGCCGGTAGAGTCTGCATCGTATAGAATGACGGGCAGGCCGTGCGACGGGCTCTCGGAGAGTTTCACATTGCGCTGAATGACTGTTTTGAACACCAGTTCCTGGAAGTGGCGCTTTACCTCGTCGTAAATCTGGTTGGCCAGACGCAGGCGCGAGTCGTACATCGTGAGCAGGAAACCCTCAATTTCCAGTTTCGGGTTCAGCTTTTGCTTGATGATGCGGATGGTGTTGAGCAACTTGGAGATACCTTCCAATGCAAAATATTCACATTGCACGGGGATGATGACCGAGTCTGCAGCCGTCAGCGAGTTGACGGTTATCAGTCCGAGCGAAGGTGAACAGTCAATCAGTATGTAGTCGTATTCATCGCGGATAGGGGCCAGCAACTGGCTGACCATCTTCTCGCGGTTTTCGAGGTTAAGCATTTCTATCTCAGCACCCACCAGGTCAATGTGGCTTGGAATGATGTCGAGTCCTTCAATGTCAGTCGTGTAAATGGCATCACGTACGTCTGCCTTGTCAATGATACATTCATAGAGTGAGCAATCTACCTCTTGGATATCTACGCCCAGTCCACTTGAGGCGTTGGCCTGTGGGTCTGCATCTACCACCAGTACGCTCTTCTCCAGTGTAGCCAACGAGGCTGCTAAGTTGATGGTTGTAGTGGTTTTGCCTACGCCTCCTTTTTGGTTTGCTAATGCTATAATTTTACCCATTTTTTCTTTCTAATCAAAGATATAGGGTGCAAAGTTACTAAATAATTCATAATTCGTAATTCATAATTCATATTTTTTTGTACTTTTGCACCAAATTAAACGATATTTATTGATGGAAAACAAGAAACCGTTGATACTCATATCTAACGACGATGGGTACCAGGCTAAGGGAATACGCTGCCTCATAGAGATGGTACGACCTATGGCTGATATTATTGTTTGTGCTCCTGACGGAGCGCGTAGTGGCATGGCCTGTGCCTTCTCGGCCATGAAGCCACTGACGCTTGTAAAGAGAAGCGAGGAAAGTGAAAAGGATGGCGTGGCAGGTGGCCGCGTAGAGGTATGGTCGTGCAACGGTACACCGGTCGATTGTGTCAAGATGGCTCTTAATGAGCTGTGCCCGCGCAAACCTGACCTGGTGCTCGGCGGCATAAACCATGGCGACAATGCCTCGGTCAACACCCATTACTCAGGCACTATGGGAGTGGTGATGGAAGGCTGCATGAAATATATTCCCTCGATAGCTTATTCCTTGTGTGACCATCGGGAAGATGCTGACTTCAGTCCCCTGGCACTCTACGTGAAGAATATCACAGAGCATGTGCTTCGTGAGGGATTGCCCAAGGGTGTCTGCCTAAACGTGAACTTCCCGGTTCTTGGAGAAGAAGGATGTGCCATGACCGACTATGCCGGTGTCCGCATCTGCCGCATGGCATTTGGCACCTGGGGCAACGAGGTTACTAAGTGTCATCATCCGCGTGGTTACGACTACTGGTGGATGGTGGGCAGCTATACGAACGACGAACCGGCGTCAGAAGATACCGACAACTGGGCACTGCGCCACGGCTATGTAGCCATTACACCCACCCGCATGGATGTCACGGCTTACGAGGCTATGGAACAGCTGCAAGACCTGACGGCTCTGTCATATGTCCCTTAACTCCCCCCTAAATACCCCAGACAGATGAAATACTATCTGATAGCCGGTGAGGCCAGTGGTGACCTGCACGCTTCGTGCCTCATGGAATCGTTGAAAAGGGAAGACCCCGAGGCTGAGTTCCGCTTCTTTGGCGGCGACCAGATGGCCAGTGTCGGCGGCACGCTGGTCAAGCACTACCGTGACTTGGCCTACATGGGCTTTATCCCTGTGCTGCTCCATCTTCCGACCATTTTAAGGAATATGCGCATGTGCAAAGAAGATATCCGCGAGTGGCAGCCCCATGCCGTCATCCTCATCGACTATCCGGGCTTCAACCTCAAGATTGCCAAGTATGTCCATTCGCTGCTTACCACTCACCACTTATCTCATCCTCCTAAGGTCTATTACTACATCTCCCCGAAGATATGGGCGTGGAAGGAATACCGCATCAAGAACATCAAGCGCGATGTCGATGAGTTGTTCAGCATACTGCCCTTCGAAGTTGATTTCTTCGAGAAGAAACACCAGTACCCCATACACTATGTAGGCAATCCCACGAAAGCCGAGGTTGATGAGTTCATCGCTACAGCCCCTGCCGACAACGACCATTTCCTGCATCGCAACAACCTGTTGGCCGACAAACCCATTATTGCCATACTCTGTGGCAGCCGTCGTCAGGAAATCAAGGACAATCTGCCTGGCATGCTCGAGGCAACACGCCATCTGACCGAAGTCTATCAGCTCGTGGTGGCTGGTGCTCCTGCCATTGACCATGACTATTATCAGCAGTTTACACAGGGCTATCAGGTTCAGGTGCTACGCTCCGGTCAGACCTACCAGCTGCTCTACAATGCTTCGGCGGCACTCGTCACCAGCGGCACGGCAACCCTGGAGACCTGCATGTTTGGTGTGCCGCAGGTGGTCTGCTACAATACCAAGCTCGCAACACTTTTTGGATTCCTGAAGCGCCATATCCTCAGCGTCAAGTATGTCTCGCTGGTCAACCTGATTGCCGACCGCGAAGTCGTGACAGAATTGGTGGCCGACAAGTTCAGCGTAGCGTCCATCCGTCATGAACTGGAGCAGGTGCTGCCTGACGGCTCTCGTCGTGAGCAGATGCTCAGCGACTACGCAGAGGTTCGTCGCAGGTTAGGCGATAGTAATGCCGCTGAGCATGCAGCGTCTTTGATGTATGGGCTGCTGAAGAAGGAGTAACTCCGGATTGCCTTATCTTTCCATTTCCTTGATAGGGTTGATGAAGAACAGCAGGAACTTGGGGTCCTGGTGCCAGTCTCGTCCTTATGCGTTAATGCAATAGTGGTGGAGGGGCTGTCTTTGAGCGAACTGATCATTCCTTCGCCCTTGTATCTGGTTTGTGCATCATTCAGTAAGTCCTTTGTTAATGGCTTGTTTGGCAACACTTCCACTACAAACGAGTCAGCCAACACCTCCTGAAGATGCAAGTCCAGCTCCTTTTTCAACTTCATTGCTTCTTGCTGCGTGAAGTTGTCGTATGGTTGCAGGTAGATAGAACCTTTCTTTATCTTCACCTGCTCCTTGTCTGAACAGGCAGCCAGCAACAATGCAATGATTATAAGACACAAATACTGTTTCATCCTTTTATTCGGAGCTGAAAAATAAGATTACTTTGCAAAGATACCTTCTTTATTGTTTTCTCCAAAATATTGGGCTGCACTTTGTACAAAGTGCCCCGATTATTGTATGAAATGAATACAATTGTCAAACACAAGTAAGCCGAAATAGGCTTTGCAAAAAAAATTTGGTTACCAAATATCTTTGTCATTACATTTATTTATTGTAACTTTGCAGACAAATTACAGATAATGAGTCCAGTTTTCAGACGCGAGAGCGAATACACGTTCAAGATATATTCCAACGAGGAGGAACGGATGCACATTCATGTGCTCTATGGTAGCCATGAAGCCAAATATTGGCTGGAGCCTTGTGTGGAATTAGCCAAGAACACGGGAATTCCCGAACACAAGTTGAATGAAATTAAGAAAATCGTAGAGAAATATGCAGACAGTTTCAAAGAACAATTCCGCCAACACATCGGTAAGCGTGTTGATGATTAACGCTCAGGGCATTATGCTCTCGGTGTTGGGTCACGACTATTTTTTGTCGTACAACCGCATCCCATGGATGCAGGATGCGCCTATCCGCAGCGTGTTAAATGTGCAGATGAGTGGTTCCGAGGCCATTGAGTGGCCCGACCTCGACGTCGACCTCGAAATCGACAGCCTTCGCCACCCCGAACGCTATCCGCTCGTCATCAAACGGAATGCGTTGGATTTCGTGGGGGTATAAGAAATTATAGATTAACAGAATCCCGACCTTCCCACACATTAGAGTGTACAGGGGAGGCTGGTGTGCACTTATTTTTGATAAAACCAGTCCCTGCTATTTCTTTGTTGGGTTAACTTCTTAATCCTTGTTCTTAAGCCGTTCCTTGTAAGTTATAGGATATAGAAAATGTGTTGATCCTGAGTCTTACATCTGTTTAATATCTCCAGATGATTTGAGAAAGTCGTCAGGAGGAGTATTGGCGGTAATTGTAGGGAGGTCGCCTTACCATTCTCAACAGAACTGATGGTAAACACAGACACTCCTGCCGCATCTGCAAGTTCGGCCTGTTTCATATTCTTTTCAATTCTCAGTTCCTTCAACTTAGAACCAATCTGCCTTATTGTACGAAATGAATCCAATTGTCAAACACAAGTAAGCCGAAATGTCTCATTATTTGATACGTTCGTTCGGGTCGAAGCCTTGCTTATTACGTTTTTTCTTGAACAATTGGAAATCGTAGCATCTGACATCTGTAACAACGGTATCTCCGATGCAAATGTTTTGTAGTACCAGCATCAGGGAGTCGTTACGATAGGTAAGCAGTTGCTCGGGATGATGCAGGAGCATTGTGTCCTGTCTGATGATGGTGGTTATAGGGTATTCGAGAACCACAGCGTCCCCTTTCTTAATGGTCACTTTCTTGTTGGTAAAGTTACAGTCATACTCTCCTTCAGGAAGCGTGATAGTATATTCGTCCAAATCAACAGGTTTCTTCCTTTCATACCAGTTGCCACGATCAAACGTGTTTTTGGAATTGTTGTAATTGAAGTCGAATTCCGTGTGACTCCAATCTCCGTATAGCTTATTGAACTCGTCGGTTCCGATTCCCTTGCGGACATAATATATAACACTACTGACATCTTTGTATTTTTCGCACAACAGACTATCTTGCTTGATACGTCTTATGTCTATTTCATCGTTTAGTTTGCCCGTCTTGGCATCTGTCAACTTCATTTCGCTGATGAGTTGGGTGAGTCGCTGCTTCTGGCAACTCAGTCCGATGCTCTTGGCTGAAATTCCAGGTATGTAGGTGAAGAGGGTGATAGCAGCACCAAAGATGAGGGCCATGAGCTGGTACTTACGTGTATGTTCCTTCCAAAGCATCAGCACGAAGAGCGTCATCAGCACACCAGCTACCATCAGGTAGAAACGGCTCTCGGTGAAACTATAGAGACGGATACGGTAAATGGAGCCAATCCAATACATAATGAGCGGCGGAATAGCTATCAGCGTAAAGTAACGATAGAACCAGTCGTAGTATCGCTTAGAGAGAATCGACTGAGCCATGCGGCCTACGAGTGCCACGGTGATAAATCCCATTACCATCCATGCAACGCCGCCCTTGGGCAAGTTCCATTCGAAGACTATCTTAATAAAATAGGTATAGAGAATAACTGTATAGATGATGACGGCTGGTGAAAGGATGAAATTGAGAATGAGCCGTAGCACCTTGAAGGGTTCGGTAACCTCGTCCTCGTTCTGACGAATCAGGGTACAGCATATCTGTGGAGCCAGCACGAACCAGATGAACTGGGTAATATGCTCGTAGAAATGGTTAGGCTCGTCAATGCCGAAGATGTAGAAGAACGATGCCATGATGGCCATTACTGCCATATAGAGGATACCCGAGATAAGCTGTCCGAAGAACAGCTGCGTGACCACATGCAGGGCATGGGCCGCAAACGAACGGTTGTCCATCCGCCTGTTGCCGATAATAAGCAGGATGGCAGCAAGGACATAAGTAAACGCGAAACCGTAAGTCCACAGGAAGGGCTTCAAATTAAGTGCCATCATGGGCAGGAAGAGGAAGAACGAGGCGAGATAAGCCCAACGATTGACACGATTGAGCCAGAAAGTCAATGCCATCAGCGGCACAAAGAACCAAAGAATATCACCATTAACTGCACTTACAAACTCTCCAACCTTCTCACTCCATTCGCGACTCTCACTATTCCAAACGGCAATGATAAAGAACACAACTCCCAGAGCTAACTCAACAGGGAACCGCCGTGGGCTCCGCAGCAACTGCTGCAATAATGATTTCAGCTTTGTATTCATCCTATCTGTGTTTAATCAAAAAAGACGGAGCAAAGATAGTGAAAAACGAATTAAAAACAAAATATAATTCGATTTTTTATTTTTGTGATGTTATAGCCCTTATAGCGATTCTGCCATTAGATCCTTGCGTCCAATGAGGCTGAAAATGGTTATTTCATTGTCTTCATTGAGGATTCGAAGCGTGCGAAGTACCTCATTGAGTGTGGAGCCACTGGTGGTTACATCGTCAATAACTAACACATTTTGCTGACGAACCATAGAACAGAGCGTCTGCTCTTCTTCTGATTCAAATCTTAAGAAATTCATGATATACGGACGTAGCCTGCTCTTTTTCACATCCTTGGCGATTGTGAAATAATCTTTGTTGTGAATTATTTCAAGCATAGCATTGATGGAACTCTTTGCCTGCTCTTTAGCCGCCTGTGTATAACGAGGCATTCCATTCTCCAGAATGTCATCGAGATATTGTTTCTCGTAAGCGTTCATGTCGAATGAAATATTTGAAGGAAGAGCTTTCACTAAAGTCATCTTGTATAACATCGGCTGTGCGAATCGATAGATATAGCGGAGCATATACTGGTTCACCTTACTCTTTGACTCTGGCATAACAACGATGTCATAGTTGTAGAGATTAATTTTTTTGTGAAGATTATCAACAGCTTTTTTTATAAAGGTTGTCAATTCAGGCGTGTTTTGCAGGTCATCGGTGAACTTTACGTATTTTATAAATGCTGTACGTACATGACTTTCTACTTGATCAGAAAACTCATAGCCATAATAGAAGCATTTGCCGAAAGCCTCTACTAGATATCCATCGCCAGTAAGACTGACAATGTCCTCAACATTATCGTGCTCGAAATCGAACACAAATTTCTTCTCTGTGTCGTCGAATGTTACCCCCATATCATTGACATTTATTCTGCAAAGATAAGAAATGTTTTTGGAAAAAACAAGAAATCAGGCGGATATTTCATCGTGATTGTATGAAATGTCCGCCTTTCTTTGTTATCTCGTAAATAATAGTTATCTTTGCACCGCATAATGCAGGACAGGTGATGATACTCTTCTGAGTGATTAATAACTAAAAATCAGATACAATGGAAGAAAAGAAACTGACTTTCTTTGATGCCCCCAAGGGATACGATTTGTGTTTCAACAGTGAATGCAGTCGTCGTAATGAGTGTATGCACTATCATATCGGGACGTTGGTGCCGCCTCACAAGGAGGGCGGCCCTGCTGTCTATCCTGCTGCATGGAAAAGCGGCAAATGTACCCGGTTTCATGAGAAGAAACTCGTGAGAATGGCATGGGGATTCAATGGCCTCTACAAGAATCTGACGAAGCATGAGGCAACCGAAGCACGCCAGCAGGTGAGGTGGTACTTCAATATGGGCAAGGGCGAGTACTACCGCTATCACAATGGACAGAAATGGCTTACGCCTCAGCAGCAGGAGGATATTCGTAAGCTCGTTGCGCTGTATGGAAGCCTGGAGGGTGCAGAGTTCGACCATTACGTCATTGCGTACGACTTTACATGATAGTTTGTTAAGGACAACTGGAAGGATGTTCACTCAGTCCCACGGCGGAACCGTTTTGGTCCCACCGTGGGACTAAAACGGTCCCAGCATGGGACCAAAACGGTCCCACCGTGGGACCGAATTGCAATTTCAGCTATTTTGGCTCCACATGTACGGCTACGTGGGTGTCCTGTCCGTAGTGGCTTTTGAGCAGGTCTTCTACGGCGGATGCTTTGTCGTGGGCTTCGCGCAGGGTGATGTCACCGTCCACGAGGATGTGCAGCTCGATGGCATAGTGGTTGCCGATGCGGCGGGTGCGCAGGTCGTGGGGCTCTTCTACGTCGGGGACTGAGGCGACCAACTGGAGAATCTCTTTTTCTACTTCGTCCGGCAACGACTGTTCCATGAGATCGCCAATGCCATCGCGCAACAGATGGACGGATACCTTTACGATGAAGGCTCCGACGACCAAGGATGCCAGCGGGTCGAGCACCGTCCAACGCTGCCCCAGGAAGATGGCGCCGCCGATGCCAAGGGCCGTACCGACGGACGATAGGGCGTCGCTGCGGTGATGCCATGCATTGGCCTCTACGACAGGCGACTGCAGCTGGCGGGCCTTGATGATGGAGTAGCGATAGACGGCTTCCTTAAACACGATAGACAAGAGGGCTGCCCAGAGTGCCAGCATGCCGGGAGCCTCCAGACGTCCGCCGTTGAGCCATGTGGCAATCTTGGTGGCTCCGCCATACAGAATCCAGATGGCGACGGCCAGGAGTGCCACGCCGATGAGTGTCAGGGCCAGCGTCTCGTACTTGCCATGACCATATTCATGCGACTTGTCCTGGGGTTTGCCGCTGATGCGGACAAAGGCCAGCACGATGATGTCGGTGATGAAGTCGGAGAGCGAATGGACGGCATCGGCTATCATGGCGGCACTGTTTCCCATGATGCCGGCAACAAACTTGAACGCCACCAGAATGACGTTCACGGCACCTCCGACAAGCGTTACCTTGTATATCTCCTTGTTTCTTTCCACGTTCCGGAAAAAATGATTAGATAAAAGAAGCCACTCGCGACTTACCGGTTATACTTTGTCAGCAGGTTTTTGACGATATGGCCGCCGCGCTTGATGACGTCGTCAGGCCACGGGCCGCCTGGTGTGGCGCGGGGAAGGAGCATGGAGCACGACTCGTTCTTGTCACTGACCGACCAGAACACCCAGCTGATGCGCAGCTCCTCCATGAGGTCAACCCACTTCTGCGTCTCCTCCTCATTGATTTCACCGTCGCCGGAGGCTTCGGTCACGCCGCACTCCGAGACGAAGATGGGGATGCGCTTGGCAGCCTCACGCATACGGTCGCGGAGATAGTCCTTGTGGGTGGAGGCATAGAAATGCAGGGTATAGGCCACATTTGAAACCCCCGTGAGCGGACTCTCTGCCACGAGGTGCACATCCTGGTCCCAATGCGGGCAGCCCATGAGGATGATGTTGTCGGGGTCGTACTTGCGAATCTCTCGTATGACGGTCTGGGCATACTGCTTCAGGTCGTCCCACGAGTCTTCGACGGGCTCGTTGTAGAGTTCGTAGATGACGTGCGGATGCTTGCCGTACTTCTTGGCCATCTCGCCAAAGAACTTGGTAGCTTCGGCAGTCAGGAACTTATGGGAGTGCCAGTCGATGATGACATAAACGTCTTCCTTGATGGCAGCCTCGATGACCGGCGTCATGCATTGCATGGCAAACTCGGGGTTTTCCAGATAGTTGTCCTCAATCATGATGCCCATGGCAGCGCGTACAACGTTGGCATGCCAGTCGCGATGCAGCGTGCGGACAGCCTTCTTGTTGTAGAAACGTGGCCAAAGGTTATGCCACCCGAGACTGATGCCGCGCAGGGTGACGGGTTGTCCCTGCTGGTCGCAGAGCTGCGTGCCGATGACTTGCAGCTGACCCCAGCGTTTCACGGGAGCCTCTTGTGCAGCTGCGCTGCTAAATGCTAACTGACAAATGATAAATGATAAACCTATCAGAAGTCTTTTGTTAATGTTGGTAATCATCATCTTTATATTCTAACGTTTCCTCTAACGTTTCCTCTAACTTCCTCTAACTTCTTCTAACTTAAAACAGCGTGAGTGTATAAAGGTAGATGACGGCAGCGGGAATGGCCAGCAACGAAGAGTCGAAGCGGTCGAGCATGCCACCGTGACCGGGCAGGATGTTGCCCGAATCCTTGATGCCCAGGGTGCGCTTGAAGAGGCTTTCCACGAGGTCGCCCCAGGTGCCGAAGACCACTATTGTCAGACTTAGTCCAAGCCATTCTGCCAAGGGGAGTATGGCCTGTCCTGTGTGGTCAGGGTCTAACAGGAAGTAGTGGATGGCCCACGCTACGAGCAGTACCACAACGGCACCGCCGATGCTGCCTTCCCACGACTTGCCTGGCGAGATGCGCGGGAACAGCTTATGACGGCCTAAGAGCGAGCCGACGCAGTAGGCTCCCGTATCGTTGAGCCAGAGACAGACGAAGACAGAGAGTGGCAGGATGGTGTTGAACATGACGCGTCCGTCGGGTGTGGCGGTAAATGCCAGCACGTTGATGAGCGAGAAGGGCAGGGCGATGTACATCTGTGACAGCATGGTGTAGGCCCAGTTGTTAATGGGGTCGGGCTGTTTGCCGTACAGTTCAGCCACCAACAGATAGACCACCGTGACCAGGTAGGGTATGAACACCATCGACTTGGCGCTGCCGCCATAGACGTCGCTACAGAAATAGGCTACAGCGAAGAAGAAATAGACACCTGCCACCGTGCAGATGAAACGGTTGACGGTGACGTGAACGGGTGCCTCGTCGTCGTTGCCACGTTGGTTGACCAGTCCCGTGAACTCCCAGACGGTGAGTCCGGTGACGAGGGCGAACAACAGTACCATGGCCCGTGGGTCAAGGAAACAGGTGACAACGATGGCTACAAACAGGATGCCTGTAATGGCGCGGATGAGAAAGTTCTTCATAGGCTTTACTCTTTTTATTTCTCAGGGGTCTCGGAGTTTTCAGTTGTTTCGGAGTCCTTGGAAGCGGCAGCTGCTGCCTCCAGTTCCTTCTCGCGACGCTCAGCCATAGCCTCTGCGTCAGCCCGCATCTGGGCCTCTAACAGTTCTTCGGCGCGACTGGTCCAGGGGCGTGGGCCGAAAATCTTCTCAACATCTTCGGCAAAGATGACCTCGCGGTCAACCAGCAGCTGTGCCAGCTGGGCATGACCCTCCTTGTGCTCGGTCAGTATCTGTTTGGCGCGTTCATACTGGGCGTTGATCATCTCCAACACCTCGTCGTCAATAATCTTGGCCGTCGTCTCTGAGTAAGGACGCTGGAACTGGTACTCCGTATTATTATAATAGCATACGTTTGGCAGTTTGCTGCCCATGCCTGCAAAGGCTATCATGCCGTATGCCTGTTTCGTTGTGCGCTCCAGGTCGTTCATGGCACCGGTAGAGATGTGCCCGATAAAGAGCTCCTCGGCAGCGCGGCCGCCCAAGAGTGAACACATCTCGTCGAGCATGGCCTCCTTGGTCTGCAGCACGCGCTCCTCGGGCAGATACCATGCAGCGCCAAGAGCACGGCCGCGCGGCACAATGCTTACCTTCACTAATGGGTTGGCAAACTCCGTGAACCATGATATGGTGGCGTGGCCGGCTTCGTGGATGGCTATGGAGCGTTTTTCCTGCTCGGTCATGACCTTCGTCTTCTTCTCCAGTCCTCCTATGATGCGGTCAACGGCATCCAGAAAGTCCTGCTTGCCTACCTTCTCGCTGTTGTGACGGGCAGCTATCAGGGCCGCTTCGTTGCACACGTTGGCAATGTCGGCACCCGAGAATCCCGGTGTCTGGCGAGCCAGGAAGTCAATATCTACATTCTCGTCTAATTTCAGGGGCTTCAGGTGCACGTTGAACACCTCTTTACGTTCGTTCAGGTCAGGTAAATCGACGTGAATCTGACGGTCGAAACGTCCTGCACGCAACAGGGCGGAGTCGAGCATATCGGCACGGTTTGTGGCAGCCAGTGTGATGATGCCGCTGTTCGTGCCGAAGCCGTCCATCTCCGTCAGCAGGGCGTTCAGCGTGTTCTCGCGTTCGTCGTTACCACCCATGGCGGGGTTCTTCGAGCGGGCACGTCCCACGGCGTCTATCTCGTCAATGAAGATGATGCACGGAGCTTTCTGCTTGGCCTGCTGGAACAGGTCACGCACACGGCTGGCGCCCACACCGACAAACATTTCAACAAAGTCACTACCCGACATCGAGAAGAAGGGTACACCAGCCTCGCCGGCCACGGCCTTTGCCATGAGCGTCTTACCCGTGCCCGGAGGGCCTACCAGTAGTGCTCCTTTGGGAATCTTTCCGCCCAAGTCGGTGTATTTCTGTGGGTTCTTCAGGAAATCGACAATCTCTTGCATCTCCTGCTTGGCACCAGCCTGTCCGGCTACATCCTTGAAGGTAATCTGCAGGTTGCCGCCATTCTCATACATCTTAGCCTTGCTCTTGCCAACGTTGAAGATGCCGCCGCCCATGCCTGCTCCGCCGCCCATGCGTCGCATGAAGAATATCCACACAGCGATGATGACCACTATGGGCAGAATGTTGTAAATCAGGAAGTTCATCACCTCGTTGCTATTGCGGTTCTCGTAGCTGAAGTCGCCCGTGAACTTCTGGTCAGCACGCATCTGGCTGATAAACTGTTCCACCTGGTCAACAGAACCTATCTCTACCGTAATAAACGGTTCAGTACCCGTCTGCTGCACACCCTGCTTGAACACCTCGCGCACCTTCTCTGGCTTGATGTACAGGCGCAGCTCGCTCTGGTTTTTGTTGACTACGATTTTCTTGGCATAGCCTGCGGTGACCATTTCCTTAAACTTTGAGTACGACACTTGCTTCTTCGTGTTGGTACTGTCGGTTCCCCCCGTCAGGTAAAGGCCAATGAGAATGGCAATGACAATGGCATAAATCCAACTCATGTTGAACTTAGGCATGTTCATCTTCGGCTGGCCGTTGTTGTTTCCGTTATAGTTGTTATTGGCATCCATTTCCTTATATTCTCAGTATTTTTTGATCTTTAATCTTTTATGTTTAACTTTTAAATTTTTAATCCACGTCCGGTATTCTCGTCAGTAGAGCATCGGCCCAGAGGTGTTCCAGATCGTAGAACTCGCGGACGTCGGGCAGGAAAATGTGAACCAGCACGTCACCATAGTCCATGGCAACCCATTGGGCGTTTCCCTGCCCGGCCACGGCCGACGGCTTCTCGTCCAGTTCCTTGCGGGCAAAATCGCCGACAGATTCTGTGATGGCTTCCACCTGTGCCGGAGAATTGCCTTGGCAAATGACAAAATATTTGCATATCGTTCCTTCTATTCCAGTAAGGTCAGCAATGACAATGCTGCTTCCTTTCTTTTCCTGTATGCCCTTTGTAATGGTATTTACTAACTGCCTTGTTTGTTCCATTAATATAAGTATGTGTATTTTTGCACAAAGGTACGTTATTTTTCTTGTAAATCTTATAACAAGCCATTTTTTTTGCGCTTTTTTATAATTTTCTTCTATTTTTTTTTGCAGATTCCAAAAAATGCATTACCTTTGCACCCGCAAATCAGCAAGACGCTGGTTGCAACAAAGGCATTGGGGTATGGTGTAATGGTAACACTGCAGATTCTGGTCCTGCCTTTCCTGGTTCGAGTCCGGGTACCCCAACAGAGAAAAAGGCGATTTCCAATTCGGAAATTGCCTTTTTCTTTTGATATTTTCGTAAATAATTGTAACTTTGCGGGCGGATAATTTATACGCGTATGAAGATAACTATACTGGACGGATATGGGGCTAATCCTGGCGACCTGTCATGGGATGAATTGAAGGAGTTGGGTGATGTGACGGTATATGACCGGACAAGGCCTGAGGATACAGTGGCAAAAGCGATTGACGCTGATATCGTGCTGACGAACAAAGTCGTTCTTGGACGCCGCGAAATCAGTCTGTTACCAAAGCTGAAATATATCGGTGTGCTGGCTACAGGGTACAATGTAGTTGATATTGAGGCAGCCAGTGAACGGGGCATCATCGTGACCAATGTGCCTGCATACAGCACGGAGAGTGTGGTACAGATGACTTTTGCGCACTTACTGACAATAACGAACCGCACGGAACATTATGCCATACAGAATAGGAACGGTCGGTGGAGCGAGAATACTGACTTCTGCTATTGGGACACTCCGCTGACAGAAATGGCAGGGAAGACTTTTGGTATCGTGGGATTGGGCACTATCGGGAAACGGGTGGCACAGATAGCCCTTGCTTTCGGCATGAAGGTGAAGGCTTTGACGAGCAAGTCGGCTGATGCCTTGCCAGAGGGTATTGAAAAAGTTGACCTGAAGGAGCTGCTGGCTTCGGCTGACGTACTGTCGTTGCATTGCCCGCTGACTCCTGACACGCGCCACATGATTAATGCAGAGGCACTGGCACTGATGAAGCCTAATGCCATTTTGATTAATACGGGTCGCGGCCCGTTGGTATGTGACAGCGACGTGGCTAAAGCCCTGGAGATAGGACAGATTGCTGCCTACTGTGCTGACGTGATGACAGTGGAGCCGCCTAAGGCTGACAATCCCCTGCTCCGCCAACCAAATGCCTACTTTACCCCTCATATTGCTTGGGCAACACGCGAGGCACGCATTCGACTGCTGAACATTGCCATTGAGAATGTCAAGGCATTCGTTTCCCGATGTCCTCAGAATGTGGTTAACCCATGATACTATATGAGCAAAAGATACGCCCTTTTCTTTGATATTGACGGTACGCTGGTTAGTTTCAAGACACATGAGATACCGCCATCAACCATCTTTGCGCTGACACAGGCAAAGGCGAATGGACACCGTGTCTATATAGCTACAGGGCGCCCGCCTGTTATCATTACGAACCTTGGTGCCATCGAACATCTCATCGACGGCTATATCACGACGAATGGAGCCTTGTGTTTCGTAGGCGACGACTTAGTGACTTGTCACCCCATTGCTAAGAGTGACGTGATGACCATTGTTGAGGATTCGAAAACAAAGGGATATAGTCTTATCGTCGTTGGCAAGAAAGACGTTGCTGTCCTTGACCCTACTGGTGACGTGGTTCGTATATTCCGGCAGATGCTTGCCGTCAAGAATCTGGATAAAGCCTCTCCTTTAGAAGAAGTCCTGAAGCAGGACGTCCTGCAAATGACACCCTTCTTTCCTGCTGATTATGAACAACAAATGATGGCACGTTTGCCCCAGTGTATCTCGGGTCGTTGGCATCCTGAGTTTACGGACATCACAGCCAACGGAGCGGATAAAGGAAAAGGAATTGTCGCAATTGCCCGTCATGACTGCCTTGATATCAGCCAGACAATTGCTTTTGGTGATGGTGGCAATGACAAATCCATGATTTTGCAAGCTGGTGTCGGCATCGCTATGGGAAACGCTATTGACGAGTTAAAACAACAGGCAGATTATGTCACAACTTCTGTCGATGAAGACGGTATCCTCAATGCGCTCCGCCACTATGGTATTGTTTAATTACGGGTGAATCGCCTAAAAACAAGTAGCGCGGGCATACAAAATGAATTGCATGCCCGCGCGAAACCATATTGCAACTTAATTATTGCTTGTTCTCAGCGTCGATGGCTTTGATTTTCTCGCGAACCAGGTTCATGTCGTCCTTCAGCTTCTGCACCTTGCGGTTCATTTCGTCAATGAGCGAGTTGCCCTTCTTTGACGAGGCATTCAGGAATCCGAGGTTGTTCTCGTAGGTCTGCACCTCCTGCTTAATGGCCTCATACTGGCGCATCAGCCTTGCACGCTCGTTGTCGAGAGCATTCTCACCACGCTCGGCCACCTGCTTCAGGTTGTCCTTGAATTTGCTGAGCCGACGTTTGGCAACGCTGATGTTCAGGTCTTTATAGAGCTTGTCGAGTACGCTGTGGTACTCTTCATATACCTTATCCTTCTCCTTGAAAGGTACGTGACCCACGGCCTGATATTCCTCAACGAGCTGCTGCACCTTCTCCTGCAGTCCTTCGGCATTTTCTTCTGCCACGGCTTTCAGCTTTTCAATGATTTCGCGCTTGCGGGAAAGGTTCTGGTGCTCCTCGTTACGCTGTCCGGCACCGGCGGCGTTGCGAGCCTCGAAGAACTTGTTGCAGGCTCCGAGGAACTCCTCCCAGAGCTGGTCGCCCAGTTTCTTGGGCACCATGCCGATGGTCTTCCACTCCTTCTGCAGGGCGATGAGCTTGTCGCTGGTCGATTTCCACTCGGTGCTGTCCTGCAGGGCTCTGGCTTTCTCAATGAGGGCGCGTTTCTTTTCTGCGTTCTCCTTGAAGGTGTCCTTCAGCGTCTTGAAGTATTCGGCCTTCTTCCCGAAGAAGTCGTCGCAGGCGGCGCGGAAACGCTCGAAGATTTTGACGTTCATCTTCTGCGGGGCGAAGCCGATGGTCTTCCACTCTGCTTGAATGTCGATAATCTCCTTGGTACGTTTCTCCCAGTCAGCAGAGCCTTTGCTTTCAGCATTGGCAATGGCCTCTACCTTCTCGCAGAGAGCTGTCTTACGGGCCAGGTTGTCTTCCTCTTTGGCGCGCAGCGTCTCGAAGTGCTGCTGGTGGCGCTTGTTAATGACGGTGGAAGCTGCCTTGAAGCGCGTCCATATTTCCTCGCGCAGTTCCTTGCTGACGGGTCCCGTCTCGCGGTATTCCTGGTGCAGTTTCTGCAGTTGGTGGAAGGCGCTGATAACGTCCGGTTCGTCGGCCAGCCGCTCGGCAGCCTCGCACAGGCGGGTCTTGGCTTCCAAATTTTTCTTGAAGTCATATTCGCGAGCCTCGCTGTTCAGTTTCAGCAAGTCGTAGAACTGTTCTACGTAGAGCTGATAGCTGCGCCATAGCTCGTTGGCTTTTTCGGCGGGAATGTTTTTGATTTCCTTCCATTCCTGCTGCAGGGCCTTGAAGTCCTGATACGACTTGTTGGCTTCTTCGGGCGAGGTCACCATAGCCTTGATTTTCTCAATGATGTCGAGCTTCTTCTTCAAGTTCTCAGCTTTTTCTGCCTCTTGTTCTTTGAAGAGCTGGGCCCTTTTCTCCTTGATGATGCCCATTTCGGCCTTAAAGGCTTCCTCCTCGGGGTCTGGAGTGACTTGGAATGCCGTTACGTCGCCGCCGCTTTCGGTGAATGCCTTGAACTGGGCATCGCGCTCGGCAATGTGTAACTTGTAGAATACCGTCTTGAGATAGTCTATCTCGTCCTTCTGCAGCGGCTCGTCGCCGTGAGCTATTTCCTTGACGCGCTCCAGTATTTCCTTTTTTGAGTTATACACTTTACGCTCGGGCTGCTCTGCCACAGCTTCTTCGGCAGGAGTATCCTGTGTGGGTTCCTCTGCGGGGGTTTCCCTGACGGGTTCCTCTGCGGTGATTTCCTGTACAGTTGCTTCTGCTGGGGTTCCTACTACTTGGTTTTCTTGTTCCAGGGTGGCCGTTTCGAGGGCCTTTTCTTGAGAGTCCATTGTTTAAACGTTTTAGTTTAACTTTAGGTTAGATCACACATATCAAGCTACAAAGATAAATAAAAAAAGTAAAAAGGTGAAAAAAGTAAAAAGGCAAAGTATCGCATGTTTGCATTATTTAACGTTTACTGCATCCTTTTTTGTTTTTTTATTTAAGTTTCGCAAGCTCCACTAATTCCTTTAACTACCCCAACTTCAGAAAGTTGAATGATGAAGTTTTAAATTCTATATCAGTCGTTTGTGTCTGAAAATGAACCAGGAAGCGATGGAAATGAGCATGCTCAGTACGATGGCGACGATGAACCCTACGGGGTTGCTCTCCATGCCGTTAATGAGGTTCATGCCGAAGAACGATGCCACCAGCGTAGGGAGCATGAGGATGATGGTCACCGAGGTCAGCGTACGCATGATGGTGTTCATGTTGTTGTTGATGATGCTCTGATAGGTGTCCATGGTTGATTCCAGGATGTTCGAATAGATGTTGGCTGTTTCGCGGGCCTGTGTCATCTCAATGTTGACGTCTTCAATCAGGTCGGCATCCAGTTCGTCAATCTGCAGCTTGAACTTCAGCTTTGAGAGCAGTGTCTCGTTTCCGCGTATGGATGTGACGAAGTAGGTCAGCGAGTCCTGCAGTCGTGAGAGTCCGATGAGGCTTTCGTTGTTTACCTCCTGGTCAAGATTGCGCTTGGCCTTTTCAATCAGCATGTTAATCTGCTTGAGGCGCTTCAGGTACCACACGGCCGAGGAAAGGAACAGCCGGAACGTCAAATCCACGAAATCGGTAAACCCCTCGCCTCGTTTCTGCTGGTACGAAACGAAGTCAATCATCATGTTCGTCTCGTAATAGCAGACGGTAATGGTCACGTCGCGTTTATGGATGATGCCTAAGGGAACCGTCGTGTAGGGAGTCCTTGAGCGTACTTCCTTGACGTAGGGAATACGTAGGATAATCAGCATCCAACCGTCATCATATTCATAGCGTGCGCGCTCGTCGGTGTCGCTTATGTCGCTCAGAAAATAGTCGGGGATGTCGAATTTCTCTTCCAGCATCTGCTGGTCTTCGTCTGTGGGACACGTCACCTGTATCCAACAGTTGGGCTGCCACTCCTGGAGCTGGGTCAGTCCGTTGGTGTAGTTCCAGTAAGTCTTCATTGTTGCTAATCCTTTTTATAAAACGGTCTTAGCGGCAAGAGGATTAGCGGTCTTGCCTGCCGTTCCCCTTACCTTACGAATTGTAATTATCCGCCGGGTAGTCGTCCATTTTTTTTATTAATATTTGGTTTTCGCTTGCAAAGGTACGATTAAGTGAGCAAAGAACAAAATAAAAAAACATAAATTTAGTTTTTTTCTTTCTAAGACGAATGAACAAAAGGGCGAAGGTTTTAAGACGAATGGACGAGAGGACGAAGATTTTTCAGAAAAGTTTTTTTAAACGGTTACCAAATGTACACACTATGGGACATAAAAAAGTGTGGTGTGCCCACCGTGAAAATAACCCCTGGAAGGCTGTTTCTGACGGTGTACGGCCTACACCTAATGAACTGCAAATGGGCAAAATGCGGGAAAACTGAAAAAAGTGGAAAACACAGGCGACATGTAAACGCGAAAGTCCTGTAAATACGCGTTTTCTGAAATCCTGCAAAGTGGACGACAGGGACAAAAAGGGGCTAAAACGGCAAAAAAAAGTGGATTCGAAATTTGTACCCTATCATGTGTTTTCTATACTTTTGCCTCGAAAAAAAATCTGAAATGCGGAAAAATATCGTTCTAAACAGGGCAATATGAACCTTAACGTAGAAACGGAGAAATAGAAAACGGAGAAAACAAGTGCGGCCACCTTCACTGGCGGCCGCACCCAAAAAGAAAATTACAACACTATTTTTCAGGCTTCCGTACAACAACATCGCTATACTCGATGCGGATTGCCTTCAGCTCCTTTACTAATGCCCTCTCCGGAATGAAACTAATGCTGAAATGCTTATTATTATATCGCAGTGAGAAAGTGCCGAAATCATCTATCTTTACCCGATTCGACTCACAGATGGCTTCTTTTAGCTCCTCTACTATCATGCTAAGAGCCAATCGCAAACTTAGTTCATCAAGGCACAGGCCGCGCGTGTTGCATATTCGCTTCAGCAAGTCCCGCTGAGTAAGGCTATTCCAGAAATGAACGTTCTCCCTTTTGATGACCGTTCCATCAGGCCTTACAAACGTTTTCCGTTCCAATCTTACTTTTTCATAGTGTTTCATATCCAGAATTTTCTATAGTTTAAAGGAACTATATTGAATGATTTTTCAAACACGAAGTCGCTCATGGTGTAGCGTGACTCGAAGAGTGCCATGGCCGAAACCAGCTGTTTCAAGTCCATTCGAGTTCTATTCATATTCAGTTTTGCCATCTTGTTGGTGACAAACTTGATGTAGTTCTGCTCTGCCTCGCCGCCGTCGGGAGCCCAGCGGTGAATAATGGCCGGAACGTACAGGCCTACTTCTTTTCGCATGGCGTAGCGCGTCAGTATGATGATAGCCGCGCGTATGCCGAATTCTATGCGCAAGAACTGTTCAAACTTCCCGTCCGTGTTGTTGGAGTATTTGCCAATCCAATAATTGCCTCTGGCATACACAATGTTCAGCGGATTACAGTTTCTGATTCCGCGCTCCAGTCGTTTTGCGTCGTCGGTCATGGCTGTTCCTCCTTTCCTTCTTTTTTCTCGTTGTCGTCGTTATCCTTGCGGAAGACGTTGACAATGGCCATTATTAACTCGTACAGAGGTTTGATGTACTTTAACAATTCCCATACTTGCTTGATGCTGAAAAGAAAAATTTTTTTCATTGTTTGATTGTTTAAAAAGTTATTATTAAATGATTTTCTTGTACTCGCCCCGCTTGCCAGAGGGTTTCACCCATTTCTTTTCTTTCCATCGGTTGATTTGCGAAAAAGCAGCCTTATTCGACAATGAAAAGATTTCCGAAACTTTTTTCACATTGAAACATCTTGGCAGTTTGTTGTACAACTCGCTATTAAGAGTCTGGCGCACGCGCGGCTGAAAATCCTTGGCTTGGTTTTCCAGCGCCTGCCGCACCATTTCACCATACTGGCGAATCTGCATGTAGTAGATGAAATCGCCCATGAGCCTTGCAAATTCGAGTGTTTTCTTTGTGATGGGCACCTCAAGCGGCTGGCCCTGCTGCTGCATGGCCTCCAGCCTGTCAATGTTATCAAGCACGGCGTAAACCAGTCCGTAGCGCACAATGTACATGGGCACGCGCTTGCGGAAGTAGTCGGCCACCACGTCGTTGTTCATTTCTGCCTCGCGCGTCATGTCGGCGCACCATGCGTAAGCCTCGTCCACAAGCTTCTGGCAATGCAGTTGGCCGTGCAGAGCCTCCAGCCTGTAGCCCCAGGCACGCAGTCGCGCCTCCGACTCGTGTTCGCGCATGGGTGGCTTGGGGTCAAGCATTTCAAAGTTTCGGCTTGGCATGACGAACAGCGCCAGTCGCGTCACCAGACCGTCAAGCACGGTGCCAGGCTTGATTTTTCGCTGCATGGCGTCGGGCGTGCCCGTGATGACCTGATTCCAGTTCACCTGATACAGTCCGTTGGCACTCTGGTTGTTGGCATAGTCAACACCTGCCTCCTCGTTCTGGAACGACTTGCACTCCAAGTCCAGCTTGCCTGCCCAGCTGCCTGTCTGCACGCGCAGGGCGGTGGCCAGCTCACTTTCGAAGGTGAACAGGTGCAGGTGAACTTCCTCGCCGTCAATGAGCTCCTTGGCATCGCGCAGACGCGCGTAAAGCATGGCGTTCGACAGCGTTGAGGGCACATAGCGTATGACGGGGTGCTTGATTTCCTGAGCGGCCTCCTTGGCTTTCTTCGAACTCGTCTCGCGCTGCAGGCGGTCTTCCTTGTACTGCTGCTCCCACTCGCGCCCTGCCTTGTCAGCCGACTTCATGGCCTCCATAATGAGTTTGTCGAGCTTCACGGCAAACGACTTGCCGCTGGCGGCATCGCCCAGAATATAGACCAGGAACGACAGCCGGCGCTGCTCGCCGTCGTAGTGCAGCCACCAGCAGCGCGTCAGGTACGTGCCGAGCATGGCCAGTCCTGCGAGTGCTGCTCCCATTTTTGATTCATCAGGAACCGATGCGCACACATCTCGTAGGGGGTCATTAAGTACACCTTGCAGCCGCTTCCACCACTTTCGGTAATCGATTCCAATTCCATCTTCAGCATGACCGTTTCCACCGCCCAGTTTGTCTGCACCGGTGCCTCCCGCTGCGCCTCCTTCAGTCGTTCCGCACGCGGAAAGATTTTTAAGTATTGCCCTGATTCTTGGGGGCATGAAGGGTGCCATTTTGTATGCACAAGCCGAAGCACATATTTGCTTGACTTCAGCGTCAGGAAGTCCACAATAGTCAATGACCCGTAGCAGTTCGTCCGCATTGTTATCAGTGATATACCTGAGTCGGTTAGCCATTGATAGCACCTTTGTATGACGTTCGCCAGTAACGGGATGTCCCCCCTCGAGACGCCAGTATTCAGCAACGATATCCTTAAACGGAATTCCCTTAAACGTTGGTTCACCATCTTCGTTTGTCTCTAATCCAGATTCAGTTTGTTCAGTAGCTCCCTGTGCGTGCGGTTCACCTTGTCCCACAGCTGCAGCAACATTTCCGTCAGCAGTTTTATTGGATACAGGAGTATAAACACTATTAACAGCAGCACCATGGCTGTTCCCGTGGCGATAAGCATCGCCAAATTTCTTGTCGTATTCATCATTTTGATATTCAAAAATTTCGTTGTTTATATACAGTATGTCTTCGCTTGTAGGGCAGAACGAGCCGCGACTGCTGTCCTTGCACGCCTCGTCGGGCTTGAAGCCCAGCGCGTCGGCCAGCCGCCGCTGGTTGTCGGCCAGGTTGCCCACCTCGGGGTCGGCCTTGGCCACTATGCGCAGCCCGTGCTGGCTGGGCGTGACGTGCACCAGCAAGATGTCGAAACGCCCGATGTAGTGAGTTATAAGCTGCTCATACGTTGCCCGCGGGTCTTCCACGTCGTCCAGGTCGAGCATGTAGAGCCCGTTCAGGATGACGTTCTCCTGCCGCCGCCACGTGTCTTCCTCGCCGTGAGCACTAATGCTCGGGGTGATGTCGCCCGCCATGAAGACAAACAGGGGTAGCCGGCGCTTCAGGTCGCCCAGCCGCTGCTTGCGGTCGGGCGCGTCGGGCTTCACTATGCGTATCTCATCGTGAATGGCGCGCACGTGCGCGTCGTGTGTCAGCCGTTGCCAGTCTTCTTCTGTGCACGGGCGGCATCCAGTAAAAATTGCTTGTTGATAGTAAAACATTGGTAAAGGGATTGGAATTGTTTTAATGCGTTTTGTTCAATAGTCTGCCCCTCGGTGGCGACGGGCAGCGAGAGTGAAATCTCCACCCGTGCGCTGTCAGCCCGGTACCACACGCGCAGGGACTCCTTGTCCCACAGCATGCGGTCTTTCTTGCGCGGCCTGACGGGCTTCGCCTTGCTCCCGAAGCCGTCCAGGAAACCGTCTAACTGCTGTTGCAGGGTAGAGGCGGCCACGGGGTCGTCCGCGTCGCACATCAGGTGTGCGCAGAGCTTCGGACGCGTCCCCTGTGTCTCGTAGAACTGTGAATTACCCTGACGCTTGATGACCTTCTTCTGCGGTTGCCCTTCGCCCTGGGCCCTGAACTCAATGTCGCCGCCGGCATAGATGGTTGCCGTGCCGCGCACCTTCTTGGGGGTCATCATCGCCACTTGTGTGTCTTGTTTCTTCTTGTCCATAACTGTTATTTTTTTCGGTTCTGACTTTTCTTCGTTTTCCACTTTCTCCGTTTCTACGTTAAGGTTCATAAATTCAGCGTTTTACGGTGAATTTTTTTTAATAATATATATATTATTAATTTTCAGGTGTCACTTTTTTTCTACGGAAAAATGAACCTTATCGTAGAAACGGAGAAAGAGAAAACGTAGATTTCTGACGTTTTTTTTAATGTTCACGAACAGGGATATATAGCGGTTCCCAACTGACCAGGTTGACCTCAGTCTGGTAGTGCGTCACCCCCTGCTGGTCGGTATATTCGCGTTTGTTGAACATCAGCCGCACGAAGTAGCTGCACCACACTCTGACGGTTTTGTTCACAGTCACGTCCATTTCCAGCGCGTCGGCCTGCTCCTGCACCGCCTCGGCGTAAATCACGTCCTTGCCCGCGCGCAGCGTCACGCCGATGCTCTTAAACACCTTTTGCTCGTTGGTACGGCTGTCGGTGTACTGCCTCTGGCTCATGCTGCCAATTTTCTCGATTCTTGCAATAATTTCCATAATCTTTTCTTTTTTTTAAGTGTTAATCAATTCACGAATTTTTTGCGGAATGGCCATTTCCAGCCGCAAAGATAGGGCGGAAAGTGCTAACAAACAAAAAAAAAAAAACGTTAACCAAAGTGACGTTATGTTAAGCGTTACGATTTATTAACGTATATTTGCACTCACGCTATGTTTGAGACGTTTTTCGACACGCTGCCCGCCCTGTTTCTGGTAGGCGATTTCCGCTGGGCGTTCGTTGCCCACGCGGCACTTTTCGGTGCCGCCGCGTTTGCGGCAGGCTACTGGTACGGGTGCCGCCGCGAGCGCCGGAAAAGGGCGAAGTAAGCCCCGAAATGTTAAAAATGCTTTAAAACGAACGTTTTTCGCCTCTTTATTTCACCGTCCCCCAGCTTCTTCGTAATTTTGCACCGAGCCAGCCAAGGCCACGCCCCCACGTGCACGCGAAGTGCCGTTTCGCCCCAAGGGAGGTGCCGTTTCGCTGCAGGAAATGTGACGCACCACTTGGCGGAAACCCCGGCTCTTCGGGAGGCTGACAGCCCGAGGTGGCTCAAACGAGAGAGAATTGTTTTCAGGATTTTATTAACTAAAAATTTTTACAACTATGGCAGCAACACAACAGATTCAGATGCGCATCAATCTTCGCGCAAACAGTAACAGGAAGAGCGACTTCTTCGGCCGACTCTACCCCTACATTGACCGCAACGGCACGCTGGACACCCGCGGCTTCTGCAAACACATGTCCGAGCACAACACCATCTATGACCGTAGCATCGTAGAGGGTGTCATGACCACCATGCAGGGCTGTCTCGTGGAACTGCTCTCGCAGGGTGTGGGCGTCAAGCTGACGGGCATAGGCACCTTCTACCCCACGGTGCAGAGCGTGCCGGGCGGTGCCGAAAGTGTGGAGGAGGCTCAGACGCTGGGCGCCGACAACCTGGTGCAGGGCGTGCACGTGCGCTTCCGCCCCGACGGCACGAAGCTCGACGACATCACCTCGAAGAGCATGAAGAAGAACTGTGCCCTCACGCTGCACATGCTGCAGGTGGAGGACGGTACGACGACTGGCGCGGACGGCAAGGAACGCAAGAAGTACAAGTACCTGCCCATCAGCAAGTACGAACAGCAGGCCGACCCCGACCCAGAGCCGGAGCCCTAAACGAAGCCCCTCCGGGGGCTTTCGTTTTCTCTCTTAGAAAGGAGGTGAACGATGATAAAGAATGTACGCGCATATACAGCAATAGCGATGCTGGCCTCGGGAGTGGGGCTGAGCGTGGCAGGCTTCATTGCCCCGCCTTTCGGGGAAATCAGCGACTCGGTGCTGTGGTTCTTCGCCCAGTGCTTGATGTATGCAGGCACAGCCTTAGGCATCGACGTCATGGTGGATTACAAATTGTCTCGACGTTCATAAAGGTTCTCATTTTCATATTACTTTAGTCTTTTTGGTTACATGTTAGAGTTGCGGCCGCCTGTGAAGGTGGCCGCACTTGTTTTCTCCGTTTTCTATTTCTCCGTTTCTACGATAAGGTTCATATTGTTTCCAATCATTCGTGGACAGGCCACATTTGTGGCCGGTGCCAGCTGGGGACAGGTAGGTAACCAGAACATTGGTAACTACATGTATCTGGCTCCTATGAGCTATGGCAGCTACTACTACAACTTCGGCAACCAGCTGGGCTCCGATGCCGACCAGACGGTCACCGTGCCGCTCAAGGCCGGCGAGCATCGAATACTCCTGTGGAACGGTGGTGCACAGTCCATGTTCATGAACAGCCTGCACTTCGATGCCGGTGCAACCGGCATCGGGAGCCTTACCCCAGCCCTCTCCCAAGGAGAAGGGGCTTGGTACACCCTCGACGGACGTAAAGTGGTAAAAGGTGCATTGCTAAAGGGCATCTACATCTACAACGGAAAAAAGATAATCATCAAATAATTCAATAACTCAATATCTAAAACTTTAATGCTTATGAAGAAGCTATTATTTACGCTTGTGGCACTTTTGGCCACGATGACAACGTTTGCCCAGACGAACCTTACGTCGGGCAAGACGGTAGTACCCTTAGGAGGCCTGAAGAGCTTCCTCCCTGAAGGCGTGTTGACGGTGGATAACCTACAGCTGATAACCACCGATGGCAACACCACCAACGTTTTCCTGTTCCCGCAGAATGCTGACAACCTTGAAGCCAACCAAGCGTTGGGCATTCAGGGCTTCTACATCGACTTAGGCGAGTCGAAGAGCATTGGTGCCATCCAGTCAACATGGGAAGGCGCCGACTGCGGTGCCAACATCTATGTGACTGACACCGAGCCTGCTGCTGACGGTTCGTTGACAGGTGAAACGCTGATAGCCACCTTTACCAATGCGCAAGAGGCTAAGAAGGATGCCGCCGTGGCAGTAGAGAACAGCGGACGCTACATTGTCTTCGTGCCCACCGAGGCAACTAACTATACCTGGGGTGTGAAGATACGTACCTTCGTAGCTCTTGAGAAACAAGCTTCCGTCCTGACCACCCTCGAGGTGTCTCCCTCTATGGTCAAGGTTGGCGAAGCTACTGAAATGACCTTCACCGCCAAGGACCAGTTAGGACTGGTGCTGACCGAGGGTATCACCTATACGGCTACGAATGCTACGCTCGACGGCACAACGCTGACGGCAACTGCCGTTGGCAACGTGGTGATTACGGCAACGATGGGCGAAACCGCAGTAACCGCTACCATCAAGGCCGTCAACGTCTCTGCCCCCACGGCTAACCCTACCGAGCCCGCCGATCTGGCAGCAAATGTGATTGCCGTCTATAGTGCTAAATACAACAAGGGAATCAATGACAGCAACCCCACATGGGGTGTCGGTGGCGGTGCTCCCAATCCGCTCTACACCTCTATTGAGGAAGTCGTCATTGCTAACGACCATAAGGTGGTGCACGTCAAGGGCGCCGGCTTCAACAGTCGTACGGCCGGTGGCGTAGGCATCAGCAGCGACTATACCAAAATCCACGTGGCGCTCTATCCCTTTACTGCTACCACGGCAAAGATTTTCGGCGACAATGCCTACGGTAATGCTCTTACCGTGGAAGACCTCGTTCCCGGACAGTGGAACTATGTGGAGATTGACAACACCGGCAGCCAGCCCAACTACATGCTCGTAGAACTGGTTGGCGAGACGGAGTTCTATCTGGACCACTTCTATCTTGCAAAGCCTGCTGCTGACGACAGCGAGGCTCCTACGCTGGAAACTGCTGAGCTGGTAAGTGCCGGCATCGGCTGTGCAACACTGAAACTGAAGGCTACTGACGACAAGTCGGCTCAAGTGACTTACGTCATCAATGACGGTACGAAGGACTATACGACGAAGGGTGACAACGGCACGGAAATTACCTATACCATAGGCGGACTGGCGTTTGGCCAGGCCTATACACTCAGCATTGTGGCTCAGGACGACAATGAGAATAAGTCGGCTGCACAGCAGGTAGGGGTTACCACGCTGGCGCTCGCTGCCGCTCCTGTTCCCACGCAGGCCGCTGCCGATGTCATCAGCATCTATAGCAATGCATATACCGGTACAGGCTATGCCTACGGTGGCTGGGGACAGTCAACAGTTGTTACAGACCAAAAGGCGGAAAACGACGATGTGCTTCAGTTGACCAACTACAACTACCTTGGTTTCGAACTATCGACTCAGCTCGACCTCTCTAATATGGAGTATGTACACATTGATGTGCTGCCGCTTCAGAATATGAGTCTCGGCATCACACCCATCATGAACGGCGGTACACCCACCGAAAATTCCACCAGCGTAGGCACCCTTGTTCCTGGCCAGTGGAACAGCTGTGACATCAAGCTCTCTGACCTCGCACTGGACTATGCTAACGCCAAAGCCTTCCAGCTCAAGCTCGACAAAGGCACCGGTACAGAAATTGTCTATATCGACAACATCTACTTCTGGAAGAGTGCTGGTGGTGAGGTTCCCACACCAGAAATTACGACCATTACTGTTGCTGCCGAGGCAACCAGCATTGAAGCAGATGCTACCACCCAGCTGACGGTCAAGGATCAGGACGACAATGCAGTTGCTGCCGACCAGGTAACCTTCTCATCTTCTGACGAGACAGTTGCTACCGTCAACGAAAATGGTGTCGTAACAGGTGTCGCCGAGGGTTCTGCTACCATTACTGCAACTCTGAAGTCTGACAATAATATTAGTTCTACTGTCGAAATTACTGTTACTGCAGCTACTCCTGTTGAGCATGAGGGAACTCAATATACTGCTGATGGCAAGACTATTTATGTTGTAGCCAACCACTATACAGGCACAGACAACTACGAAGTTATTATTACATCTGATGATGTGATGAATGGTTTGGGTGGTTCTTTCTGGTACATCAATGGAGTAGGTGGAACACGTGTTGATGCCAACATGACGATTAGTTCTGATGGTAAAACTTTAACGATTACGGCAACTTCTAATCCTGAACCAGAACTTTATACTCCGCTGTATGTTATGATGCCCGGTGAAGTGAATTTCGGACAAATTGTATTTGATTGGCAAGAGATTGGTGGTTCAGAGCCAACGCTCGATACTACTGCATTGGAAACAGAGATCAATGCTGCCAAAGCACTGTTGGGGTCTGCTGCTATTGATGTTGATCCGGGTAAGGCACTCAACGATGCTATTGCAAACGCTGAGCAGGTAAAACAGGACGCCACTACGCAGAGTGATATTGATCAGGCAGTGACTGATCTTAAAGCTGCTGAGGCTGCTTACACCACTGCCACTGGCATCAGCCGTATCGTGCTCGACACTGGTGCCGATGCCATCTACACGATCGACGGCCGCCGTGTGGAGAATCCTACAAGGGGTATCTACATCATCGATGGCAAGAAGATTGTCATCAAGTAACTCTTCAAGGCCAACACTTGCAAAATAATAAAAACTAAGTATCACTTGCCCCGCCGGCAGCAACTGACGGCGGGGCTTTTTTCTGACAATGAAAAAACTATCCTTACTTATTGCCCTCTTCCTGTCAGTACAGTTGCTGACAGCCCAGCAAATCATACAGGTTGGCAAGGCCAGCTATGCGAGCTATACACCGCGTGCCATGTCTAAAACTGATGCCCATGGCGGTGACCAAAGCCAGTTCATGCAGTATCGTAAGCTCTATATCAAGGAACAGACGGGCCAGCCTATTCCTACCAACGACTGGTGGACGGATCTGATTAATGCCGACCGTCAGCGAACGGGGCAGGAACTGACGGGCCATCTTTGGGCTTATCCTCAGTATGTGCAAGGCATGAAGAATGGCGTGGATGTTCATTATCCTAAGTATTGGATTGACAACGGAACCGAGATGAAGACCCAGTCGAAGTTGACGGTAAGCGGGGGTGAAGGGTTCATCGCTTCACAACCACTGGCCGAAACCTGGAGCGACTGGACAGTAGGCTTTTCGTTGCTGCCAGCAGGAGCGGCTGACTATGCTTCGGCTCAGAAGTCCATGCTGGTAACACTGGAACATGGCGTGCCCTTTACGTGGATAGAGACGAAAGGCATCACTCCTGTTCTCTCGGTGGTCAAGACAGGTAACGACGGCTCTGATAACAAACTGAAGGGGGCGACAACGGTCCGGTTCCTGACCGCTGACGGTGCCACGCTGACCAGTGGCGTTTGCCAGCAGTTTGTTGTAGGCATCGGTTCTGCCGATGCTTTCTCTGCCACAGCTGACTACTACGGCATCTACTTGCCCACAGGCAGCATGGTGACCATTGACGGAACAGAGGTCAAGGTAACTTACAGCGGCAACCGGCAGTTTGTGGTGGTGGCTCTGCTGACTCAGCCTTCCGACCTGACGGTCTTTGCTCCTTACGCCTGTTCGAAACCCACCAATACCGAGGTGTCGTGGGACTATGGCGGCAGCAACCTGAATACCCGTTGGAAAGTCAGTGCTACCGACCTGCGCACCGGTACATCAACTACTCAGGTGCTGCAAGGACAAATACCCCACCACTGGCGGCAACGCTACGCATCTTACAGTCACTCGTTCCTCGACCAGACCTACCAGACACCTCGTGGAAAGCTGAAACTCGTGGCCTCTGACCAGGTGAGCATTGGCTATCGATTCTCCGGCATGTTGCCCTGGTATCCCATGCCGACCGATACGGAGGGCGACTATGCCTATGACGCGGCGAAAATGCTGAAGATGTTGGGCGACTATGCCCAAACGGGTACTTTTGGCGCTGACACCTACTGGGGCGGCAAAGGGCTGACGCAGATGGCCTTGCACATGGCCTTTGCCCGCGAGATGGGCAATGAGGAGCTGTTTGGCAAATGCCACGACCGACTGAGGGAGGCTCTGGTCAACTGGCTGACCTACACCCCCGGCGAGAACAGCTTTTTCTTTGCCCGTGACAACCGCTATGGCGGACTCATAGGCTATACCACCAGCTACGACTCAGACACCTATAACGACCACCACTTCCACTATGGCTACTTCACGCTGGCGGCAGCCATGCTCTGTCTCGTAGATGACGACTTCAAGACAAACTATGGCGACATGCTCCGTCTTATTGCCCGCGACTACAATAACTACCGGCGCGACGACTGGAGCTGTTTTCTGCGCATGATGGACCCCTGGGCCGGCCACTGCTATGCCGGCGGCATGGGTGACGGTGCCGGCAACGGTCAGGAATCTACCTCCGAGTCGATGCAGGCATGGGGTGGCATGTACCTTTTGGGCGTGGCTCTGGACGACACGGAGTTGCGCGATGCAGGCATCTTTGGCTGGGTGAGCGAGGCCCGCGCCACCGCCGAATATTGGTTTGACCGCCACGGGGATGAGGTTGGGACTGGCTTCCACGCGGGCTATGACCCGGAATACAACATTGACTACTCGAAGTTCATGCATGAAAACCCCAATTACATCATTCCCTACTCGTCGAACCTGACCAGCCACGGCGTGGGCTGGTGGACGTGGTTCGGGGGCGACCCCGTCTTCATGCAAGGCATACAATGGATGCCCATTTCGCCTGCGTTAGACTATCTTGGCGAGGACAAAGCATTTGCCGCATGGGACTACCAGCGGCTCATGGAGCTGAAAGAACATGCCGGATGGGACGGCACGGGTGGCTCGGGCGGTGCCTCGCTGCGTGACTCCGACTGGGGCAACGTTGTGCTGGCCTACCGCCAATGGAGCGATGCTGACGATGCTGCCCGCATCTTCGACGAGGGATGGAACGGCGGTTGGGGAACCATGACCACCAGTGCCACGAGAGGCATAACCTACTTCGTCACTCATTCGCACCGTTCTTACGGTGACATCCTTTGGGACGTGACGGCCAACATCCCCACGGCACGCGCTTACAAGAAAGGTGGCACGACCTACCATGTAGCCTATAACCCGACAAACACCACCAAGTCCGTCAGCTTCTCCGACGGAACATCGTTTGACGTGCCCGCCCGTCAGATGAAGGTGAACGAGGTGGACTACACAGCCGTGACAACGGTTTACCCCGTTGACAACAGCACCCCCGACATCCGCGAACAGTTAGTCATGCGCAACCTGGCATTGAATAAACCCTGTACTGCAAGCAGTTTTGAAAATGAGGCTGCCATGCCAGCCGGAAACGCTACCGACGGCAGTGGGTCGTCGCGCTGGAGCAGTAGCTCTGAGGATGACCAATGGCTGCAGGTGGATTTGGGCGAGCAGGCAGGAATATATAAGGTACGTATTCTTTGGGAGGCGGCATACGCCACGGAGTATCGCATTGAGCTGCGTGATACAGAGAATGGTGAAGTAACCTTTAGCAAGACGGGTACTGGCATTGCCAACGAATGGACGGAAATGAACCTCGGTGACCATCAGGGACGTTATCTCCGCGTGGTGGGTGTTAAACGCGCTACACAATACGGCACGTCATTCTATGAACTGGAAGTTTATGGAAAACCCGTTTCGGCACAATCCACTGACCTAATGGGTGTCAGCATTACTTGTTCGAAGGACGTGCTGACTCAGGGTGAGGAGGCAGAGCTCTTTGTCAAGGGCTATACCTATGAAGAAAAAGAGGTGACTGTCACGGCAACATGGAGCAGTAATGACGGCACATTCCGTAGCAACAGGTTTACCCCCACACGACACGGCAACGTAGAGGTGACCGCCAACGTGGGCGGAATGACTGCCACCAAGATGCTGGCCGTCGAGGAGGCACTCGTGCCCACCAGTCTGACGCTGGAGCTGAACGGTGAACCCATCATCGGGCAGACCATAGGGGTTACGACCGTGGTGCGCGACCAGTTTGGGGCTCCCTATGAGGCGGGAACCACGACCTGTCAGCTCTACGAGGTGGTGAACGGCAACCGGCAGACAACGTCCCATGCTGAGCTTGACCTTCAGAACAAGACCTTCAGGGCCGACCGTGCCGGCGACTATGTCGTCGTGGTGAGTGCCGGCGGACTGCAGCAGTCGGTCAGCATAAAGGGTATTGGCCCGAGCGGACTCAACTACGGCGACATACCTCCCGTGGAGGTCGCCCCTGCCATGAGTGGCAGGCTGCCGCTACTGGTGCGTCAGACGGTTCCGCCAATGAACTTCGACTACAATGGTGGTTCAGAGTTAGGCTCTGACCACTTCCCCGTACCCACCACAGGCGGAGGAACCACGAATGCGCTGTTCGTCTCCAAGTTAGGCACCTTCGGCTTCGGCGCACTTGGTAACCTCGACATCTCGGAGTATAACATGATTCATGCCGACATTTACGTCACCAACGATGCACCGGACTTCAGCTTCCACATAGAGGGACAGCCCGGCAACAAGGAATACGCCAAGTCGCTCACGGCAGGACAGTGGAACGCCGTTGATGTGCCTGTCACGAACACAACCTGCAACTGGTTTTTTTTGGCCTTCTCGAATTATGCGAAGGGAACCAACGAGGCGCTGGTGGCGAACGTCTATCTCTATAAGGAAGAGGGCGGACGCGTCTTTGTGAGCGACCCTGACACCCGGGGCATAGTCACAGTGACAACCTTCGGCACGGGCATTACCGATGCCAACCGTGAGCAGTTCCTGACCGACGTGGCAGCACTGCCCACTACGGCAACGGCCATTGACCTGAGCGGCATAACGCTGGCCAACACCGAACCGATGACCATCACGACGCAGAACCCGAACGTCATACTGCTGCTCAGCGGCGACGGAGGTGACGATGGTTCTGCTTCGCCACAGGCAGGGAAACTCGGTAACACCCGGAACATGGCCTATAATGCCGGCGGCTGGATACTGCCGCTGAAGGCTACGGGCTTTAAGGTGGCCTTTACTGACGGCTACCCCGTGCTGCCGATGAACTTCGGACGTAACACGACGCTGACTTATAGCCGCACCATTGCTGCAGGAGCATACGGCACGAGTTGCCTGCCTCGCGAGGTGACGATTCCTGACGGACTCGTGGCTTACGAACTGCAGCGTGTCACCAGTAGCAGCGTGGAGTTTGTAAAGACGACGGGCACCACCATGACAGCCTACAAGCCCTATCTGCTTTATAATGCTGGAACAGCCGACGTCACGCTGAGCATCAGCGGCGTGGCAGGCAACGTGGAGTTAGCACGCGGCAGGGCAGAACTGACCGTCACCAAAGACAATGTCAGCTTCGTGGGCAACTTCCGGCAGTTCCGCGCCAGTGGTAGCGAGGGCTATGCCGCCTTCCGTTCTAACGGACAGTTGGCGTGGCTGAGCAACAGTGGTACTACCGTGGGCTCGTTCCGTGCCTACTTAGATGGCCTGACAGTGGCACAGGCGGCCCAGCTGTTCATTGGCGGTACAACGTCGATAGAGAACATCGACATTCCGTCCGGCACATCTCGGTCTGCCGATGCTCCTGTGTATTACGACCTTTCCGGTCGTCGTGTGGAGCATCCCACAAAGGGACTGTATATCGTAAACGGGAAAAAGGTTGTTGTGAAATGAGAAAGGAAACAATGAAAACCTACATTTTTCTTTTAAAAATCAGGCCAAACACTTGCATTTGTACAAATATTTTTGTACCTTTGCGACAAAAGTCGCGCGAGGTTCTTTGACTTAAAGGCGCAAGGCGCAAGCGGATTCTCCGCAACTTTGCTATTGGTATTGTTTCTGTAAGAAAGAGGCTTACACGACTGCAAAAAGCACAACCGGCCTGAAAACAGGGTTACACCGCCCGCTGTTAGTTCTAACGCCGCCCGCCGTTAGTTCTAACGGCGGGCGGCGTTAGAATGAACGGCGGCCGCCGTGTTCCTGTTTCCCCGGCAGTTTCTCCCTGCTTCCCCTACCCAAAGTCCCCGTTTCCCCGGCAGTTTCTCCCAGTTTCCCCGGCATCTGCTCTTAGAGTGACGGCAGCTGCCAGTCAGTAAATCTGCCCTTCTTTCCATTCGACTTTTTGGATGGCATATCTCGTAGTGAAGGGGGGGCTGAATAAGGCTCTTTCGGACAATTTCGCACCCTATACCCCCGTTTTGTCCGATATTTTGGCGTTTGTCCGAACATCTGTTTTGGATAAACGCCAGTTTTTTTTGATGTGTATGGTTTTCGTCTTAACTTTGCATCAACAAAACAAAGAGACAAGATTCATACGATATAGGTTAGTAATTTTTTCATAATGTTTTTTTGATTTAAGTTAGTGAAAAGAAAAAGCCCGCATCCCTGCGGGCTTTTTCTTTGATGTGTTTTTTTTTGAATTGTTATTACTTGGCAGGCACGTCCTCGAGTGTCTTCTTTAGCAGCTGCCAGAAGGGGGCTACGGTCTCAATGAGGGCCCGTTCGGTAGTGGTGTGGGGCGACTTCATGGTAGGGCCGAGTGACACGACATCGAGGTGGGGGTACTTGCCCAGAATGACGGAGCACTCCAGTCCGGCATGATCAACCTGGATGATGCCGTCTTGGCCGAACAGCTCCTTGTACTCGCGGAGCAGCAGGTGCAGAATCTCGGAGTCGGGGTTGGGGTCCCAGCCGCCGTAGCTGCCGGTGGTCTCCACGCGCATGCCGGCCATGGCGAAACAGCTCTCTAAGGTATCAACCACATAGTCCTTCATGTCTTCGCGGCTGGAACGGGCCAGAATCTTGATGGAGGCCTTGCCCCCGGAAATGTCGATGATGGCGAGGTTGCTTGAGGTCTCGACGACGCTGGGGTAGGAGGGAATCATGCGTACCACACCGTCGTGGCAGGCATGTATGGCGTTGACCACGTTGTCCTGAATCTCCAGAGGCATTTGCTTGACGGGTGTCTCTGTTGCTTCCATGGTCAGCGTGATGCCTTGTGGCTCAATGAGCTTGAATTCGTCATTGAATATGTTGCGGAATGCCTCTGCAATTTCCTTCAGGGCGGCTACGTTTTCTTTGGGCAGCGTCAGTACGGCCTCGGCCTTGAAGGGGATGGCGTTGCGCATGTTGCCGCCATGCCAGCTGGCCAGCCGGGCTTCGGTCTCGGCAATGGCTTGGCGCACTACCTGAACCAGCAGTTTGTTGGCATTGGCACGTCCTTCGTTGATTTCCAGCCCTGAGTGGCCTCCGCGTAGTCCGCTGACGGTTATCTTGACGGCTACGTCGTCGGGGTCGGTGTCTGCCTCCTGGTAGTCGAGGGTGGCGGTGATGTCGATGCCGCCGGCAGAGCCGATGACAAACTTGCCCCAGTGCTCCGAGTCGAGGTTCATGAGGATGTCGCCCTCCAGTACGTCGGACTTGAGGTCGTTGGCACCGTACATGCCTGTTTCCTCGTCGGCGGTGATGAGGGCGTTGATGGGTCCGTGGCGGAGCGTCTTGTCCTCCATGATGGCCATGATGGCTGCCACGCCCAGTCCGTTGTCGGCGCCGAGGGTGGTGCCACGGGCCTTGACCCACTCGCCGTCAATCCACGGCTCTATGGGGTCGGTCTCGAAGTTATGGGTCGATTCGGGCGTCTTCTGCGGCACCATGTCCATGTGGGCTTGCAGAATGATGCCTTTGCGGTCTTCCATGCCTGCTGTGGCTGGTTTGCGGAAGATGATGTTTCCGGCTTCGTCCTTTAGGGCTTCCACGCCGGCCTGTTTTCCGAAGTTGAGCAGGAACTGTTGGATTTTCTCCAGGTGTCCGCTGGGGCGGGGCACCTGTGTGAGTGCATAGAAGTTACGCCAGATGCACTGCGGCTGTAGGTTCTGAATTTCGTTGTTCATAGATCGTTTTTTTGTTTTAGGGTTATACGTTTTGTAAAGCTCAGCGATGCCCACGCCCATACTCCCAAGAGTACGACGAGCATGGTCTGGACGGTGTGGACGATGAGGACGAAATAGAGTGCCTCGGTGTCGGCCACACCATAGAGGATGAGCATGGTCTTGACGGCAAAGTGCCAGGGACCGGCACCGTTGGGGGTGGGTACGATGACGGCTATGGAGCCCACGACGAAGGTCACCATGGCGCAGGTGAGGCCAAGGTGGGTGGTGGACTCGAAGCAGAAGAACGTGAGATAGTAATGCAGGAAATAGCTCAGCCAGATGCCGAGGGTGAAGAATACGAACAGCGGCACGTTGCGCACGTCCTTGAGTGACACGATGCCCTGCCAGATGCCGCTAAGCGTCGCACGTACCTTATTATATATAGAAAGGTAACGCAGCAGCACGAGGAGCAGCAGGAGGGCTGCAGCGCCGCAAATGACCGTCACGAGCCAGCCGGTGGGTGTGAAGCGGTTGACGATGCTGTCCAGATTGGTGCCTGTCTCGTTGAAAAAGGTGCGGAACACGGGAATCTGCAGCAGCAGTGTTGTGCCCGAGAAAAGCAGCACGACGAGCGAATCGACGGCACGCTCGGTAACCACCGTGCCCAGGGCCTTGGAGAAGGATACGCCGTCGTGGCGTTTGAGGACGGCACAGCGGGTGAATTCGCCGATACGTGGAATGACGAGCGAGGCGGCGTAACTCAGAAAGACGGCATTGATGAGGACGGAGTTACGGAGCGACCTTGTCGTCCCTGCTTCGTGCGCAGCCTTTTCTTCCTCGTCCATGATGGGCTCGAGCGTCTGCCGCCAGCGCCAGCCACGAAACATCTGTGCCAGAATACCGAAGGGGAAACTGAGCAGCATCCACGTCCAGTCCATCTGGTGCCAAAGCACGTGGCTGAGACTCTGGAAGTCGAAGTCGCGATACATCCAGTAGAGGATGGCTCCGCCCAGCACGAGCGGCAGCAGTACTTTGACGGTATTGTTCAGCAGGTTTTTCTTGTCCATAAGTTTTCATTGCAAAAGTACATATAATTATTGAGAACGCGCAAAACAATGTGCGTAAAAATAGTTAATTTGATTCAAGTCAAATTAATGTGACTTTTACACCCAAAAACCGGGGAAAGCTTTGCGGGTATTCGGAAAAGCCGTACCTTTGCATCGTGATTAAGAGAAATCACAAGGAAAAAAGAAAAGGATAATACTGAAAAAAAAGGAGAAAAAGAAATGATGGTAATAGTATTTTCGCTGGCCATCGTAGCCGTAACGGTCTTCGAGGCCTTCCGCGTAAACAACCAGTTGAACGCGGAGAACAAGTAAACAAAAGAGACAAACAAACACAATTAACAATTTAAGGTTTAAGAAAGGATAACAACATGATGACAACATTTAATTTCGTAGCAGTAGCAGCTGTGTTTGGCGCAGCAATGTTAGCAGCAGGACTGGTAATTGACTACAAGACTACTGGAAAGATTGGCTAAGAGCCAGTCTTTTATTTCAGAAAAAGAAAGTTTTTTCATAGGCGTAAAATATTTAGTTTAGTGAAAGAGGGTCTGCTGACTGATGTTGGCAGACCTTCTACTTTTTCTCATCCACGTGGGAAACTGAAAAAATGCAGTCCTCGGAATCGCTCCGAAGACTGCACCAAGTGATATTAATAACTAAAAACCTAAAATCCTATGCTCTCTCTCTTTAACGCTTCTCAATGCTGTAGTCGATGATGAATGCCGATACTGCAAAGATAGCGAATAATTCAATTAACAGTGTCATAATGTTACCCTTTCTTTACTTTAAATTTAACAATCTTTCTACTATTTTCTGAACCGCTCCTTACTGCGTTCTTTCCTGATTAACTACTTACCTTTTCTTTCTCTTAAATGCGTGGGGTATTATCCCTCACCCACATTCCTGTTGCAGCCAGGGCTGCACACAGGGTAATCAATGTCATCATGTTCATCTTTTTACCTTTCTTTTTAGTGTTACCCTTACTAATCTTTTACCTTTTCTCGTGTCATCAGCAACCAAGGCTGAAGCTAATACCCATGTGTTTGTGTTATCCTTTTTTAATATGGGTTGTTATCCTGTTTCAATCTCCTCTTGTGTTCTGAAGACGATGCAAAGGTACAACGAAAAACGGGTCGGAGTATCATTTCCGACCCGCTTTCGCACAAAAACGGCCTTGTTTTTGACCTACATCAAATTATTGTGTTCGTACACAAAATACTGTCAACCATGTTCGTCAGCTCCACAAATTCCGTAATAGTCAGCTGTTCAGGGCGTTTCGTCATGTATGGGCTGGAGTAGAGAATTTCCTCCTCCTTTCTCAGGGAACAACCCTCCTTCCTTGTAGGAAGAAGTTGCCGCAGCGAAACACGCAGCATCTTGCGCCGCTGGTTGAAGACGCTCTTCACCAGCCGTCTGAACAGCTGTTCGTTGCAGCCCAGTTGCTGAACCTCGTTGCGCATCATGCGTATGACGGCACTTTTTACCTTGGGGGGCGGATTAAAAACCGTTTCATCGACGGTAAACAAGTACTCCACGTCGTACCATGCCTGGATGAGCACCGAGAGGATGCCGTATGCCTTGGTGCCCGGTTGCGAGGCAATGCGCAGGGCCACCTCGCGCTGTATCATGCCTGTACAGCATGGTATGAGGTCGCGGTTGTCTATCATCTTGAAGAATATCTGCGACGAGATGTCGTAGGGGTAATTGCCCGTCAGCACAAACTGTCCGCCGTCGAACAGCGTCCGCAAGTCCATGCGCAGAAAGTCACCCTCAATGATTCTTGGGTTCTCTCCTCTCTCATCTCTCATCTTTTCTCCTTCCTCCTTCCTTCCTCTTTTTTTTTCGAAAAACTCCTTCAGGTAAGTCACGCTCTCACGGTCGATTTCCACCACCGACAGCTGACGGGGCTTCTCCATGAGAAACTGTGTCATGACGCCCATTCCCGGGCCCACCTCCAATACGGGCAGGTCAGGGCAGGCATCCACCGTGTCAGCAATGCGGCGGGCGATGCTCAGGTCGGTCAGGAAGTGCTGTCCTAAGTTCTTCTTGGGTCTTACTTGTTTCATAGTGGGCGAAGTTTTTTTCGTTTGTTGGGGGAAAGTTATTCCTTGATGACGGTGGCCCGCACAATCAGAATGGGCTGCAGGGGCTTGTCGGTGGTGTCGGTTTCTACATTCTGCATACGTTCCACGACGTCAAGCCCCTCAGTGATTTCGCCAAACACCGTATAGCTGCCGTCCAAGTGGGGCGTGCCACCCACGGTCATGTAGGCCTCGCGCTGCTCGGGGGTCAGCTCGTGGCTCAGTCGGCTTTCGGTAAACTCCATGGCACGCTCGGAGAATTTGCGCCCCCAGACAAAGTAGAACTGTGTGGCGCTGGAACGCTTCTCGGGGTTCACGTCGTCGCCCTCGCGGGCAGCTGCCACGGTGCCGCGTTTGTGGAACAGCTGCGGCAGGCGGAACTCCGGCTCAATGGTGTAGTCGAGGGCGCCAAGGGCCGCCACGTCAGGACTGACGGTTGCCGACAGCCGGCTGTTGCGGTTGCCGCCCTGCACCATGAAATTTTTGATGACGCGGTGGAAGGCCAGCGAGTCGTAGTAGTGCGCCTTCACCAGTTTCAGAAAGTTGGCGCGGTGCAGGGGCGTTTCGTTGTACAACCTGATGCGGATGTTGCCTTCGCTGGTCTCCATCAGCACCTCGGCGCACTCTTGTGCAGAGACGCTACCGCATACCGTCAGACATGCCAATAGCATCCATACCATGGGATTTCTCATGAGTGTAAAATGCCGAATGTCCAATAAATGACGTTGTTTCATATATCTTCTTTTTTATTTCTGTTAAGTAATCGTAGGAGTTGGAATGAAATAATACAGACTTTCTCCATTTTTGTGCCATGTTTTTTTTTTATTATTACTTAGGTCGTTGATGTCCCGATTTTTAATTTCTCATACCAATGTCCGCGGAACAGACGGGCAAGGAACATGAGACCCCTGAACGACAGCTCGACGGCCATGGCTGTCCATACGCCCTTCAGACCGTACTGACGGGCCAGGTAGGCCGCAAGTGTCAGACGCACGCCCCACATGGACACAAGGCTCATGATGGCAGGTTTCAGCGTGTCGCCGGCTCCAATGAAAATGCCGTTGCAGACAATGGCGGCGGCAAACATAGGCTCGGCAAAGGCCTCAATGCGCAATATCGACGCGCCGAGGTCCTGAATGGTCGCTACGGGCGACATGAGTGACATCAGTTCCGGGGCAAAGACATACATCAGTATGCCCATCAGCGTCATCACGCCAATGCCCAGTGACACGGACATGTTGGCAAAAGAGCGGGTGAGAAGCTTCTGCCCGGCGCCGATGCCCTGGCCGACAAGCGTGGTGGCTGCCTCGGAAATGCCGTAGCCAGGCATGTAGCACAGGCTCTCGACGGTGATGGCCAGCGAGTGGGCGGCAATAGCTATGGTGCCAAGCGGTGCTACAATCAGCGTACTGATAATCTGCGCCGAGCCCATCAGCAGGTGTTGCAAACCCATGGGGGCCCCAATCTTGAAGGCCGTCGATACGACTTTGCCCGTAGGGCGGAAGTCGCGCCAGGTGTTGCTGCCCATCGCCTCAGGCGTTTCGCGCTTCGTTTTTTTCAAAATTCCTAACATGTCCGACCGCCATAGCAGGAAGTAGCCCATCAGGCCAGCAGTAATGATTTCTGCCAGTCCGGTGCCTAAGGCTGCTCCCATGACGCCCAGGTTGAGCACGTAGATGAAACCGTAGTTGAAGACCACATCCATCACGCACATGGCAATGTTCAGTATGGAAGGAATCTTCATGTTGCCCGAACACTTCAGCATGGAGCCTGCCAGACCTTCCATCTGGAAGAATATTCCGAAGACACCGATGAGCATGAAGTAAAGCGACGCGTCGTGGGCTATCTCCTCGCTGCCGCCTAACCAGTAGGGCAGGAAAGGCCCCATGGCCAAAGCCGTCAGCGAGATGGTTACTGACCAGATGAGACAACTGACAATAGACTGTCGCAACACGCGGCGTGCCGACTCGAAGTCGCTGGCACCAATGAAGTGGGCTACCTGAACGGAGAACCCCATGTTGGCAGCGGCCGCCAGACCGCCTATCAGCCAACCGGTGGTTTCCACCAGTCCGATGGCTGCCGTGGCCTTGGCACCCAAGTGTCCCACCATGGAGGCGTCGATGAAGAACATGACCGTAGCGGAAATCTGTGCCAGGATTGACGGTATGCTCAGGCTCACAATGAGCCTGAGTTTCTCCTGCTGCGTCATGGCCTTCCCTTCGCGAATGTAAGCCAGCAGGTCTTTACCTTTTTCTTTTTCTACGGTCATCTTTGGGCTTGCAGCATGCAAAAGTAGTCATTTTAGTTGAGAAATACGCATAAAACTGTTTTTTTCTGCGCGAAAGGTGTGCAGGGTAGGGAAACGGGCACCTTGTTAAACGTTGTTAAATGTAGGGCGGATTCCATTGCAGTCCGAAAATATTAGCATATCTTTGCGATATCAAAATGATATCAATATTACTAATGTATGTAAGATATATAAAATAAGGTATAAACCATTAAAAAAATACGGAAATGGAAACAAAGGAATTTAAGTTTAACGGAAGTGTGTGGAACGGCTTTGTCATGCTGTTCGTGAATCTCTTTGCCTACGTGGCCTTCATGGCTGCCATGATTTACGGCATCATCCTGCTCTCAGAGGAAAATGGCCGGGAACTGCTGGGCGGTCTGTTGTTGGGCGGCGGTTTCCTGCTGCTGGTGGCGAACATTATCTGCTCGTGCGGATTCCTGCAGCAGGAGCCTAACGAGGCCAAGGTGCTGACGTGGTTCGGCAAGTACAGCGGCACTTTCTCAGAGACGGGCTTCTACTGGGTCAACCCGTTCTATGGCACCAAGAAGGTCAGCCTACGTGCCCGCAACTTAGACGCCGAACCCATCAAGGTGAACGACAAGACGGGCAACCCCGTGATGATTGGCCTGGTGCTGGTATGGAAACTGAAAGACACGTACAAGGCGCTGTTCGAGGTGGATTCACAGACCATGGCCGGTTCGGCACAGGGTCAGATAGGTGGCGACGTGCGCAGCATCATGAATGCCCTCGAGCGTTTCGTCCGCGTGCAAAGTGATGCCGCCCTGCGTCAGGTGGCCGGACAGTATGCTTACGACGACGAGGACAACAAGAGCGAGGAACTGACCCTGCGCGGAGGTGGCGAGGAAATCAACGACCAGCTGGAGCAGAAACTCAACGAGCGGCTGGCACTGGCTGGCATCGAGGTCGTCGAGGCCCGCATCAACTATCTGGCTTACGCTCCCGAGATTGCCGCCGTCATGCTGCGCCGCCAGCAGGCTTCGGCCATCATCACCGCGCGCGAAAAGATTGTGGAGGGGGCTGTCAGCATGGTGAAGATGGCATTGGACAAACTCTCAAACGAGGATATCGTGGAACTGGATGATGACAAAAAGGCTGCTATGGTCTCGAACCTGCTCGTCGTGCTCTGTGGAGACGACTCCGCACAGCCGGTGGTCAATACTGGTACCCTGAATCATTAAACAGATTAACTCCTAAAGCCAGAAGAACATCTATAATATGTTAGTCTGTCTTTAGGGGTCAATATGTCTTTAGGAGTTAGTTTGTCTATAAATAGGTATTATGGCTGAAAAGGCAACCAAAAGTTTTATCCTCCGCGTCGATGCTGAGACAATGAACGCGATAGAGGCGTGGGCTGCAGACGAGTTCCGCAGCACCAACGGCCAGTTGCAGTGGATCATTACCGAGGCACTGCGCAAGGCCAAGCGCCTGCCAAAGAAAAAGAAAGGAAACGACAATGAACAAGAATAACATTCATTTTCAGGTGCACCGCACCAAAGAGGGCACGCTCATCGAACTGATAAGCGGATTGCTGGTGCTGCTGTCCCTCATCCTGAGCATCGTACTCTTTATAAAGGTACGCGAGGCGGGCGGCGCCATGCTCATACAGACAGGCTCCATAGGCTTTGTCGTCCTGTTGATGCTGTTCTTAGCCTACAAGCCGGAGACATTCAACATCCCGGACGATTCGCCTGCCGAATTATTTATTGTTACGGTCAAGTTTTTACGTTACGTAGCCGTGCTCATGTCACTCATGTCGCTCGGCATTACGCTAAGTGCCTTCCTCAGCTTCAACCCTACGGTGATGATGGCCGGTTTCGGACTGCTCCTGGTGCCGCTGCTGTGCTGGTATTTTTATGCTACTATTAAAATAAAAAGGAATAAGAAACATGAATAAGAGAATACTTTTGTTAATCGTAGGACTGACAGCCTTCCTCCTGGCTTTAGTGGCTACCTTGCTGCTGACGGCCTCGACGGCGAAGGCCCAGAACCTGCATGGTACCTTTACGGGTAAGCTGGATGCCGGAATGGTGAAACTGACCATTGTGCTCAATGTCTCGCCTGACGGCACTGCTACGATGGAAAGTCCCGACCAGACCGACCAGAAGATTCCGGCTGTGACTGATTTCCTCTCGGCTGACTCCGTGGCGGTCAGCGTACCGGCACTGAGGGCAACTTACCAAGCCCGGCTTGTCGGTGATGAGCTGAAGGGCCAGTTCGCACAGGGCGTCATGTCGTTGCCCCTGACGCTGAAGGCTGGAACCATAGAGCGCCGTCGGCCGCAGACACCGAAGGCTCCCTTCCCCTACAAGACAGAGGAGGTGACCTTCGTAAACGAACAGGACGGAGCCACGCTGGCAGGTACGCTGTCTCTCCCCACTCAAGTGGAGTCGGAGCAGGGAATTGTCCTGCTCATGGTCACTGGCAGCGGACAGCAGAACCGCGACGAGGAGCTGATGGGACATAAGCACTTTGCTGTCATTGCCGACTATCTGGCGCGTCAGGGCATTGCCACCTTGCGCTACGATGACCGGGCAACGGCCCAATCGACAGGCGGCGACTTGGCGAAAGCCACATCCGAAGACTTTGCCCGCGATGCCGAGGCGGGCATCCGTTTTCTGCGACAGGACAAGCGATTCTGTAAGGTTGGTGTCCTTGGACATAGCGAGGGAGGCATGATAGCCTTTATGTTAGGCAGCAAAGGGCTGGCCGATTTCATCGTCAGCCTGGCTGGTCCAGCCGTCAGTGGCGACAGCATCGTGTGGCGACAGCTTCAGGCAATGGGCATGGGGACCGGTGTTACGGTGGAGCAGGTCCGCCAGCAACAGCAGGCATCCGGCCAGCTGTGGATGCAGTTCTTCTCCGCCTACGACCCGTCTGACAACATCCGCCATACCACATGCCCCGTGTTGGCACTAAACGGCACCAAGGACCTGCAGGTAGATGCCGACATGAACCTGGCAGCCATGCGCCGGCTGCTGCCTGTCAACACCAAGAACTGCATCAAGGCTTACGACGGGCTGAACCACCTCTTCCAGCATTGTCAGACGGGAATGCCGACTGAATATGCTGACATCGAAGAGACCTTCTCTGAAGAGGTGCTCAAGGATATTGCAACATGGATTATTCACTTAACTTTCGCAAAGTAAAGACTATGATAGAACTAAGAAACGAACAAATTAGCATTGTTGTAGCTGAAAAGGGAGCTGAGCTCCAGAGTATCAAGGACGTAGAAGAGAAAGAGTACCTGTGGCAGGGCGACCCGAAGTACTGGCCGCGCCGCAGCCCCATCCTGTTCCCGCTGGTGTGCAGTGTCGAGAACGACACCTACCGCGTGGATGGCAAGGAGTATCACCTGCCGCGTCACGGCTTTGCACGCGACAAGGAATTTACGGTCATCCGACAGGGAGAGGACCGCGTCACATTAGCCCTGCACGAGAGTGACGAGACGCTGAAGGTATATCCCTTCTGCTTCAACCTTGCCGTGACCTACCGCCTGGAGGGTAACACCATTCACGTCATCTGGCACGTGGAGAATACCGACAAGCGCGACATTCACTTCCAGATTGGCGGCCATCCGGCATTTAACGTGCCGGGCATGAAGGACGGCGACCAGCTGCAGGGCTGCATCACGCTCGATCGTAAGGAGCCGCTCGTGGCCCTGAAGAGTTATGCCGACGGTTCGCACGACATGGAGGATGTGCCCGTAGAGGCAGAGTATGGCGTCTTGGAGTTCAACAACCACTTCTTCCGCAACGACAGCGTCAAGATTCATAACAGCCAGGTGCGACAGGCCATACTGCTCGACGAGGATGACCAGCCTGCCGTGACGGTCAACTTCCGCACGCCGGTCATCGCCTTCTGGAGTCCCTTCGGCAAGCAGGCCCCCTTCGTCTGCATCGAGCCTTGGTACGGCATCGGAGACCCCCGCGGCTACGACGGTGAGTTCCGCGACAAGCCCCTGATGAACCACCTGCAGCCAGGTGCCTCGTTCATGTCGGAATACACCATCCAGATTGGGTGACGAATGGACGAAGATTTTTTAGACGAATGGACGAATAGACGAAAGACGAATATTTTTTAGACGAACGTACGAATAGACGAATATTTAAAAGGAAGGAACGCAAAAAAAAATTTTTTTCTTCAATAATCTGCCACCACTGCAACACTCGCTGATAATCAGTAGGTTAAGTGGTGGCAGATTGGTGGCTGCAGTAGCAGTTCATGGGCAATAGAATGGTTTTTAGGGGCAAAAGAATGGTTGTAGCATCATTCGTCTTTCGTCTATTCGTCTTAAAAATCTCGTCCCTTCGTCCATTTAAAGCCCTGTAAGGTCAAACTTATATACTTTCTCTTCTGCCTGTGTCTGTTCGAAAAAAGCTATCATGTAGATAGGAAAATATATAACTTTTCCCTTTGTCTGGACATTCTCTTGACAGAACACATAAGCCATTGATACAGCATATTCTTCATTCTCCATCACATTGGAAAGTGCATTGTGCCGTTCATAGTCCTTGCCTGACTTAACCTCTATCGGCAGCATGTTACCAGCATATTCTATCACGAAGTCCAGTTCCCCTTGCTTCTTGCTATTGAAATAGTATAGTGAATGTTGCTGGGCTTCAGATAAGCCATGTGCGTAAAGTTCCTGGGCAATAAGATTCTCGAAAACTGAACCAAAATTAATGTTTGGATTAGGACTGAGCAATCTACCCTGAATGTTCCCTCCATACATAGCAGCAAGCAGTCCTACGTCGTTGAGGAAAAGTTTGAACAGATTTCGCTGCTTGTTCAAAAGCAGAGGTAATCGAGGTTCCTCGACATTGTATGCAGGGATAGCTACGCCAGCATCCCTGAGCCACAAGAAGCTATCCTCGTATTTGCTGAATCGCGCTCTTTCGTTCAGCTCTTTGAGAATAAATCGCTTGTTTTTCGCATTCAGTTCAGAGGGTATTAAATCGTATATCTCTTCTATCTGTAACTTATGGTCATGGTCGTATTTGGTGATGTCCCTCTTATAGGTGCGAATGATTCCGCGCTGTTCTTCATACACTCTGCGAAGATTGTTCGTGTCAAGGTACCTTTGAACAGCCGCAGGCATTCCACCGACGATAAGATACAGGCGAACGGCCTCCAACATTCTCTTGTGGATAAATTCATCAACAGGTCTCTTCTCCTCAAAACACGTTCGCAAATGGCTGATGACATCTGCGCCGATACCAATAGCCTCAAAGAACTCCAAAAGGTCAAGAGGATACATTTCTATCTCATCCATGTACCCCACGGGAACACTACGCAGGTCATCCAGCTCAACACCAAGCAAAGAGCCACTCATCACATACTTGTAACTGCCCTCGTCCACAAGGAACTTGATTGCTGTTACTATCTCCTTGCACTCCTGCACTTCATCGAAGAATATTAATGTTTTTCCCGGAACCAATGGCTTTTTAGTGAACGCAGACAGTCGCAACAGCAAATCTTTTGCTCCTTTCTGTTCACTGAACAGCCCGATGGCATCTGGTTGTTCTACAAAATTGATTTCAACAACATTGTCAAAACACTCCTTACCGACCTTCCTAATTGAAAAGGTCTTGCCAACTTGTCTGGCTCCCGTTACCAACAGAGAGCGTTTGTCGTTGAGAATAAAGTTGCGTATTAGCTCGTCAGCTTTGCGTTTTACCATATCAACTTGTCTTTATGCCGCAAAGATACTACATTTTACTTAAATACAAGCAAAAAAAGCAGACAAAATACACTTTTCCAATACAAATTTCTCGGTTTTCTTACACTTTTCCAAGGCAATAATAGCATAAAAATGACACTTTTCCAAGAAATGGTGTTTCCGGTGATTGCATTCAGAACGTCCAGTTATACGGCATATAACGGGCAGAGAAGTGCCGTTTAACTCTTTGTTCCCATCGTGGGAAACATTTATAAATATATGGTTTATCATGCCTAAACATATAGTTTAGCAGCCTATAACCATTCTTTTGCTACTAAATTGCCATTCTTTTGCTACTAAACTGCCATTCTTTTATCCCTTATCTGCCACCACTGCCACCAATCTGCCACCCTTAACTTGTTGATTATCAGCGAGTGTTGCAGTGGTGGCAGATTATTGAAGAAAAAAATTTTTTTTGCGTCCCTTCCATTTAAATATTCGTCTATTCGTCCATTCGTCTAAAAAAAATATTCGTCCTTTCGTCTTAAATATTCAGAATAAATTTCTTTCAAAATATTTGTATCTACGGAATAAATATATTACTTTTGCAGCATGAATGAAGATATTAGGGAAACTATCCATTCTGTGGAATACGATGAATACTATGCCAGTCTTGATGAAAAGATTAAGGCAAAGTATGACTACGTAGAAATGATAATAAAGACTCAATACGTCGTAAACAAGAAATTCGTTAAGAACCTTGAGGGTACAGAGTTATATGAGGCGCGAGTTTCTGTCGGCAACAATGAGTACCGCACAATCATTTTTGCAGTGGAATCCCTTTCGTTTATGGAAAGTAAGCGTGTTCTTTTTCTGAATTCTTTTCTTAAAAAAGGTACAAAACAATACAAAGGTGAGATAGAAACAGCCTATCGAATTCTAAACAAATATATATAAATGGAGGACAAGAAGATGATTAAATTTGACGAAAAGAAACTGGCCCAACTGAAAACGGGGTCGCAACATTTGGAAGAGAAATATGGTCCGGAAGGTTCACCAAGCCGTGTGGAGTTTGAGGCAAAGGCAAAAGCATGGTATTACGCAGAACTACTGCGTGACGAACGCAAACGGCAGAAATTAACACAGCAGCAGTTGGGTGAACGAATAGGCAAGAAACGCGAGTACATATCTTCGCTTGAGCAAGGAAAAACGGACATGCAGCTAAGCACTTTTATGCTCATTGCCAATGCATTGGGGTTAAGATTTTCGTTAGTACTGGGATAATCCCAATGCTAAATGAAATGCTACTTGACAGGTATTCATTCTATATAGTTGTCTAACTGTATGTGACTGAAAATCTTCGTCCTTTCGTCCTTTCGTTTTAAAAAGAACTTTGTTCCTTCGTCTAATACGCTTCGCGGTATTTGTTCTCGTCCTTATCGTCAAGCATCGAGAGGTACGACTGGTATCGGCTCTCGGCGATGTAGTGCTCTTCGAGAGCTTTGCGTACGGCACAGCCCGGTTCGTGGGTGTGCGTGCAGTTCGAGAAACGGCAGTCTTTCGAGAAATGGAAAATTTCCTTGAAGTAGCTGGAAATCTCTTCCGGCTCCATGTCGAAGGTTCCGAAGCCCTTAATGCCCGGCGTGTCAATGAGAAAGCTCTCTCCTGACTCACCTGAAGCCCCTTCGGGGGCAGTAGTGGGGGCCAAGTTTATCATTTCCGAGAATGTCGTGGTGTGCATGCCCGTCTGGTGTGCGTCGCTGATGTCGGCAGTACGCAGGTTGACATCGGGCACGAGACGGTTGATGAGCGTCGATTTGCCCACGCCGCTGTTGCCGCTGAGCACGGTAATCTTGCCCTGAAGCAGCGGGCGCAGCTCTTCAATACCCTTGCCTGTCTCAGCTGATATGGCCCGGCATTCGTAGCCGATGTTCTCGTAGAGCGCAATCATCATGTCCTGCAGCCGGAGGTCATCTTCGTTTAAGAGGTCTGTCTTGTTGAAGATGAGTACTACGGGCACGCGGTAGGCCTCGGCCGAGGCCAGGAAACGGTCGATGAAAGTGGTGGACGTCTGTGGCCGGTTGATGGTGACGACCAGGAATGCCTGGTCAACGTTAGCCGCAATGATGTGGCTTTGTTTGGAAAGGTTGATACTTTTGCGGATGATGTAGTTGCGGCGCTCGTCAATCTCGGTGATAAACGAAGCTCCCTTCCCGTCCTCCCCCGATGGGGCGCTGATGGTGACGCGGTCGCCCACGGCTATGGGGTTGGTGCTCCGTATGCCGCGCAGGCGGAAGTTTCCTTTTATCTTACAATCAACAAGCTGGCCATCGTCCGTTCGGACGGTGTACCAGCTTCCTGTATTCTTAATGACGAGACCTTTTAAATTACAATTTGACAATTTACAATTTACAATTTTAGACGGTCATGATTTCCTTGTTCTTGGCGTCAATCAGCCCGTCGAGTTTCTTGATGTACTTGTCGTGCAGTTTTTGCAGCTCCAGCTCGGCATCCTTCTCGTTGTCCTCGCTGAGTCCGTCCTTAATGGCTTTCTTCAGCTTGTCCTTGATGTCGCCACGCACGTTGCGCACCTCTACCTTGGCTCGCTCGGCAATCTTGTTGCACTGCTTCACCAGGTCGCGGCGGCGCTCCTCGGTGGGCTGGGGGATGCCCAGACGGATGATTTCGCCGTTGTTCTCGGGCGTGATGCCTACGTCAGAGTCCATGATGGCTTTCTCAATGTCACGAATCTGCTTCTTGTCCCACGGCTTGATGGCAATGGTTCGGGCATCGGGGCAGTTAACGGTTGCTACTTGGTTCAGGGGGACCTTCGAACCATACGACTCTACGCGTACGCCATCGAGGATGGCCACGTTGGCACGTCCGGCACGGATGCGGTTCAGCTCTTCCTCCAGGAACATCGCTGCCATTTCCATGCGCTCTTCGGCTGATGCTAATGTTTCCTTAACGTCTATCATATTCTTTTTAGTTTTAGTTTTCGAGATTACAAAGGTAGTGCAAATCAGGCGAAATGCAAAATAAATTACGATTTATTTTCATTTCCGAGATGCCGCCTACCGTTTTTTCTCAGAGGTTGATGCCGTAGTTCTGCTTCACTTCGCTCATGACGAAGGTGCTTTCTATGGAGCTCAGGTTCTCTATCTCGCCCAGTTTGTTGAGCACAAACTCCTGGTATTGCTTCATGTCGCGCGCGCGAACCTTTAATAGGTAGTCGTAGGCTCCCGAGGTGTTGTAACACTCCGTCACCTCAGGAATACGCATGATGCGGCGCGTGAAGGCATCGGCAATCTCGTGGTTAATCTGCTTCAGCTTGACTTTGCAGAACACCTGCAGGCCCTGGTTCAGTTTCTCGGGGTTGAGCACGGCTACGTATTTAATAATATAGCCCTTCCGCTCCAGTCGTTTTTGTCGCTCGAAGACGGGAGTCGGGGTCAGGTGAACGGCATCGGCCAGCTCTTTGTTGGTCAGTTTCGCGTTTTTTTGCAGTGTCCGGAGTATCTGCAAGTCTATTTCGTCTAATGTATCCATAGGTTTGTCAGAATAATATTCTGTTAGCAAGTCTTTTTTTGTGATGTTTCAGATGAATTTTCTTTATCGTTTGCAAATTTAGGTATAATTTCTGAATTATGCAAGAAATTTGGTGGATAATTCTAAAGTCCGTAACTTTGCACCCAGAAAAATCATTTAAAAACAAAAAAGTTATGGCACAGAAAAAATTTCATTTCGAGACTTTACAGTTACACGTAGGACAGGAGCAGCCCGACCCCGCAACCGATGCACGCGCCGTGCCCATTTACCAGACTACGAGTTACGTGTTCCGCAATTCACAGCACGCCGCCGACCGCTTCGGACTGCGCGATGCCGGTAACATCTACGGTCGTCTGACCAACTCCACGCAGGGCGTGTTTGAAGACCGCGTGGCAGCACTCGAAGGCGGCGTGGCCGGTCTGGCCGTGGCCAGCGGTGCAGCCGCAGTGACGTACGCCATTCAGAACATTGCGCTGGCCGGCGACCACATCATTGCCGCCGACAACCTCTATGGCGGCTCCTATAACCTGATTACCCACACGCTGGCCAATCAGGGAGTGAGCAATACCATTGTCAACGTGAACGACCTCAGTGCTGTGGAGGCAGCTATACGACCCAACACAAAATTGATATATGCCGAGACGTTCGGCAATCCTAACTCGGACGTGACCGATATTGATGCCCTGGCAGCGCTGGCCCACCGCTACAACCTGCCGCTCGTCATTGACAACACGTTCGGAACACCCTATATTGTACGGCCCATTGAGCACGGTGCCGACGTGGTCATTCACTCTGCAACGAAGTTCCTTGGCGGTCACGGCTCCAGCCTCGGCGGTGTCATTGTCGATGGTGGCAAGTTCGACTGGAAGGCCAATGCAGACAAGTTCCCGACGTTAGGCAAGCCCGACCCCTCCTATCACGGTGCCGTCTTTGCCGATGTGGCAGGTGCAGCAGCATTCGTCACACGCATCCGTGCCGTCATCCTGCGTGACACGGGAGCGGCCATCTCGCCCTTCAATGCCTGGATTCTGCTGCAGGGAGTGGAGACGCTGAGCCTCCGCGTAGAGCGACATGTTGAGAATGCGTTGAAAGTGGTACAGTTTTTGCAGTCACACCCCAAGGTGGCCAAGGTGAACCATCCTGCCGTGCCGACGCATCCGGACCATGCCCTGTACCAGAAGCTATACCCCAACGGCGCCGCCAGCATCTTTACCTTCGAGGTGAAGGGCGGGCAGGAGGAGGCCTGGAAACTGATTGACTCGCTCGAAATCTTCTCGCTGCTGGCTAATGTCGCTGATGTGAAGAGCCTGGCTATACATCCTTACACCACCACCCACTCGCAGCTGAGTCCCGAGGAACTGGCAGAGCAGCACATCACGCCCGCCACGGTGCGTCTGAGCATCGGCACGGAGCATATTGACGACATCATCGCCGACCTGGAACAGGCACTCGGGAAAATCTGACGATTTCACCACTTGTCGTCACAATAGTAAAATAGTATAACGGAAAAATAGTAAAATAAACTTGTATGGCAAAGATTGCAAAACAACTGACAGAGCTCATCGGCCACACGCCGCTGCTCGAACTTGGAAAATTTTCGGCTGGCAAGGGACTCCAGACCCCCATCGTAGCCAAGGTAGAATACTTTAACCCCGGTGGCAGTGTCAAGGACCGCATCGCACTGGCCATGATTGAGGATGCTGAGCAGAAAGGCATACTGAAGCCCGGAGCCACCATCATCGAACCCACCAGCGGCAACACAGGTGTCGGACTGGCACTGGTCAGCGCCGTCAAGGGCTATCACCTCATATTGACCATGCCCGAGACGATGAGCGTGGAGCGCCGTAACCTGGTCAAGGCATACGGTGCCGAGGTGCGGCTGACCAGCGGAAAGGACGGCATGCCCGGTGCCATCAGGGCTGCCGAGCAGCTGCGTGACAGCATTCCCGGCAGCGTCATCCTGCAGCAGTTCGAGAATGCCGCCAACCCCGCCAAGCACTATGCCACCACGGGTGTGGAGGTATGGGACGACACCGAGGGAGGCGTCGATATCTTCGTTGCCGGTGTCGGCACGGGCGGCACCATTTCGGGTGTGGGCAAGTATCTCAAGGAGAAAAACCCGAACGTGCAGATTATTGCCGTGGAGCCCAAGTCGAGCCCCGTACTGAACGGCGGACAGAGCGGACCGCACAAGATTCAGGGCATCGGTGCCGGCTTTGTGCCGAAGACCTACAACGCCGATGTCATCGACGAGGTGTTCGACGTGGACAACGATGATGCCATCCGCACCGGTCGCGAACTGGCCAAGCAGGAAGGCCTCCTGGTGGGCATCTCCTCGGGTGCAGCAGCCTTTGCAGCAGCCGAAATCGCCAAGCGCCCGGAGAATGCCGGAAAGCGAATCGTCGTGCTGCTGCCTGACACGGGCGAGCGCTATCTGTCAACCGTGCTTTACGCCTTCGAGGAATATCCCCTGTAGGCAGACCTTAGTCGGCGTGAACAGTCTTCACACGACTTTTTTTCGGAATTTGATTCGTTAAAACGAGGAATTTGGTGTTAGCTTGCAGCCAAATTCCTCTATTTTGTAATAAAGTGTAATAAAAAACGTTAAATAGAAAACAACTTGTCAGAATTTTTTGTATATTTGCTACCGTTAACTAACTGGAGGACTAACTATGAATTCAACCAAACTCATGCACGACCAAGAGTCGTACGAACTGGACAACATCTACAACGAAGATGAGGACCGTTCACCGAGAGGCTCCATGCCATCTATCTGGTACACGTAAAGCGTTTAACTTAGATTTTTACTGTTTGCGAATCTCTGCGGCAATGCTAAAGGCGTTGCCGCTAATTCGTTTGCTTTTTTCTTGTTTTTTTGCTTTTTATTTTGTAACTTTGCAGAAAACATAGGCAATCGCGGGCCTCACCATATTACGTAACAGATAGGGTCATGCCCGCACGTGCTCAATATCATGCACGGCCGTGCTTTTTATTGAGCACGGCCGTGCCTTTCTTGTTTCCCCGGCAGTTTCTCCCCGTCAGTCCGGCAGTTTCTCCCCGTTTCTGCCGGGGTTTCTCCCTGACAGTACGGCACTTTCTTCCTGTTTCAATTGTTTATTGAAAGAAACTTATCCTGAAGAGACGTCTATTTTTGTTTTTTTGTTGGAAAAAATTTGTTTGATTCATTTGTTTTTTATACTTTTGCACCCGATGTTAGTCAGATTATTCGGATGGGCATCAAGACATTAGGGTAATAAACGAGAGACGTTATGTCTTTTCTTGTCAATTGAAACGTAGGAAATTTCAAACAGGAAAACAAGAAGGCATAGAGTGTCTCCACGCAATAGCGTGGGCTGACATCACTATATCTTTTTTCCTTGGTTTCCTACGACCACAATTGAGAGATGTAGAACATACAGTTCCACGCTTTCTCGTAGGTGTAAATTGAGGTGTAACTATGCCTTGTTTGGGACTGAAAGGCGCATTTTAAACTAACAATAATGGAACGACTGACATCTTATTCTAAGTTTTTCTACGTGAATTCCTTTCGTGTCCTTGCTGTGATACTGGTATTGGCTTCCATGTTCATCAGTGGACCAGCCTACGGACAGTATGAACAATATGAGAGTGAATCTGCTACGACTTATGGTCCGGTGATTATTAACGGTACTACGATTGCCCCTGTCGAAGGAATTAACTACGAGGGTAATAACTATTATGTTAGTGGAATTGGTAATTACAAATTATCGTATGATGGTTGGACTCTAAATGATTTAAATTCCGAAGCATATTATTTCGATTCAGATAACCAAAAAGTTTATTATTTGTCAGGAGTATCTGGACCTTATACCACCTTTTCTGTACCTTCAACATTTAAGGTAATTAACACCTCTGCTCATGTTGAGATTCCCAATGAGCCGATAACGGGAATTAACATCCGTAAAACGAGTTTTCTCGGTGTTACCGAAATAATTCTTCCACCAAGTGTGAAGAATGTATATTCTTGTCTAATCCAAAGCGTGAAAAGTATAAACCTTGAGAATGTTGACACTATTGGAAGTTTAGGTAGTAAAACATACTATACTTCATATTTTTACCCTAAAATTTTTAATAATTCAGAGACTGCAAGAGGCTTTCGTGAATGTTCTCAATTAGAATCTGTAGATTTGTCAAATGTTAAATTCATTGGCAAGCAAGCATTCTTGAGATGTACCGGTCTAAAAGAAGTGACTATTCATCATAATATGGCACCATTCGAAGCTGCAGAAGGCTATAACAACTTTGAAGTGAATGCTATCGAGCAATTCCAAGAATGTACTGGTTTGGAGAAAGTAACTTTTACGGGTAACGCATCCATTATTCCTTATAAGTGTTTCTATCATTGCAATAATATAGAAACGGTTGATTTTGGATCAATTGAAACAATTTGTGCTTATGCGTTTAGTAGCGATAGTAAGCTGAAGGTTGCTGATCTTTCAAATGTCAGTCGTTTGGCAGGATATGAATATTCAAGTGGCAGGTATGATGGCTATCACTTTCAGGGTTGTACGAATTTGGACACTGTTAAATTAGGACAACAATTAAACACTATACCTTATTATAGTTTCAGCAATTGTACCAGTTTGAGAAGCATAAATCTGGAGAACGTCGTTTCTTATTGGAGTGGCGCTTTAAGCGATTGTAGTTCTCTGGTAATTGAAAACCTTGACTGGACAGGAAAAAATATGGAGTTTGGAACCACTCCTTTTACAAAAGTGACATTGAAATTTGTTCATCTTAACAGTGAAACAGTGCTTGGTAGGACACCAGATGTTTCTGCTTCTGCTAATAGAAGAATTTTTAATAATCTAAAGAACTCCAATATCTATATTGAGGACACCAATCCTGCCAACTGGAGTAAGGCAGACTTAATCGGGCCAATTCCGACAAGTGCCAGTGTCTATTCTGCTGATGGTTGGCACTCTTATTATACCTCTGGTGGTGAAAATACGGATTATACAGGAAGCAATGTTCCCACCAACTACCTCTACGTCCCCGCCTCTGCCTTACAGGCTTGGCGCACGGCAGAAGGTTGGAGCGAGATAGCTGACCGCATTTTGCCTTATCCTCCCCGCTACGTGCTTGTGGATAACAAGCAGGTGACTGACGGTGTGGTATATGAGGAGGATGCCACCAACCAGACGCTGACGCTGACCAGCATCGGCAACAACACAGGTGCTAAGCTGGAGATTCCTGGCTCGTTCCCTGACGGCTATACCGTGAAGGGTATCGGCAAGACAGGAGAGACCGGCATATGCCAGGGTAACACCGACTTCACGCAGGTAGTACTGCCCAACAGCCTCACCACCATCGGTGATGATGCCTTCAACGGCTGCACCAACTTGGCAGCAATCAACCTTGACAGCGTGAAGGTATATGGCGACAATGCCCTGAAGGGCTGTAGCAGCCTGAACGTCCACCTTGACCTGAGACATGCCACCGCGATAGGACAGGAGGCCTTCGCCAACTGCGCCCTGAAGTCAGCATGGATAGGACAGGCAACAGGTCTGGGCATGTTCAGCAATCCCGCCACGCCGCTCAATGTCTATGTGTTTGAGGAAGACCCGTCGAAGGTGAGCGGAACAAATGTAACGACAGGCCTTGATACGAAGTCGGTGGTCTATGTGGTCTGCCGCAACATCACCTCCAGCGAGATAAATAAGAACCCGTTGGATGCTTTCCATCAGAATGCTGAATGGGGTGATGACGATGCATGGAAGTTCGTATATCCTATGTTGCATAAAGGTAATGCCATTGAACGTGAAAAGACCTATACCACGTTCTGCTTCGACAAGCCGCTTGACTTCCGTGGAACCAATGCAGAAGGCACGAATTATAATGTTGATGGCAGCGATAGTTGGCAATTGTATTACAACGACCCCATGACCTATCCAGAAAAGCTTGCTGACAGATATGCGAACGATGACCTTGAACTGCGCGGCATGTTGCAATTCTACTTGCAACCAGAGAACAACACAAGCGGATTCATAGACAATCGTATTGAGGCATTGGCCGTTACGGGATTCCAGTATAATCAGGGTGGTACTGGAACCGTGGAAAGCGGTACGATAGTAACCAAACCGGTCGGCATCCGTCCTGCAGGTACGGGTGTGCTCGTCCATTGGCATCCTGACACGGAGTTCCATGGCGGCACAGGCCTGACGGAGTATTATCCGATTCCCCCCGTGCGTGATGCAAGTGGCAACCGTATGACGGAAGAAGCCTTCCGTGAGTTCTTCACTTCCTGCACCGACAAGATCCGTACCGGAACCTATGAAAACAATACTGGTCTGGTGAACAGCGGCGGCCGTAACCTGGATCGCCTTGAGGAAGGTGACGAAGATGGACAATACAAGGACAATTACGAGGGCGGTACGACGACCTACAACACCACAACAGGAACTTATACTGGCTCTGGCTATGACAACCTGATGATTGGCAACACCGTACGCAAGGATAGCATATTCTACAACCCCTGGTATTATGCCTACGCTACGACTGGCGAGACAGGGGAGTACGTTTGGGAGAACAACAAACATGTCATTGATTACAACAACAAAGAATTTGACAGTAACTACAAACAGTTTGGACTGAATACCAGCTGTTACTTCCAACGTTTCCATAAGAAAGACGAATATGACAGACCGACGGGATCGTACATGCGCGCCTATCGTGCTTTCCTACGCATGCCTCTAAAGATAGATGGCGAGGAGGATGGTAGTTCCAACGCCCCCATGATAAATGCCCTGTTTACTATTAGTAGCAGCCTTGACGATGAAACGACAGGCATTGACCATGTGACAAAGACCGGCAATGTCCGTTCGGAGAACAATGTCATCTATTCGTTAGACGGCAAGAAGGTTTCTAATAATGGACTGAACAGCCTGCCGAAGGGTATCTACATCATAAATGGCCGTAAAGTAGTGAAAAAGTAAAAAACAGAGGATATTATGAAAAAAGTATATTTAAGACCGCAACAGACCATAGTGTCTATGTACCATTTTCTGCCACTCATTGCCGCCTCAGAGGGAGGCGGCAGTGAGTCTGTAAATCCCGGAGACCCTAGCATCGGTGGTGGTGGTAATGAAGGCGAACCCATTGAAGAGGGTGGAGCACCCAGAATGATGATTTGGGACGATCATGATTAATCATGCCCACTGTATCTGATTCTTTTTATTATATCATAACAACAATTGATTAAGTAAGTACTTGCCGCCCGACAGACCGTGAGGTTCGTCGGGCGGAATTATACAAAACTTGCCAAGCTCTTCAAATCCTTTAACATATAGACTAAAAATACTTGTATGATTCACTGCTTTTTTGTACTTTTGCATCCGATGTAAGCCCACAGGCCGGGTGGGCATTAAGACATTTGGGGCATAGACGTTATGTCATTTCTTGTCAATTGAAACGTAGGAAATTTCAATTCGGAAAACAAGAATGACGCAAAGGGGGTCTTTATAATGTAGCACACTGAATAGAGTCCTCTCGTACGTAGTAATTAAAAATATAAGGCATGATAATTTGTAAGCATTCGTTGAAATACACGTTGTAGCAGTTGTAGTATCGTTGTACCTTTGCAATCGCAATAGTGCACACAACTACAACTGTTATTGTATTATGACCAAAGAAGAATTTGAAGTTTTGCAGTCGGACCTGCAGCAGAGTGATAAGTCAATCAAGGAATATCTGCATGATGCTGGTGTCAATTATTCCACCTATAA
>JAGAYI010000005.1 GCA_017940545.1 Prevotella sp.
GAAGCAAAGGAGTATCTGGAGTTCTATGCAAATCCTGACGAGGACGGTAAGCTGGAAGAGTATAAGAAGATTATTACAGAAGAGTTCTATCCATCGAGGGGACGACAGGAGCCAAAGACCCGGTTCTCGGTTTGTCGGAAAGCTGTTTCTGATTACAAGAAACTGAAACCTTCTCCAGACAAGTTGGCTGACTTGATGCTTTGCTATGTCGAGAACGCTTGTCAGTTTACATACGACTATGGTGACATGTGGGAGCAGTATTATACATCTGTAGAGAATAATTTCGAAAAGACAATGGCATTCATTGCCAAAAATAATATGTTGGAGCACTTCAAACCGCGTTTGAGACAATGTATGGAGTGGGCTTCACCATGCGGATGGGGATTTGCCGATACAATTGGTGATATTTATTATGAGTATTTCCCTGAAGATGATTAAGGTTTAGCGGATAGTAATATAAAAAAGGTAGAATAAGCACATAGAAAACATGAGCCCATAAAAAGCAAATGGCGTGTAACTCACCAGAGCTACACGCCATTTGATAGTGTTTTGTTATGTCGTTACTTATGCGTCTCATTTGACCTCCTCGAAGTCGGCATCCTGGACGTCGTCGTTGGGGTTCGACTGCGTCTGCTGGCCGCCCTGGAAACCTTGGTCTGCACCGGGCTGAGGACCAGCCTGCTGACCTTGGGAGTACATCTGCTGAGAGGCCTCCTGCCAAGCGTTGTTCAGGGCTGCAATGGCAGTGTCGATGGCGTTGATGTCAGCTGCCTTGTGGGCATCCTTCAGCTGCTGCAGGGCCTGTTCGATGGCCGGCTTCTTGTCGGCAGGAATCTTGTCGCCAATCTCCTTCAACTGATTCTCGGTCTGGAAGATCATACTGTCTGCCTGATTCAGCTTGTCGATACGCTCGCGTTCCTTCTTGTCGTTCTCGGCATTCTGCTCTGCCTCGGCCTTCATGCGGTTGATTTCATCCTGCGAGAGACCTGACGATGCTTCGATGCGGATGGCCTGCTCCTTGCCTGTAGCCTTATCCTTGGCGCTGACCTTCAGGATACCGTTGGCGTCGATGTCGAAGGTTACCTCAATCTGAGGAATACCACGACGTGCGGGGGCTATGCCTGTCAAATTGAACTGGCCGATAGACTTGTTCTGTGCGGCCATGGGGCGCTCGCCCTGCAGCACGTGGATGGTCACCTCGGTCTGGTTGTCGGCTGCGGTAGAGAACGTTTCGCTCTTCTTGCAGGGGATGGTGGTGTTAGCCTCGATGAGCTTGGTCATCACACCGCCGAGGGTCTCGATACCCAGCGTCAGCGGTGTTACGTCAAGCAGTACGATGTCGCCCACGCCGCCTTCCTTGTTCAGGATGGCACCCTGAATGCTGGCACCTACGGCAACCACCTCGTCGGGGTTGACACCCTTGCTGGGTTCCTTGCCGAAGTAGTTCTTGACGAGAGTCTGCACGGCGGGGATACGGCTTGAACCACCCACGAGTATGACCTCGTCAATGTCGCTGGTTGACAGCTTGGCATCGGCCATGGCCTTCTGACACGGAGCCAGACAAGCCTGAATCAAGTCGTGAGCCAGCTGCTCGAACTTGGCACGCGTGAGCGTCTTCACCAGGTGCTTGGGCACGCCGCCTACAGGCATGATGTACGGCAGGTTTATCTCGGTCGAAGTAGAGCTTGACAACTCAATCTTTGCCTTTTCGGCAGCCTCCTTCAGGCGCTGCATGGCCATGGGGTCGGCTTTCAGGTCGGCACCCTCGTCGTTCTTGAACTCCTGTACCAGCCAGTCGATGATTACCTGGTCGAAGTCATCACCGCCCAGGTGAGTGTCACCATTGGTAGAGAGCACCTCGAACACACCACCGCCGAACTCCAGGATAGAGATATCGAACGTACCGCCACCAAGGTCGAAGACCGCAATCTTCATGTCCTTATTAGCCTTATCGACACCGTATGCCAGGGCTGCTGCCGTAGGTTCGTTGACGATACGACGTACGTTCAGACCGGCAATCTGACCAGCCTCCTTCGTAGCCTGACGCTGCGAGTCGGAGAAGTAGGCCGGTACGGTGATGACGGCATCGGTCACCTCCTGTCCCAGATAGTCCTCGGCAGTCTTTTTCATCTTCTGCAGCACCATGGCGCTGATCTCCTGCGGCGTATATTTACGTCCGTCAATATCGACGCGGGGGTAACCTCCCTCGTTGACTACAGCGTAAGGTACACGCGAGATTTCCTTCTCCGTCTGCTGCCAGTTCTCACCCATGAAGCGCTTAATGGAGTAAACCGTCTTCTTCGGGTTCGTAATGGCCTGACGCTTGGCAGGGTCGCCAATCTTGCGCTCACCGTTCTCAACAAAACCGACAACCGAAGGAGTCGTGCGCTTACCCTCGCTGTTGGCAATTACAACCGGCTCGTTGCCTTCGAATACGGCAACGCAGCTGTTCGTTGTTCCTAAATCGATTCCAATAATCTTTCCCATAATTCTATTTTTTAATTGTTAATATTCTTTATGACACATTTATTTGTACCTGACAGTAAGCAAAGCATGTGCCAAACCATGTTTTTTGAATAATATAATGCCATTTTGTCACTATTGTCAAAAAGATTTTATACCTTTGCCCCCTGAAACCAATAGTCAGAAACGTCAAAAATAAAAGACATCATGAAGAGAATGTTGTTTACTGCTGCAATAGCCTGGAGCGTGCTGACAGCCATGGGGCAGGGCACCTACATTGTCAAGACGAAGAACGTGACACCCGAAAAAGCAGAGGTGACAGGCGCTGCCGACGAAACGGCACAAGAGGGTCATCCGGACGAGGCACAAGACTTTGTGACCAAGAACTTCCGTTACCGCAGCATGTGCGACTGGCAGGCAGGCATGCGCTTCATGGTGATACCGGAAAAATATGACCTCATAGTCAACACCTTCCGTGACGCTACAGACCAAAAAGAAATTCCCAACGGCTCGTTACGCCACAAAGTCATGGTCTATCAAGACCACACTGTAGGCGAGAACGGCCGTGCCCGTATGAACTTCATTTGTCAGGACGACAACCGTGCCTGCTATTTCGAGTTGCCCTTCGGAGCCTTCGAGGACTACTGCTACGGCAAGACAGGAGTGCCCACCCTGGCCTACCTGGAAGACGTTGACAAAGCCCGCGAGCTGCTGTTGGGTCAGACGCTCATCACCCGCCAGCCCGTCTTCTATATCGACACACAGTATGAAGGCGACGGCGTGGAAGAAGTGACCATACCTGAAAATACTGAAGTGCGCGTCACGCAGATAGGTGTCGGCACCCGCAAATATCCTGTCAAGATTATCGTCGAGGATGTCAGGACGGGTCGTGAGTTTTTTCAGAACGTAGTGATGAGCCGCACCAATAGCGGCATGCGCGACGAAGAGTTAGAGATGGACAAGAAGGTGCTTTTTCTCAACTCCTTCGAGGTGGTTACCGATGTAGAACAAGTCAGTTCCGACTATCAGAAGTACATAGGCAGGACCATCTATTCTAAATATGCCATTGTCATGTTGTCAAAGGGCGACGGGAAGCTTCGCAACGTGAAGGTTCCCCGTCTCACGGAGTTTATCATCGACGATATCGTTCCCACCGGTCGGGGTGGCATGGTGCTCATGACCTTGACCGAGAGTGAGTCGCGCCGTGTCTATCAGAAAGAAGTGTCGTTTGTCAACGAGAGTATGCTTGACGACAATGAAAACTATTTTGGCTATCTGTTCGGTCTTGGCGAGGGCAAGCTGCGCAATTCCTCCCGTGAGACCCGTGCCATGATTCGCCAGGGTCGCGTCGGCCACGGCATGACGCAGGAGGAAGTAGAGCTGGCTATGGGCGAGCCTGATGCCAAGATGACCACCTCGTCAGGACTGGAGGAGTGGCACTATTTGCGCACCAAGATCGTGCTGATTATTCAGTTTGACAAGCATGGCAAAGTGTCGGGAATAGTAAAGTCTGGCGACAAGAAGCCTGTCACGAAAAAAAAGAAAAAATAGGGGAACCCTCAAAGTGGCTGTCAATCATGATGTTTTCAGGCTTGATGTCAAGATGGAAGATTCCGATGTTTATGCTGTCGCTGTTTCGCTCAGTAATGCCACGCATGTAGAATTCCTTTATGGCAACCTTCTCCTCAAAGAGGAGGGTGGTTGCCACATAGGTGTTGCCGAAACCTCCAGAGGAGAGATAACGGTCAATAATATATTTTTTCCCCTGAAGCATTGCTCCAACAGAAAGCATTGAATTGATATTTACATTTTGTATTGACATGTCTAAATATCTTTTTCATTTAAATCCAAGCAAGGACAATCCTTTTAGCAGATAGAATGTCGAATAGACTTTTTGACGTCATATTAATTGTGAGTCTTACTGTTTCACTATAACCTGCCTGTAAACTTATTTTGTTATTATGGATTTTGTCGGTAGAAATGGTTCCTTTGTAAAGTTCGTTGCCTTTGCCATCAACAAACAGAGCATATAACGAATGTCCTCTGTCCCAACCTCTGACGGAAGGGAGATCTGCCGTCAATTCCACTTGGGCTTCCATTTGAATAACGTCACCATATCTTCCAGAACCGACAATTATCAGTGGATTGAGAAGTTTCATAGGAGCACCTTCCGCCATTTCTGTTGGTAGTTTCTCGCCCTTCATGTCCTCAACATATTTGCTGAACTTCTTGTATATTTCTTCCTTTTTTTCTTCCATTTTTTTGTCCAAGGCCATTCCCTCATTGATAATCTCTTGGTATTCGGAGTCAGGCTTCTTCCTGTCCCCTTCATTAAGTCGCTCTCTGAGTTTCTCTCCTTGTTTTTCGTATTCTTCGTTGAAGAGCGTAAGGTCATCCATCAGATAGATCATTTCCTCACCTACACTACCAAACAGTCCATCAGCCGCAGCCTTTGCAGCTTCCTTTACTTCCGGCTTGCGGCTCTTGCCACACGATATGACCAGCAGCCCTGCCGCCAATACATATAATATAATGTGTAACTTTTTCATTCTCTATAAACATCAGCATTATTTTGGTCACTTATCGTTTTGTTATGGAAAGGTTGCTGCTTTGCCCATGCGTCGATCCCAATCATCGTAATCTGGTCGCCATTGCGAACGATTTGCATCTTGCCAGATTTCTTGTTCTCCGTGTTCTGGATTGAAAACTCATAGGTATTGACAGATACTGTACGTACAAATTGAAGGTTATAATTACGCTCACGCATATATGCTTCATCGCTTATGTCAATATAACCATAGGCTTGCTGCTTAGGGACTCTCGGATTAACATCCTTCTTCTTTTCTGTTTGAAGGAACACATAACATTCACCCCATCCGCTGCCGTCACCATTGCCTAATGTTCCATACCAACTACCTTTGAGAGGGCAGATTGCAACTTGACTATCCGTCGTATTCTTTCTCGGTGAAGTCGTCGTAGTCCGTTTGTTCGGTTTGCGATTTTGTGCCATTGCCGTCTGTGCTGTTCCAAACATCAGCAGAGCCATCAGTAATAAGGTTATTTTTTTCATACGTATCTATTTTGGGTTATTAATTATTAATAATAGGTAATGACGCGCGTCTCAACGTTTCCTTCCGAATCCTTGCGCTTTGTCCAGTTGCCTTGACTGTCACGTGACAGGATGGTATATGTGATGGTATCTTTCCATTTATTCCCTAATTCAACGCCATTCCTGTTGTTTTTTATGCATTCGCCATCGCTGTTATAGATGTAACGCTCTCTGATTTCGTGGCTTCCGCGTTCGTAATACTTTTCCGAAAGCAGTCCGTTAGCGTTATATTTGAATTGGTAAAAGGCTCCATATCCAAACATGTCTTCTTTGATAATACGTCTTTGACTGTCACGAGTATATTCGCATGCAAAACCGTCATCGCTATCTTCTTCTCTGTTTGCCAGAAGCTTCCCTCTTTTGTCAGTCATAAAACCGTCGCGGTTAAAATAGATTACATCATCTTGGTCTATTTTAAGCGTTTTCACTGCCCCACGTAACTCATATCTTCCAAGTTCACCCTTGAAATTTACGTTAATCGTGACCTGTGTCGTTGTGGTCGGTTTCTTTCTCGGTGAAGTCGTCGTAGTCCGCTTGTTTGGCATGCGCTTCTGTGCCGTTGCCGTCTGTGCTGTCCCTATGAATAGGATAGCAGCCAAAGCAAAAAATAATACTTGTAACTTTTTCATTGTTGTGATTACTTTAAATATTCAAGCAATTTGTTACTATTCTATATCCAAAGCCCCATCGTCCAAATCTCCTATGGAACTGTCTGCTTTTTGCTCATGAGACAATATTTCCGATAGCTCTTTACTGGTTTTTTCCATTGGATTAGCCTCGGTAAATTCCTCTAAACCTTCATAACTACTGACATCTATGTTTGGATCTGTAAGTTTTCCATTTTCATCAGTCAGTTTTTTCAAAGCACGTATGGCCTTACCTTGTTTACGTAATTTCTTCAAAATATCGACAACATCTGTTGTGCATCGTGCAGCAAGTTGAGGTCCCAGCTTCGTGTATTTTCCATATTTGAAAGCACTAAGCCCTAATTTAGGAAGAGCTGCAGTGTATAGAGGTGTTTGTAACCCTATGTTTGCGGCTTCTAAAGGGAGAAGCAGACACACACTGATAACGTCAAGCGTCTGTTTGAGAGCCTCGTTTTTTCCACGGAAATTGCCATTCTGATCAACGATATGGTATGTTTCGCTTATGCTACCATCATTTTCAGTGACCTGTACCTTCTGCACTTTGTACCATAGAAGGTTCTCGTCAATAGCTTTGAGGTTTCTAATGATGGTATCACACGTAAGAAGATAATCGTCAATCTCCTTGACATTTGTCAGTTTGGGCATTTCTCCATTTTTCCAGTCAAGTTGTTTCTTTTGTGCGAAAACTGGCATCACAAGCATTGCCATTAGGCAAATAAAAACAAAATTCTTTTTCATTTTTCGTTTGTTTTAAAGTTATTAATTAGGTTCATAATCTCGGGTTATAGTCATGGAACTCTTCCCCTTATTTTTCAAGTTAATTTCCTTTATCGATTTTAGAGGACTATCGGGTAATGGTTTGAGCAAAAGCTTAACATATTGGCCCCTGTCAAATTGAATATGAAAAGTCCCGTCATTATTAACATCTCCAATATATGTCCCAGTTTTGTCTTTTGGGGAAGTACAGGCATAAATCTCACAATGTTTCAAACTGTTTATTTGCATGATTCCCTCATAATAATTCTTAACTCTGATATTGCCTTCAATGACTACAGGGAAGGCAGAGAGAATTTGTTGGTACTTTCTTTGTCTCGTCGCATAAAACTCATCGTGTGTAAGTTCATGTAACTGTTGCAAGTTGTACATTGCCAACTCCAAACATTCTTCAGCCAAGTGTCGTTGAACTTGTCCGCTCTCTTGCATTTTTCGCCATGTCGCAGCACAATTCTTGACGACTTGTAATCGGGATGCAAGACCATCCATCATATTTGCGCATTCTTGAGCAGTCGTAGCCTGCAGCGTAGTAATTCCTTCTGTTTGCCAAGCCTGTAGATATAGTTTCTTCGCTGTTCCATATTTTCGGTTGTCATATGCATTTTGAGCCTGATTCATATAGTCGTCATACGGATTTTTATACACATTCTTTACAATAGTCTGAGTAAGAGGAACAACGGCGACAACCATTTTTGAACGTGGTCCCATTTGGGAAATATCAATGCTAAGGGAATTGGACTCTGGAGCATCTAAGTCTATCTGCTGAACTGAGGCAACAGAGACCTGCAATTCATTCACTTCTTGTTCTAACCTATCCAGTTCTTCCCATCTTGGATCGTCGCCATCAGCAGATTCCATCAAAATTTTATCTAAAGCCTCGTATGCTTTTGACTTCTCTTCGAATTGATCTTTAAGCTCTTTTATTCGGACAACTGGTACTACTATTTTATATACATTGATACTACTGTCGTTTTCCTGTTTACATTCTGTGACTTCAAACGGGAAAATGGTCGGAGTATAAATGTTCAACTTCTCAAAAGCAGTACTGATTTCAACAAGAGCTTCTGTTGCTGATGGATACATATCTCCAACCGATGGTTGGAAACTTAGACGAATAGGGTTGTTTACTGACTTTATCCTGTATCCTAAGAGAAGGCCTTCTCTCAGTCTCTTTTCAGAAAATTCCGCCTTTATGGTGCTGCCTCTTCTGGAAAAGATAAAATGTGCTTCCCGGCCATTGTCTATATTAATAATGACAGAATACTCATAGAGTCCGTCAATTTTGTCAGTGCCCATTTTCATCTCTCCCACTTGATTACCAGATGACACAATGACAACTAAGTCGTCGTATGGAGATAAGACGCGAATACCTCCATTCCCGCCTATGTCTGCGACGAGGTTAAGTTCTGCATCATAATCAGCAGTCATCTTGATGTCTTCCTGAGCACTGCATATAGTTGATAGAAAGGCGAAAAATCCAAGAAAAAGTAAAATCTTCATAGAATGATACGTGTCTATTAGTTCACTTACTTATTAAAATCTACTTCTGAAAATATCTCATTAATCTCTAACTTTCTTCCATTAATTTTCTCTGGCTGCCAAGTACGAACATGAATCATTGGGTCTCCATTTTCAGGAAATTCCCAGAGTAAAAAGACGTATCCTTCATCATGATAGCCTCTTGATGAATGCCACTCCTGACGCAAACGTACTCCGTAATAGTTCCTGCCGTCTTTTCCCTTGCGATGAGTGATGAATTTGCTTTTTCCGCCATTCTCTGCCGGATTATCTATTAAAGAGAAATTCACTTTAATCCACTTGTTTCTTTTAAAACATCTCAGAAGATTCTGTAGATATTGTGTTTTATTATACTTGTTATAGACCACCTTTTGGCGAAATCCCTCTTCGGCAGTTTTAACATTAACCACATTCCCGGTAATAATCAATGCGTCATCAGAAAACATCCTATTCAGGAAGTCAATGTCTTTTTCATTGTATGCTGTACGGAAACGTTCCACATACTTCCTGATGATTGCCTGCTCTTCCAGTTCAGCCACATTTCCTTCACTGCTTTCCAGACTTTCACTAACTTCTGGGTCTATTGCAAAACGGAAATCAGAAATTTTCCCATCAAGCGTGAACTCTACCACAGCGTCCTGCCGATTGTTGTTCAGAGGAGAATCATCAACAAGTATAATAGGGATGTGGTGAGCTTCCATCATCCGATTACGTTGGAATATCCATAGCCTGTCTTTAATGTCATTCCTTTCAGTTTTGAAATGGATGTTCTTCCAGAGGGTTGTAACCGCTTTTCTGGCAAAGTCTGTCATAGGAATGCCAACCGTATGTATCTCACGGCCTTCATTACATGCGCTGTTAATTTCTGTCAGCAGCTTACCAAGGTTGTATTCAGTGTCAAAAACAACACTACTTTTTATGGTGCTATTATCGAACGAAAACCGGGCGGTGACATTCTGAGCCATGCTATGGTGTGTAGCACACAAGATGCAAAATATTAAGACAATTTTTTTCATTATCAATTTGTTTTTTGAATGTTTTGTATGATTTTCTCCAATACGAACTGTACCAACTTATTACCATTATCTGCACCATCGTCATTTTCCTTCATAGGTGGTACTATCTGATGGATGAAACTGTCTGGGGCATCATAGATGGGAATATATGGAACCAAACGTGCTTCTGTCAATTTGAAGTTGACAAGATGAACGTATCCCAAGTCCCTGTTAATGGAAAAGAAAACGTCCTCGTGATTATTTTTATAGTGTAGGAAACTGCCATCACATTCTTCTTCAAGAAGAGATACGATGTCCTGGCGGCAGAAGCGGACAGAGTCCTTGGCATATCCATACCGGTCAACAATCAGCAAGTAGTCATTCTCACAGTAGCGTCCCTGACTGATTCTTTTAATCTTGTTTGTCAGAATATCCTCCAGCTCCTTGTCATTTGCTCCTGTTATTAACTGACAATCTGCATTAAACTCTAGTGTCAGATAATTATCTCCACGCTGCCATTGTACTAAATACTTGTGACAGGTCCTGTTGTCAATCATGAGTACCTCGTCCTTGTTGTCAGAAACTATCATCATCTTTGGATTTCCTTTGCATATTACATTATCCAGTTTAAGACGTGATTCAATTTGCTGTTTTGAACCAGCCAAATCCAGTTCAAGCATGTAGCGTTCTATAAAATCATAGACAACAGAGGGGTTAGCCTGACGGATTCTCGACCCAAACAACGAATATCCTATATGGCAAATGGCCCCCTCGTTATCAGTCTTGATATGCAGAGGGTGATTGCGAAAATGGTAGGCACTGTCAATATCCAAAGGCTTAATGGCCTTTAAGCTATCACTAAGAACCACTCCCGTTGTTTTTGCCAACGATGCAAGTCGTTTGGTAACAAATTGTCCATGGATTGGCTGAATGCTGACAAAACACCCAACCAGTCCTATGAACAGTATGTTTTTACATTTCATAGTGATATTCGTAATAATCAGTCCTACAGGTTGTTATTAGCGTCAATAAAGCTTATTTTATTCCCGTCAGCATCATAAAGAGTCCCGCTCTTCAACTTTCCGTTTTCAAATCGGGCGTTTCTTATTTTATAGCCAGGTTCTGCATAAATGTCCCCTGTTATAAGTTTTCTGTGTGTAAACTCTACGTCGCCGAAACCATTAGGAATGTCATTTCTAAGGTCACCTTTATATATCCCGTAACTTAAGCCTTTAGTTCCATTCTTAGAATTTTTTGTTTGTTCCTTTTTGGGCTTTTCCTGTACTTCCCCTTTTGGCTCATACGCTTTCACAGTTTCGCCTATTTTCACGGAATCTTCTTTTGCATTGACAGTGTATTTGCAGATGGCCTGAAGCGTATCAGCTCCAATAATGGCCTGTAAACGAACCTTTCCTTCACCAGCTTTGACGGCTTTAACTATACCGTTTGCCACTTCAAGCGTACCTGATTTACTTGCCTTCCAAAGAAGTGTCGTTTCTGTGCCTTTGGGTGTAATCGTAGCTACGAGGGTGTCAGCATCCCCAACTGACAGTTCTTTTTCATAATGGTTGAGGCTTAACATAACCTTCTCAGATGCTTCAAAGGTATAGACGATTCCCCCAATGAGGCCAATGGCTAATAAGCCTGCCACAGTGGCAATGATCAGTTTTTTACCTCCTTTGCCTGATGACGCTGACTCGCTGTTTTTCCCTATCGGGTGTAGAGGTTTTCCACATTCCTCGCATACGAAGTTCGCCTTTTCTGCTTCTTGTATCTCTTTGTTGTCTGCAAGGTCACATTCTCCGAAGTTCTTGCATATTCCTTTTATTAATGCCATATTGATTGACTGATAATTATAAATCTTGTAATTCTTCTTGTATGATTTCTACGGCTAAATTACGATATACCGTATAATTGGGGTTAAACTGATTATTCTCGCAGAGAGGACTGGGCAGGATCTTTGTTTGTACTACCTGTCCAAGCGCTTTGCGAAGCCCTGACTTTTGGTCATTGGTTCGACCTTGAATAGCGAGTTCTTTTTTTACTTGACTTTTCAGTAGCTCTGCTAATGCAAAGTCATGTCCGAGTGCTTCCAATGATTCTGCAAATCCCTTTCCAAGAGGTTTCCATTGGTCGCCAAACGTTTCGTCCGGAATACGGATGGCATCAAACCTGGCTCCTGTCGAAATGTCTTGCTGTTCACTGATGATGCCCAATGCGTAGGCAAGTATTAGCGGTTTCCGCATTTTCTGCTTTCTTATGATGGGGTCTTCCTCAAACAAGTCTGGTAAGTCTTCTTTGAAGCTCTCTGTTTGCAGAACCATGCGGTTAAGGGCGCATTTGCCGTTTTGTGGGGTAACAAGTGCATCGTATTTCTCCTTACAGACTTTTACGTTAGCTAAGAAACGAAGCGGGAATCCTGAGTTTGCCGAAATCACGACAATCTGATTGTCTTTGTAATTGACGGCGACATCGTCTTTCTTGTTAAAGCCCGGTACGTTCTTCTCAAAAGCCTGAATAAGCTTTTCTTTGAAGTCGTTTGTCTTTTCGTCTGTCTGAGGTAGAGAGAGTTGTACCATTTGCATCATGGCCCCCGTATTCCCAGGTATTACCATAGCTGTTTCCTTGGAGTCAAACTGGACGTAACTTTTTGAGGTGCTGGTCACAAGTTTTACAAATTTTTCCAGCTTCTCTTCAGTATTTAGTTCTTGCTTTAACTTCTCCATGATGTTAACACCCACCATTTTGTTCAGAGGATCAGTATCTGCAGCATCCTGCATGGCACGAACAGCATTCTCTTGGCACACTTCAAGAATGATTCCTATTGCAGTCTCATAATCGGTTTTGTCATAGAGATTGGCAAAGGTGTGTTCGCCATCTTCTCCGAGGTTCTGAACCATTCGCAGGCGGATGGTAGCGGCATTCGAAGACATCTTTTCTCGATCGCTGACAAACTGGCGGCTGATTCTTCTTACCTGTTCTGCGTCATATTTTTTGATGTCAGTGTCATTTTGCTCCTCATTAGTCTGGCATTTGCTGTCAGCCTGTCGAATGACCTCCTCACTAATTGCATTCATTTCGTCTTTAAAGGCCAAAATGCCTTCCAACATATTGTTCAGTTCGAGGATAATGGTTTGGAGCAACTCTTTTGCGTATGCGTATGCCTCTGAACGGGTTGCTGTAGAGTAATAATCACATTTCGCCGTCTTATACTTGCTCAGAACTTTGTTCGATGCATTGGTTATGGCATCTTTAAGCCATCCAATCTCGTTCCATTCTGCATTAATAGCTTGTATCTCCTCGCTGATTTTAGCCAGTTCATCATCCATTCTTGAACGTTGTTGCTCGAAGGCTTTGATTCTGTCATTACAGTCGGCTATAATGAGACGGGTATATTTTTCTATTTCCAGAATGCTCTTTGTGTCAGCTGCGCCACTGGCCCATTCGTCGAACAGTTTAGCCTCGATATGGCGACGGATGGTACGGGCATATCCACGTAATTCCTGACGTTGGATTTTAAAGAATTCTACTACTCCATGTTGGCGGAATTGGCTGTTGAAGAATTCGTCGCATCTGCGCCCAAACTCACCTAACCAACTTTTTTTCTCAACATTGGTTTGTACGTCATCTGCATCTGCCTGAGTCCTTTTCTCCCATGTCTCTTCAAAAAGTCTCCAACGTTTTGTTGATGGGCCTTCAACAATTGGCTTGGCTAATGTCAGATAGTTATTACTTAGCATGAGCCCCTCGCGGTTTTTCTTATCTTTTATTTCGTCGGCAAAACCCATGCCTACCTCATCTATTGTCCGTTCCCCATAGCCAATACCGTCTTGCCACATGTTAAATGTAAGTTGCCGGGCTGCTTGTAAAGCGTAAGTGTATGTCATGAACTCACGAATCTCCGTCTCTGGGAATTCTATGCGGCTGATGCCAAACGAAAGGAATTTTCGGCTGTGAGCATTGTTCCCTGACTGGTCTTTCTCCGGGTCGGCTCCGTCATTCTCGCAACCAACGAGCCTGTTTAGTTGGCCTGCCGACCCAGACATAGCACTTGCTATTGTCGTCTGGAAAATAAAATCAGCTACCGCTGCTGGAAGCCCGTTGCCAAGGTCAAGCACTTTTCCTTGTTCATTTACATTTGTATATATATAGGCAGATTCAAATGCTTCTTGATTGCTCAGTAATCTGCGCACTTCACCTGTAATGATATCTTTCTCACCCTTTACGTCGGTCGGGTAATACTTACCGATGCTCAATGCATTTAACTCCAGAAGAGCCGCATAGCCATTAGCTTGATAGAAGCCTGCGTCATGTTTGGATGAAACCAATGTGCGTTCTGGAGTATAGATGAAAAGGCGGATTTTGAAAGCGTGAGTGTCTTCTTGATATGGGAACCACGTCCTAATCTGAGCTATTGCGTCAATAATTGAGCCGGATCCAGTTCCGCCTGCGAGTCCTGCACAGATGTGGAACGTAACATCTTGGTCGTTGCTGTCATGTTGCAGCCGACCGACAGCTCCGCGAATAATAGCCTCAAAATTGTTAGGATTATTGGTGTCACAGATATTGTTGGCCATCAATGTACGTCCCAGACGGCGCCTCTGTCCCCCTATGCCGGCAGAAATCAAAGCACCCATCTCTTGTTGCATCAGATGCAAGTCATTCGGGTTAAGGAATCCTTTTAGTCCAGGGTATAAGTTGATATTCCCCAGCACGCTGGCACTAATACCATTGATGTTTACTTTTTGTGCAGTACCTAAATGTACACTTTTGCCCAAAACTTTCCAGCCTGTCCTGTCCTCTAAGTCGGCAGGAGAAGAATCTACATAGGCATAATCCAGGAAAATGCCGTTCCCAGGTTCATTGGAACGGAATTCCTCATAGACACGCTTTCGTAGTTCACGCAGTATTTTTCCTCCTGTACCTCCTAGTCCGATAAATAAATGATTTGCCATAGTAATTTATTGTTTTAAGTTATTTAGAAATCGTCATAATGTTTCGTCCTCGCGCTACGTAATGGCTGTCTTCTTCCAGCTCGCGAACTTTCCATCGTCTTAATGATGAGAAATGCGCCAAGCACAACAAATGCAAGTATGAAAAGACTATGCTTTAAAATATATTCATTCATAAAACTCTGCAACTTTTTATTCATGGCATGCGCAATGTCCCCAGGAGTATGACCGTAGAAATCCGCCCAGTTGACATAGTGCCCTACTAATGGAAGCTCTTTGTTCAGATTCTCTAAGATGGACTGACTGTCCTCTTGGGTAATAACATAATCATTAGGAAGTAATGATACATAAGAGTTGATAAATCTTTCCACTTCATTACCGTATCCTTTGATGGTTACTGCTCCGCAAATAATTACAGAATGGAAAGACAAAATCAGAAATAGAATACCTGCTATCAGGAAACTTAACGTTGTAAAATGCTTGTTCTTATGCCAAGATTTGATAATAAACAACGTAAGAGTCATACCTGATAAGGTTATCAGAATACCTAAAAACAGGCTCCCTATGCTATGTGACAATATGTTGAAAAATGCGCTCATGCCTTAATACGGTTTAATCAAATTCGTCTTCTGATTCTTCTTTCTTGTGCAAATGCACTTTTAGGTTTTTGCCATCGTTGCTTTGGGCTTTTCCTATTATCTCTTCGGTTGTACCGCTTAGTGTAAACGTCCATTCCTGTTGTTTTACTTTGCCAAGGAATCTTACGTCGCAACTGATGTCTGATACAGGCTCTCCCTTGAGCTTCATTGTTGCTCCATACTTGATGTTTTTATATACAGCACTTAACTCTCCATTCTCTTCTTTTTTCGTTATGATAAACTCTATGGGGAATCCAGCCATGTCTCCTTTGTATTCTGTAGTACCATTAGGCAATAATCCTAATAATCCGTCGCAAGGAGTGCTGCCGCCGCCACCTTGATATGTTGTAGGAGTCGTTGGATTGTTGTCAAATTCGTCAGAATCATCACCACCATTATTTGGATCCTCAGGAATTTTATTTTCGTCAGGAGTGCCATTAGTATTGCCGGAGGTTGGCTTACTATCATCTGATGGTTTTCGGGGGGTGTTAATGGTTGGCTGCTCTTCCTTTGGAGGACGCGGATTATGGGGCTTTTCAATTTTGTAGCCACTTACGGCAAAGATTGCGGTAAAGAATATCCCAATCAATACAATCAAAATGGAATGGTATCTGAATTGAAACCAACTGGTAAACTTCCATGAAACGACAATAATACATATAATTATTAGTGAAACAATATAGGGGAAAACTGCTCCGATTAAATGAACGATGCACATCAGAGGATAATAAATAATAGCCGCGACAATAACTGGAACTAAAAAGAATCTTCCGAAGAAGGGAAATATAACATGTCCCAACATCCATTCCATAATATCCCAGTTACGTTTTACTTCGACACGCCCATCTTCGTAGGTCGTCTTCTCGTAAGTGTCAAAGGAAAAAATACTAAACTTGCTCCAATTGGCAAACATGACTATTAGCCCGATTATGTATAGTGGCCACATCAACACGGAGTCGAACATGTTCCAATTAGCAGAAAAAGAAATATCAGAATGAAAAAGTATCTGATAAATTAGCCATAAACCGCTTATGGTTATTGCTGTCGCAACTATATAGCCTGCTGTTTTGTAATTCTTGGTAGAGAACTCCGGTAATCTTTTCATGTTACGTTAGTGGTTGTTAAACATAATCCTGCACTCTCCTACAGGACGCTATTATCTACGGTTCTCTACTATACAAAAAAAGAGCGTGAGAGTCAGTCTTGCTGCTCATTCCACTCTTCGAAGCTCTGGCATTGCTTTTGTAGTCGAAACGAGCAACGCCGAAGCCCACGCCTGTATGAAAATATAATAATACTTTATTATATATCACACCCATGGACGTCATTGTTGCTTTGTTGTTTGACTACAAGTTTTGGAACTGCCAGATTCCGAAGAGTCAAGAACAAAGCGTCAAGTAACGCCTTTTCAAATATAGTGGCCCCCTTTCCCTTTTTAGATGATCTTAGAATCCTCTAAACTCCCCTCCTTAGTTAGCTCAACCTTTAGATTTTGCATACTTTGGCCAGGCGTAGGCTGTCATTCCTCTAATGCTTTTCCAGACACGTCTGGCTGTAACAAAGAAGAATATGACATAAAGGGTCAAATGCAAAGGTAGTAAATAAATTTGGAAGTAAAAAGAAAAAAAATGTTTTTTTGATGAAATAGTGGTGTTTTTCGGATGAAATTGGCTTTTGGAATTATAAAATACAATGATTTTTGATATTTTTTTGGATCATCCATTTTATTAGCATCGGCTTTTGTCGGCGGTGGCATCAACTTTAACGTGAGATGGTATCGACTTTTGTTGAAGATAATGTATAGTTTTGTGCGCCGCGGTATCAAGAAATGCCGACGAAGTTGGTAAGTTGGCGAACAAAAGTTGATAAGATGGCGGGCAAAAGTTCACACCGCGGGGCATAAAAGTGTGGAGAATGAACTGCGAAAGCAAAAAAAAAGATGTTTTTGCAAAAAATATTCACAAAAACAATGGGGATATTAAAATAATGCTTATATTTGCAGCATCATAATCAAATAAGAAAGGAGGTAATAAGATGAGAAATGGGATGGCAATCAGAATGACGGGTCCTTCCGGAAGGATTGGCATGATGAGGTTGGTATATTCCAATCATGAAGGGAAGGGTGGTGGCCCGGAGTTTTTGCCTGCGTCACCTGAGAAAGATCCGGTTATAGTCAAGATTGAGAAGGCGAAAAACGCCAATGCCCTGAAGGATATCATTATCAGGCAGCAGTCTGAGATTTCATCGCTGAAACAGTTGATAGCACGTCTGGAGCGTAGGAATACGGTTTCCATCGTACATATTGACAAGGTGGAGCACCTGCACACGTCGCTAAATGAGGTTCTGTCGGGCAATGTGCGCTTCTCGTACAAGGCATTGGCAAGGGAAAACAGAAAGAAAAGTGCATTGGCAGCTGCTATGGAGATTATCAATACTGCGAAGATAAACCTGATTTTCGTGGAAATCCACAATGGTTCCAAACTGAACTTGAATAAGCTGCGCGAATGGTTGGAGGAGAATTTCGTCCACAGGGTAGTGTGCAACTACGACTGGTTCGCCTTGTGGCGTTATCTGAAAGACCACGATCTGATCAGGAAAGACCGTTACGAGGTTACGGATTTCGTCAAGCAGATGCGTTGCTGGTATCCGGAGGCAAAACTTGAAAAGGTAGAAGAGGCCATCAACCTGTATAAGAGCGGCTATCTGGGCGATACGCCTTTTAACCTTTGGGATGAGCGTGTCTTCATGCAGAAAAAGAACACGAAACAATCCATCAAGGGCTTCCGGAGGCTTCATAGCCTGTGCGATGACTTGAATCTTTATCTGAATTTGGACGAGATGACGGTGTAAAACGGGGTTTTTCCACCCCGTTTCCACCAGAATCTTCCATCTTTTCCACCTATTCCACAATATTCACGATTTGAGGATATTGTGGAATTTTTATTTTGTTATTGTCTTTAACTTTGCATCAGAAAACGACGGAAAGTCAAAAAAACTGATGTAAAAATGGAAACAAAGAAAAATGAATTGAGACTGACAGACATCACACGCTATCGTGATGTGGAGGAAGGCCGACTCGTACTGAGTGCTGAAGGGCACAGAAAGAGCTGGAAGGCCATCTGGCTGGCAAAACTGAATGTCATAAACGTTTCTTGTCTGCCCCGAGGCGAGATTCCCATCAGGTACAAGCACTATCATGAGTGGGTAGATTGTCCTCGCCTGCGGCTGAACCATCAGAACTTCATGTGGATAGTTCCGCTGGACAGTGACAACTACATCGACATGGGTGTCAATCTCTACCTTTGTGACAACAAGGGATTTCCAAACCCGCTGAAACGTCGCGACTATGAAAATATGGTGAACGCACTCTACAGTTACCGCATTGACAGATTAATCGTTGAAATGCCTGTGGTGACTATTGAGGACTCTCGCTTCCACCCTGATAACATCATGGGATTGGTAGATTTCTGGGATTAATAAAAACTTTACTCCATTTAAATGTTATTAGTTATGGGTAAAATTAAGATTAAGCTGTATCAGAATAACAACCCTAAGTCTGATCAGTACAAATTCTTCTACGGCCGCGCCTATCAGGCAACGCCAATTGATGAATCTACGCTTTGTGAGCATGCTGCTCTGGACTCTAACATTGAGAAGAGTGAGATTGCCACCGTCTATGATGCTGAAGCCAAGCAGATCAAGGAATTGGTATGCAACGGCCACGCCATTAAGGTCGAGGGACTCGGAATCTTCAAGATTGGTGTCTCGTCGAAAGGTGTCTCTGAGGCAGAGATAAAGGAACGCCACCCGGAGTTCGACCCTACGAAGGATGACATCTGCAAGTATCTCAGTGCCAAGCAGATTAAGAAGGCACGTCTGCTGTTTACTCCTTGCGAGGAGATTAAGGAAGCACTTCGTTCCGTGAAGTTCGAGACCGACAAGAGCGAGTGGGAGACTGAAGGGTAGTATGTTGAAATCATTGTCTGACTAAACAAAAGAAAGGGTTTTATTATGACTGGTATGATTGATGTTGTTCCTTACCAGAACAACAACCGCAAGTCGGATTACTTTGGCTATTGGTACTTCCGTGTCAAGTTGTTGCCGACCATCGTGAGTGACGAACTGGCTAACCACATTGCCAGTGACTCTAAGATTGAACGCGCCAAGGTGTTGGTAATCAATGATGCTGTGAATAAGCAGGCGCGTGAACTCTTGTGTAATGGCCATGCCATCCGCATCCCTCATCTGGGTACGTTGAAACTGGGCATCAGTTCCGGCGGAACGGCAACCTCCGAGGAGTACAAGGCCGGCAACTGTGTCAAGAACGTACATCTTGTGCTGGTTCCTGACAAGGAAATCAAGGAGGCATTGAAGAGGATTAAGTTCCGCAAGGTTCTCACGGAGAAGAAAGAAAAACCCACGCCTCCGGAGCCCTAATAATTCAGAAAGGCGGCCACGATAGAAGTGACCGCCTTTCTTATGATTATCAGATGCTTCGTTTTACTGCTTGTCTGAGATAGCTTCCATGATTTTGGCTTCCAGTTCGTCGCAGAGCTCGGGGTTGTCGGCTAACAGCTGCTTGGTGGCGTCGCGCCCTTGGGCTAACTTGTTGCCACCGTAGGAGAACCACGAGCCACTCTTCTGAATGATGCCGTATTCTACGCCAAGGTCAACAATCTCGCCAATCTTTGAGATGCCTTCGCCGAAGAGTATTTCAAACTCACACTTGCGGAAGGGGGGAGCCACCTTGTTCTTTACCACTTTAACTTTCGTGAGGTTACCCAGCACGTTGTCGCCGTCCTTGATGGCTGATGACTTGCGGATGTCAAGACGCACTGAGGCGTAGAACTTCAGGGCATTACCACCGGTGGTCGTCTCGGGATTGCCGAACATCACGCCGATCTTCTCACGCAGCTGGTTGATGAAAATGCAGGTGGTGTTGGTCTTGGCGATGGTTGAGGTAAGCTTGCGCAGGGCCTGACTCATCAGTCGGGCATGCAGACCAACGGCAGAGTCGCCCATGTCGCCCTCAATCTCCTTCTTGGGTGTCAGTGCAGCCACGGAGTCGATGACGATGATGTCGATAGCACTCGAACGGATGAGTTGGTCGGCAATCTCAAGCGCCTGTTCACCATTGTCAGGCTGCGAGATGTAGAGGTTGCCAATGTCAACGCCCAGCTTTTCAGCATAGAATCGGTCGAAGGCATGTTCAGCGTCGATGAATGCGGCAATGCCGCCCATGCGTTGTGCCTCTGCAATGGCATGGATGGCCAGCGTGGTCTTACCGCTGGACTCCGGTCCATAGATTTCAATAATGCGTCCACGGGGATAGCCGCCCACACCCAGTGCGGCGTTCAGTCCGATGGAGCCTGTCGGAATGACATCGACATTCTCTATCTTTTCGTCGCCCATGCGCATGATGCTTCCCTTGCCGAAGTCTTTTTCAATCTTCGACATGGCGGCCTGCAGGGCTTTCAGTTTTTCCTGCTGTGGGGTGAGGGCTTCGCCCTCGGTTTCTTTTTTTGCCATAGTTATTTATTTTAGTTTATAATTCCAAGTCTTCGTCGTGAATCTCGTGCCAGGGCAGACCCTGCTGGTTCAGCTGCTCCATGAAGGGGTCGGGGTCGAACTCTTCGACGTTGAAGACGCCTGGCTTGCGCCAGAGTCCCTTGCAGAACATCATGGCTCCTATCATGGCGGGCACGCCAGTGGTGTAGCTGACGCCCTGCATGCCGGTCTCTTCGTAGGCGGCACGGTGCGAGCAGTTGTTGTATATATAATAGGTATGTTGCTCGCCGTCGTTGCCGATGCCACGTATGCGGCAGCCAATGCTGGTCTCGCCCTCGTAGTTCTCGCCGAGGTCTTGCGGGTTGGGCAGCACGGCCTTGAGGAACTGCAGTGGTACTATTTTCACCTTTACGGTCTGGTCGGGGTTGTCGGCTAAAGGTGCCTCATATACTATTTCGTCGATGCGGCTCATGCCGATGTTCTGTATGACCTCGAGGTGCTTCAGGTATTGCTGTCCGAAAGTCATCCAGAAGCGGGCCCGCTTAATCGTCGGGTAGTTGATGACCAACGACTCAATCTCCTCGTGATGCAGCAGATAACTGTCGCGCGGTCCGATGTTGGGGTAGGTCAGGTCCTTGTGAATTTCCAGCGGTTCCGTTTCAATCCACTTGCCGTCTTCCCAATAGAGTCCCTTCTGCGTGATTTCGCGGATGTTGATTTCGGGGTTGAAGTTGGTGGCGAATGCCTTGTGGTGGTCGCCGGCATTGCAATCGACGATGTCCAGGTACTGCATCTCCTGGAAGTGGTGCTTGGCGGCGTAGGCGGTGAAGATGCTGGTGACGCCGGGGTCGAAGCCGCAGCCGAGAATGGCGGTCAGTCCGGCCTCGCGGAAACGGTCGCGGTAAGCCCACTGCCAGGAATACTCGAAGTGTGCCTCGTCCTTCGGCTCATAGTTGGCGGTGTCCAGATAGGAACAACCGCAGGCCAGACAGGCGTCCATGATGGTAAGGTCCTGGTAGGGCAGGGCGAGGTTGATGACCAGGTCGGGCTTGTGTTCGTTGAACAGCGCCTTCAGCTGTTCCACGTCGTCGGCATCTACCTGTGCGGTCTTGATGTCCATGGTCAGTCCTTTCTTGTGGATGGCCTCTACTATCGCGTCACATTTCTCCTTGCGGCGGCTTGCAATGATAAACTCGGTGAACACGTCAGCGTTCTGTGCAATCTTGTGGGCTGCCACGGTGGCTACGCCACCTGCGCCAATCATTAGTACTTTACTCATCTTTGATATTTACAATTTAAGGATTTACAATTTTACTATTTATTTGTTGATTCTTCAATTTCCGCTGATTGAATGCCCAATGCTGCCATGAGTGAGAAACCCAATATTTGCTGCATGAACCGGCCACCTGGCACGGGTTGCATGGTGAAGACGGTTGTGGTGTGCTCCCGGGGTGCGAGATTGTTGAGCGTGGCCTTGATGCGGTCGTAGTACTGCTCGTCGCAGACGGCCATGAGCCGCTTGACCTCTGCTTGCCGGCTGATGTGTTGCAGCGATTCGCAGAACAGTTCTTCCATGGTGGTCAGCTGCTCTACGGGTATGCAGCTGATGGTGAATTCTCCTAACTGGTCGCTGAAGGCCTTGCCGTCCAGTTCGTCGGCGAAGTGACCTGGCGCAAAGTTCTCGAGTCGGCTTTTGGCCTTGTCGTGCAGCAGGATGACCTGTGTGCCTGTATGCTCCGTGTTGTCTGCTCCTTGTTCCTCGGGGGCTGGCCGCAGTCCGCCGTCGAGTGCCACGCAGTCAATCCAGCGTGCCAAGTCGGCCTGCGGTATGGGTCGTTCCAGCATGCGCTCGAAGTTTACGATGAGGTCGAACGCCACGCGGTCAACATAGTCGGCATCTGCCAGAATGACGTTCTCGCTCCAGATTTCTTGTTTTGAGTTTTCGTTCATAGACTGCAAAGTTAAAAAATAATTATGAACTAAAGGTCACGAACACCTATAAAAAATACTAATTGTGAGTATTTATGAATTACGTATTATGAATTATTTTGTACCTTTGCGGCAAATTTACTAAAACAAGCAGAGAAAAATGACAACTTTAACTTTTTGCATTGTGACGCTCTTCGTCACGGGCTATCTGTGCATAGCCTTGGAGAGCCTCACGCGAGTGAACAAGGCCGCCGTCGCCCTGTTGATGTGTGTCGGCTGCTGGACGTTGCTGATGGTGGGTCCGGCAGCTTATTATCCGGAAGTGGCTGAGGGCGACGTGCTGCACCATATTGCCGAGGTTATTGAGCACCACCTGGGCGACGCGGCTGGCACGCTGTTCTTCCTGATGGGAGCCATGACGATTGTCGAAATTGTTGACAGTAACGGTGGCTTCAACTTCGTGCGTGACGCGCTGAAGACCAGTTCCAAGCGCAAACTGCTATGGCGCATGGCCTTCATGACGTTCTTCCTGTCGGCCATACTTGACAACCTGACCACCAGCATCGTCATGGTCATGGTGCTGCGCAAGCTGGTGCAGTCGCGTGAGGAACGTCTGCTTTATGCTGCCCTGATTATTATTGCTGCCAATTCCGGCGGTGCTTTCTCGCCCATCGGCGACGTTACCACCATCATGCTCTGGATTAAGGGTGTCATAACGACGCAGGGTGTGCTGACGGAAATCTTCATTCCTTCGTTAGTGTCAATGGTCATTCCCGCCGCCATCCTCAGTTTCTCGCTGAAGGGAAACTTCGATGAGGAGCAAAACCTGACGGCGACAGTAGTCAGCCAGTTCACCAAGACCCAACGCAACATGATTTTCTGGCTCGGCGTGGGCGGCCTGTGCTTCGTTCCGGTCTTTAAGACGCTGACCCATCTGCCGCCATTCATGGGCATCCTGTTGGTATTAGGCGTGCTGTGGACGGTGACGGAAATCTTCCATTACAACACTTCAGAAGACGACACCATGGCCAAGCGCGTCAGCGACATCATGACAAAGATTGACCTCTCTACCATCATGTTCTTCCTGGGTATTCTGATGGCTGTGGCCGTGCTGCAGGAGGTGGGCGTGCTGACTGCTCTCGGTGAGGGACTGAACGAAACGTTCCAGGGTAATTACTACCTGATAAACGGCATTATTGGTGTGCTTTCGTCGATTGTCGATAACGTGCCTCTCGTTGCCGGTTGCATGGGCATGTATCCGGTAGCAACTGACCCGACCAGTGCAATGGCTGTTGACGGCATTTTCTGGCAGCTGTTGGCCTACTGTGCCGGTGTGGGTGGCTCGATGCTGATTATCGGCTCTGCCGCCGGTGTGGTCGTCATGGGCTTGGAGAAGATTACCTTCGGCTGGTACCTGAAGCGCATTACGTGGATAGCCTTTGTCGGTTATCTGGCCGGCATCTGTGTCTATTGGGTGGAAAAATGCATCATGTAATGCATCATTCATGCCCCCCCTTGGAGGACGAATGGGGGGGCTACCATTCGCAGGGAATCCAGAACCAGAAGGTGGAGCCTTGGCCTACTTCTGACGTTACGCCTATCTGTCCCTGACAGCATTTGACAATGGCCTTGCTGATGCTCAGCCCCAGTCCTGTGCCCTGCACGTAATCGTTGAGTTTCACAAAGCGGTCGAAGATGCGCTCCTGCTCGGCCTTGGGAATGCCTGCTCCTGTGTCTTCGCAGTAGATGTAGAGGCCGTCATGGCCGTCACGCTGTTCCGCCCGGTAGCCTACCTTGATATGCCCCTGCGTGGTGTATTTAACGGCATTGGTGACGAAGTTGGTAATTACCTGCCCGATGCGTTCCATGTCGAGCGTGGTGTTCAGCAGGGTGTAGGGATTGTCTTTGATAAAGGCAACGGCAGTGTCGGCGGTGCGCTGTGCCAGCGACACGCACAGGTCGTCAAACGCGTCGGCGAAGTTGACGGCGGCAGGGGTGAGGTTGACACCGTTGGTCTCGATGGTCGAGAAGGCCAGGAAGTCATTGATGAGTCGCAGCAGCATGTCGCAGTTGTTTCTGATGATGCGCATCATTTCCTTCTTCTCCTCGGGAGCTTCAATGGCCTGCAGCAAGTCGCTGAAGCCGACGATAGCATTCAGCGGCGTGCGTATTTCGTGTGTCATGTTGGCCAGGAACAAACTCTTCATACGGTCCGAGTCATTGGCGCGTTCCGTCTCCTGCTTGAGCATTTCCTGTTCCTCAATCAGTTCGGTAATATCGCGTATCAGTCCGAAGTAGCCTGTCTGTACTCCCTGCTCGTTGTAGTTGGGAATGCTGTTCATGGTGTACCAATAGACCTTGTCGTCGTTGACAAGCAGATTCTTGAACGGCCGCGTAATGGTGTTCATGTTGGCAGGGCGCTCCGCGACGGTACGTGTCAGCCGCAGCATGCCTGCTTCCTGTTCGTCGGTCTGCAGCGTATCGAGGAAATCCTCGAAAGGCATTCTGACCACGGGGTGCTGCAAGTCTTGCAGGAATTCTATTTCGTGACTGTCGAACGTTGAGCGCCATACCAGCATCTTACTGTTTTCGAGCAGGTAGCGCAGCTGTTCCTCGTAGCGGCGTATTTCCTGACTGGCTTTCCTGATTTGCTCGTCGTTCAGCTTGCTTTGCATGTAGAGGTTACGCTCTTCGGTAATGTCGCGGGCCACCATGGCGATGTACTGCAGTCTTCCCTTGCTGTCGTTGATGGGGTGTACGTGCAATTCTACGTATTTGTTGACGTCGCGCTTCGGTGAGTCGAGTTTCATGCAACACCAGAATTCCTCCACGCGCTCTCTGCTTAAGTTGGGGTAGGTGGCCAGGTCGAAGATGCAGCTGTCGTAATAGAAGCTGTCGTAGCGGCTTTCAAAGTTGCATATCTCACGCATCATTTTGTTGCAGTCAATGAGGTAGCCGTCAGCGTTGTAGAAGGAAATGCCGATGATGGAGTCTTCGAAGAGGTCTTGGTATCGTTGCGACATCTCATCGCCTTTCTGGTTGTGCCGCGCCTCGTCGGTCAGGTCGGTCATGGTGAAGGTAATGGTGGCAGGCTGTCCCTGCTGGTTGTACTCCAGAATGGCGTTGTTGCGCACCTGGTGCCATACGGGGTCACCCTCGCCATAGTTGACGTTGAACAGGTAGCTCAGGGTAGCTTCGCGTTTGTCGCCTGACCGCATTTGCTCTATGAAGTTATCGAAGATTTCCAGTGCTTCAGGGTGTACCAGCTGGCGTATGTCAGCGAGGGGTACGCCGTCGGCAGGCAGTTGGTTGCCGTGAACATTCCGGAACAGGTTGCTCGTCAGGTTGAGTTCCACAATGAGGTGGTCGCTCATGCTGAGGGCCTGTTGCAGTATGGCGTTGGCCTCTATGGCACCCGCCGTTGCTCTCCTGACTCGTCTTTTCACCAGTTGGTAAACGGCAGCGCTCACCAGGATGAGCGCGAAGGCCATCATGGTTACCATGCCGAAAATGGTTATGCTGGAATAGAGTAGTATATGCATGCGTCAATAATTTTCAGTCTTCAACTTTCAACGTCTTCATTTCCCGGCTGTAGAGTTCACAGGGAATCGTAACCCAGATGGTGGTGCCGGTACCCACTTCTGAGGTCACTTCAATGGTGCCCCCCATGAGTTCTATCAGTCCTTTGATGATGGGTAGCGTCAGTCCGCTGCCCAAGTGCCTGCTCTGCTTGTCAGTAAAACGGTCGAAGAGGTGGGGCATGATGTCCTTGCTAATGCCTCCGCCGGTATCTTCGATGGTTATGTTGAGTGCCTGCGAGCGGTATTCGTATTTGGCACGGATGATGCCCTCGTGAGTATAGAAGACGGAGTTCTGTATAAGTTGCTCAATGACTTGTCCGAGCAGTTGCTCGTCAATGTCCAGCAACAGGTGTTCGTAGGGATTCTCAATGATGGTCTTGATGCGTGGGTTGCTGTTGCTGCTCCATCCCATGTGGCAATGGGCGTCAAACGAGACTGCAAAATCAATCGGCTGTTTGTTGACCTCTACCATGTGGGCGTCAATTCTTGAGAGGTAGAGAATGTCGTTAACAAGTGTCAGCAGCGAGTCGGAACTCTTCTTGATTTCCTCTACGAAGATGGGCTCGTCGGCAGGGTTGTGCTCATGGTCAAACAGCTCTGCAAAACCGATGACGGTTGACAGTGGTGTGCGAATCTCGTAGCTCATGTTCAGCAGGAACATGTTTTTCAATGCTTCGGCCTCCTGTGCCTTTTGCGTTTCGGCCTTCAGGTGCAGTTGTGTCGTAATGAGTTTCGTGTCGTTACGGCTCATGCCGAAGTAGTGGGTAATGTTTCCGTCCTTGTCATACATGGGTATGCCGTTGAGCGTGAGCCAGATGTTAGACCCTTCGCCAGAGGGGAAAATGGTTTCCAGTTGTTCGTGAATGTTCCTGAGGCTGCGGTGGTCCATCTGGTGTAGCAGTCTGCGGGCGGTCAGGCGGTTCTCGGGGTGAATGAAGTCGAGCGCCCGTATTTGAGACAGCTCGTATTGCGGCATGTTCAAGTCGCTGGTTATCTGTAGCGTATGACTGTCAGGCAGATAGTTCATGATGCGGCATTCTGATGTCTGCAGGGCCATGTTGATGTTTTCAATGTATGCCTTGATGGAGTTGGTGGCCACAAGCAGTTCGTGCATGGTCTTCCGCTGTGTCTGGAACGACTCCACCATGTCGGTAATGTTACGTCCCTGCAGGAAGAAGCCCAGCAGTTCTCCCTGCTCGTCGCGAATGGGGTAGAGCATCATTTCGTAATAGATAGTGCCTTCAAACTCCACTCCGGCACCGCGGCGCCCTTCGCGTTCCATCTTCTTGACGTCAATAATCGAGGTGCATTGCGTCTTTTCCAGCGTCTTGATGTCTATGTCGTCCAAATAGGTCAGCTGTCGCAGATGTGCGTGCGAGTCAATGATGGTGTGTTTGTTGGCAATGCCGAAATCCCTGCATGCCATGTCGTTAATGTCGGTCAGTATGCCGTTCTCGTCGTAGAACACCATGTCGAGTATCGGGGTGTTGAAGACGTTTTGGTAGGTCAGCAGCTCGTCCCGTTCGTGGTCGCGCTGCTGCCGTTCGCGGGTCGTGTCCCGCTGTACGCCCAACAGGAGTTGCGGCTTGCCGTCAGCATCGCGCTTGCAGACGGTGATTTTTATCTCGTAGTGGCGTTGCTCTGTGCCGGCCGTCGTCTGCGGCCCCCGCATGTGAATGGTGATAAACTCTTTTTTCCCGTCCCTGATAGAGAATATCTCGTTGCGCATTTCCTCAAAGTCGTCATGGTTGAAGAAACGTGAGAAATCGATGGGCGTGTATTCCATTTCGGGCATGCCTTCGCTGTTCAGACGCTGGTATTTGCGGGTTGTCACGCTGTAGGTCCATACCCGGGTGTTGTCGGTCTGCAGAATCATGGCCAGGCGGCTGTTCTCGTGGAGAATGGCTTTCGACTCCTTCTCCTCCATCTGACGGTAAAGCCTGTCATAGAAAAACAAAATCCAGACAATGACAATGCTGACGGCAATGCCCATCCACATGCCTGTAGAAATAGTGAATAGGGGTATATGGTTAATTAGGCTCAGTAGCGTCTCGATATGCATATAGGTTTGTTGTATTTTATAGCGTTATTTCGGCCGAACCGAAACAGCGGTGGTGGTCTTTGTCGTAAATGACGCAGAACTGCCCGGGAGCCACACCATGAATGGCACCGTCGAGGCTCTTGACCAGAAACCTCTGACCTTGACCTTCAGGCATGCCGCCCTCACTTCCTTTTGTCATGATTCCCTTGTGAAACTCTGGCGTATGGCGTATCTTGAAGGTAATTTCCATGCTGTCATTGCCTTCCGCCATGTCCTTCGTCAGCCAGTGCATGTCGTGTACAGAGAACTCCTGCTTGTAGGCCGTCTCAGGGTCGTAGCCGTGGCTGACGTACAGAATGTTGCCGGCCATGTCCTTCTTTACCACAAACCACGGACCGCCGCCGAAGCCCAGTCCGTGACGCTGGCCGATGGTGTGGAACCACAAACCCTTGTGCCGGCCTATCTGCCTGCCAGTTTCCAGTTCTACCACCGCCCCCGGCTGTTCGCCTAAGTAGCGGCGCAGGTAGTCGTTATAGTTAATCTTGCCTAAGAAGCAGATGCCCTGCGAGTCCTTGCGCCTGGCATTCACCAGGTGCTCACGCTCGGCAATCTGGCGCACCTCTTCCTTCATCATGTGGCCTATGGGGAACAGCGCCTTTCGCAGCTGCCAGTCGTATATCTGTGCCAGAAAGTCCGTCTGGTCCTTCACAGGGTCGGGGCTGGTGCAGAGCCATTTTATTTTACTGCTTGACCATTTACCGTCAACCGTCACAGAGATTTCTTCTTCCTCGGTCTGTGCATAGTGGCCTGTGGCAATGAGGTCGTAGTCCTTGCCGCGTTTCTCGTGGAAGGCCCCAAACTTAATGAGTCGGTTGCACATCACGTCAGGATTGGGTGTAAACCCTTGGCGTACTTTCTCCATCGTGTAGCGAGTCACCTGGTCCCAGTACTCCCTGTGGCAATCAACCACCTCCAGCAGGCAACCATATTTCCTGGCCACGGCAGTGGCCATCTCCATGTCTTCCTCGCTCGAGCAGTCCCATTCCTCCTGCTCCTCGGGGCCTATCTTAATGTAAAAGCAGTCGGGCTTCAGTCCCAGTTCAGCCAACTGGTGAACCACGACAGCACTATCTACACCGCCCGATAGCAGCACGGCAATACGCTTTCCTTGTATTCCTTCAACGTTCATGGCGACAAAGTTACGATTTTCTTTCCATTTTAATTCTTGTTTGGTTCAATTTCTGCAAAATGACCTCTATTTTTCTCGCTTTTGGTCGAAAATCCTTCCATATACTTTGCCCGCTGACAGAAAAATGATACATTTGCAGCCAAGTAGCATGCAGCAAGATGACATTGAATAAAGCATGATAAATGGTTGATATGGCAGAACAGCAGCAATGGCAATGGCAGGAGCCGAGATGAACCCGCAACGGTTAGCTACCAAGCGCCTGAAGCCCGGTTATTTCCGGGTGCAGAAAGATATTGAGATTGGCGGCCGGAAATATGACGGCGTAGGTAACGTGGCATTGCTAATGGAAAAGCACTTCGATGTCGTACATGTGCGGAGCCTGATGGTCAAGGCGGCGGAGCATGGAGACAATCAAGCCCTGCGCGATTACATGAACAGCCGTGTCTTGTTGGCACGTAAAGGGGTCGTTATGATTTCACCCTTCATATCTAAACAAGAAAAAATGGTTATGCAGGTATTGTTGAAGGAGCAGAAACCGTTTGTATTGCTTGCTGATAATGGTTTCCGGGACTATTTCAAACCTGCAGACTACCTTTTCGACGCGTGTGCTGAAGGGCGGTTGCTCATCCTGAGTCCTTGGCCGTATGACGGAACGAAACGACACATTAGCCGTGCAGATTGCATAGCCCTCAACGCTATGGCGGAAGACATCTGCCAACAACTTACAAGTGATCAAACGACATGAAAAAACAGAGGACAAGAGTGATGAACGTCTGATGTAACACGAATAAAGGCCCCCTGCAAAAGCAGAGAGGCCTTCTTTGTTAGTATCTGTAGGACGGTGGCGCAATGGTCATACTTCGTCGTATTCGTCCATCCACTCTTCCCATTCGTCTATGTCTTCAAACTCACCAGCCCAACGAATGGCCTGAATCTGTCCTGGGTCTGTAATCTCACCTTGCCCGGTACTGATGGTTTGCATGGTTGGTGCTGTTTGGAATGCCACTATCTCCAGTTGCGGAGTGATATATGATTTTTTCATTTTACAATAAACTTTTTGCCGTTCTTAATATAGATTCCTTTTGCCAGATTGCCCTTCATGCGGCGGCCTTGCAAGTCATATACCGCTTCATGCTGGCTGTCAGCGTTCACGCTAATTTCGTTGAGGCCAGTAGTGCCACCGTCAATATCGCCGAAGAAGATGGCAGCAGGAGCTTGCTGCGATTCCACGCAAAGGTATGCCTTGTTCTGAGGAATCGTAACACCTGACCGTATTTTGTAGAGTGCCGTCTTGCCGTTCAGCGTTGCAAGGGCGTAGTAGCTGTTTTCTGATGGCACGTTGAAGGCGGCTTTAGCAGTATTTAGCAGTTTGTTGTCTGTTGTCAGCGAAACACTCTCAGATATGGTCTGCGGATAAATCTTTTCGCCTTCGTTACCCTTCAGTATGACACCCGTCTCAGCCGGTATCTTGCCGTCGGCTACTTTTTCCAATTGCAGTATGCCCTTCACATAGCTGGTGGCCACATAAACCTCCACTCCTGTGCCGCTGAAGTCCAAAGCACCGTCCCAAGAGAATGAACTGTAACCGCCAGCGCCGATGGTAACTACCGGTCCGTTGATGACAGTCAGTTCAGCAAACTTTGTGTTGAGATATTCAAAACGCTCTCCAAGATAGGTACTGATTACGTTAAGCTGTTCTTCTGTCGGCTTCTGGTCAGCCTTGTTAATAGCGGTCTTTACGTCGTTGAATTTCGTGAGCATGGTGCTCTTCAAGTCGTTAGTACCATTGTTGTAAAGTGCAGCCCAGCGTTCTTTCACGGCCTGCTTGAACCATCCTTGCTGCCAGAGCGCCTGGAGCTTGGTCTTCCATGCTGAGGATGTACCACTCTGATAAACCATGCCGTTGTATGAATTAGTGGTATTAAGGTCACTCATGTCAATAGCCGTGCTGTTACCGAAAGCCAGTTCATTGCCCCACAGGGGACCGAACTTCAGGCTTTCAGCGTCATTCTCCTTGTAGGCATAAATGCCGGTTAGTGCAGAAGCGTTACCCAGTATTTCGGTGGCAATGTACCAGTTGACAAACGAAGCCTTGTCGAACCCTGTGCCGTTATTAGCATTCCACAGCGTGTCGAAGAACGTCTTGACCCTTGTCTTGATTTCGTCTTCAGTACCCGTCTTCTTGCCAGGCTCAGGGTTCTTGATGTTGATATAGGGGTAACTGTCGCTGCCTTCAACGTAGATGTCACCTGTGGCAATGCCGTCGGCTGTTACCATGTCGAGCAGCCAGCCCTGTTTCTCGTCAACGGGCACACGTCTTGTAACGTCGCCTTCCTTGTCGGCCTCCACGTGGTCGGTAGCCATGTATGTACCTTTATAGTCATTATTAATATAGAGGTCAACAAATTGGTAGTTGGGCGTAAACTCAAATCCCATGGCCTTGCCCAGTTCGTCAGCAAGGGCATTGCGCACCATGCTCTCGTCGGCAGCGTTGGCTACCAGAATCCAGTTGCGCTTTGTGTAGCCACCTCCCGTCAAGTCGTGTTTGTGGCTTGTGGTCACGTTACCTGCATCGTCCTTTTCGTCCTTGGCGAACTTCAGACGGTATGACTTCTTCGTAATCGCATCGTCGCTCCACTCCGTCTTGTTTCGGCCGCGAATCTCCATGAAGGTGTTGGTCTCGGTAAAGTTGCCGCCAATCATGTTGTTCTTGTCAAATACCTGAATGGCTGCAGGAACAAACTCATCCGTGCTTGGCTGAATCACTTCATTGTCCTTCGTGTCAATGTAAATGGTGGGGACGTCACTCTTCTGGGTGCGTTGTGCTATCACTTCTGGTATAAAGCTGATGGTTGGGTCGCCTGCACCATTGGCTTTTCTGATATAGGCATCAATGCCGTTGAGAGTCGCATTATTATCCCATGTGTTTATTTTAGTAGGCTTATTAAATGTGATAGCATTACCACCGATGAGAATGTCGGTTCCATTATCAGTTAATGTAGTGTTGTTTAAGTAAAGATTTGCGCAGAATGAATAATTACCGAAAGTTACGTTCTCACCGAAAGCTTTATGAGTATTGCTCCAGTCCTGACAGTAGGCTAAAGTGACATTGTTGAAAATGGGACTTGCTTCAACAACTTTTGACGGCTTAATCAAATATGGCATACCTGCGCTGATGGCATTATCCTTTGGCGTTGCGAAATACAATGTTGTGCCATTTGTGTAAATTCCTGCCAGTTCTTTCAACTCATAGTTGTCACCAAAGATGCCTTTTAGTGTTTGTTCATTAACTGAGAAAGGTAGGGAAATTGTATTCCATTGATTTTGAACAAATGATTTGTTCGCCAAAGTTACATTGTATATTTTATCAATTAATTCTGCCCCTATTCCATTTTCCGACTGAGTCTTTCCCGCATCAATCGTTAAACCATCTTCCTGAGCCGTGTTTGCCGCTGTGTATAACTGATTGAATTGACCTTGTACGAATGTTATACGTGCTGTGAGCCAGTCTTTGAGTTGCTGAATATATGCTTCGTAGTTGGCAAGACCATGGATTTTCTCCATGTTGTAATTCTCATTGACTCCCCATTTCTCAGTATTTTGAGCTCGGGTATTTGTAAGTACTCCTGCTAACTCGTCAATCTTGGAACAAAGTGTTATGGAGAGTCCGCCATTAACTAACTCGTCCATTTTATCCTTCAAGCGCTTAACGAATAATGGATCACTATAGAGCTTTTTGATGTATCCATTGACACTTGATGCATTGCCAATGTCTGCAACCATGGTTGTGGCGAAGTCGCCATAGTTTCCATAAGCCAAATCCTTATCCCAAACAGGACCAAGACATAATTTACCGTCAACTTCACGGTAAGCCTTTACGCTCATCATTCCGTCGTAATCTCCAGTAATTTCTGTAATGATGAGGAATTTTAGCCACTCGTCTTCGTCGTTATATGCACGCCATCCTGTTGTAGGGTTAGTGAATCCTATTCCAAAGCCTTTTACCCATGTATCATTAAACCATGATTTAATTGGCTCAATGATTGCGTTGCGTTGAGACTCATCAGTTTCGTCGTCAGGTTCCGGATTCTTAATGTTCATGGTAATTTTGCCACTCTCACTAATGCACATAGGATAGTCGCACATGTCTGGACGTCCTTGGAACTCCACATACCATCCTGTGTCTTCATCCACGTTGATACGGTCTCCATCCACCTCGGGATGGTCAGATATTTGGTAGGTGCCACGATAGTCGCCGTTGATGACAAGGTCAACAAATTTATAGCCAGGGTTGAAGGGCATGCCTACAATCTTGCCTAATTCGCAGGTTAGGGCGTTGCGAATCAGAGAATGGTCGAATGCATTGGCTAACAGCACCCAGTTGCGTTTGGAGTAGCCGGCATTTGTCATGTCGTGCTTGAAGTTTTGGCCTGTGGTCTTATCTTTCTTGGCAAACTTCAAACGATAGGGTCGCTTGGCATCTACTGTTGTTGGCAGGGCGGTAGAGTTGCCGCGTACTTTTATCTCCAAATGGTCTGCATCTTCTTCAAACGACTCCATATAGTGAGGGCTCGTAGTATCATCGGTGGCTACAACCTTAATGCTTGCTCTGCGGTATGGAGCATCAGCCGCTGTTGTAGCATTGCCGCCAGTTTTGTACAAATAGCTGTCAAGCGTTTCGTTGCCTATGTCTGGCAATGTGATATATACTGTTGGAGCATCAGTTAACTGCATCCTTGCGGCAATCTTCTGTTGCAGAGTCATCGACGACGGATCTATAGGGTCATCACCACCGCCGGAGCCAGAAGACCCCTCTATGCTCAGTGAAGGCACTGAATTATTGGCAGTCTTGACATAACCTCCCGGCGGCAGGATGTCTGACTGCTCTGGTGTTCCTTCTCCATAGTATGCCATCTTGGTAAGTACTCCATTTATCAACTTGTAGGCATTATGGTTGTTGATCAAGTCCCAACCAGCCATGGTTATAAGGCTTGCATATAGCTGCACGTTTTCATTGCCGTAATATGAAGGCGTTCCGGTCGAAAAGTTGACATTAGCAAATTTTGGATTGCTTACGGCTTCTGTCACCTTTATCAAATATGGATAGCCGGCTGTTATTGATGGTGTTTCCATTGCCTTGAATACAAAGGTGTTGCCATCCATATTGTTAAATTGTTGTATCTGGTAGTTGTTTTCACCGAAGGTTTCATCAAGCACCGCTTTTGATGCATCGAACGGCAGACCTATGAACTCCCATGTATTAGCAGCAAAACTTTTATTGTTATAAGTAATTGTATATGATTCACCAATAGTGAAGTCGTCATAATTCCAAACTTCTTTCGCATTAATCGTTTTACTCGTTTGAGCATAAACATTTCCGCACACGATGAGCATTGCGATAATTGTCAGGAAATTTCGCAAATAGTTGTAGTAGTTATTAATCATTTCTCAAGTAATTTTATTTGTTTTCTAATTTTAGGTAGTAGTGTTATCTGGATTAATCGAACAGTTTTTTCCATACCCACAAGACACAAACGGCACCGACTACGCAGAAGGCTAAGTTGGTGAGATAGCCCTTGCCGAATAGGTCGATGTTCAGCAGGTGACTGATGAGGGCTCCCGCGTAGCTTCCGGCGATGCCAACGACGAGATTCATGCAGCAGCCTTTCCCTTCGCCGCTCATAATGCGGTTGGCAATGTAGCCGATGATGAGGCCCGTGAGTATCGGCCATGTAGTGAATTCTGAAATGTGTTCTAACATTACTGTAACGATTTATAAAGGTTAGCTGCCTGTTTCTTTACCATGTTTTTTTTTCACGGTAATTGTTTGCACGTAGTTGTAGTAGTTTCGCATTTTCTTGTTTCTGTTGTTTTTTTATTTAGGTAAGTAGTTAGTGCTTTTTCTACTGTGCAAAAGTAGCAATTATTTCTTTTTTACCCAAATAATTTCGACAAAAAAGTTAGATTTTGGGCATGATTGCTTAATTTGAAGTCTTCATGATGTATTTTTGCATACCTAAACCATAGGTTTTCCTTACCTAAACTATAGGTTTGTCCTACCTAAACCATAGGTTTTCCTTACCTAAACTATAGGTTTATCCTACCTAAACTATAGGGTTAGAAATGGCAACTATTTTACTTACGAGAACGACACCAAAAACCTAAATGTTCCCACCGTGGGAAAGGGGAGCGAAACGGTACTTCACTCCTGGTTAAACGGCACTTCTCTGCAGGCAAAATAAGAGAGTTTCAAAATGAACTTTTTCCCATTTTTTTTTGAAATTCAAAAAAAATGGGCAACACCTACCATGGCTGAAATGACCTGTACATCAATGTTTCGACTGCTTGATGGTAGGTGTTTGCGTTTTTAGACGAAAAAGTGGCAGCCCCCTGATGGAGACTGCCACAGCTTGAACTTTTAAATACGAATTAGAAGAAAATTACTTACTGCAGGAACTGGTCGGCCTCGGTGTTGGTGGGATCGAGCTCCTTCACCTTGCGCCAGTAGTTCTGGCACTGCGCCTTGTCGGCCTTCTCGTTGTAGTACCAGCCGAGGTAGCGGTAGCACTCAATGAGACGGTTGTTCTCGCCTGCCTCGCGGTTTGCCTTGGCTTCAAGCATGCCGGCAGCTGCCTCGTAGTAAGGCTTTGCCAGACCACGGCTCATGTCGGCATCGATGGTGGCGTTCAGACGGGCACGCAGAATGTTCAGATACTCTGCATTGGCGGGGAACTTCTGGATGGCCTCGCCGTAGGTGGCGTCTGCCTTCATCATCCACTGCTCCTTTTCGGCATCGGCCACTTCCTCAGCGTGCTTCAGGTACATACGAGCCAATGAGTTATAGTCGTTGGCATTGGGGTTGCCCTTTGCTGACAGGTATTCGTTGTAGTACTTGATGGCATTGTCGAAGTCGCCCTTTGAAGAGTAGGCTGTATAGAGGGTCTGGATGAGGCTCAGCTTGTTGCTTGCAGGAACATCCATGCTCAGGGCGGTCTTGAACTTCTCGATGGCGGCATCGTAGTCGCTGCGTGCGCTCTGCAGGGAGAGACCGTGATAGAAGTGGTCCATCCAAGAGGCCTTCAGACTGTCTGACTGCGTGAACAGGCGGTTGGCAAAGTCGAGTGACTTGTCGTAGTTGCCTAACTCATAGTTGAAGAACATGCCGAGACGGTTGAACGGTGCGTGGCGCGGGAAGCGCTTGATGCCTTCTTCGACGATGGGCAGACCTTCAGCGTGCTTGCCGGTGAAGTAGTGGGCAGTAGCAAAGTTGGTCAGGTCGCTGCGGTCGAGCTTGGCCAGCGGGTCAAGCTTATAGGTCTCAATGGCCTTGTCGAACTCCTTGTCGTCGAACCAGAAGCGTGCCTTCAAGGCATTGACGGCCACGTCGGGGCGCTGCTTGGCCAGTTCGTCGAGCTTGGCAACGGCGAGCTTCGGGCTTACCTTACGATAGACGCTGGCATACTTGAAGTAGCCCTCGGGGTTCTTCGGGTCGTCGTCGATGGCCATCTGATACTGAGAGGCGGCGGGGCCGGCATTGTCGGCAATAGCCTCCAGGTCGCCCAGCAGCAGACGTGCGGGAGCATAGTGGTTCTTGGCAGCCTTCAGTGCCAGGTTGGCATACTCGCGGGCATTGGCGGTGTCCTTTGCCTCCTTGAAGGCAACACCAATAGCGGTGAGCACCTTGGCGTTCTTCTTGTTTTTCTTATAGACTTGCTTCACCTGGTCTTCAATAGCGTCGAAGCCGCTCTTGTTTTCCTTGATGACTTTGGTGATGGCATTGATGGTAGCCTGGTCTTCGTCCTGAGCTACTGCGGGAGCGCTGCATGTCAACATCAGGGCTCCGATGAATAAATATTTGATTGCTTTCATAATCGTTTTTGGTTTTTAAGTGTGAAACATTAACTTGTCAACTTTATGACGTTCCGAATCTGCAAAAGTTTATCTTATTTAGTTACGTTAACTTCTCTGACGGTCAGGTCTCCGCGATAGGGCAGCAGGCTTGAACGGAAGATGATGAGCTGTCCCTTGGGCGACGACACGAACTGTGTGAACCCCCAGGGCAGTCCGTGGATGGGGTCGGTGCACAGGGCGTATATGGTTCTGATGAGCGGATAGTTGCCGTTATATAAATAATATTGGTAAGGCTTCCATGAGTTCATGGCCGTGGCCGTGTCCATGCGGCTTACCGACATAACCTGAATATTCTTCTTGAAGGTGACGTTCGTCGTGTCGCGCTTGTCGTTGAGCCAGTTGGAACCGATGATTCCAATGGAGTTGGCATGATTCTCAACGTAGTTGACAACCTCGGCACTTGTCTTTACTGCGTAGATGTTGGGACTGTTGATGGGCTTGCCGTCAAGAATGGAATCTACGCACCAGCGAACGGTACTGGAGTTCTTGTTGTCGAAGACAACTTCTATGTCTCCCTGCTTGGAGTTGGGATATAGCTCTTTCCACTTCGACACTTCTCCGCTGAGAATGCGGCGGATGTCCTTTACTGTGATGCAGGTGTCGGTGTTCGCCTTGTTGACAATCAGCGACAGGCCGTCGTAGCCGATGGGCATGGAAACGGGTGCGCCGCCCATGGCCTTCAGGCCCTTCAGCTCCTTTTCGGTAAAGTTGCGCGAAGCAAAGACGAGGCATACAGAGTCGTTCAGAAGCATCTCCATGGCAGCATACTCATCGGTATAGACCGGATGCAGGATGGCGTCACGGTAGGTGGCTTCGAACACTTTTACTTCTTCATTGATGATTGGACTGAAACTCTCGTCGGCTGCAAATGATATTTCGCCTGCTGAATAGGTGTCAGTACGGGTATATTTACTATGTTTAGGTTTGCTGTCGGAACATGCCGACAGCAAACCTATTATGAGAGTTAATCCAACTGTTACGTTGAATAATCGCTTCATGTTTTTACTGTAGTTTAAATTGAACAGGAACGTTGTACTTTACACGAACGGGAGAACCATTCTGCATGCCAGGATTCCACTTCGGCATGGACTTTACCACGCGAACGGCCTCCTTGTCGAGCGATGGGTCAACACCGCGGAGCACCTGAACGTGAGAGATGGAACCGTCACGCTCAACGACGAAACCGACGACAACACGACCGGAGATACCGTTCTCAGCTGCTACAGCAGGATACTGCATGTTCTTCGAAAGCCATGCGCGAACATCGCCTTCCTTGAATGTAGGAGCCTGCTCAACGACATCGAAAATCTTGTCTTCGGCGGGCTTCGGTTCAGGCTGAGCCACCTCCTCGACTGCCTTCAGCACCTGGGCATCAGCATCGTCGGTGTTACCCTTGACATCGAAACCACCAATGGCGGTCTTCGTCTCGTTCAACTCGTCCTGACTCTTCAACTCCTTATCTTCATGTACGTCCTTATCTTCCTTTACTACAGGGGGAACGAACTTGATTGAACTCTTTACCTGCTCAACGGGCTTTACTTCCTCAATCTTCACAGGTGCTTTCTCCTCTACCTCAGGCTTCTTCTCGGCCAAAGCAGAGAGGTTTACATCTGCTGCGATGTCGGCATCGCCTTCGCTGGCAGCACTGATGATGGCATTTGCGCCTACAACGGCGGCAATGAGAGCAGCGGCAATGAGCATAATGAAGATCGACCACAGATTACGCTTACCAGTGTTTTTGCGCAGCTGATAGGCGCCGTAGGCCTGATTCTTGCCTTCAAAGACAAGATCAACCCAACTATTGTCTATAAGATCAATTTTAGCCATAATTCTTAATACATTTTTTAGTTATACAATCATTCATACTTGATTCCCTTCAACGTCAGAAGCTTCTGGTCGTCTTCGGTAACCTTATCAATGACGTACGTATTAATACCGCTAATCTGCATTTCATCAAGAACTGTCACCATGTTGTCGTAGGTAGCAACGTCAAGAGGCTTGATGATGATGGTCATCGTAGGAACTTTCTTGGGCTCACCCTCGATGTTACCCTTCTTGATTTCGTTGAGCTTCTTTTCCCATACGGAATCGGGCACGTCGGGCTTGTCCTTCTTTTCCTTCTCCAACTCGTTCATTGCTTTCCTGATTTTGGCAACCGGGTAGGTTCCGTCTTCAGTCTTGTGGTTCAAGAGGACGTCGCGAATACCTTCCTCGCCGTAGGTGGTCTCCTTCATGCAGGTGGGGTCGTCGTACTTTGTGATACCCTCAACATAGTACAGCTTGTCTTCGCCTGCAAGGTAGAACGTCATGGTCTGGGAAGCCTTCGCTTCGTTACGGTCCTGATCCTGAATGTTCTGATCGTTACTTGGCATGGTCAACTGCATCGCCTGTGGCTTCTGGAGCGTTGTACACAGCATGAAGAACGTAATCAGAAGCATCATCATGTCCACCATCGGCGTGAAGTCAACGCGGACATTCATCTTTTTCTGTTTGCTTGCTTTTTGTTTTGCCATGTTACTTAATCTCCTTTGTTTCTTGTACCTTATACGATGTAATCAACTGATAACGGTTTTCCTCCATGTCCTGGAGTTCAGACATCAGTTTCTTCACAGTTTTGTAGGAAGTCCGGGCATCTGCCTTGATACAGATCTTCAACTCGTGAGAGTCCAGGGTGTTGGAGTTCTTGGCAGAACGCTTGGCCTCTTTGACCCACTGCTGGAACTCACTCATTCCGCCTGCAATACTGTCGGTGGGAATACCTTTGGTCTGCAGTACCTTTACCATCTGACTCTGAGGCAGGTCCAGATATCCGTGCAGTTCCTTCAGACCTACGCCGAACATCGGGTCTTCCTTAAACTTCTTCATCTGCACCGGCGACAGGGCGGGCAGTCCGTTGTTCTCCAGCATGGCGACAACTGTCTGCTCCAAGTCGGGCGCCTTATCCATGCTCATGAACACCTTGCCTTCTGTGTTAACAAGGATATTGAGCACATCTACATCTGGCACTTTGACCTTTGACTGCGACTGTGGCGTGTTGACTTGTACTGGCTCCGGTGTGACGAACGTTGACGTCATCATGAAGAAAGTCAGCAAAAGCACCATCACGTCTGACATAGGAGTCATGTCAATCCAGACGTCACTTTTCTTAATTTTTACTTTACCCATAGCGATAAATGTTTTAAAGGGTTAGCAAAAATTAAGCCTCGTCTGTGTGGTTAGCTTCGTATGTCTGAGCAATTGAATAACCAACTTCGTCGAGGGCAAATGTCAGCTTGTCGATCTTGTTCGTGTAGTAGTTGTAAGCTACAACGGCTACCCAAGACGTCAAGATACCTGATGCGGTGTTAACCAGGGCCTCAGAAATACCGAGTGACAGAGCCTGAGAGTCAGCACCACCACCAGCTGCCAGAGCTGCGAATGAACGGATCATACCTACAACGGTTCCGAACAGAGCGGTCAGGGTACCCAGTGTAACGATGGTAGCGATAATCGGCATGTTCATCGTCAGAGTAGGCATCTCAAGCTGAGTGGCCTCTTCGTGAGCCTGCTGGATACGGGCAATCTTCTGCTCCTTCTTAATGCCAGAGGTAGCTTCCATCTCCTTGTAGGTACGCAGTGAAGCACCAACAACGTTAGCTACGGTACCGCGCTGAGCGTCGCAGAGCTGCTGAGCCTTTACGAAGTCGTTTGCGTTCAGGGCTGCCTTGATGTTAGCCACGAACTTGGGGAGCTTACCCTTACCGAATGCGGTGTTCAGAGCGAGCCAGCGCTCAATAGACAGGGCAATAACGGTGAACAACAGGGTAAGGATGACGGGCACAACGATACCACCTTTGTAGATAGTACCCCAAATGTTACCGTCGATAACTTCGCCGTTCTCAGCGATGTGGTCGCTGTTACCGAGGAAGAATTTGAAGAAACAAACTGCGAGTAAGAAACATACAACGATGATCCAGAACGCTGCTTTGATTCCCTGGAAGCCCTGGCTCTTCTTAGCTGGGGCTGCTGCTTTTTGTGTAGTTGCCATAATTTAAATGTTTTTTGATTTTAGTTATTTGTTAAAAAATTAAGTTTGTTATGTTTCTGATTTAACGTTAATTACCTTGTTTTAGTATCCTACGCAAAGAGCTTTCGCTCCTCTATGTCACGGCAAAGATAACAATTTCGGGCGTACTAAATGCGGAGTTAATATTTTTTAACTTGATATTTCTCAATTATTTTAGTTTTTCCAACACTTCCTTGATGCGTCGCATGGCTTCGCGAATGTTGTCGTCGCTCGTGGCATAGCTCATGCGGAAACACTCCGGGTCGCCGAATGCGTCGCCGCCAACGGTGGCTACGTGGCCTTTCTCCAACAGGTAGAGGGCAAGGTCGGTGGAGTTGTTGATGACGGCTCCGTCCTCTGTCTGCTTGCCGTAGAAACTGCTGCACTTGGGGAAGAGGTAGAAGGCACCTTCGGGCACGTTGACTTCCAGTCCGGGAATGTCCTTGGCCAGCTCGACGATGAGGTTGCGGCGGCGTTCAAAGGCCTGTCGCATCTGCTCTACGCACTCCTGACTCTGGGTGTAGGCGAATTCGGCAGCCTTCTGGCTGACGGAGCACGGACCGCTGGTGTATTGGCCTTGCAGCTTGTTGCAGCCCTTGACAATCCATTCCGGTGCGGCAATATAGCCGATGCGCCAGCCGGTCATGGCGTATGCTTTCGACACGCCGTTGACGATGATGCTGCGTTCCTTCATGCCCTCAAACTGGGCGATGCTCTCATGCTTGCCTACGTAGTTGATATGTTCATAAATCTCATCTGCCAGCACAAAGAGGTCGTCGTGGCGCTTGATGACCTCGGCCAGTCCCTGCAGCTCGTCTTTTGAATAGACGCTGCCGGTAGGGTTGCTGGGCGAACAGAGAATGAGCATGCGGGTCTTGGGGGTGATGGCAGCCTCAAGCTGCTCGGGGGTAATCTTGAAGTTCTGATCGAAGCGGGCCTCAATGAATATGGGGGTGCCGCCGGCTAAAAGCACCATTTGTGGATAGCTGACCCAGTAGGGGGCGGGTATGATGACCTCATCGCCAGGGTTTACCAAGGCCATGACGGTATTGCAGACACTCTGTTTGGCACCGTTCGACACCAGAATCTCTGAGGGCTGGTAGTGCAGCTGGTTCTCGCGTTCCAGCTTGCGGGCGATGGCCTGGCGCAGCTCGGCATATCCCGGCACGGGTGAGTAGCGTGAGTAGTTCTCGTCAATGGCCAGCTTGGCTGCCTGCTTGATATGTTCGGGGGTGTTGAAGTCGGGCTCTCCGACGCTCATGTTGATGACGTCAATGCCTTGTGCTTTCATCTCAGAACTCTTCTGGGACATAGCTAATGTGGCGGAAGGTGCAAGTCTTTGCAGACGGTTTGATAATTGTGCCATAATTGCTTTTTGTATGTTAGTGGCTGCAAAAGTAATCATTTTATTCTTCTTGACGAAGAAAACGTGACGTTTTTTTATGAAATAATGCCAAAAAACAGCATGTTGTGCTTTTATTTCAGATGTAAGGTGTGACCCATACGGTCCTGCTTGGTCTTCAGGTAGCGCAGGTTGTACTCGTTGGGCGTTACTTCAATGGGCACGTTTTCTATGATTTCAAGGCCGTAAGCTTCCAGTCCTACGCGCTTGACGGGATTGTTGGTGAGCAGCCGCATCTTGTGGATACCGAGGTGCCGCAGCATTTGTGCACCGCAGCCGTAGTCGCGCTCGTCGGGCTTGAAGCCTAAGTGCAGGTTGGCATCTACGGTATCGAGCCCTTGCTCCTGCAGCTTGTAAGCGGCAATCTTGTTCATGAGTCCTATGCCTCGGCCTTCCTGTTGCATGTAGATGACCACTCCCTTGCCCTCTTTCTCGATGGCCTGCATGGCTTTGTGCAGTTGTTCGCCGCAGTCGCAACGCTTGCTGCCCAGAATGTCGCCGGTCATGCATGAAGAGTGAACACGCACCAGTACCGGCTCGTCGGCTGTCCAGCTGCCCTTGATGAGTGCGAGGTGTTCCAGTCCGTTGCTGGCCTGTTTAAACGGAATCAGGCGGAAGTGCCCGTAGTCGGTCGGCATATCGACCTCGTCGCCCACCTCGATGAGCGACTCTTTTTTCAGCCGGTAGGCAATGAGGTCCTTGATGGTGATGATTTTCAGACTGTACTTTCTGGCAAATTCCTGCAGTTCCGGCATGCGTGCCATGGTACCGTCGTCGTTCATGATTTCCATCAGGGCACCGGCAGGGTAGAGGCCACTCAGCTTGCAGAGGTCAACAGCAGCCTCGGTATGTCCGCTTCGGCGCAGCACGCCATGGTCCTGAGCATAGAGCGGATTGATGTGGCCCGGTCGTCCGAATGTCTGGGGCGTTGACGTGGGGTCGGCCAGTGCCTTGATGGTGGCTGCCCGGTCGTGGGCACTGACACCAGTAGTGCATCCCTCCAGTTTGTCGATGGTCACGGTGAAGGGTGTCCCCAGCATAGAGGTGTTGTCTTGCACCTGGCGTGGCAGGTCCAGTTCCTCGCTGCGGCTGATGGTAATGGGGGCACAGAGCACGCCCCGTGCATATTTCAGCATGAAGTTTACCTTTTCTGGGGTTATCTTCTCGGCAGCAATAATCAGGTCTCCTTCGTTCTCACGGTCTTCGTCATCAACGACGATGACGAATTCTCCCTGTCGGAAATCCTCAAGCGCCTCTTCGATGGTGTTCAGTTTGAATTCTTCCATTGGTCAGATATTTTTATTATATATACCTTATTATTATATATATTATATGAATTTCTCGTCAATACGCGCTATGATAGCATCGCTTGCCTGACGCAGGTTCTTCAAATCGCGATAAAGGCGGAAGCGGAACCTGAGCATGCGAATGTAGAAGAAGAGACCCAACGGCAGAATCAGTCCTGTTACGACATTCAGCCATTTCTGCACAAAGGGGCGGGTGTGGGCATGGGTAGCCATGACGGGAATGTTGTTCAGTTCGTTCAGCACAATCTTGTCCTTGCTGTAGCTGAGGTCTTCAATGACCGTGTCGAGCATGGTGTTTATCTCTTCTATCTCGTGGTCGTCGCCGGGCCTGAAGAATACTTTGATGGGGTTAGGCCAGCGTAAGAGCTTGTGCTCGTGGGAATAGCTATCGACCTTCTGGTTGATTTCTGCCAGCATTTGGCGGTCGTCAGCATATTTCGGGTCTTCAATGATGACCTCCTTCCGAACGATGTTCCTCTTGGTTCTGATGCCCAGCATGCGCTTTGCCAGGTCTGCATAAAGGTCGAAGTTGAAAACCACAGAGTCGTTGTTGGCCTTATAGGTAAAGAATATGGCGATGGGGGTCAGTACGAAGGTTCCTAACCACCGGCCGAAGTTGACTGTCCATTCGTCTTCGCGGGCCATTCTGAAACCAGTGTTGTCAAAGATGTAGAAGACGATGAAGACGATGACGGAGATGATGACGGGAACGCCAAGGCCGCCCTTGCGGATGATAGCTCCTAACGGTGCACCGATGAAGAAGAAGATGATGCACGACAATGCCAGGGTGATTTTTCCAAGAGCTTCCAGCGAATGCAGACGTTCGTTGCGGTTCAGCATTCGTGAATACTCGCTCTTCATCTCTAAGTCCATCTGGACATTACGTGCCATGTCGGTGGCACTCTTCAGGATAACTTGCTTCTTTTCGGTGCTGAGTTTGTTGTAGATGGAGTCGAAATCGATGGTTTCCTTGGCAGCCTCCTTCACAGCTTTGACGGAGTCTTTCTTCTCTATCTGAGCTTTACGGTAATATGTGTATCGGGCATCTGCAAAGAAAGCGTGTCCCACGGAGTCGTTATATTCGCGGATGGAGTCCAGGTCGTGGTAGATGCGGCGGATGCTCTTAGCTTTTGCGTTGGCAGCAATGCCGCTGACGTCGGCCAGGTTGAAGTCGCCGTCAAAATCCAGCACGATAATCTTGGTGCCGAACGTCTCCCGACGGTAGGGAATGTTGGCGCTGCCAGCGATGTCCTGCGATTTCATGTTCTCAAACCATTCGCCATTGTAGAGCGTCAGCAGCAGGTGTTTCTTTTCGGCGGTTGATTGCAGCTTGCCTGAGTCTGCCAGAATAATGGCATGGTCGTCGTAATTGCCGTTCTGGCGGTATATCATGATGCCGTAGAGGATGCCCTTGTCCAGATCTTTCTTCTGTACATAGATATTACTGTTGGGAATACCGTCGTAGAAGATGCCTTCAGGAATCTCCAATTCCGGACTTTTCTGTTTCATTGACAACAGTAGCTGTCCGAAAGACTTATTGGCTTCGGGACCGATGACATCCTGAAAATAAAAAGAAATGCCCGTAATAAGGAGTGTAATGACGATGAGTGAGCGCATGGTCTGCATGAGAGAAATGCCAGCTGCCTTGATGGCTGTCAGCTCCGAGCTCTCTCCCAGGTTGCCAAAGGCTATAAGAGAGGATAGAAGAATAGCCAGTGGAAGGGCTTGTGGCAGCAGCATGAGTCCCATATACCAGAAAAATTGTGCCAGTACGCCGATGGACAGACCCTTACCGATGAGGTCATCGACGTAGCGCCACAAGAACTGCATCATCAGCACAAACTGGCAGATGAAGAACGTTCCAGCAAACAATAGCAGAAATTGTTTGGCTATAAATATGTCTAATTTCTTTATGCGAAACATATTTCAGCCTGCAAAGGTACGAAAAAAGGTAAAAATGTGAAAAGGTAAAAAGGTAAAAAAGGTTAAGTAGCGGTATTTTTACTTTTTTGCCTTTTCACTTCTTTGCCATTCAAAGGCCGCTGACGCGGTGCAGCCGATCCAGATTGTCGTCCCAGATGCCTCGAAGGTCTTCTATGTCAGCGTCGTCTGCATAGTCGGTTATCAGCATGTTCAGATTACCAGTCAGTTCACTTTGCTCCAGTCGGATTTCCCAAAAGGCCTGAGGGTCTGCCTCCTGGTAATCCCATTTCATGCGTATATAGTTGAACTTGTTGCATTCCAGAATTTGTGAGGTTTTGGTGTCACGGTCTGTCCAAGGATGTCCCCACGTGAAAGTCATTGTTTTCCCATCAGCTACTACAATATCGGCCAGCCATTTCTGCAGTCCCTCGGCCGTACTGATCATTCCCCATACAATATTGGGTGACTTGGTGTTCAATGGATATTCTACGGTAAGTTTCTTCATAGTCCGTTAGGTTTTAGTTTGTTGGCAAAGTTACAAAAAATAGTTTAGAATGAAAAGTGAAGAATAAAGAATTTGTATTCACTATAGGATTTTTAACTTTTTGATTTTTTAATCTATTATTTTTTTTAAATTTCTTGCATAAAATTTGGCGAAGTCAAAACTTTGTATTACCTTTGCAGCCGATTTCGAGATTCCCTTGAAATTGATGGCGGGGTAGCTCAGCTGGTTAGAGCGTCGGATTCATAATCCGGAGGTCGAGGGTTCGGGTCCCCCTCCCGCTACAGAAAGCGTCTTGCAACGGTGTTTGTGAGACGTTTTTTTTGTTTATTATCCACTTTGCAACCAAGTTGCAAAACAGTTGCCGTACCTTTGCAGCAGAAAAAGGAAAAATTATGGAACATTGTTGCGAACACCATTACGATCATCATCATCATCATGAATTCCATCGCCATGAGTGCTGTGGCCATGAACATGAAACGGAGCATCACCACCACCATCATGAGCATCGGGAACTGAAACAACAACTGATACTGATTATAGTAACGGTTGTCATGCTGATAGTTGCTGTAGTAATAGAAGAATCATTCTCATTGTCTGTCTGGCAATTGCTATTGATTTACCTCATTCCTTATTTGCTAATAGGCTTAGGTACGCTGAAGGAAGCTGTCGAAGGCGTACTGAATGGTGACGCGTTCAACGAGCATTTCCTCATGTCGGTAGCTACAGTCGGAGCTTTGCTCATTGGCTTCCTTCCTGAGGCGGATACGCAGTTCCCAGAGGCGGTCTTCGTCATGCTGTTCTTTCAAGTGGGTGAACTCTTTGAAAGCTATGCAGAAGGAAAGAGCCGTGAGAGTATTGCCCATTTGATGGATATCAGGCCCGACGTGGCTCATGTTTTTGAGAGCCCGAAACATGAGGGGCGGGGACTGTCGGATGTATCTCCTGAGCAAGTGCCTGTAGGCAGCATCATTCTGATTCGTCCGGGTGAGAAGGTGCCGTTGGATGGCATCGTGACGGAAGGCATGTCGGCCTTAAACACCGTCGCCCTGACAGGCGAGTCGCTTCCTCGTGAAGTGACTGCAGGTGACGAGGTGGTGTCTGGTTGTGTCAATCTTTCCGGCGTGCTGCGGGTCCGCACCACCAAGAGCTACAGTGAGAGTACAGTATCAAAGATCATCAACCTCGTGGAGCATGCCAGCGAACATAAGTCAAAGAGCGAGGCATTCATAACGAAGTTTGCCCGTGTATATACACCTATTGTCGTCTTTGCTGCCATCGCCCTTGCCGTTGTGCCTCCCCTTGTGTTAGCAGTGGTCAATGGTCAATGGTCAATGGCTAATAGTCAATGGTCTGTCTGGCTTTACCGTGCGCTGATGTTCCTCGTGGTTTCGTGTCCCTGTGCACTGGTCATCAGTGTGCCCCTGACATTCTTCGGTGGTATAGGCGGAGCTTCACGCAAGGGTATTCTCATCAAGGGAGCCAACTATATGGATGTGCTGTCGAAGTTGGATACGGTTGTATTTGACAAGACCGGGACGCTAACCCGTGGGCAGTTTGCTGTAGAGGCGATTCATCCAGATGCCTGCGACAAGCGACAACTCCTGCATTTGGCGGCCCATGTAGAGCACTTCTCTACCCATCCCATTGGCGCTGCCTTACGTGATGCTTTTCCAGATGAGGCAACTGACGGCTGTCGGGTATCAGACGTAGAGGAAATTGCCGGTCAGGGCATCACTGCCCGTGTGGGTGGCCGTGTCGTCAGCGTGGGAAACACTAAACTGATGGATGCTGTGGGAGCTCAGTGGCATGACTGTTCACAATGTGACAGCCATCAAGCTTCGGTCGTGGGTACCGTTATTCACGTGGCTATAGATGGCCAATATGCTGGCCACATCCTAATTAGTGACCAGCTTAAGAGTGACAGTATGGAGACCATTCAGCAGCTGAAAGCTCTGGGCGTCAGAAAAAATGTCATGCTGACAGGCGACCGCAAAGAGGTGGCCAGTCACGTGGCCCGGCAGCTTGGCTTGGATGAGTACCATGCGGGACTGTTACCTGCTGACAAGGTGAGGTACTTTGAGTCGGAGAGATATCGCGAAGGTAGTGGCTATATTGCCTTTGTCGGAGACGGCATCAACGATGCCCCCGTGCTGGCCCGTGCTGATGTAGGCATAGCCATGGGCGGACTGGGAAGCGATGCTGCCATTGAGGCTGCTGACGTGGTGCTTATGACTGACGAACCCCTGAAAATAGCACAGGCTGTACGAATTGCCCGTCGTACACTAACTATTGCCCGGCAGAATGTATGGTTTGCTATTGGCATTAAGGTGGGTGTGTTAGTGCTTGCAACATTCGGACTGGCTACCATGTGGATGGCAGTCTTTGCCGACGTGGGTGTTACGGTGCTTGCTGTCTTCAACGCTATGAGGACGTTGAGAACCTGATGAATCTTCTTGCAACAAAAGGACATTTATATGCTGTTTCAGGGAGGGAAGGTGGTGTTTTCCCTCCCTTGATTTATATTATAAAATAGGTGTAAAAGAATTTTTTTAGTCAAACATGACGGATAATCCGCGCTTTTTTACTAACTTTGCACTCTGATTTCGAAATATTATAACGTTATAACTTTTTTATGGCTGAAACTAAGAAGATTAAGACAGCTCTCGTGTCGGTTTTTCACAAGGACGGACTGGACGAGTTGCTCAAGAAACTGAATGAAGAAGGTGTGAAGTTCCTTTCGACGGGTGGTACTCAGCAATTCATTGAATCGCTGGGCTACGAGTGTCAGAAAGTGGAAGATGTGACCACTTATCCGTCTATTCTGGGCGGAAGGGTAAAGACGTTGCATCCAAAGGTGTTCGGAGGCATTTTGGGACGACGTGACAATGCAGGAGACCGTGAGCAGATGACTCACTATGACATACCGGAAATTGACCTTGTGGTGGTTGACCTGTATCCCTTTGAACAGACAGTAGCCAGCAGAGCCGCCGAGCAGGACATTATTGAAAAAATCGACATTGGCGGTATCTCGCTGATACGCGCTGCTGCCAAGAACTTTAACGACGTGGTTATAGTTCCCTCAAAAGCAGAATACAACGTTTTGCTTGACATCATCAACAAACAAGGTGCAGAAACTACTAAAGAGCAACGCCGCATGTTTGCCACACGCGCTTTTGGTGTCAGCTCACATTACGACACAGCAATCCATGCGTGGTTCGAGAAATAAAGTAATTTGTTAATTGTCAAATAATAAGTAAGAATGGGATTTTTTAGTTTTGTCCAGGAGATAGCCATGGACTTGGGTACGGCTAACACCATCATTATCAGTGATGATAAGATTGTGGTTGATGAACCCTCAGTAGTTGCCCTTGACCGCCGCACCGACAAGATGATTGCCGTGGGCGAGAAGGCAAAGATGATGTATGAAAAGACGCACGACAATATTCGTACTATCCGACCGTTGCGCGACGGTGTGATTGCAGACTTCTCTGCTTGTGAGCAGATGATGCGCGGACTGATAAAAATGGTACACACGGGGCATAGGCTTTTCTCACCTTCATTGCGTATGGTGATTGGTGTCCCCTCCGGATCGACTGAGGTTGAGTTGCGTGCCGTGCGAGACTCAGCAGAACACGCTGACGGAAGGGATGTATATTTGATATTTGAACCTATGGCAGCTGCCGTGGGTATCGGCATTGACGTTGAGGCTCCCGAAGGAAACATGATAGTCGATATCGGTGGTGGTACGACAGAGATAGCCGTCATCTCACTGGGTGGCATCGTGTCGAATAACTCTATCAAGGTGGCCGGTGACGACCTGACAACGGATATTCAGGAGTACATGAGCCGCCAGCATAATGTGAAAGTCAGTGAGCGCATGGCGGAACGCATCAAGATTGCCGTAGGCTCAGCACTGACAGATTTGGGCGATGAGGCTCCCGAAGATTACATCGTGCATGGTCCGAACCGTATTACTGCCCTGCCGATGGAAGTCCCTGTCTGCTATCAGGAAATAGCACATTGCTTAGACAAGACCGTTGCCCGCATTGAGACGGCTGTGCTTTCTGCCTTGGAAAACACACCGCCCGAGCTTTATGCTGACATTGTGAAGAACGGCATCTGGCTGACAGGTGGTGGCGCTCTGTTGCGTGGGTTGGACAAGCGTCTTACGGACAAGATAAACATTCAGTTCCACATTGCAGAGGACCCGCTGCACTGTGTTGCAAAGGGCGCGGGTATTGCTTTGAAGAATGCAGACCGCTTAACGTTCCTGATGCGTTAAGGATACTGGATGAAGAACCTGCTGGAGTTTCTGACTAAGTATTACCACTGGTTTATCTTCGTCGTACTCGAAGTGGCCAGTGTGATATTGCTGTTCCAATACAACAGCTATCAGGGTAGCGTGTGGTTCTCGTCGGCCAATACGGTGGTAGGAAAACTCTACGAATGGCGTTCCGACGTGGAGTCTTTCTTCTCACTGACCACGAAAAATGAGGAGTTGACGCTTCGAAATTTCTATTTGGAACGTCAGGTACATGAATTGTCTGCGGCATATATTGAGCTCACCAAGGACACAACGGTACTGGAGCGCAACGGCTTGAAATTCCTGCAAAGGTACTCCCTGATACCTGCAAAGGTAGTTTCCAACTCGGTCAACAAACCTGATAATTTGCTTACGATTGACAAAGGGAGTAAGGATGGTGTGAAGGTGGATATGGGCGTGGCCTGCGGTAATGGTGTCGTGGGTATCGTCTATTTGGTAGGCGAGCACTATTCGGTGGTTATTCCTGCGCTGAACAGTACGTCGTCACGCATCAGTTGCGCCATTCGTGGACGTGACTATTTCGGCTACCTGCATTGGGCGGGTGGCGATGCGAGCCGTGCTTATGTAGAGGATATTCCCCGGCATGCCCAGTTCCGTCGAGGCGAATGGGTGGTGACGAGTGGTTACTCGTCTATTTTCCCTCCTGGTGTCATGGTTGGTCAGATTGAGAAGGTTTTCAACTCACCCGACGGTCTTTCGTACCGTTTACAGTTGAAACTGGCCACCGATTTTGGCAATCTGCGTGATGTTTTTGTGATAAACGATGAGAGTGTGGAAGAACAGTCTCGCTTATTGCGTGCTGCTCAGGACTCTTTGAAAGCCAAGCAAAATTGATGAGCGTATGATGTTAGATTCACTAAAACGGCTGATTCTCTTTGTTGTATTGTGTCTGGCTCAGATGTTTGTGCTGAACCGCATACACCTGTTTGGTTATGCGACACCGTTGCTGTATGTATATTTTGTCCTGCTTTTTCAACGGAACTATCCCAAGTGGGCTTTGTTATTATGGTGCTTTGCGTTAGGTTTAGTCAATGACACTATTTCCAATACTCCTGGCGTGGCCTGTGCTTCACTGACATTACTCGGAGCAATACAGCCTTATTTCATGAAACTTTTTCTGCCTCGTGAGGCGGCAGAAAATTTCTCGCCCTCCTTGCATACACTGGGGTACCTGAAGTATATTGCCTATGCTTTACCAATGATTCTCCTTTATTGTCTGCTGTTTTTTGCTTTAGAAGCATTCAATTTCTTCAATTGGGAACAGTGGCTTATCTGTTCAGGTGCCAGTTCATTGCTGACGCTGCTGTTTATAGGAGTGTTTGAGAATTTCAAGATAGAGAAGGCGGGAACCGTTCAGTAATCTGTAAATATAAAAGCATGCTGGAAAATGAATAAAGACTTTGAATTAGACAACCGGCGATATGTGATAGGCGGTGTGGCAATTTTTATTGTCGTAGTCTATATCATACGTCTCTTCATGCTCCAGATAACGAGTGATGACTACAAGAAGAGTGCCGACTCAAATGCTTTTCTGAAGAAAATAGAGTACCCTTCCCGTGGCATTATTACTGACAGAAACGGCAAACTGATGGTTTTTAACCAGCCTGCGTATGACGTCATGGTGGTCATGAACGAGGTGGGCGACCATCTGGATACGTTGGAACTTTGTGATGCTCTGAATATCACTAAGGAGGACTTTATACGCCGGGTGAACACGATGAAAGACAGAAACAAGAATCCTGGCTATTCACGTTTTACTCAGCAACTCCTCATCAATCAGCTTTCCGATAAAGATTTCAGCCTATTTCAGGAAAAAATGTTCCGTTTCCCAGGATTTTATGTACAACGTAGAAGCATTCGGCAATACAAATATCCTTATGCTGCCCATGTGCTGGGAGATGTGGCAGAGGTGTCGCCGGCAGATATAGAACAAGACGATTATTACATTCCCGGCGACTATATAGGTAAGTTGGGCGTAGAACGTAGCTACGAAAAACAGCTACGAGGTGAGAAAGGAATACAGATTCTGCTGCGCGACGCTCATGGCCGTATTAAAGGACGCTACCAAAATGGAGCACTCGACCAGAAGCCAAAGCCTGGCAAGAACCTGACATTGGGAATCGACTTAGACTTGCAGGCATTGGGAGAGCGCCTCATGGAAGGAAAAATAGGAAGCATTGTCGCCTTGGACCCGAAGACTGGTGAGGTGCTTTGCATGGTGTCCTCGCCCAGCTACGACCCCCGCATGATGGTGGGACGCCTACGTTCGAAGAATCATGCCTTGTTAAGTCGTGATGCTTGGAAGCCCTTGCTTAACCGTAGTATTATGGGTGTCTATCCACCAGGTTCAACATTCAAAACCACTCAGGGTCTGACCTTTATGACCGAGGGAATACTGCACCCCACGCAGACGGCCTACCCTTGTTCGCACGGATTTAACTTTAAGGGACTGCACGTGGGATGTCACGGGCATGCTGCCCCGCTGCCACTTATACCTGCTCTCTCCACGTCGTGCAATGGCTATTTTTGTTGGGGACTCTATTACATGATGGGAAACAGGCAGAAATACAAAACGGTGCAAGAAGCCATGAACCGTTGGCGCGACTATATGGTGTCAATGGGTTTCGGCTACCCTTTAGGTGTTGACTTGCCTGGCGAGAAACGCGGAATGATACCCAATGCACAGTTCTACGACAAGGCCTATAAGGGCTCATGGAGCGGTTTGACCATCATCTCCATTTCCATAGGACAGGGTGAGGTGGGGGCCACACCGTTGCAAATAGCCAACTTGGGAGCCACTATTGCCAACCGTGGATATTACTTTACTCCGCACGTTGTGAAGAAGGTGGAAGGAGAGCCTCTTGATTCCGCATTCACCAAACGGAACTACACCATGGCCAGTCGTGAGTCGTATGAATATGTGGTGCGCGGCATGCGTGCCTCAGCAATGGGCGGAACGTGTAAGGCATTGTCGCGTTATGATTTTGTGGCGTGTGGCAAAACCGGTACGGCTCAGAACCGTGGTCACGACCATTCGGTGTTCATGGGTTTTGCTCCGATGGATAATCCCCAGATAGCAGTAGCGGTATATGTTGAGAATGGTGGTTGGGGAGCTACTTATGGTGTGCCCATTGGCGGCTTGATAATGGAACAATATATTAAGGGCAAACTCTCAGAGGCTTCTGAGCGCAAGGCAACCGAGATTCAACACAAGAGAATAGCATATGGCTCAGTCGAAAGGTAAAAGTACAAGTGTGCTGCAGTCATTAGACTGGTGGACAATAGGCATTTATCTGGCTTTGTTGATATTTGGCTGGGTGAGTGTCTGTGGTGCGAGCTATACCTATGGCGATACGGACATTTTCAGTTTGGAAACCCGCTCCGGTATGCAGATTGTATGGATAGGAACATCTGTTGTCTTAGGCTTTGTCATTCTGATGCTTGATGACCGTTTTTACGATACGTTCTCGTTTGTGCTATATGGATTCTTGCTGTTGTTGCTCTTTGGTACCATATTCAATCCGCATTCCATCAAGGGTTCCCATTCCTGGTTGGTCATTGGCCCTTTGCGACTGCAACCTGCTGAGTTCGCAAAATTTGCAACTGCATTAGCTTTGGCAAAGTTCATGAGCACTTATGGCTATAACATCCATAACTGGAAGCATTTTGCAGCAACATTGGCCATCATGCTCGTCCCCATGCTTTTCATTATCTTACAGCGTGAAACAGGTTCCGCGCTGGTATATACCGCATTCTTCCTGATGTTTTACCGTGAAGGCATGCCTGGATCCATTCTCTTTACGGGGGTGGCTGCTGTTATCTATTTTGTGGTAGGCATCCGTTTTGCCGATACCATGCTTCTTGACACCCCGACAAGCGTTGGCAAGTTCTCGGTATTGTTGCTGATTCAGATTTTTACGGCTGGCATGGTGCAAGTGTATTGTAAGAACCGTAGCCTAATGTGGAACATTCTTTTGGGCTGTGTCGGCATTACGCTGTTGTCGGTTGTATTGTCGGTCTATGTCGTCCCTTTTGATGTGGTATGGGTACAAATTGTATTGTCAGTATTGATGATAGGCTATCTGCTGTGGCAAGCCATAGGTTCACGCTTACGCAATTATTATTTTATTGTGCTCTTTGCCATTGGCTCCATGGCTTTTTTCTATTCTGCCGACTACGTCTTAAACCATGTCATGGAGCCCCATCAGCGAACACGTATCAATGTCTTGTTAGGTCTTGAAGAAGATTTGAGGGGTGCTGGCTATAATGTTCACCAGAGTGAGATAGCCATTGGCTCCGGCGGTCTTGAAGGAAAAGGTTTCTTAAATGGCACGCAAACCAAACTGAAGTATGTGCCAGAGCAGGATACTGACTTCATCTTCTGCACCGTAGGCGAAGAGGAGGGCTTTGTGGGCTCTGCTGGTGTGCTGCTGCTGTTTCTGGCTTTAATATTGCGGCTGATAGCCTTGGCCGAACGGCAGCCGTTCCGCTTTGGTCGTGTTTATGGCTACAGCGTGGCTTCCATCTTCCTGTTCCATGTGTTTATCAATGTGGGCATGGTGCTTGGCCTGACTCCCGTAATCGGTATTCCTCTGCCTTTCTTCAGCTATGGCGGTTCATCGCTGTGGGGCTTCACGTTCCTCTTGTTTATCTTCCTGCGTATAGATGCCGGAAGAAACTTGATTCGTTCCTGAGTGTTGCTGTGCTTTTCCCCGTTTAGCGCATTGCTGCTATTGCTTAGACAGCTTGATGCCGATGTTGGCAATGCCAGGTAGTATTTCGCGTTTCATGTGGTGGCGAATGTGTACGTCGAGTGTGTCGCCTGCATTCAGCTGAAGCGTTGTCAGGTGAAAATTGTATTGGTAGTAGCTGAGTCCCCTGCCTTTTATTGTGCCATATTTGTCAATGAGCTTGCAATTAAGGGTGTCAATGCGGTGTTGGTGTAGCGGTCTGATGTCCTGCTCAACTACCAGAAAAAGATTCTGGAAAGGGAAATTATCGTTTATTCGCAGGCCTATCTCTTCCTTGTATTGGGTGGAAGCCTTGATGGCAATGTTACGGAAAAAGAGAGTGTCACTACGCTCCCAACTGTCAATAGAGGTGGTTTCGTAGTGATGATAAACGGTTTTACGGTCGCATGATACGCAGAGCCATGCGACCGTAATGATTAGGCAAACTTTCAATATCTTATTCTTTTGCATCCGGCCTTTTGTTCTCGCGTCGTGGTTTTCGATCTTGGTATTTTCCCTGCCGTTGTTGATGTGTGGGGTGCTGTGTGTCAGGCTGCTGTCGGCCGTTGGCTTGGTGCTGCTCGCCGCCTCCCTGAGTCTTGCGGTTTTGCTTGCGTTTCTTTTTCTTGGCCTTGTCAAATCGGTTGATGCTTTCCTGCGTTGCCAGGTCAATGGGACCAGTCGGTTCCTGCATGAAACCGTCCTCTTGCAGCGACTCAGGCTTTTCTCCCTGTCGGTTCATTTCAATAATTTCTTTGGCACGTTCAGCCGTTATTACCTCAAGGTTGGCAGCAATGTTTTTGTCGGTGGAGTAGGTTACCAAACCTGCCAGGATGTCGCTTTTGAAGAAATAGTAGTCGGAATCCTGAGTCTGCAGGATGACCTCCTTGCTGGGCAGTTTTTTGCCTGCTTCCATGTAGTCATCTACCTCGTAATTCAGACAGCATTTCAGTTTTGCGCACATACCGGCCAGTTTCTGGGGGTTCAGGGAAATGTCCTGATAGCGCGCTGCACCGGTACTCACGCTGACAAAATTCTTCATCCACGTGGCACAGCAGAGTTCCCTGCCGCAGGGGCCTGTACCACCAATGCGTCCGGCCTCCTGACGTGCCCCAATCTGCTTCATCTCAATGCGCACGTGAAACGCAGCTGCAAGGTCTTTTATCAGCTGTCGGAAATCCACTCGTTCATCGGCAATGTAGTAGAATATGGCTTTGTTGCCATCGCCTTGATACTCCACGTCGCCAATTTTCATCTGCAAGCCGAGCCCTTTGGCTATTTCGCGGCTTTCTATCATGGTTTCGTGTTCGCGGGCCTTTGCCTCACGAAATTTGTCCATGTCTATCTGGCGTGCTATGCGGTATATACGCTTAATGTCGTCAGCACTTTTCAAGTTGGCTTTTTTCAGTTGCAGCTTCACCAGTCTTCCGGTTAGTGTTACCACACCGATGTCGTGTCCGGGGTTTGCTTCCACAGCAACGATGTCGCCCTTTTTCAGGGGCAGGTTGTTCACGTTGTGGTAATAGCCTTTGCGCGTATGTTTGAACTGCACTTCCACGAGGTCTGTCGTGTCCGCATTTCCTGGCACGTCAGCCAGCCAGTCGTATGTGTTCAGCTGACGGTCCTGTCGGCCAATGGCAGCTTTGCATAGCCCCCTGTCGCAGCCCGTCATGATGTCGTATTCTTTCATTTTATCCATATATATATTAATGTATAGTTTCTATTTCTGTAACAATAGCATAATAGTTTGTAGTGCAAAGTCGAAGAAAACAATTTTCCCGTTGGCATTTTGCCCAATGTCGCGCAGGGCACGGTTGCCCAATTCGTACATAGGAATAATGTTCCCCTCGTTGATGAACCGTGCGAAGTTTTTAGCAAATTCCTCCTCTTCCCGGGTCATGTAGCACAGCTCTTCCTGATGGAAGTTGTACATGAAGTTTTCACGAACCAGTTGCAGAAAGTACTCAATGAATCGCTTTTGCTTCTCGCGTCCCATACTGGCCATCGTCTCGCTCCATTTCTTCAATTCATTGATTTTTCGTTGGTAGGACAGTCGCATCAGTACTTTAAACAAGTCTAAAAACTGTTCCCTCTCATTGCCTGTTTCTAATTCTTCCATGGCCTTCAGCCAGCTGCCGTTGGCTCGTCTGGCAATGCCTGCAGCGTGCGTTTCGTCCAGTCCTCTTTGTTCCATGAGTGCCTGTTTGATGCTGTTGTCGTCAATCTTCTTGACGTCAATGCGCTGTACGCGGCTTCTGATGGTCTCTAACAGTTTGCCAGGTTCCTGGCACACCATCAGGAATACCGTCTGCTGTGGTGGCTCCTCAATGAGTTTCAGCAGTTTGTTGGCACATTCTTGGTTCATGCGTTCCGGAAGCCAGATAATACTTATTTTGTATCCGCCTTGGCTTGACTTCAGCGATAACTGGTGTACCAGTTCGTCGCTTTCACCGGCTGTGATGATGGCCTGTTGGTTCTCTCCGCCCATAGCCTGCATCCAGTCGTCCATCGTGAAGTAGGGCGTACGCATAATAAGTTCATGCCACTCTGTGGCAAAGTCCAGGCTGACAGGCTTGTGGTCGCTACCCATTGAGGGCAGTTTAATGGTGGGGTAGGTAAAGTGAAGATCCGGATGCTCCAGTTTGCGCACCATAGGGCTGTCGCCTAACAGATGGCAACCGAAGGCCAGCGCAAGTGCCAACTTTCCGCTGCCTGCCGGTCCGCAAAGCATCAGGGCGTGGGGCAGCCGGTGTTCTTCCACCAACTGCAACAGCCGCTGCTTCACGTCTTTTTGTCCTATTACCTTTTCCCAGAACATTTTTGCTGTTTCGAACCTTTTGTTCTTATATTATAAATAAATAGTTGCTGATTTACAACAGTCTTCTTGCAACTTCTGCTACCGAGTCAACGGCTGACACCGTGTAGAAGTGAATGTTCCTGATACCATTGACATATAGTTCACGGCATTGCTCCGTAGTCCACTCTATTCCAAGTTGGCGGGCCTGCTCGTCGTTCTTGCATTTTACGATTTCTTTGGCCAGTGCTTCGGGAATGTCGCAGTGGAACGTCTTGGGAACCACCGTCAGTTGGCTGAGCTTCGCCATTGGCTTGATGCCAGGAATAATGGGTATGGTAATGCCCATTTCCCTTGCTTTCTTGACAAAGGCAAAATATTTCTCGTTGTCGTAGAACAGCTGTGTCACGGCATACTGGGCACCCAAGTCCTGCTTTTCCTTCAGGAACTGCATGTCCATTTCCAGATTGGGAGCTTCTTCGTGCTTCTCGGGGTAGCAGGCTACTCCGAAGTCGAACTTCCGTCCGGGGTGCTTGATGGGGGTGCCGTCAGCAAAGAACCCCTCATTGAAACGCACCACCTGACGAATCAGGTCTGTTGTGTGGGCGTGGCCTCCCGGTGTCGGGGTGAAGCGGCTGTCCTCTTTGGCCTTGTCGCCGCGCAGCAGCATCAGGTTCCTGATGCCTAAGAACTGCAGGTCGAGCAGTTCATATTCTATTTGTTCCACGGTGGTTCCGCTGCAAATGACGTGCGGCTCTACGGGTATGTGGTATTTCTGCTGAATGGCTGCAGCAATGGCAATGGTGCCCGGGCGGCGGCGTGTGCGCAGACGCTCAAACTGTCCGCCAGGCAGTTCACGATAGACGTATTCAGAGTGGTGGGTGGTGATGTTGATAAATGCAGGGTTGAAGGGCACCAGTTTATCAATGGTGCTGAACAGTGCCTCCGTGCCGTTACCTTTCAGGGGTGGCAGCACTTCAAACGAGAATCTCCGCTCGTCGCCTTCCTGTTGTATGATATAGTCTGCAATTGTTGTCATCTTGATGCTGAAATGCACATTTGGCGACAAAGGTACAACATTTTCTCGTTATTCCTTCATTTTCTTCGGAAAAAATGCCGTGTTACCTGTTTAGTGGGGTGTTGAATAGCAAGAAATCCTTTGTACATCGGGCTTTCAGCGAGTTTATAGTGGGGTGTTGGGCCTTTTGCGAATAACTCTATAGTTTGTGCCGTATTAACTGGTACTTTAGGCTATGGAAACCTATGGTTTAGGTAACTGCGAGGTCAAGCTTACTATAGGTTGTTCGCTGAAGGAATGACGTGTCAGGTTGTGTCACGGGACTGTCCCCTGACACAACAGAACCGCCCGACTGGCCTCACGGCTGGTCGGGCGGTTTGTACTAGTATTATATATAAAAGCTTTTCAGTTGTCAGCGTCATAATCATCCATGCCGTCCAGTCCGCTCATCATTCCTGGAGCCTCGGCTTCAGTGGGCGGCGTTCCTTCGCCTTTAGGAATTGACACGCCTAACAAATAATCTGCAGGTCCTATATTAACAGCCTCCATTTCTGGAGCGATATACATCTTCTTTTTCATAGTCTTCTTTTCTTTTATTATGTTGATTGTTTACGTTTTTTATTTCACCATCACCTTGCGGACGATGCCGTCGCTTGTGCGGACGATGTTCAGTCCCTGGCGCAGCTCGGGGATGCGGCGGCCCTGTGCGTCGTAGTAGGTTGCCTCGACGTCCTCGCGGTCGATGTCACTGGCATCAATGCGCGTGGTACTGCCGTCGCTGCGGCCAATGGAAATGCTGAAGCTCGGTGCTCCGCTGCCAGTCGTGTAGTGCAGCGTTCCGCAGAAGGTGGCGCGGTGTGGAGGCAGGGTGACGGAGCCCTGCGTAAGCCAGAACTTGTCCTGGGCTATGTAGAATGTCTGGTCGTCCGGACCTACCGCATCGCTCACGTAGTATCCCTTGGTAGTCCAGCTCAGGCCGGTCTCTTCTGGCGTGGCACCAACGTGGTCCTTGGCATCGATGACGTAGGGGTCGTCAGGGCTGTAGGGGCCGTAGTCCTTTGCCGTCTTGCCATCAGGCAGCGGACTGGGTGCGGACACTGACGTGTCATGCGTCTCGTGTACGGTGATGTCATAGCTGTCGGTGGTGCTCTCGTTCATGATGAACTGTGCGCTGCCCAGCTTCTGGAAGAGGAACGGTGTGTGGGCCGGCACGATGTCTGCCTCCACGAAGTACATGGTCTCGGGGTGCTCCTCGCTCAGCGTGTAGGCCTGTATGTCGCTGTTGCTGTGGAAGGCGTAGGGCAGTATGCACGTGCCGTACTTCCTTGCTGCCTGCATCGACGGCCGGCTGTACTGTGCCTTCTTGGCCTTGAAGTCGCGTGGCAGCTCTATATCCACCTTGTCCTCGGAGTAGTAGTCCTCGCACTTCAGCGTCTCTCCGTCGGTATATACCACGTTCTGCTCGTTGCCGCTCGCCAGTTTTACCGCACCATGCGGCAGGTAGATGACGGTGGTGGCGGGAGTGCCGTCGAACATGGTATTTGAACCCGACGTACGGTTTACCGTGGTAATAGCATCTGCATTGTTGCTGGCATGGAAGTCGATGTAACGGAGCTTTGTACAATCTTTGAACATCTTCTTCTTCTTCGATTCTGATGTTACCTTGTCCATACTGAAGTCCGACCCGAAAGTTATACTTGTCAGATTTTGGCACTTCTCAAGGAATCCACCCAAACTACCACCAAAATTGGTCACTTTTTCTGTATTCCATTTAGACAGGTCTAACGATGATACGCTTTCCATATAGTAAAAAGTAGAACTCATAGACGTCACATTTGCGGTATTCCAGTTGCTGACATCCAGGGTCGTTAATGCCTTACATTTTTCAAAGGTGTATGACATATTCGTTACGTTTTCGGTATTCCAATTGCTGACATCCAACGTTGTTAATTTGGAACAATAAGCAAAAGTAGCATACATGCTCGTTGCTTTTCCGGTATCCCATTTGCTGACATCCAACGTCGTCAGTATTGAACATTCTTGAAAGGTACTGGACATATTCGTCACGTTGCTGACATCCCATTTGCTGACATCCAACGTCGTCAGTTCTGAACATTTAAAAAAAGTGCCCTCCATATTCGTCACGTTGCTGACATTCCAGTTGCTGACATCCAGTTCCGTTACTTTTTTACAATCAAAAAAGGTATGATACATATTCGTCACGTTGCTGACATCCCATTTGCTGACATCCAGTTCCGTTACTTTTTTACAATCATAAAAGGTATAATACATTCTCGTCACGTTGCTGACATCCCAGTTGCTGACATCCAACGTCGTTAGCGTTTGACATTTATAAAAAGTACTGGTCATATTCGTCACTTTGCTGGTATTCCATTTGCTGACATCCAACGTCGTCAGTATTGAACAGTCTTGAAAGGTACTGGTCATATCCGTCACGTTGCTGACATCCCAGTTGCTGACATCCAATGACGCTACATTTTTACAACCACTAAAGGTGGCTACCAAGCTTGTCACTTTGCTGGTATTCCATTTGCTGACATCCAACGTCGTCAGTTTTGAACAGCTTTGAAAGGTACTGATCATATCCGTCACGTTGCTGACATCCCAGTTGCTGACATCCAATGACGTTAATACAAGACACTGCGAAAAGGTTTGATGCATGTTCATGACTTTGCTGACATCCCATCCGCTGACATCCAAGCTTGTCAATGCCCGACAATTTAAAAAAGTAGCATACAAAGACGTTGTTTCGTCGAGCTTAAGGTTTGTTGAGGCATTTTTCACTTCCACCAACGAAGAGAACACGTGGAACCAACATGCCATGGATGTGGATGTACAACTGCGATAACTATTTTGAAAGTCAACGGTCTGTATGTATCGAGCATAATAATCCCAGGGATAATCTGAATAATCCTCATAATTAGCAAGATTAACTTCCTCCCCATTTACGTTAAGGACTAAATGTGCTCCCTCACTTGTCTTATATTGTCGATAGGTATAGCCATGATCCTTAAACCCCGTATAGACTGCCGTGATGGCATGCTGGGTTTCGTCATCAGCGGTATAGGTGTCACCTGCGGTATAAGTGTTGGTGTCATAGACGAAGTAAAGCGTGCGGTTGTCGTTGCAGTAGATGGCCTTCTCCGTCGGGTCATCAAGCGTAGAAGCGTAAACGTCAACACTGGGGCTATTACTTCGCGCCATCGAGTTAATACCTGCTGCAATCAAGCAAACACAAACTAAGAGACATTTGGACAAATGTGCTGCAGAGTTGAATAAGAGTTGTTTCATAATTTTTATAAGTTATTGTTAAGTTATTTCTGAACACAAAGGTAAATAATGTAGGGTTAACAAAAAAAAAAAAGAACAAAAGAATGTTAATTGATGCGATTTTTCTTTGATTTATGTCAATTATTGGAGTTTTTAATGGTTTTTCAACCCTTTTTTGGGGAAACAAATTGGAATAATTGTTTTCAAAGTCTGCACACCTTTGTATCGAGTTTGGTTAGACTTTGTATCGAATTTGTCACGCTTTGCTTACGCTGCTTCCCCGAAGGTCAGGGACGCTCAAATCTGTGCTTTCTGTGGTTTCTGTGTGCCTCTCTGGGAGAAACTGCCGGGGTACGAGGTGGATTCTGCCGGGGAACGAGGGAGTTTCTGCCGGGGAAACTGGAACTCCGCGGGCGGCAGAAACAATTTGGGCGCCCGCCCCAATATCTTAGGTCGGACGCCCAAATATCTTCGGTCGGTCGGGCTAATCCCTTTTTTCGTTTTTACTATCTCAAAAGTGTTGATAGTGGTTCATTTGCAAAGGTATGAAAAAGTGAGCAGAATACAAAATATATTTCGATTTATTTTTATTCTCCGTCTCGGCAAAAAAATAAACGTGTTTCTTTATTTATTTCTCAACTTTTCGTAATTTTGCCCCCAGATAACTAAAATAATACTAACCTTTTAAATATATAGCATTATGAAGAAAGTTTCTATGACACTTCTCGCAGCCCTGGCTCTGATGATGTCGAGCTGCATGACCACTGGGCTCGGAACAACATCAAACACCAGTTCCAACAGCAATGTGTGGGGTAATGTAATCGGTGCAGTACTGGGCCAGGTACTGATGGGCGGCATGACGTTCGACCAGTCGAGCCTTCTGGGCAACTGGAGCTACTATGCTCCCAATGTGGCCTTTACTACCCAGCAGGCGCTGGCAACGGCCGGTGGTGCTACCACGATCAACAACATGTCGTCATCGCTGGCAAGCGACTACAACAACATCGGCATCAATCGTAACAACACGTCCTTCTCGTTCCTTGCCGGCAACAAGTTCTCGGCTAAGGTGAACGGCATCCCCTTCAGCGGAATCTATACCTACAACTCTCAGAATGGTGAGATTGCGCTCAAGACCGCTACTGAGACCCTCAAGGGCAACGCCATCAAGACTGAGAAGGGAATGGCCCTGATGTTCGACTCCAAGCAGATGACCAACCTCCTTCAGAAGGAAGGCAAGGTGAGCAACGCTACTGCCGTTGAGGCTGTCAGCAAGCTTGCCAAGAGTGCCGACGGTGCGCGTGTGGGCTTTGAACTGACAAAGTAAGTAGCAGGCTTATTGAATAGCTCTCTCAGAGATAGTTAGAGGAAGTTCTTTGCAAGCAAAACGGCAAAGAACTTCCTCTAATTTCGTCTAACTTCCTCAAATATCTTTACTTCTTAAATCGGAAGATGCGGAAGCTCATGGGCGGCAGTTCGTCGCGCAGACGCGACATCTTGTCAATATCCTTGATGACGGTCTCGCCCTTGACGGGCGTGATGAGCTCCGGACGGCTGATGCTGTTCTCGTCGTCCATGCCGTCATGGCTCAGCGTCAGCACCTGAACCATGCGGTCGCCCTTCATGCCATTGAGGTTGAAACTGACAGCCTGCCGGGTCTTCGATGTGTTGGCTACCTTGATGATGACCTCGCTCGTCTTGGCGTCGTAGGCAGCCGATGCGAAGAGTCCGCCCTGACCTTCCTGGTTTGCCACAGGTTTCTTCTGCATGGTGAGTTGCAGCACATTGGTTCCGGCATTGGTGGCATACATCTGCTGCACGTAGTAGCTGACGGTCTTGAACATCTGTGTGTTGTCATACCATATCTGGTCGGGACGCCACTGCCAGCCATCTACATGGGCAAAGAGTGGGGCGGGGGTAGTCATGTGAACGACATCAGCATTGCGCTCGAAACCAGTCATGAAGGCGGCCTCAAGAATGGCGGCCTCGTAGTGGTTCCACTTCTTTCCTTTGCCGTGGCATGCATATTCGCCGGCAAACACTTTAGGACCCTTGCGGTCGTAAGAGTCGTAGCGCAGTCCGTGAGTGAGGAACCACTGTTCGTCGCGGTAGTAGTGCTCATCTACGAGGTCGGCCTTCTGTGCTTTCATGGCCTTCCATCCGTCCTCAAAGCGGTAGGTGTTGTCGGGCACGTCCTCGGGCACGGGGCCGCTGGTGCCTACTATCTTGATGTCGGGATATTTGGCGCGTATGGCTGCAACAAAGGGCTTGAGGCGCTCGTAGTAGAACTCGCCCCATTGCTCGTTGCCCACGCCGATGTACTTCATGTTGAAAGGTGCTGGGTGGCCCATGTCGGCACGCACTTTTCCCCACTTGGAGGTGGCGGGGCCGTTGGCAAACTCAATGAGGTCCAGACAGTCGTCAATGTATGGCTGCAGTTGGTCTAAGGGTACGTGAGCCGACTCGTTTTCCCAGTTTTGGTACTGGCAGGCCAGTCCGACACTCAGAATGGGTAGCGGTTCAGCGCCGATGTCTTCAGAAAGTTGGAAAAACTCGAAGAAGCCGAGGCCGTACGACTGGTAGTAGTCGGGGTAGTAGCGGTAGTCGAAAGTGTATTCCCAGCGGTTGTGGTTTAGGGGTCGGTTCTCCACGGGACCCACTGAGTTCTTCCACTGGTAGCGCTCTTCGAGGTCGCCGCCCTCCACGATGCATCCGCCGGGGAAGCGGAAGATGCCGGGCTTGAGGTCGGCCAGTGCCTGTGCCAGGTCGAGTCGCATGCCGTTCTCACGTCCCTTAAAGGTGTTCTTGGGGAACAGCGAGATGTGTTCCAGAGCCACGCTGTTATCTCCCTTCAGGAAGATGCGCAGCTTGGCATGTTTGTTGGTTTCTGGCGATGTCAGCATGACGGTGTATTTTTTCCAGTCGGCCGATGTGATGCTGAGTTCCTGCTCCACGAACTGCTGTTCTTCGCCCATGGACTGCTCGTCAATGAGCTGCACGCGGATGGTAGCACTACCCTGCAGGGCCTTTGCCCACACGGAGAAGCGGTACTGCTCGCCTTTCTCCACGCCAATACCGAAGTAGCCCTCGTTGACGAGACCCGTGCGACGCTCCTTGTGGCCGGGGCTGTGCAGAACGACGTAGTGTGGGCAGCGGTCAAAGGGACCGTCGTCCTTCAGCTCTACGCGTCCGAAGGCCTGCCAGCCCATGAACGACTGGGGAAATTCGAACGAGCGATTCTTTACCAACTCGCCATACAGGCCACCGTCGGCAGCGAAGTTGATGTCCTCAAAGAAAATACCATACATGGTTGACTGGATGGGAGCTCCGAGTTTCTTGGTGTTCACGTCCATCACATGTGTTTGCGCACTGGCAGTCAGCGCGGCTGTTAGTGCAAAGGCACTTGTCAGTAATTTGAATTTCATTGTTATGTTGTTTTAGTTTTGTAGCTTCGTCGGACAAAATTAGTTAAAATATACGGGAAAAACAAACCTTTTCAAGTGAAATGCATTATATTTGTGACTAATTAACGAAACAGGAGCTCGTTTCCCCTTTTCATAAAAGAGCATGTCATGAAAAAAATTCTTGTAGCAGAAGACAATGACAGTAACTACCTGCTGATGACCTACGTGCTGAGAAATCACTACGAGTATGAACGGGCGCGTAATGGTCAGGAGGCTGTCGAAATGGTGAATCAGGCCAATTACGAGATGGTTCTCATGGATTTGCGAATGCCCGTCATGGATGGTTTACAGGCTGCCCGTGAAATCCGGCAGAAATGTCCGAACCTACCCATTGTCGCCCTGACGGCCAATGCCTTCGACAGTGACCGCGAGCGTTCGTTAGAGGCAGGCTGTAACGACTTTATTGCCAAGCCCGTCAGTCACGATACGTGCTTGGCCATCATTGCTAAATACTTGAATGACTGAAAACTGCTGGGTAGTGGGTGACGGTTAAGGTGGCATTTTGAGAAAGAAAAGATTGAGGGTATGTCAAAATGATAAAATTTGAATTGGTAGCTTAACGTGAGTTCGATGTAAGTCTTACGGAATAAACCTGCCTTTGTCAATGGTTTTAATGTTCATTTCTGACGCCTCCCTTTCTCCTTAACTCCTTAGAGAAAAAATCGGGCATTTCCCTTTGCGTTTCCGTATTTTCTTCGTAACTTTGCAGAAAGCAAAAGTGCAGAAAGCAACTAACCAAGAAAGGACAACGCCGCCCGCTGTTAGAACTAACACCGCCCGCTGTGAGTTCTAACAGCGGGCGGTGTTAGTTCTAACAGCGGCCGCTGTGTTCCTGTCTCCCCGGCAGTTTCTCCCTGCTTCCCCTACCCAAAGTCCCCGTTCCCCCGGCAGAAACTCCCCGTTTCCCCGTACCTTTCTCCCTCGTTCCCCGGCAGTTTCTCCCGGAGAGGTAGCACTGCTAAAAGCAGGCTTATTGCCTAAGGCTTACGTCGAACTCACGTTAACTTACTATCTGTAAGTACCATGCTCAAAAAATAACAAAGAAAAGTCCATTTCTTATCCTTGAATAGGATTCTGAAATGGACTTTTCTTTCTTTTGAGTTTTAAACTGTTAGATTTTCAAGAGGGCATCTCCATTTTGACACATCCTCACCTTTTTGTGTTTCGTTTATTTCACGACAATTACCAGATACTTGTTGGAGCTCCAGAAACGCTGTGGGTCGGTAATCTGCAGCACATACTGGCCACTACCGTCCTTCTCCAGCGTGTAGCTGCCTGAGGGGTGGCTGGTTTTGATGTCGGCCGACTTTGAGTAGAGTTTGATTTCCTTGGTGGTGCGGATGTCAATCTTGGTGAAGTAGTCCTTGTTGTAGTTTGCACTCACCTTGGCCTTCTTGAAGAGGCCGCCGCCGTCCAGAATGCCCTGCGACTTCAGTTCCTTTTTCGTTCCGAACACGAAGTAGGCGGCGTTCAGCTCGCGGTCCTGGTTGGAAATGGTCTGCTGCTGCTGGGTGTTAGCCTCTGTCAGGTTGTTCACGTCGGTGCTCAGCTCGGTCACGCGCTGGTCCAGTTCGCGAATGTGGATGTTCTTCGATTCCAGCTCGGCCTGCAGCTGTGCTATCTGCTCGTCCTTTGCCTCCAGCTGTTTCTGCAGGTTGTCAAGTGCCTTCTGCAGGGCGTCAGCCTTAACGTTGCTCGACTTCAGCTGCTGGCGCAGTTTGTTGATGAGTGTGCGGTTCTGCTCCATGGTTGACTTGATGAACTGCATGTTCTCCTGAATGCGTGCAGTGGCATTGCTGCCTTCGCCCGAGCGTGCCAGATTTACACGGCCTTCTGCTTCGTTAATAACACGGAAGCCCTCCTCAATCTCGTTGAACGTTGTCATCATGTCGTTCAGTTCATTGTCTCTTTGGGCAATAACCTGATTCAGCGAGTCGCGTTCCTGAATGGCCCTCAGTTCAGCATCGCTGTTCTTTCCTAAGTTGCATGATGCCAGTGCGGCGCAGCACATGGCCAGTAAAAAAACTTTTTTCATACGCTTTCTTTGTTGTTAAAATTGTTATTATGATTTTTCTTGTCTTTTCCTTCCACCACCACTACTATTTCGCCTCGTGGCTCCGTCTGGCTGAAGTGGGCAGCCAGCTCAGCCAGTGTGCCCCGACGGCTTTCCTCGTGCACCTTCGAAATTTCGCGGCAGACGCTGGCCCGGCGGTCTTCACCGAAATGTTCTGCCAGCTGTTGCAGCAGTTTCAGCAGCCGGTAAGGCGACTCGTAGAAAACGATGGTGCGCTCCTCGTCGCGGAGTGCTTCCAAGCGGCTTTGCCTGCCCTTCTTCGGAGGCAGGAATCCCTCGAAGCAGAAGCGGTCGCAGGGCAAACCGCTCGACACCAGTGCCGGCACAAAGGCCGTGGCTCCAGGAAGTGTCTGCACCTCGATGCCTGCGCGTACTGCCTCGCGCACCAGAAAGAATCCCGGGTCACTAATGCCAGGCGTGCCGGCATCGCTGATCAGGGCAATGGTCTGGCCACCCTTCAGCCGTTCCACGATGCCAGCCGACGTGCCGTGCTCGTTGAACTTATGGTGCGACAACAAGTGGTTCTGAATGTCGTAGTGCTTCAGCAGGATGCCCGACGTGCGGGTGTCCTCAGCCAGCACGAGGTCTGCCTCCTTCAGAATCCTCACCGCGCGGAATGTCATGTCCTCCATGTTCCCGACGGGAGTCGGTACGATGTAAAGTATGCCCATACAGCGGCCAAAGGTACACATTTTAAGTGAAGAATGAAGAAAGAAGAATGAAGAATTTGCTGCCGTCAACGAGTATTTAACCTTTTTTACCATCCATGGTGGCTGATTCTTCATTCTTCATTCTTCTTTTTTTCAATTTTTTTATTACCTTTGTGCCGTTATGACAGAGACATTTACTGGAGAGGCACGCAGGCCCGGACGAATAGAAGTGGTGTGCGGCTCTATGTTTTCGGGCAAGACCGAGGAACTCATCCGTCGCATGCGGCGTGCTGAGTTCGCACGGCAGAAAGTGGAAATATTTAAGCCTGCCATCGATACGCGCTATAGCGAGGAAGACGTGGTCAGCCACGACCAGCACGCCATACCCTCAACGCCTATCGATTCTTCGGCCAGCATCCTCTTGCTGTCCAGCGACATTGATGTGGTGGGCATCGACGAGGCGCAGTTTTTCGACATGGGGCTGGTTGATGTCTGCAACCAGCTGGCCAACCGTGGTGTGCGCGTCATAGTGGCAGGGCTCGACATGGACTTCCGGGGCGTTCCCTTCGGCCCTATGCCCGCTCTGTGTGCCATTGCCGACGATGTCACCAAGGTGCATGCTATTTGTGTCAAGTGCGGAAATCTGGCATATGTCAGCCATCGAATAGTAGATGACGAACGCCGCGTGCTGCTCGGCGAGACGCAACAGTATGAGCCGCTCTGCCGTGAGTGCTATCAGAAGGCTTGTGGGCCGAGTGGAGAGATGAGAGACTAAAGTAAAAACTGATAGATATGCTGAAAAAAACGATTACTTTCGATACGTTCATACGCTGGCTCATAGGAGCCGCTGTCGTCTTTGGCGTACTTTACCTGCTCAGCTATCTGAGCGGTGTGCTGCTGCCCTTCTTTGTGGCATGGCTGCTGGCCTACCTGCTCTATCCCATCGTCAAGTTCGTACAGTATAAGATGCATGTGGGCAACCGTGCCCTCTCAATCGTCATTACACTGGTGTTTGTAACCGCTGTTTTGGTGGGTATTGGCTGGCTCATCATTCCGCCCATGATTGAGCAATTTCAGAAGCTGGGCGAGCTGGCCACGCGATACCTGCACCAGCAGATTCACATTGACAACATTCCTGCTGCCGTGCAGGAGTGGATCAATGCCAACAACAAGGACATAGAGAGGTTCTTCAGGAGCCGCGACTTCACCGATGTGCTCGAGAAGACCATGCCGCAGCTCTTCCACGTGCTGGGCCAGACGGCCAGCATCGTCATCAGCATCGTAGGCTCTTTCATTACCTTATTATATATGTTCTTCATCCTGCTCGACTATGAATACCTGACCAACAACTGGATTCGCATCTTCCCCAAGCGTGTGCGGCCCTTCTGGCAGGGCGTCGCCACCGACGTGGAGCGGGCTATGAACAGCTACATGCGCGGGCAGGCACTCGTGGCACTCTCCATGGGCATTCTGTTCTGCATAGGCTTCACCATCATCGACTTCCCCATGGCTATCGGCCTGGGTATCCTCATCGGCATCATGGACCTCGTTCCCTATCTGCATTCCTTGGCACTCATTCCCACCGTGTTCCTTGCCCTGCTGAAGGCTGCCGACACGGGGCAGAATTTCTGGATCATACTCATCTCGGCTCTTGCCGTGTTCATCATTGTGCAGGTCATTATCGACATGGTGATTACGCCCAAGATTATGGGAAAGGCCATGGGACTGAACCCTGCCATTCTGCTGCTTTCCCTTTCGGTGTGGGGTGCCCTGCTGGGTTTCATCGGGCTCATCATAGCTCTGCCGCTCACCACGCTCGTCATGTCCTACTATAAACGCTACGTCACCAAGGAGGAGAACGACTGAGGAGGAAGTTAGAAGTTTTTTTCTGAGTAACAGAAAATCCGCTTTTCCTTTGTTTTTTCCCGTTCTTTTTCTATATCTTTGAAAAAACATAGGCAACTGCGGGCATCACTTTATCACGGGACAGATAGGGTAACGCCCGCAGTACTCAATTCCTCGTTTCCCCGGCACTCTCTCCCCGTCAGTCCGGCAGTTTCTTCCTGTGTCATTATTGTCTTCGTTTTTCCTGCCGTTTTTTCTTGCATGTCATTTCACTTTCTTCTGATGTTTTGCTTCAGTTTCAGAATGCGGCGCACACTCTCGTCAATGCGCTGCTGACTGATGGTGCCATCTTCTACAGCCTTGACCACCGCATCGAAAGCCTCCGTGAACACCTGCGGGCCGAGCACGATATCTACACCGGCCTTGATGCAGCCCACGGCAGCCTCGCCATTGGAGTACTGCTGGGTGATGGCTCCCATCTCCATCGCATCGGTGATGATGAGGTTCTGATAGCCCAGTTCACGGCGCAACTTGTCTTGCAGAATGACCGATGACATTGTTGCAGGCACGTCGGAACCCGTCACGTTTGGCGCACTGATGTGAGCCGTCATAATGAGTTGGCACCCCCACTGGATGCCAGCCTTAAAGGTCACCATCTCACACTTGAGCATCTCCTCCCACGTCTTGGCGGAACTGGCATAGCCAAAGTGCGTGTCGGCCCTGGTGTCGCCATGACCGGGGAAGTGCTTGATGCATCCCGTGACACCGGCATCCTTCAGTCCCTGCAGATAGTTGGTCACCATCGGGGCAGCCACTTGCGGGTCGTCAGAAAAGGCACGGGCACCGATGACGATATTCTCAGGATTGGTATTCACGTCGGCCACAGGTGCGAAGTCGATGTCGAAGCCGTAGCGGTGGAGGTAGGTGCCGATGGTGTTACCGCACTCGTAGGCATTCCGTGGGTCACCAGTAGCACCGATGGCCCCCATCGACTCGTAGGTCTTCACGTGGAAATTGCTGTTGCGCCCTATGCGAGCCACACGCCCGCCCTCCTCGTCGATGCACAGCAGGGGTGAGCCTTTCAGCGCCCGAATCTCAGGGATGAAGCGTGCGAGCTGTGCCTCGTCCTCGATGTTGTGCGCATAGAGTATGACACCGCCCACGGGATATTTCTCGTTAACGCCGCGCATCGTCTCGTTGACGGCCTGAAGCCTGATCTTGGTAATGTCATCGACACTCTCGTCAATGCTGCCGGGGCGGTTGAAGTGGATGGTGGTGTCGAGACATTCGGGTCGCACATAGAACAACTGTCCCACTTTTTCGCGCAATGTCATCTGCTGAAGTTGCGCCTCTACCTCGTCTGCTGGAGGTACATCGGGGTTGTCTTCGTTTGAACATGAAGTAAACACCATCAGGTCGCAAGAGATAAGGATGGTGACCAGCATCCATAATTTCATTTGTTTCATTATTACAAAAATTCTGGGCTCATATACGCCAATAAAATAATATTATCACGCCAAAAACACGTCAAATTATGGTATAAAAGAAATCCAAACTACTGGTGAACAGCGGTTTGGATTATCTTTTGGTCGGGATTACTGGACTCGAACCAGCGACCTCGCGCCCCCCAGACGTGTGCGCTACCAACTGCGCTAAATCCCGATCCTTTTCAGAGGACTTCTTTCGAAATCGAGCGCAAAGGTACGACGTTTTTTCGAAACTTGCAAATTTTCGGGGCTTTTTTTGCTAAAAACATTCATAATTATTGTTATTTCCTTGGCTACTCATCAAATATTTTGTAATTTTGTGAGTTATTATTATAGTTATTATAGCTCAGAACAAAATGATACAATATAAGATACATCCCCCCATACGGCTGAACCAGACGGTTCAGTTGCCGGCGTCAAAAAGCATCTCAAACCGTGCACTGATTATCTATGCGTTGTCAGGTGGCAGGATTCTTCCGGAAAATCTGAGCGATTGCGACGACACGAATGTCATTGTAAAGGCTTTAGCCGACATGCCCGACGAGATAGACATCAAGGCTGCCGGAACGGCCATGCGCTTCATGACCGCCTACCTGAGCGTGCAGGAAGGGCAGTGCCACACGCTGACAGGTACGGAGCGCATGAAGCACCGCCCCATCGGGCTGTTAGTGGATGCCCTGCGGCGGTTGGGTGCCGACATCGCGTATGTCGATGAGCAAGGCTTTCCGCCACTGCGCATCAGGGGGCAGCACATAGAGGGCGGTCTTTTGGAGATTCCCGGGAATGTCAGTTCACAGTATATTTCCGCATTGCTGATGATTGGGCCGGTGCTGAAGAACGGACTGACGCTACGGCTGACGGGCGACATTATTTCACGTCCATACATTGACCTGACGCTATCGGTGATGCACCAGTTTGGCTCGCGTGCAGAGTGGACAGATATCGACACCATACAGGTGAGTCCTGTGCCTTATCGGGAACGGAGCTACTATATTGAGAACGACTGGAGTGCTGCTTCTTATTGGTACGAGATGATGGCCTTGTCGCAGAACGAGGACGACGAGGTGCGGCTGCAGGGACTGATGGACGGCTCGCGCCAGGGCGATTCGTCCGTGCGCTACATCTTCAGCCTGTTAGGGGTGAAGAGCTCGTTTGATACTACGGAGCCCGGCACACCGACCACCGTGACGCTGAAGCGCGTAGGGCGCAGCGTGCCACGACTGGAGTACGATTTTATTAATTCGCCCGACTTGGCACAGACCTTTGTGGTGTGCTGTGCCGTGATGGGGGTGCCGTTTCATTTTCGTGGCCTATCGACGCTGAAAATTAAAGAGACCGACCGCATTGTTGCCCTGAAGACGGAGATGCGAAAGTTAGGCTACGTGCTTCACGAAGGTGACGGGACAGAACTGTATTGGAACGGGGAACGCTGCGAGCGGGACTTGAAGTCGGGCATTGACACCTACGAGGATCACCGCATGGCTCTGGCCTTTGCGCCGGCGGCTCTGCGCATAGAAGGCCTGAAAATAAACCATCCGCAAGTGGTGAGCAAATCTTATCCCCATTACTGGGAAGACTTGAAGGCTGCGGGTTTCGACATTAAAGAGTAACAGCACGTAACGGTATGTCTTTTGCGCTCATCGTCATAGGTTCCATTGTTCTGCTCGGAGTTGTTGCCGCCCTGTTTTCATGGGGCGACAAGGATGAGCCTGTGGTGCAGAAGGAGGGCGAATGTTCTTCCTGTTCCAGTCGTGCTGACTGCAAGCTGGCCGACCTGGCCGACCAGACGAGGAAGAAACGGGAGGAAAATTGCGGCAACCCCGCCCACCACAGTCTTCAGAAACTGATTCTCCTGCCCTTCCTGTTTGCCCTTTTCACCATGTTGTTCCCTTCGTGTGCCACGAAGAAAAACACGGCAACTTCGCGCTTCTGGCATGCATTCCACGCTCGCTATAATACCTACTTCAACGGTTCTCAGGCTTTCATTCAGGGTAGTGAGGAACAGGAGAAGGGGAACCGTGACAACTACACCGAGCTGCTGCCGCTTTACACGGTGGGCAACAAGCAGACGCGAACCATAGGTGCAGGACAGTTTGACCGTGCCATTGAAAAGTCAGAAAAGGCTATCCGCAGGCATAGCATCAAGCGACGTCCGGAATGGAAGAAACAACGCAGAAAGACGGCTAAGGACACGGAATGGCTAAATCGCAGAGAGTATAATCCTTTCATCTGGAAGGCATGGCTGCTGCTTGGCAAATCGCAATTTCAGAAGGGTGAGTTCGAGGAAGCCGCAGCAACGTTCTCGTACATGAGCCGCTTGTTTGAAACACGTCCCCACATCAACGGCATTGCCCGTGCGTGGCTGACGAAGAGCTACACCGAGTTAGGGTGGCTCTACGAGGCAGAGGACGTCATTCGTAACATGAAACGTGACTCGATGGACTACCGTTCCGTCAAGGACTGGGATTATGCCCATGCAGACTACTACATTCGTGACGGACAATACCAGGAAGCCATACCCTATCTGCGCAAGGTCATCAAGCACGAGCGCCGCAAGAAACAACGGGCCCGCGAGTGGTTCCTGATGGGACAGCTGCAGGCCAGGCTGGGCCATCGCCAGGAGGCATACCAGGCATTCCGCAAGGTGTCGCGCATGAACCCGCCCTACGAGCTTGACTTCAACGCCCGTATTGCCCAGACGGAAGTGATGGCACAGGGACAGGCAAAAAAGATGATTAGCCGGCTCAGACGCATGGCATCGTCGGACAATAATAAGGATTATCTGGACCAGGTGTATTACGCTATTGGCAACATCTACCTGACGGAACGTGACACACTGAAAGCCATTGAAGCCTACGAGACAGGCAATAAAAAGGCAACGCGCAGCGGCATAGAAAAAGGTGTGCTGCTGCTGAAACTGGGTGACCTTTACTGGCAGCGCGAACAGTATAGCGACGCACGGAGGTGCTACGGTGAAGCCATTGGTCTGCTCGACCGCGAACGGCCAGACTACCAGCAGCTTTCGAAACGCTCGCTGCTGCTCGACGAACTGGTTCCACACACGGAGACAGTACACTTGCAGGACTCGCTGCAAGAGTTGGCCCATATGCCCGAAGCACAAAGGCTGGCTGCCATTGACCGCGTGATAGAGGCTCTGAAAAAGAAAGAAAAAGAGGAACAGCGTGCCCGCGAGGAGGCTGAAACGGAACAGGTGCTCCGCGAACGGGGTGGCAGTGACTTCCAGACCACCCAGCGCCAGCCGGCCACACCGGCCATGCCAACCAACAGCATGCAGCCGGCGGTGTGGTATTTTTATAATCCGCAGGCTGTCAGTCAGGGAAAACTGACCTTTGAGCGGCAGTGGGGTAAACGAGAGAATGTGGATAACTGGCAACGCATCAACCGCACGGTGGTAAAGCTTGACGACACGGCACCCGAAGAGGGCGATTTGGCCGAGGGCAGTGACTCGCTGGCAGTCAGTCCGGCAAACCAGCCGGAAGATGCCCCAACCGCTGAGACAACAGACTCGGCAGCACTGGATCCGCATACCAGAGAATACTACCTGGCACAGATACCATTTACCGAGGAACAGTTGGCAGCCAGCAATGACTTGCTTACTGACGGACTGATGAATGGCGGTGTCATCTTCAAAGACAAGTTGGACAACCTGCGGAAGGGTGAGCAGTTCCTGACCAGACTCACCGATTCCTATCCCGACTACAGCCGCAACGATGAGGCTCTCTACCATCTCTTCCTGCTTTATTCACGTCAAGGCAGACTCGACAAGGCGCAGGCCTGTCTGGCCCGCATGAAGAGCCTCTATCCTGAAAGTCAGTGGACGGTGTTGCTGAGTGACCCGTATTTTGTTGAGAATGCCCGCTTCGGCGTTCATATAGAAGACTCGCTTTATGCTGCAACCTATGCAGCATTTCAGGCTGACCATACTCACGAGGTGATGGGCAATGCCCGACTGTCGGAAACACGTTTTCCGCAGGGTGCCCACAGACCTAAGTTCCTATTCATAGAGGGCTTGAGTCTGCTCAATGCAGGACAGGCAGACAGTTGTCTGGCCCGCATGAAGACAGTGGTGGAGAAATATCCTGACAGCGAGGTGAGCCCCATTGCCGGAATGATTGTGCGTGGCGTCCAGGAAGGACGTCGCCTGCACGGCGGACATTTTGACATGGCCGACGTGTGGAGTCGTCGCGACGCCGTGCTGAATGACCGTGACTCTACTGATGTTGACACACTAAGTACCGAACGCAACACGCGGTTCAACTTTGTGCTGGCTTACCGGCCAGACTCCATTAATGGCAACCAGCTGCTCTACGAACTGGCTCGTTACAACTTCACAAACTATCTGGTGCGTAACTTCGAGATAGCCGTTGAACACGGAGAGGGAGTGAGCCGACTGCTGGTGCGCGGATTCCTGAGTTACGACGAGGTGCGTCAATACGTACGGATGCTTTATGCTGACCCGCTGATGAAAGAACGGCTGGATGGATGCCGACACCTCATGATCAGCGACGAGAACCTTCAGAAGCTGGGCATTTCGTTCAGTTATAACGACTACGACGAGTTTTACGAGCGCGAGCTGGCACCGCTTGACGTCAGCAAGCAGCAGCTGTTGGGCGACCCCGAAAACATTGAACAGGAGAAAGAAAAAGAAACTGACGACGGTAACGAGACGGAATCTGACGACGACCTGTTCGGACCCGTAGGTCCTGCCGGCAATAACAGCGATATAGAATTTGACGAAGACTTTTATAGGTAAGAATATATGATAAACGGACTGTTACTTTGGGCCGACGACGAGATGGAACTGCTCCGTCCCCACCTGCTTTTTTTGGAAAAGAAGGGTTACGAAGTCATTACGGTTACGAATGGCCCTGATGCCATTGAACAGTGTCAGCTGCACAACTTCGACCTGGTGCTGCTCGACGAGATGATGCCCGGACTCTCTGGTCTTGACACCCTGCAGCGAATCAAGGAGATTGCTCCTTCCGTGCCTGTGGTCATGGTGACCAAGAGCGAAGAGGAAGACATCATGAACCAGGCCGTTGGCAGAAAGATTGCCGACTACTTGATTAAGCCTGTCAATCCGAACCAGATACTGCTGACACTGAAAAAGAACATCCACCGTAAAGAGCTGGTGACTGAAGAGACGCAGAGCGGATACCAACAGCAGTTTCAGCAGATTGCCATGCAGATGATGGACTGCCGTACGTGGGGCGACTGGACCGAGATGTACCGTAAGCTGGTGCACTGGGAGCTGGAACTGAGTGCTACGGAATCTACCATGACCGAGATGCTGCAGATGCAGAAAGAGGAGGCAAACCTCGGCTTCTCTAAGTTCATCAAGAAGAATTACATGGACTGGCTGGCAGAAAGAGAGAACAAAAGAGGGGAGGGGAGCTGTCCCATGCTTTCGCCTGATGTCTTCAAGACCATTGTTTTCCCAAAACTTAACGATGGCGAAAAAGTTTTTCTCGTGGTCTTCGATAATTTCCGTTACGACCAGTGGAAAATACTGGAGCCCGAACTGAACGACCTTTTCGAAATGGAAGAGCAACTGTATTGCAGCATACTGCCTACGGCTACACAATATGCCCGTAATGCCATCTTCTCAGGACTTATGCCTGACCAGATAGCACGCATGTTCCCTGACCTGTGGGTCGATGAGGACGAGGAAGAGGGTAAGAACCTGAATGAGGCTCCGCTCATTCAGACACAACTGGACCGCTACAGGCGCCACAATACTTTCTCGTACCACAAAATCAATACCTCGTTGGAGGCGGAGCGCTTTCTGAACCAGCTGAATACACTGGAAAAGAACGACCTGAACGTCGTGGTGTTCAATTTTATTGACATGTTGTCACATGCCCGCACAGAGTCGAAAATGGTTCGCGAACTGGCCAACAACGAGTCTGCCTACCGCAGTATTACCTTGTCGTGGTTCCGTCACTCCATCGTGGCCGACCTGTTCAAACTGTTGGCTCAGACAGACTATCGCGTAGTCATTACGACCGACCATGGCTCCATTCGTTGTACCAAACCAGAGAAAATAGTTGGCGACCGAAACACCAACACCAACCTGCGCTATAAGTTGGGAAAGAATCTGTCCTACCAGTCGAAGGACCTCTTTGTCATCAAGGAACCCAAGAAGGCTCAGCTGCCGGCTCCGAATCTTTCAACCAACTATGTGTTTGCCACGGGCGATGCCTTCTTTGCCTATCCCAACAACTACAACTACTACGTCAGCTACTACAAGGACACCTTCCAGCATGGTGGCATATCCATGGAGGAAATGATGATACCCTTGGTGACGATGAAAGGAAAGAAACGTTGAGTGAAATTCGAAAAAACGATATGAAGAAAGAAATCAAGATACAGCAATTGGAGAATATCGGCGAGGCGGCCCGCGAGTTTCTTGACAACATGGGCGATCGTCGCGTGTTTGCCTTCTACGGGCAGATGGGAGCAGGCAAGACGACTTTCATCAAATCCGTTTGCGAAGAACTGGGTGTGAGCGACGTCATTACCAGCCCTACCTTCGCCATCGTCAATGAATACGCCACAGCCCTTGGCCTTCCCGTCTATCATTTCGACTTCTATCGCATCAAGCGGTTGGAAGAGGTTTACGACATGGGCTACGAGGACTATTTCTACAGCGATGCTGTCTGCTTCATTGAGTGGCCTGAACTCATAGAATCACTTCTTCCTGATGATGCTGTACGGGTTACCATCGAGGCGCTACCTGACGGCTCCCGCAGGCTGACCATGGAGTAAAGAAAAAGCCCGGCAGGTTGTGCTACCTGTCGGGCTTGTCTGTTGAATGAAGACAGAAACCTGCGCCACGCTGGCAACTGGCAGGGCAAGAGTCTGCCCCTACAGGTTCTCCTCTTGAAAATCAAGGTCGGCCTGCACCACGAAAAACACGTCGGCAGGGTCATAAACCTTGTTGTCTTCCTGCTTGGCTTTCCGGCAGATGCTCTCCGCCACTTGCTGCAAATCTATTTCTATCTCCTCATCATTGCTTTCAAGAATGCCGCTCTCATAGTAGTGCTCGACAATCAGATCCATGAGGTAGAGAATTTCATCCGTCGGAAACTTCTCCTTCAGGTCTGAAGGCAGGCTCTGCATGATGTACTGCGCTTCGCGGGCATCCTCTTCTTGGTCAAGGCGGAGCTCCTCGTCAATGTTGGCCATAACTTAGAGCAGGGCTTTGAATTTCTCCTCGAGCGTAGCTTTCGATACAGCTCCTACCACTTTGTCAACGACCTCGCCGTCTTTCATGAAGACGATGGTAGGAATGTTGCGTATGCCAAACTCAATGGCTAATCCATCATTTTCCTCCACATCACATTTACCGACGGTTATCTTGCCGTCGTATTCCTTTGCGAGCTCGGCAATGACCGGAGCAATCATGCGGCAGGGGCCGCACCATGTTGCCCAGAAATCAATGACTACCGGTTGTTGTCCGTTTTTCAGGCTCTCAAAATTCTCACTTGTGACTTGTACTTCCATAATCTTTGTTTTTTTTGATTGTTTATAAATATATAATAATGTATTGTCTTCTTACGGCTATACGGCAAATACTGTGCCACGCTTCTCTGTCGCCTTAATTGATGTGGTACTCCATGCCTTCTGTCTGGTCGATGAAGTAGAGCAGGGGCAGCCGCACGTCGATGCTGGGCCGGTGGCTTTCCATCAGCACGTCGTACTTTCCTTGCGCATCGTGCAGGCGGAAGAAGAGTTTTGTCTTGCCGGGACAGTCCTCGAGCATGCCACTCAGCTCACTGACAATCTGTTCGTTCAGCAGTTCCGTCGTCATGGAGATGGTGATGTGGTCGATGGCTTCCTCCTTGACGGTTTGCAGGAATTCAATTTTCTGAATACGGAACTCCTTTTGGTTGCTGTCTCTCCATCGCTGTTGCAGCTTGCCGCTGATGCAGAGTGATGCCCCGTCGGTGAACCAACTGCTCCAGCGTGGCCACTCCTCGCCAAACAGTGCCAGTTCGCCCGAGCCATGGTAGTCCTCCATGGTGATAATGCCGTAGGGTTTGTTGCTCTTGGTGATGCCTGTTCTGACGTTGGTCACTATGCCGCCGATAATCAAGTCTTCCCGGTCAGTAATTGTTGACACGTCTGCCAATTCGGCACACTGTGTGTTGCAGAGGTGGTCCAGCACGATGCGGTATCCGTCAAGCGGATGGGCTGAAAGGTAGATGCCCACCAGGTCGCGCTCTTTGTTCAGTCGCTCAATGTCACTCCATTTCTCACCCTTCGGAATGAGTGGTTTGGCTATCTCTACGGCATTCTCTCCGCCAAAGAGTGAGTTTCGCATCTCCTGTTGCTCTGTCTGGTAGTTGTAACCGTAGCGCAGCAGTGTGTCAAGAAATACCTCACCTTTACCATTCATGGCAAAGAAGTCTTCGCGCCTGATGCCGAAGCTGTCGAAACCGCCGCTCAGCGCCAGGCTCTCCAGCGCCTTTCGGTTGACGGCAGACAGACTGACACGCTGCACAAAGTCGAAGATGTCCTTGTAGGGACCGTTCTTTTCGCGCTCGTCGATGATGGCTTGTGCCACGCTGTCACCCATGCCCTTAATGGCTGCCAGTCCGAAGCGTATTTCGCCGTGGTGGTTCACGCCGAATTTCTCATACGACTCGTTGACGTCAGGTCCCAGCGTGTTGATTTTCATAGCTTTACACTCGTCCATGAGCTTGGTGATTTCCGTTATCTGGTCGCGGCGTCGGCTCATGATGGCTGCCATGAACTCTGCAGGGTAGTTGGCCTTCAGGTAAGCTGTCTGGTAGGCCACCCACGAATAGCATGCAGCGTGCGACTTGTTGAAGGCATAAGAGGCAAACGCCTCCCAGTCGGCCCAAATTTTCTCCAGCACCTTCGGGTCGTGCCCGTTCTTCTTGCCTCCCTCAATGAATTTCGGCTTCATGGCATCTACGATGTCCTTTTTCTTCTTACCCATGGCCTTTCGCAGGGCATCACTCTCGCCACGGGTGAAGTCGGCCAGCAGACGGCTGAGCAGCATGACTTGTTCCTGATAGACCGTGATGCCATACGTGTCCTTCAGGTATTTCTCCATGACGGGAATGTCGTAGGTGATAGCTTCCTCACCGTGCTTACGCTTGATGAACTGCGGAATGTAACCCATGGGTCCCGGACGGTAGAGGGCATTCATGGCGATGAGGTCTTCAAATACCGTGGGCTTCAGCTCGCGCAGGTATTTCTGCATGCCTGACGACTCAAACTGGAAGGTGCCTATGGTGCGTCCCTGCTGGTAGAGCTCATAGGTCTTCGGGTCGTCAATGGGAATCGTGTCCAAATCTACCTCAATGCCGCGTGTGCGCTTGATGTTGGCGCAGGCCTCTTTCAGCTCCGAAAGCGTCTTCAGCCCCAGGAAGTCCATCTTGATGAGTCCTGTTGACTCTATGACGTGGCCGTCATACTGCGTGCAGTTGGTCTTCGTGTCCTTGAAGTCCGGGTCGTCAGCTGTTGACACTGGCACGTGGTCACTGATAGGGTCGCGGCAGATGATGAAGCCGCAGGCATGGATGCCCGTTCCGCGCACCGTTCCCTCCAGCATCTTGGCATATTTAATGGTGTTGCGCAGTGCCGGGTTTGTCGAAGCTTCGGCCTCACGCAGTTCCGGAACACACTTGATGGCATTGGGCAGGTTCATCTTGAGCGCCTTGCCATCTACTTCCGGCAGGCGGTCAGGAATGGCCTTGCACAACCGGTTCGACTCGGCAATAGGTACTTTCTCCACGCGGGCCACGTCCTTGATGGAGTTTTTGGTGGCCATGGTGGCATAGGTGATGATGTGCGCACAGTTGTCATGGCCATATTTGTCCTCCACCCATTTCAGCACCTTTCCGCGCCCGTCGTCGTCGAAGTCAGTGTCTATATCGGGCAGCGAGATACGGTCGGGGTTCAGGAAACGCTCAAACAGCAGGTCGTATTTCAGCGGATCAATCTTGGTGATGCCTAAGCAGTACGCCACCACACTGCCAGCTGCCGAGCCACGTCCGGGGCCTACCATGACACCCAGTTCGTCGCGTGCAGAGTTGATGAAGTCCTGCACAATCAGGAAGTAGCCTGGGAACCCCATGGTCTTCATAATGTGCAACTCAAAGCGCACACGGTCTTCCACATCCTTGGGAATGGGGTCGCCGTAACGTTTTCTGGCTCCCGCGTATGCCAGTTCCGACAGGTAGTCGGCTTCAAACTTTATGCGGTATATCTTGTCATAGCCGCCCAGTTTCTTGATTTTCTTTTCGCCCTCCTCTGGCGACAGCTGGTTCTGGCCGTTTTCGTCGCTGGTAAACTCGTCATACAGTTGCTGCTCGGTGAATTTCTGTCGCCAGGCCTCCTCTGTGCCGAAACTCTCCGGGATGGGGAAGAAAGGCATGATGGGGTCGTGGTCTAGACTGTACACTTCTACTTTGTCAAGAATCTCCAGCGTGTTGGAGAGTGCTTCCGGCACGTCGCTGAAAATCTCGTTCATCTCTTCGCGCGTCTTGAACCATTCCTGTTTCGAGTAGAGCATGCGGGTGGGGTCGTCCAAGTCTTTAGCCGTGGCCAGACAAAGCAAGTGGTCATGTGCCTCGGCATTCTCCTCGTCAACGAAATGTACGTCATTGGTGCAGATGAGCTTGATGCCGTACTCGTGGGCCAGTTCTATCAACACCTTGTTGACCTGTTGCTGAAGTGGGAACGTCTCGCGGTTGGCACGTATGCTGGGGTTTTTCACCTCATGCCGTTGTAGCTCTAAGTAGTAGTCGTCGCCAAACACCCGCTTGTGCCATTCTATCGACTTTCGTGCTCCCTCAATGTCACCGTCAAGAATCTTTCTGGGCACCTCGCCGGCAATGCAGGCAGAGCACACGATGAGCCCCTCGTGGTAGCGCTCCAGGTCCTCGTGGTCGGTGCGGGGCCTCATGTAGAAACCGTCGGTCCACGATCGGCTCACCAGCTTGATGAGGTTCTTGTAGCCCGTCTCGTTCTTGGCCAGCACAATGAGGTGGTAGCCGCTTTGGTGGCGCTTGTCGTCCTTGAGCAGTTTCGAGCCATAGCGCGACACATACATTTCGCAGCCGAAGATGGGCTTGAAGGGTGGCAGCCCTTCCTTCTTGCGGCCTTTGTTGACGCTGATGCAGTAGTCGTGAAACTCCTTGATGCCGAACATGTCGCCGTGGTCGGTAATGGCCATGCCCTTCATGCCATTGCCAATCGCCTTGTCAACCAGTCGCTTGATGCTGGCCTGTCCGTCGAGTATGGAGTAGTAGGTATGAACGTGTAAATGTATGTAGTCTTGCATGAACGTTTGTTTTTTTGACGAATGAAGGTCCAAAGTTACATCGAAAAATCGAGATAACCAAAAAAAATCGGAAATATTAATCCGTAATTCATATTTATTATGTACCTTTGCACGTTGAAAACCAAAGTAGTCGAAGAGATTATCATGGGAGAGAAAATCAAGAAACTGAAAAAAATCAGAATCCATCGCGAGGGGACGAATACCTTATTAGGCACATTCTTGTTAGTGGCAGGTGTTGGTGCTGCCCTTTGGTTCTGTTTCGATAACAAAATACCCTTTTGGAGCTTTGTGGTTCTGTTTGGAGCCATCTGGCTTGTCGTTTTGAATTTCTACCGTTGTCCCATCCGCTATTTTAATGGCGAGACAGAGAAAGTTGTCGTTGCCCCGGCCGACGGTAGAATCGTGGTCGTTGAGGAGGTTGAGGAACATGAGTATTTCCACGACCGCCGCCTGATGATCAGCATTTTCATGAGTCCCTTCAATGTGCATGCCAACTGGTTTCCTGTTGACGGAAAGGTTCTTTTTGTGAAGCACCAGAACGGTAATTACCATAAGGCGTGGCTGCCCAAGGCCAGCGAGGAGAATGAGCGTTCAGACATCATGATTCAAACCCCCGACGGCCAGCAGGTGCTTTGCCGCCAGATTGCCGGTGCGATGGCGCGTCGCATAGTGACTTATGCCAAGGACAACGAGGACTGTTACATTGACGAGCACTTAGGCTTCATCAAGTTGGGCTCACGGGTTGACGTCTATTTGCCGGTAGGCTCTGAGGTGTGTGTTAAAATGGGACAGGCAACGACGGGCGACCAGACCATGATAGCCAGACTTAAATAACGTAAAAACTTACAGGAGCATGAAGAAACATATTCCCAATACTATTACCTGCTGCAACCTCATTTCAGGTTGCATTGCCACGTACTTTGCGTTCTGGGGTAATTTCCAGCTGGCGTTGCTGTTCATTGTGATAGGTGCAGTGTTCGACTTCTTCGACGGTATGGTAGCCCGCCTGCTTCATGTGTCGTCACCCATCGGCAAGGAGCTTGATTCGTTGGCCGACGACGTCACTTTCGGCTTCGCCCCTTCAGCAATGATTTTCAGCTATCTCAGCACGTTCCATGAGCCACATGTGCTGTTCCTGCCTTTCCTGGCCTTCGTCATGGCGGCATTCTCTGCCCTCCGACTTGCTAAGTTCAACCTCGACGAGCGGCAGGCCATGGGCTTTATCGGGTTGCCCACCCCTGCCAATGCACTCTTCTGGGGTGCCCTGTTAGCTGGAGGCGGCGACTGGATGGCTTCCTCGCCTTTCGCCTGTTACGCCGTTTTGGCAGGTATGCTGCTCAGCTGCTACCTGCTGGTGTCTGAGATTCCCATGTTTGCCCTGAAGTTCAAACACTGGGGATGGAGTGGAAATGAAGTGAAATACGCCTTCCTTTTGTCCTCTGCTGTTGTCCTGGCTGTTTTCCAAATTCAGGGAATCGCCATCGTCATAGCCTGGTACATCGTACTTTCTGTCATTACTAACACCCTGAACAAAAGTAAATAAAGATTCTATGACAAAGCCTTTGCTCGGTGTTCTGGTATTTGCAGGATTGTTCCTCCTATTTGTGTTTTTCTTCATCTTCCGTTTTTGCTACGGTATCTATAAGCGTATCAAGACGGCCAAAAGGGTTGTCGAGGAAACACTGAATGCTCATCATGGCCGTGACTATACAGGGCGCCGTGCCCAGCAGTATCACTATTCCGACCGTGGAGAGCAACGCACATCCGGAATGAACGGTGCTGCCCAGCCGCGCCGTACGCAGACGCAAAGTGGCGAGGTCATCATTGACCGTCGTCAGCCGGACAGAAAAATCTTTTCCGACGACGACGGTGAATACGTTGACTTTGTCGAGAATTAGTTGTGTACGTACGTACCTATCTCTTCCCCGTCCATTACCCGTTTCAGGTTTCCTGCTACGTCCATGTTGAAGACGTAGATGGGCAGGTTGTTGTCCTGACACATGCAGATGGCTGTCAGGTCCATCACTTTCAGGCCGCGGGCCAGAACCTCCTTGTAGGTAATCTCGTCAAACTTGGTGGCTGTTGGGTCTTTCTCGGGGTCGGCGGTATAGATGCCATCCACGCGAGTACCTTTCAGCATTACGTCAGCCTCAATCTCAATGCCGCGCAGGCTTGACCCCGTGTCGGTGGTGAAGTAGGGCGAGCCCGTACCGGCTGAGAAGATGCAGACATAGCCCTGCTGCATGGCTTCGATGGCCTTCCACTTGGTGTAGAATTCGCCAATGGGCTCCATGCGTATGGCTGTGAGCACTTTGTTCTTTACGCCGATGGCTCCCAGGGCCGAGCTCAAGGCCAGCGAGTTGATAACCGTGGCGCACATGCCCATCTGGTCGCCCTTCACGCGGTCAAAGCCCTTCTGGCTGCCGCTGAGTCCACGGAAGATGTTGCCGCCACCAATGACGATGCCTATCTCGACACCCGTCTCGCTGACTTCCTTAATCTGGCGTGCATAGTCGCTTAACCGTTCAGGGTCAATGCCGTAGCCCTGACTGCCCATCAAGCTCTCGCCTGACAGTTTCAACAGAATTCTTTTGAACTTCATCATCTTATTCTTTTTTTTATTTTAGTGGTTGCTTTATTATCAGAACACGTACCCCAGGTTGATGTTGAAGTAAGGCTCCTTGGTCACATTGCTGTAGCCTACCGAAGCACCAATGGGTCCTGGCAGCGAGTTGAAGTAGTAGCTCAGCGACGCGCCAAGCAGTGTCTTGTTGTCTAACAGCTCCGTATAGAAGTCGGCGTCCTGTGCCGCCGCAAACCTCAGCAGTATGATGCTGCTCTGCGTCAGTGCTAGCTGTGCCTGCAGCTGCACGGCAACAAACTTGTCCCACTCAAACTCTATGTTGCCCACTCCGGCAAAGGGCTGCTGCTGTTCTAAGTAGTGCCCCGTCCATTCGCCGCCTATCATGTTGGTGAGCATCAGCGGGGTGGCTCGGCCTTCTATCAGTCGGCCATATATCATGGGCTGTAGTGACAGGTGCTTGCTCACTCCGAACGATGTGCGCCACATGGCCTGTATCTCTGTCGTGCCGCTGTGGCCTTTCAGTTTCAGGAAGTTGTCTGTGTAGTACCCGAACTTCGCCTTGAACTTCGAGCCTCGTGTGGGGAAGTACCAGTCGTTCTCGCTGTTGTAATCCACCTCGGCCTGATAGCTCAGCAGGTGTTGCTGTTCCGGTTTCTTTATCTGGTGCTCGGGGTTTCCGTCGTTCAGCATGTTGAAGTTGAAATAGTGGTCCCATGCCGCGCCGATGCTGATGTCGAAGTTGCGCACCGTGAAGTTAAAGGGTGCTATCTTTACCTGCTGCCGGTTGTAGGTCAGGTTGTAGCTTCGGTTGCCGTATTCGTAGAAGTTGATGTCGTTACGTCTGAAGGTGTATGAAATGGTGGGGTGCATGAAGCTGGTGGGGTGCAGGCTCCAGTCAGCCTTGGCCATGATGCGCTTGCCTAACCTGAGTGTCAGGTTCAGTTCCATGGGTATTTTGCTCCTGATGGGGAATGCCGCATAGGTCTGCAGGGCCACCAGTTCCTCTATGTCGAACCGTACGCCCAGGCCTATCTGGTTGCTCTTGCGATCGCCGGCTATGAACACCAGCCTGGCGGCCTTCGTGCCGTCGGCCTGCGGCACGACATTCCTGACAATTCTGTATTCTGCATCCTTGTAGAAGAGGTCCAGACGGATGGACGTGGTAATCAGGTCGGCACGCTTGGAGTCGATGCTGTCGCCCTCCTTGATTCTGAACTTCGTCCTGATGAACTGCTCGTCGCTGTGGGTCATGTGCTCGAACTTCAGTTCGCCTATCTTGATGGCAGGCATCGATGAGTGGTTCAGCATTTCCGAGTCAATGCGCATTCTGAGCTGCCGTGCCCGTCCGGCGTGTGGTCTCTGTCCTCTCATCAGCTGTCCCAGGGCCACCAGCTCGTCCCAGTGTTCCATGGCTGCCATTTCGCCTCTGTGAATGAGCGAGTCGATGGCCGCCGTATTAAACGAGGCGGCGCTGTAGCCCTCCACGTTGACCCAGATGGGAATATTGGTAATGGCGAGGTTCTCTTCCAGCTTGTTCACCACGTTCATGTCAATGAGCCGCAGCAGAATGCTCATGGTCGAGCGCAGCTGTTCTTTCGTCTTGCCCTTGTCCTGTACCGTCGAGCCGATGATGAAGTCGGCCCCCATCTCCTTGGCCACGTCGGCAGGGTAGTTGTTCTTCAGTCCGCCGTCCACTAAAACCATGTCGTCCTTCCTTACCGGCGAGAACGCCCCCGGTATGGCCATGCTGGCTCTCATGGCACGCCCCAGTATTCCGCTGTGGAAGACGTATTCGCTGTTGCTCACCATGTCGGTGGCCACGCAGGCGAAGGGTATGGGCAGGTCGTTGAAGCTGATGGAGTCGGTGTAGGGGTAGGTCAGTTCCGTAAACAGTTTCCTGATGTTTTTTCCCATGATGATGCCCCCCTCCAGGCTCTGCTTGTTCTTGCTGAACGTCAGACTGGTAGAGAGAATGTAGGTGTTGTGGCGTTCGCGCTCGCGCAGGCTCTGGTAGCTCAGGTCGTCCTTGTCCGACAGCACCTCGGTCCAGTCCTGTGCCCTGACGATGGAGTCTAAGTGCGTGGCGTCGTTGCCACAGGCATACAGTCCGCCGATAATGCTTCCCATACTTGTTCCCGTAATGACGTCAACCGGCACGCCGGCGCGTTCCAGCACCTTCAGCACGCCGATGTGTGCCACGCCCTTCGCTCCGCCTCCGCTCAGCACCAGGCCGATGCGTTTTGGCGGCTTCGAGGGCAGCTCGCGTTTCGTTTGTGCGGGGGTGGGGGGCTGGGCGTGTGCTCCCGCCAGTGTCAGTATGAACAGTATGGTAAGTATGTTGCGCATTTCCCTGTTTTTTGATTTTTATAATGTTTTGATTTCTATAATTCCTTAATTCTATAGTTCACTTCCTTGAATGCGTAGCGGCGCAGGCGTCCCTCCCCGTCCCTGAGCAGCAGGTGTCCGTCGTCCTCCACACCGGCAAGCGAGGCCCGGAACAGACCGTCCTTGTCGCTGTAGTCGAACATGCCTTCCCGGCGGTACAGCAGCTGGCGGTACGTCCTGCGCAGACCCTCGGCATCCCAGTGGTCCAGCAGCGCCCCGAAGTTCCTGAGCAGGCTGTCCAGCACCTGCTGCCGGTCGTGCTCGCTTCCGCTCTCTATGGCCATCGACGTCGGGTTGGGCGCGTCGCTCACGAAGTGCGTCTGGTTCACGTTCAGCCCGATGCCGATGATGCAGTCCTTGATGCTGCCGCCCTTCAGCACGTTCTCTATCAGTATGCCGCATATCTTCCTGTCGCCCACGTAGATGTCGTTAGGCCATTTGATGCTCACCCCGTGCAGCATGTCAAGTGTCTGCGTCAGTGCCACCGAGATGGCCATGGAGATGATGAACTGCTCAGCAGCCTTGACACTCTCCGGGCGGAAACGGATGGACAGCGTCAGGTTCTCACCGCGGGCTGATTCCCACGTGTTCGTGCCCTGGCCACGGCCTGCCGTCTGGTAGTCGGCCCACACCACGATGCCCTTGCCCCGCAGCGTGTAGCCTCGTGCCAGCGCGTTGGTGGAGTCTGTCTCGTCAATATGTATCAGGTCGAATAGCATTTTTTTTCAAAATCGGTGCAAATATACATATTTTTTGACGAATGGACGAATTGGACAACTTTTTTTTGACGAACATAGAAAAGGCTGCTGCGGGAAAATCCCCCTGAAGGTTTAGGGATTTTACCCCGCGACTTTAGGAATAATCCTTTTGAAAACTGCGGAAAAGTGCCGAACTTTGCACCGTGAACAATAGAAAACCCTTGATGAAGGGGCTGGCATAAGCCAGAGATTAATAACCATTTAATTATAGGAGACATGAATATGAAGAAGATGATGTTAATGGCAATGATGATGGTTATGACCATTGCAGCCAACGCCGTTCAGCCCTCAGTTGACAACAATCAGAGGAACATAAGAATGAGTTACACACAGGCTCGCGAAGAGGCAGCGTTCCTCTCTGACAAGATGGCTCACGAACTGAACCTGACCGCTGCTCAGTACGATGCAGTCTATGAAATCAATCTGGACTACATCATGAGCGTAGGCAGCTCGCGTGATGTGTTCGGCACCCGCTGGGATCGCCGCAACAGCGACCTCCGCTATGTGCTCTCTGCCTACCAGTATGACAAGTACATGCGTCAGTCATACTTCTATCGCCCCATGGCGTGGACCTCCGGCAGCTGGCACTTCGCCGTACGCAACCGTTATACCGACCGTACGCACTTCTACAACCCGCGGCCTGCGACGACCGTAACACGCCACAGCATGCACACGGTTTCTGCGCCCCGCGTCACGGCTGACGAGCATTTCGGCAACCACAGCATTGCCCGGCACAGCAGTAATAACGGCCACCGGACAACGGGAACGTTTGGCGGACGCAGATAAGGATAACACAATATATGCCTGGCAACAGGACCCGAAGAGAGGACGTGACGATGCTTGAGTGACGGCCTCTCTTCTTCTTCTTTATGATGATGTCTTTGTCATTTTATTTCGGAGTAATCTGAATAATCGGAGTAATCCGAGTAATCAGAATACTATGTGTAAAGGTACGAAAAAGTTGTGACAAAACCAAACGGAGAAAGAAAATAGTATCCGAAAAAAAGAGGCACAGCAGTTAAAGCCTGCTTAATATAGGTAAATTAACAGATAGTTATGCCATTTTTTTTCTTTAATTTTTTGTCGGTTTCCTAAATTCTTTTTACTTTTGCACGGTTATAAAAAGAAAAGTTTTCAAAACTCGGAATAGAAGTAATCTACAACTCACAAAAGAAACAAAAACTACAACACTTTATTATTTGAACTAAATGAAACGTTATTCTTATTTTTTGTTGACGGCATTTTTATCCCTGATGGTTCAGGGCGTATTTGCACAGCCTACTTATAGTGATGGTAAATGGTATGGAACGGTAAAGTATCTCGAATATACTTGGGATGATGTGTCTAAGCTTCAGAAACAAGAAAAAGAAGTAAAAGCAATATATGTTAATGAAAGTACGAGTCTTTGGAATGGCTATTCGTGTAGTCTGCCTAACGGCTGGTATATCCTAAAAGGTTCTTATTTTGACCTGAGAACCATGACTATTCAGGGCGATGATGTTCATCTGATTCTCGAGGATCGCTGTTACTGGACTTGTTCCGGTGGCGTCAAGGTGGAGACGGGCAAAAAACTCACCATCCACAGCCAGTCAGACGGCTCCAATCAGGGTAAGCTCCTCATTAATCAGAACAAATATAACTTTGCGGCTGCCATCGGTAGTGCCGGTGGCCAGGACTTTGGCGATGTCGTCATTCATGGCGGCTACATTGAGGCTACATGCTCAAGCAAGGGAGGCCCGGGCATTGGCTCCGGCGGCATCGACGGCTATCAGAAGGCAGTCGGTTCGGTAACCATCTATAATGGTACGGTGAAGGCCAAGGGTGCCGACTATGCTGCCGGCATTGGCGGCGGTGCCGGCGACGGCGACGATGCCAACCATGGCTGCTATTACACCCAATATGGCGGCACCGTTACGGCCGAGGGCGGATGCTATGCTGCCGGCGTAGGCGGTGGCGGCAGCTACAGCTCCTGGAAAATCAACAGCAGTCAGCCTGGTGGCGGCAACTATCCCATAAAAATCTATGGTGGCTCGCTGACCGCTTGGGGTGGTGAGTATGGAGCCGGCATTGGCACGGGCTATCAGGCTCATAGCAAAAACCAAGGTGTCTATATCTATGGTGGTACGGTGAAAGCCTTTGGCGGCGAGAAAGCTGCTGGAATAGGTGGCGGTCGAAGCACCGTTGGTGGACTTGTCGAGATAACGGGCGGAACCGTGGAAGCCACGGCAGGCTACAAGTGTGATGCCATGGATTCTAAAGGTGGCAGTGCCATAGGTTCTGGTGAATATGAAAAGATTAAGGACAACTTCTCCCGCACAGTAAACTGGCTGACGATTGGCGACCAGATGAACGTGACTGCCGGCAGTTCAGCAAGCAGCACCGAGGGCATCACGGCACGCGATAATCGCGTGAACGCTTGCCGCTGGCGCAACTACGCCAAGGTGGCTGTGTGCGAGGAGCACGATAAGAGCAAACTTAGCTATACTATTCTTCATGATATTTCCGGTGCCTCAGCTTACCATAAAGCCAATTGCAAATATTGTAACTATGAAAAAGTTGGCAACCATATTTACGATCAAGCCGAGAATACTTGTATTTGTGGCAATAAGAGCAGTCATTCCGGCGCCATAAGTATAGAAAAAAAATCTTTTGAATGCTATTATCCTAACCCTAAAAGTGCAAACCACGAATATAAGATAGATTCAGTACTCTATGTCCTGTCAGGAATTAAAATTACACCTAAGAATCCGGCGGACATAGATGGCTACATCTTCAAGGGATGGCTGAAAAATCCGATAGTGGCTCCCGGGAAGTTCATTCGTCTGGAGAGTGACGAGCTGATTAATCCTGGCGAAGAGGTGACTATCACTGAGGATACGAAACTCTTTGCCCGCTACGTTCCTCTTTATCAGGAGGAGTGGACCTGGGCAGAAGACTACCAGACTGCTACGCTGAAAGTTACCTGGGCTGACGGTTCTGACCCTGAGACCTTCACGGTTGGAGGTACGGACATTGAGGTTGCCGAAGGACGTGAGGGCTATAAAAAAATGATTGCCCACTACACTGTGACCCACAACGGAGCAGACATCATCTTCTCTAACGTGGCTGACGTGCCCCTGAACCTTACGCTGAAGGACGCTTAAGCCAACTACGACCAGATAGAGGAGTACAACGGCTTTAAACTCGACAAGGTGACACTCTCGGGGCGCACGTTCTTCAAGAACAAGACGTGGAACACGCTCTGCCTGCCATTCGCGCTGAGCAGCTTTACGGGCACACCCCTGGAGGGTGCCGACGTGCGTACCTTGGTGAGCAGCAGCTACGACGGCATCACCAACACGCTGACGCTGAACTTCTCAGAGGAAGGACAGACCACCAGCATCGAGGCAGGAAAACCCTACATCGTGCGCTGGACAGCTGACGGCCTGACTAACCTGCAGAACCCTGAATTCCTGAACGTCACCATCTCCAAGTTCAGCAGCATGGTAAGTACCGACTTTGTTGACTTCACGGGATTCTACGACCCCATACAGTTAGAAGCCAACGACCAGACCTCGCTCTACATGGGCAGTGACAACAAGCTCTACTGGCCTGCTGCCAGTTTCCCTGTCAATGCCTTCCGCGCTGCCTTCCAGCTGAAGGGTACTCTCTATGCTACCTATTCCGAGACTGTCGGCAATGCTCCGAGCCTCTTCCTGGACTTCGGCAATGGCGAGGTGAGCGGCATCGACGAGGCGCTGCGCGACGAAATGAATGCCTCGGCCACTGCTGCCGGCTGGTACACCCTCGACGGCCGCAAGGTTTCTGACGCTCAGCCTGCCCATACGGGCATCTATATTCATAATGGCAAGAAAATTGTCGTTAAGTGATTTTGAAATATGAGGAAAACGCTGACTGTACTGCTGTTGCTGTTGCTCGTCGGGCAACGTGCCTGGTGTGACGATGTGAAGTTCATCAGTTGCGGGTGGGACCGCGCCCTGGAAAAAGTATATCAAGTGGAGCAGACGGCCAACGCCATGCCTTTGTCGGCCATGAACATGAACGGCGACTGGCTGGGCTTGGAGAATGGCTGGTACTATGTCGATCAGAACAAGAGCATCAAGACGCTCCACATCATGGGCGACAATGTTCACCTCATACTCAAGGACAACACCACGCTGACCTGTACCGGCGGCGTGAAGATAGAAGAAGGTCGCGGACTCACCATCTACTCTCAGTCGTACGGCTCGAAGCAGGGCAAGCTGGTGGCCACCCAGAGCTACGATGACGCTGCCGGCATAGGCAGTGCCATGAATGCAGAGGATGCAAATGGCAACGGCATAGGCATGGGAGTGCTCGTGGTGCATGGAGGCGACATTTCGGCCACAGGTAACGGTGGCGGCGCTGGCATAGGCGGTGGCAAGAACCGTGGCATAGGCGGCTACATTACCATCTACGGCGGCAAGATTGATGCCAAAGCCGATCCGGGAGAAGGCTCCAATTGTAAAGGCGCCGCCGGCATTGGTGGCGGTTTTGAAGGCCATCAGGACGGCGACATCACCATCTACGGTGGTGTGGTGACTGCCATCGGCAACGGCACCGGCGACGATATTACAGGAGCCGGTATTGGCGGCGGAAATTTATGTACGGCTGGCAACATCTATATTCACGGTGGCGAAGTCAATGCCACCGCTTCTGGCATGGGAGCCGCAGCCATTGGTGGCGGTGGGCATGCCGGTTTCCGCAGCATTGTGATTACAGGCGGTGTTGTGCATGCTGTCGCCAGAAAATCGTCTCGCTTAGGCACCGCTATTATAGGCACCGGTGCCGGCATCGGTGCTGGCAGTAATGCCCCGGACGATCAGAGAGGCACCATCACCATCAGCAATGGTGTCATCATGGCCAGTAGCATTGAGGGAGCCGGCATCGGTGTCGGCAAAAAAACCAACGGTTGTACCGTCAACATCAGTGGAGGTATGATTGTTGCCATGTCGGAGCGTGGCGCAGGCATCGGCTCAGGCAATCAAGGCCATGGTGGCACGGTGAACATCACCGGCGGTCAGATCATGGCCGTTTCCACGAAGGATGGTGCCGGCATAGGTGGCGGCAACAGCGGCGATGGCGGCACGGTAGTTATCAGTGGCGGCGTGGTAGCCGCTACCGGTGGCTTCAAGAATTTCAACTGGTTCCGTGACCATGGCTATACGACAGCTGCTGCTTCTTCCAATGTAAAGTATGGCGTAGGTCTTGACGTTGTTGCCAACTTTGTGCTCTCCATGGTTCTCAACGGCGACTACTACGGTGCCGGCATCGGCGGCGGCGACGGTGGCAAGGGTGGTAACGTCACCATCACCGGTGGTGTGGTGACGGCCGAAAGTGGGCATCAGGGCGCTCCGGGCATCGGTGCCGGACGTAAAGGCGGCGATAACGGCTCTCTGCACTTAGGGAGCGATGTCCTGGTCTGCACCGGCCATTCAGACCGCGACTGTAACTATGTCACCGACAATCTGGTGGGCCACTGCCAGTCGGATCGCTACGTCTTTGTCAGCAACAGTACAGTCCTGTTCTCGGCCTACGACAGTCATGAGGACGACCTGAACTATCTGGGTGGTAAAACCATGGATGCCATATTCATTCACCGGAAGTTCTATAAAGGAGGACAGTGGAACACGCTTTGTGCCCCCTTCAACGTGAGCAATCTGGAGGGTACGCCCTTGGAGGGTGCCCGGCTCTTCAGGTTTGACTTTGGCAGCGAGCTGGATAAAGGCACGCTGAGGATTAACCTTCGCGAGTGTGGCGAGAACGAACGCTACATTGAGGCCGGCCGGCCCTATTTCTTCAAATGGAACAAGCCGGCCGACTATGACTCCAATCGTGACGCATACGATATTGAAGACCCCGTGTTCCCCGACGTTAAAATCATAAATGATGTTATCAAGGAAGAGCGCATCACTGGCACTACTGTTGACATCTCTGCGTTCGGCGCGTGGGACTATGTCCCCTTTCCGGAAACCGACGACCGGCACATCGTGCTGCGCGGCGACACCCTGCCTGCCCCTGCTACCAGAGGTCTGGAGTCGCTGGCTTTCCAGTGTGACTTCCTTACCCATGGCACGCTGAAGTACGGCACCGAGGTAGGCTGTTACCAACATGTAGTGCTGATGGAGGATGGCGAAATGCCCGAAGGGCTTTTTAATGTGCAATATGTTGACCACGAGTGGGATGCTTCCAACAAGACCCTGAAAACAGTCTATAAGAAGACCCCCTATATACATGGCGTGATACAGTACCCCAATGCCGATGCCGTTGAGACCGTTTCTGACTCCAAGTGGTATCTTGTCGATGGTGACGTGTTGCGCAAACGACTCGACGTGACCGGCATTGCATACCTGATTATACGCGACAACGCTACGCTCACCGTAACCGAAGGTATCAGGCTGGAGAAAAACGGTGAACTCTATATCTACACCCAGTCAGAAGATGGTGGCAACCTCAACGGCAAACTGGTGGTCACTCAGAGCGTTGAAGGTGCTGCAGGCATTGGCGGCAGCATGAACCAGGGCTTAGGCCGACTGGTGGTGCAGGGTGGTGACATCAGCGTGAAAGGTGGAAAATACGGTGCAGGCATCGGTACGGGAATGCTCCAGAAGATAGCCAGAACTTACCCGGAGATTTACCAGGGCACCATGGAGGTTTATGGTGGCACCATCAATGTCGAAGCCGGACAGTATGCTGCCGGCATTGGCGGTGGCCGAGGCATGAACAATACCGGCATCAAGGGACTGAAATACCGTCAGTATGGCGGCACCGTCACTACTACTGGCAGCGAGATGGCGGCCGGACTGGGTGGCGGTGGCAGCTACGAGACGGTGTTGCCTAACTACACCCGCTGTGGAGGCTCTACGGGCAGCGTCAGAATCTATGGCGGCACGCTGACCGCACAGGGTGGCTATCGCGCTGCCGGCATAGGCAGCGGAAATTCGGGACTGGAGTTCTGGAAGAAAGTCAACCGACCCGAAGATGGCAACGAAATCATCATTGAGGGCGGCACCGTGACCGCTACGGGTGGACCCTACGGAGCAGGCATCGGCGGCGGCGACAACGTGCCGGGATGCCGCATCAGCATTACCGGCGGCACCGTCAAGGCCAAGGGCGGAAAGTATGCTGCTGCCATTGGCGGCGGCAACGACGCACTGGGCGGTGACATCGTGGTGGGTGGCGGAACCATCGAGGCAACGGCCGGCGACGAGTGCAGGGCACGCGACTCAAAGTGTGGCAGTGCCATTGGCAGCGGCGACGACCAGAGCCTGAAGGACAACGGCGAGGGCAACAAGCTGACCATCAACGAGTCGCAAGACATCCATGTCAAGGTGACGGCTGGCGACAGCAAGGATAATATTGAGCGCATCTTCACCGCAGGCGAGCGCATTGATGCCTGCCACTGGCGTAACTTCGTCAGGGTAGAGGTGTGCAACGAGCACGATGCAGATAAACTTTCCTATGTGATTGTTCCCATTGATGCTACCTCAGATTACCATAAAGGCAGTTGCAAATATTGCAATTACGAAAAAGTAGGTAACCATGTTTATGACCAAGCCGATAATTCTTGTGTATGCGGCAAGAAGAGTAATAATAGTGGACGGTTATTTACTATTGCTTGCTATTACCCTAATCCTGATAGTGAAAGCCACGAATACATGACTGATTCTGAACTCCTGGTTGCATCAGGAATTAAAATTACGCCAAAGAATCCGGCGGACATAGAAGGCTACATCTTCAAGGGATGGCTGAAAAATCCGATAGTGGCTCCCGGGAAATTCATTCGTCTGAAGGATGAAGTGCTGATTGAACCTGATACAGAGGTGGAGATTACCGAGGAAACGATACTCTATGCCCGTTACACGTCTTTTGCTCAGGAGGAGTGGATCTGGGCTGACGACTACCAGACTGCTACGCTGAAAGTTACCTGGGCTGACGGCTCACCTGCTGAGACCTTCACAGTTGATGACATTGACATTGCCATTGGTCAAGAGGGCTATAAAAAATATATAGCTCACTATACTGTGACTCACAATGGAACAGAACATATCTTCTCAAACGTGGTGGATGGTGCCATCAGCCTCGTGCTGAAGAACGATGAGTCCAATTATGAACAGATAGAAGAGTACAAAGGCTTTAAGCTCGACCAGGTGACACTCTCTGGGCGCACGTTCTTCAAGAACAACACGTGGAACACGCTCTGCCTGCCCTTCAGCGTCAATAGCCTTGCTGGTACGCCCTTAGAAGGAGCCGATGTGCGCACCCTGGAGAGCAGCAGCTATGACGGCAGCACCAAAACGCTGACGCTGAACTTCTCCGAGTCTGGACTGACGGCTATCGAGGCCGGAAAACCGTACATCTTCCGTTGGACGACAACAAGCGAAAATGCTATCAACCCCGAATTTACGAATGTTACCATCTCCAAGAAAAACTATATAGTCACGACCGACTGTGTGGACTTCCAGGGTTTCTTTGACCCTATACAGTTAGAGGCTGACGACCGTACCGTGCTCTACATGGGCAGCGACAACAAGCTCTATTGGCCGGCGGCCAGCTTCCCCGTGAATGCCTGCCGCGCTATCTTCCGGCTGCAGAACGGTCTGGAGGCCGACTTGGTGACGCAAGAGAGCGGCGCTCCGCTCATCATGATGAGCTTTGGAGACAGTGAGGCAACTTCGGTTAGTGACGCATTTGGCATCAGCCGCGACGCTGCTGCCGGTGCTACAGGCTGGTACACCCTCAACGGCACCAAGGTGGCCGAGGGGGACGCTGCTGCAGAACGACTGCCTAAGGGTGTCTATATCCACAACGGCAAGAAAGTGGTTGTCAAATAAAAAAGCTAACGAAATAGAATAAGATAAATAAATGATTATAACGTATAAGGGAAAAATGAAAAAGAAAATGTATGATAGCCTGACCCTCAAAGTGGTCAAGTTAAATGCCCAGGCTCAACTGCTGGCAGGCAGCAGCGTGGAACATATCAATGGTGGAGGTACAGGAATTACCGGTGGTGGTGGAGGTACCGGAACAGGTACCAGCACTCCTCAGGCCCCAGTATTTCGTCTTCCTGATTTCTGATACCTTGAAAAGAGATGGTCAGGAAAGCTGAAAAAAGAGACATCAAGAGGGTGACGGAGCTGCTGTATCAGGTTGATGCTGTGCACCATGCCATTCGCCCGGACTTGTTCAAGGGGAACACACCCAAATATAACGAACAGGAACTTGAGGACATCCTGAACGATGAGAGCAGACCCATATTTGTCTATGACGATGGACAAGTACGGGGCCATGCTTTTTGTCAGGTTACCGAGATTAAGAACCACCGGTTGTTGCAAAGCATCAAGACGCTGTATATTGACGACATTTGCGTGGATGAGCAGGTGCGCGGAAAGCACATCGGTCAGGCTCTGTACGACTTCGTCCGCCAATATGCCAAGTCCATTGGCTGCTACAACATGACGCTCAACGTATGGGAAGGCAACGACCCCGCCTGTTCTTTCTATAAGAACATGGGTATGAAAGTCCAGAAAACGGGCATGGAGGTCATCCTTGAATAACCACCCGTCTGGAACGACTTATTCGACAAATCCGCTGATCCTAATTATCGACTGAGCCAAAATTCCGGCCGAGCAGGATCAGACAGAAAAGAGAATCCGCAAGGATCTGAATGTCAGATTTCTGCGGATTCTCTTTGGTGATCCGCTTGGGGCTCGAACCCAAGACCCCAACATTAAAAGTGTTGTGCTCTACCAACTGAGCTAGCGGATCGGTGCTCACGCGTCCCTAACGAAAGCGGGTGCAAAGGTACGACGAATTTTTGAATTGACCAAATTTATTCGCGTTTTTCTTTCGCAATTTCGCTTTTCAAACCCGTTTCAGAGCTGTTTCTCTACTCTTTTCTTTTCAGTTGTTGTGAATCAGATTCATAAACTCTTGACGGGTCTTGGCCTGGTTGAAGGCTCCACTGAAGTCGCTGGTGGTGGTGACGGAGTTCTGTTTCTCCACGCCACGCATCTGCATGCACATGTGGCGGGCTTCCACTACCACCATGACACCAAGCGGATGTAGCGTTTCCTGAATGCACTCCTTGATTTGCAGCGTCATACGCTCTTGAACCTGCAGTCGGTGCGAAAAGATATCTACCACACGGGCTATCTTGCTCAAGCCGGTGATGTAGCCGTTGGGAATGTAGGCCACGTGTACCTTTCCGTAGAAAGGCAGCATGTGGTGCTCGCAGAGTGAGAAGAAGTCAATGTCCTTGACAATCACCATTTGCGAGTAGTCTTCCTTGAAGAGGGCGTCTCTGAGCACCTGGTGGGCATCCATGGTGTAGCCTCGTGTCAACACCTGCATGGCTTTGGCAACCCGTAGGGGTGTCTTGATGAGTCCTTCGCGTGTAGGGTCTTCGCCTAATAGTCGCAGAATGTCCTGGTAGTGCAGGCAGAGCTCGTCCAGCCCCTCACGCAGTTGCACGTTGTCGGTCATTTGTGCATCGGGTTCTAACTTCATGATGTTGTATGGTTATTGATAAATGGTAACTTTTGTCCTTACGATAAGTGCCTGGCTGTAGCCCATGCCCTTCAGCGTTGACAGCATTTGCCGCGCTTCCTCCCTTGTCCGGTAGTTGCCTACGCGGCACACCCATCGCGGTGAGTAGAAGTGTGCCGAAACGGCAACGTTAGGCAGCTGGGTGCGTATTTCGTTGGCTACGCGTTCTGCTTTCTTACGGTCTTCGCGGCTGTTGCCTCCGGCAAAGGCTTGCACTTTATACCCGTCGATGACGCGTCGTGTGCGGACTGTTGTCGTCGTGGCGGGTGTGGTGGCAGGTGTAGTCCTCGTGGTGTCGTTCGCTGCGGTATTGCTCTGCCGCGTCGGTGTGGTCTGCGTCGGCTTCCTGTCTTCGGGCTTGACGGTGCTTTGCGGGTCAAGAACGATGCGGTTGATGGCGGTGTCCTGATGCAGCGTCACGGTTCCTTGTCCGTTTACAGGTTTCTGCAGCCGGTCGAGGAAAGTCTGTGCAGTAAGGTTAAAAGGTAAAAAGGTAAAAAGGTAAAAAGGTAAAAACCACAATACCTTCTTACTAAACTGATGTTTTTTGCTGTTGGTGTCCATGTCCTTACTTTTTTACGTTTTTACTTTTTTACCTTTTTCGTGTTTTTACTTCTTCCAAGCATCGATGATGCCCTTGAAGTCTGCTGCCTTCAGGCTGGCACCGCCAATGAGGCCGCCGTCGATGTCAGGCTTTACAAACAGCTCAGGAGCGTTGGATGCCTTGCAGCTGCCACCGTAGAGGATGGTGGTGTCGTCAGCAACGGCCTGTCCGTACTTCTCTGCTATGATGCTGCGGATGTAGGCGTGGATCTCCTCTGCCTGGTCGGCAGTAGCGGTCTTGCCGGTACCGATGGCCCAGATGGGCTCGTAGGCGATGACAATCTTGCGGAAGTCCTCTTCGCTGAGGTTGAACACACTGCCTTCGAGTTCGGCCTTTACTACCTCGTTCTGCTTGCCGGCCTCGCGCTCTTCCAGACTTTCGCCGATGCAGAAGATGACCTTCAGGTCGTTCTTCTGTGCCAGCAGAACCTTTTCCTTCAGGATTTCGGGTGTTTCCTTGTAGTATTCACGACGCTCAGAGTGGCCCAGGATGACATACTGCGCACCTGTCGATTTCACCATTTCGGCGCTCACCTCACCGGTGAAGGCACCCTTTTCCTTGTCGGCGCAGTTCTCGGCACCCAGACCGATGATGTCCTGGTCCAGGAACTGGGCAATGCTTGCCAGGTGAATAAACGGGGTGCAGATGACCACACCGCAGTTGGGCTTGTCAGCCTTCAGTGTCTCGTTGAGCTCTTTTGCCAGAGCGATACCGTCCTGCAGGTTCATGTTCATTTTCCAGTTGCCTGCAACAATTTTCTTTCTCATTTTTTTACGTTTTAATAATAAGTTATATACACTATTTGAATCTTTTTTCTTTTTGAGCCATTTGCTCCATGCCCACAGTCGGTCGGCAACGGTCAGCAGCAGCAGCGGCAGCACGTACCAGAGCAGGATGGTCAGAATCTTCTGCGGCACGGAGTCGGCGGGCATTTGTCCCAGTTGCAGCTGCTCTAATGGCTTGTTCAGTTCGTATTCGTCGGGCAGGCTGTTGTGGCTCCACTTGTGTATGACCGTTCCGCCTTTCAGCAGCAGCAGTCCCGGATTGCTTCTGACGATGGTCTTCAGCGTTGTCTCGTCGGTCTGTGCGAAGGGGTATTCGGCCCCCGTGATGTCACGCCAGCGGCTGATGCCTTTCTCGCCGCTTGCCGTGAGGCAGTAGAAGGTGTAGTCGTTCTCCTCGGCGTATTCATATATCTGGTTGATGAGGTCAATCTGTGAGTCGTCGGCATCTTCTAAATGTGGTGACACGAGTAGAAACACATAGCCATCATCGCTCAGCACCTCTTCTGTCACGTCTTCGCCGTCGGCAGTCGTGGTGATGGAGAAGTCGTGTATGGGCGGCACGTAACCTTGTTTGGTTTGTATGGTCTTGGTGTCAATATATGTCCATGTCGAGTCAGGGTAGTTGTCGATGGTGAACTCCCTGCGTTCTCCATTTTTCTCCAGGATGAATGTTGACTCAAACTCCGGCTGTTCGGCTCCTTCGGGAATCTCCATTCCCTGCTTGATGTTGGCTCCCACGTGGTATGGGCGGAAGTCGAACTGGGGCAGGTCATAGAGGGCATAGCCTGCAATGAAGAGTATGAACAGTACCGTGTAGTTGATGACAATCCACTGGTTTGTCCGCGAGATGAAGCGCAGCATGTCGAGCGGCCATTTCCAGATGACGATGGCACAGGTCAGCAGCACGATGTTCTTCAGTAGCGTCTGTCCGTTGGTAAGCACCACGGCGTCGCCGAAGCACCCGCAGTCGCTCACCGGGTCGGCAACGTATATCCAAACGGTCAACAGCGTCATGATGCTCATCACGAGCAGCAGCAAACGTGAGGTCAGCCGTCGGTGAATGGCAAAAATCAGGAAGATGCCTAAGCAAAACTCCGTGGCCGACAGCAGGACGGAGCTTGCCAGGGTGACGAAGTCGGGCAGCAGCGTGCCTAACTGCATGGCGGCAAGGTAGTCGTTCAGCTTGTACTGCGTGCCTAAGGGGTCAACGGCCTTGACAAATCCTGACAGGATAAACGTCACAGCCAGTATCAGGCGACACACATTGACCAGCACTCTTCTTAACATTCCTGCTCCTTCTCACTTAACTTGATGACCCCGAAGACGGCGTAGTTGATAATGTCCATGTAGTTGGCATCTATTCCCTCGCTGACCAGCGTCTGTCCCTGCAGGTCTTCAATCTCCTTGATGCGCTGAATCTTAGTCAGAATCAGGTCGGTGTAGCTGCTTACACGCATGTCGCGCCACGCCTCGTCGTAGTCGTGGTTCTTGCGCTTCATCAGTTCCAGGGCCTCGTTGGCATACTGGTCGTAGAGTGCCATGGCTTCTTTGTTGCTGATATCGACGGTGTCGGCAAAGCCCCGGCTCAGCTGTATCAGTCCCACGATGCCGTAGTTGATGAGTGCGATGAACTCAGGCCTGATGCCTTCGCCCACCAGCGACTCCTTCTTCACCTCTAACGACCGTATGCGTTTGGCCTTGATGAACAGCTGGTCGGTGAGTGCCGTGGGACGCAGTATGCGCCAAGACGCTCCGTAGTCGTGCAGTTTCTTTTCGAAAAGTGCACGGCATTCCTTCACGGCCTGCTCAAACTGGGTGTTAGTAAGTGTCAAGTCTTTTGCCATAACGGGTGCAAAGGTACTGCAAACCGAGCAAAATGCAAAATAAATTGCCATTTATTTTCATTTCTCCCGTTTTTTCTATCTTCATCTCATGTCCTCTTGCCGCTTGTGTATGAGTCTGATTTTGGCACCTAAGGCGCTCCAGCGAATTTGCAGTGAGTCGCGCAACTGTCGCGCTTGGGTGAGGTTGCGTTCCAGTTCCTTGCTGTAGGGGTTCTGCTTCATTTGTTGCTGCAGGGTCTGGTGGCGTTGGTTCACTTTCTGCAGCAGAGAGTCGGTGTGTGCCAGGTCGGCCTGCGCCTGCTTGAGCGACACGTTCTGAAACAGAGTCAGCGCTGCCCTCCTTTCGTCAATGGCTTCCGGGTGGTCGTGTCGCAGCTGCTCAATGGTGGCGAGTGCCTCGTCGTAGCGTTCTTCGCTGTAGGCTGTCTGGGCTTCCTGCAACAGTTTTTTTGCCTCGTTGTTTTCTTTCTGTTGGCATGCTGTCGTCAGCAGCAGGACGGCCAGTGCGAACGGCATGATGAGTTTGACGGGTAAATCATTTTTCTTCATGTCGGCAAAGGTACAACTAAGTGAGAAGAATACAAAATAAAAATCCAACTTTTTATTTTTATTTTCGAACGTAAGTACCTTCGGCCGAAGGCCAGAGGCAGTCTCCGATATGGTTAAAAGTTAAAAAAGAAGAGAATTATTCTTTATGAACGCTTTTTTCTTTGAAAATAAAGCAGTATCTTTGCAGACATGAAGTTATATAGTGACGAAGAATTGGCCGAAATCCTTGACCAAGATATTTTCCATCAGATCAGCCAAGTTGCTGACAGCCTTGGCGTGGAGTGTTACGTGGTGGGAGGCTACGTGCGCGACATATTCCTTGAGCGGCCCTCTGACGATATTGACGTCGTCGTGGTGGGCAGCGGCATCAGCGTGGCCGAAGAGCTGAAGCGACGCTTAGGGCGCAAGGCGCACCTCAGCGTGTTCCGGAACTTCGGAACGGCACAGGTGAAAGTGCCTGCCAAGTCAGTAGGGGGAGGCTTCCTTGAAGTGGAGTTTGTGGGTGCCCGCAAAGAGAGCTACAGTCACGACTCGCGAAAGCCCACCGTGGAAGACGGGACGCTGGAGGACGACCAGAACCGGCGCGACTTCACCATCAACGCGATGGCCATCTGCCTGAACAAGGAGCGCTTCGGCGAACTGGTTGACCCGTTCAACGGTTTGGCTGACTTGGAAGACGGCATCATTGCCACCCCCTTGGAGCCGGGCATCACCTTCTCGGACGACCCTCTGCGCATGCTGCGCTGCATCCGTTTTGCCACACAGCTGAATTTCCAGATTGAAGACGAGACCTTCGAGGGCCTGCAACGTATGGCCGACCGCATCAAGATTGTCAGTGCAGAGCGCATCGGTGTGGAGCTGAACAAAATTATGATGGCCAAGCACCCCAGCATAGGCTTCGACCATCTGCAGCGTTCAGGACTCTTGCAGATTATTCTGCCCGAGCTGGCCGCGCTCGACATTGTGGAAAAGAAAAACGGACGGGCACATAAAAACAATTTCTATCATACCTTAGAGGTGCTGGAGAATGTCATTCTCAACACTCAGGACTCTACACTCTGGCTAAGGTGGGCTGCGCTGCTGCACGACATAGGCAAGACGAAGTCGAAACGCTGGGATCCAACCGTCGGCTGGACCTTCCACAACCATAATTATATAGGAGCCAAGATGGTGCCGCAGATATTCCGCCGCTTGGGGTTGCCGCTCGACCAAAAGATGAAGTACGTCCAGAAACTGGTTGACCTGCACATGCGCCCCATTGCCATTGCCGACGACGAGGTGACCGACTCGGCTGTGCGCCGCCTGCTGAACGATGCCGGTGAGGACATTGACGACCTGATGACACTCTGCGAGGCCGACATTACCAGCAAGAACGAGGTGAGGAAGAAAATGTTTCTGGAAAACTTCCGCATGGTACGCGAGAAGTTGGCAGACCTGAAGCAGAAGGACTACGTGCGACTGCTACAGCCCGTGATTGACGGCAACGAAATCATGGAGATGTTCCATCTGCAGCCCTGCCGCGAGGTCGGTATTCTGAAGCAGACGCTGAAGGATGCCGTGCTCGACAACCGCGTGCCCAACGAGCGCGAACCACTTATGCAGCTGCTCAGGGAAAAGGCTAAGAAAATGGGAATGGAAGAGGAAAGAGACATTGAACATTAAAGATTAAACATTAAATAAATAACTGAAAACCTGATAAATATGAAAAGTAGTGAAATGCTTCAGAACGTGTTGGCGGGAACGGTAAAGCGAGTCTTACCTTTTTGCCTCTTTACCTTTTTACCTTTAACCGTGTCAGCCCAGGGCGATGACATCATCCGGGTGAACCAGGTGGCCTTCTATCCGCAACAGGAGAAAGTGGCCGTAGTGGAAAATGGCGGCAAGAAAGTGACGCTGAAAGTGCGTAACCAGCAAACGGGAAAGGTGGTCGGTAAGACCCGATTCCTGCGGGCCACACAGTCGCCGTGGTCGAAGAAACGCCGCGCCGTGGTCGATTTCAGTCAGCTGACCACCCCCGGCCGTTACCTCCTGGAGTACGGCAGCCACTCCATGCCCATAGAAGTGAAGGCCAACGCCCTGACCGACCTGACAGCTGGAGCCATCAAGTCGTTCTACCTGAACCGTTCAGGCATGGCCATCGATGCCGCATACGCCGGGAAGTGGGCACGCCCCTTAGGGCATGCCGACACGCAGGTCTATGTACACCCCTCGGCTGTCTCGCCAGGCCGTCCCGAAGGCAGCACGTTCTCGTCGCCCAAAGGCTGGTACGACGCAGGCGACTTCAACAAATACATCGTCAATTCCTCATATTCCGTGGCTCTGATGCTTTATGCCTACGAGCAGAACAAAGCCTACTTCGACGGCCTGAAGGTCGGCATTCCCGAGCAGACCAACAAAACCTCCGACCTGCTCGACGAGCTGATGTATAACCTCGAGTGGATGCTCACCATGCAAGACCCCTACGACGGGGGCGTCTATCACAAGTTGACCACTCCCAACTTCGAGGGAATGGTGATGCCCGTTGACTGCCACCAGAAGCGCTACGTGGTGCAGAAAAGCGTGACGGCGAGTTACGACTTCGCTGCCGTGATGGCCCAGGCTGCCCGTGTGTATAAAGGCAACAAGGACTATCCCTGCTTCGCCGGGCGTGCCGCTCGGGCTGCCCTGGCCGCCTACCATTGGGCCTTGCAGCATCCGCGCGCCTTTTATAACCAGGGGCAGATGAACACCCAGTTCCAACCGTCGGTATTCACCGGCGAATATGGCGACGCACAGGCTGACGATGAGCAGTACTGGGCCGCCACCGAACTCTATCTGCTGACCGACGACCCGCTGTTCCGCGAAACGGCTGCACGCCTGCAACCACAGCAGTTCACCGTCCCCTCCTGGGGTAGTGTGGCGTCGTTGGGCTCATTTGACTGGCTCCTGTGCGACGGTGACGACCTGTCATCCCTTAACCGGAAGCAGCTGTTGGCTTATTGCGACAAGCAGCTGACCACGCTTCCCGCCAGCGCCTTCTACACCCCGTCGGGAAATACGGAGAAGGAATTCGGGTGGGGCTGTCTGGCAGAAACCTTCTGCGTGAATGGTGTCACGCTGCTCACGGCTTACCGGCTTACTGGCGATACAAAATATCTGAAGGCCGCCCAGCAGAACATGGACTACATCTTGGGCCGCAATGCAACGGGCTACTGCTACGTGACGGGCTTCGGCACAAAGAGTCCGCAGCATCCGCACCACCGACTCTCAACGGCCGACGGAGTTGACGAGCCGCTGCCCGGCATGCTGGTAGGCGGACCGAACCCGGGGCAGCAGGACGGGCACGAGCAGGGCGTCGCCTATCCGTCAAAGATGGCCGACGAGTCCTATACCGATGTCGTGCCGTCGTACGCCTCCAACGAGATTGCCATCAACTGGAATGCCGCCCTCGTGGCATTGGCCGGATGGATTGATGCCACCGTAAAATAAACACAAGACATGGAACTGAAAGAATTATACCGCGCCGACGAGCACCGCTATGACGGTGCCGACCGCCTGTTTGCACGTTGCGGACGCAGCGGCGTGCTGCTGCCAAAGGTAAGCCTCGGCTTCTGGCACAACTTTGGAAGTGTCGATTCCTACGAGCGCAGCCGGGCCATTACCCACTACGCCTTCGACCACGGCATCACCCACTTCGACCTGGCCAACAACTACGGCCCCGTCTATGGCTCGGCCGAGGAAACCATGGGACGACTGATGGACGACAGCTTCCGACCCTACCGCGACGAACTGTTCATCTCGACCAAGGCCGGCTACGACATGTGGCCCGGCCCCTACGGCGACCACGGCTCGCGTAAGTACCTCATGGCCAGTCTCGACCAGAGCCTGCGGCGCATGCATTTAGACTATGTTGACCTTTTCTACAGTCACCGCTTCGACCCCGAATCGCCTGTTGAGGAAACCCTGCAGGCCCTCGTTGACATCGTACGTGCCGGAAAGGCCCTTTACGTAGGCATCAGCAACTGGCCCTTGGAGCCCCTGAAGTTCGCCACGGAGTACCTGCGCCAGCGTGACGTGCCCCTGCTCATCTATCAGGGACGGCTCAACCGCATCAACCGGGAACCCATTGACGAAGGCATCCTCAGCTTCTGTCACGAACAAGGCATAGGCTTCATGGCCTTCTCGCCACTGGCACAGGGCCTGCTCACCAACCGTTACCTCGACGGCATACCGGCTGACTCGCGCATGGCGAAAGGTAAGTTCCTCACAGCTGACCGACTCACGCCTGACATGATGGACTATCTCCGTCAGCTGAAGGCAGAGGCTGATGCCGAGGGCCGCACCATTGCCGCCAACGCCCTCCGTTGGGTGCTCCAGCAGCAGGGTGTCACCTCCGTCCTTGTCGGTGCCAGCTCCGTTGAACAGCTCAAGACCAATCTGGCTTGCGTAGAATAAAGCAGAGTTTCGTCAAAAATTGCAAACACCTACCTCCAAACGTCTGAAACGCCGATGCACACTGGGTTTCGGGCACGGTAGGTGTTGCCCTAACACCTACCTGACACCTACCTAACACCTACCTCAACACCTACCTGATGAGGTGACTAATGGCTCGTAAATAGCATGGTTTATACTGCGAAAGTGGCATATTTGGCTGGCTAAGTGGCATGTTTAGGTAGTGAAAACGGCACTTTTAGTACAGCAAAGTGGCACTTTGAGTAAGGAGAAGTGCCACTTCTCTTGGAGAGAAACAGCATTTCTCTTGGGGAGAAACGGCACTTTATTTCGTAGGTAGGTGATGAGGTAGGTGTTAGGTAGGTGTCAGGTAGGTGTTAGGGCAACACCTACCGTGCCTCAAACGCTTTGTGCATCGTGGTTTCAGCGCGTTAGAGGTAGGTGGTAGGTGTTTTCTTGAATGCCGTCAATCTCCTCGTTCCCACGGTGGAAACCTTTTCGGTTCTTGTTGGTGTCTCATAACCTTATGGTTTAGTTATGACAAACCTATGGTTTAGGTAAGTATTATTGCAAAAAATCAGCAACCCTTTTTTTATATGCGAAAGTTTTTGTATATTTGCAGCAAAATAATCATAGAATTATGTCGAACAATCAACAGAACGTGATGCTAAATCGGCTGAAGGCAGCTTTAGCAGAACAAGGGAAGACCAATCGCTGGCTATCAGAACAACTTGGTAAGTCAGAGAACACCGTTTCTAGGTGGTGCGCTAACAAAGTGCAACCGTCTATTCAGCAACTTATAGAAATAGCCAACATTTTAGATGTTGACGTTAGAACATTGATAACCCCTACGAAAGAATAGAATTATGAAAATACAAGAAGAGAATTTCCGGAAGCTATTAATAGAGGCACTTGGTTTTGAAAGAAAAGTCGATGAGGTACATGATATTTTATATAAATATTATGAGGACATTGATGTTGAGCTCTCTGTTAACTTTACAGAAGAAAAACTCAACTATCCTGCTGGTGTGGAAGCGAACCGCGATACCACCAAGAATTTCAGTCAGGCAGAAAATGCTGTTGTTTTTGAGTGTGTTGCCTCACTCTTTGCCAAAGGATATCGGCCTGAGCATATTATTTTAGAAAAGGGTATGCCAGGAGGTCATGGTGATACTGGTGGTTTCTGTGATATTATCGTGCAAGATAATAACAAGAAACCATATCTGCTAATCGAATGCAAAACTAGAACAGGCGAAAAGAATGATGAGTTCAATAAGGCTTGGAAAAGAATGCAGAATGATGGTGGTCAATTGTTCAATTATTATAATAGTTTCCGTCAGGCGCAATATATTTGTCTTTACGCATCTAACTTTGCTGATGGTGAGTTATATCGTCAGTATCATCTAATAGCAATGGTAGATAATGATGGTACATTATCATCTAACTCAAAATTGAAGAGCTTTAGGGAAGTTAGTGCCAACAACGAAGGGCGAGACGAATTTTTTAGGGTATGGAAAGAAACTTATGACGGAGAATACACAACTAGTGGTATTTTTGAAAGCGATATTTTGACGTTTGGTGTTGGTAAGAGAAAACTTACCTCGGATGATTTGAAAAAAGAAATCGACATCGACAAAAAATATCATCAGTTCAAATCTGTTCTACGCCAACATAACGTCTCAAGTCATGAAAATGCGTTCGATAAACTTGTGAACTTGATTTTGGTTAAAATTGTTGATGAAACAAGAAACCCACAGGATCTACAGTTTATCTGGAAGGGACGTGCCTATGATGACTATTATAGTTTCCAAGACCGATTACAAAAGCTCTATCAGATTGGAATGAGCGATTATATGCATGAGGACATTACGTATATTGACAATGAAGCAATAGAAAAGGCTTTCCGCCTACAACGTAATGATCCTGATGCTATTAAGGATACTATTATTAATTATTTCAGACAATTGAAATTTTATAGCAATTCCGACTTCGGTTTTCTCGATGTTCATAACGAATTGCTATTTCGACAGAATTCTATCATTCTGAAAGAAATGGTTGGTGTTCTTCAGGATATGAAAATGAAAACAGAAGAGCAAAACCACCTGTTAGGTGATTTGTTTGAAGGATTCTTGGATTTGGGCGTAAAACAAGATGAAGGTCAATTCTTCACGCCAATGGCTATCGTACGATTTATGGTTAGTTGTCTGCCATTGGAGATGTTGATACGCGACAATGCTGATGTTCCCAAAGCGATTGACTATGCTTGTGGAGCTGGGCATTTTCTTAATGAATATGCTGCACAAATAAAGCCATTAGTAGAACAATACAAAGGGAACGACCAGTTACCTGAATATTACAAAGGAATTTATGGCGTAGAGAAGGAATATCGTTTGTCAAAAGTGTCAAAGGTCGCCTCTTTTATGTATGGTCAAGATGGCATCGAGATTGTATATGGTGACGCACTTGTCGAACACGAGAAGATAAAAGATAACAGTTTCAAGGTTCTTATTGCCAATCCTCCTTATAGCGTTACAGGATTCTTGGAAACTCTAACCAAAGAAGAAAGGGAGAAGTTTGTTCTTTCTGATTGCGTCTCAACTTCATCATTACCAACATTCAAAGAGATAGAAACATTCTTTATCGAACGAGCAAAGCAATTGTTAGCTCCTGGTGGTGTTACAGCTATAATTGTTCCACCTAATATCATTAATGGTAAGAGTGCTGTGGATATTAAGGCGAGAGAGATAATGCTCAAATACTTTAATATCGTTTCAATTGTAGAATATAGCGGAAAAACCTTTGGTAGAACGAATACTTCTACAATAGCCTTGTTCTTGCAGAAAAAGGAAGATAACCCGGAATTAGCGAACCATTATGAGATACGTGTCAATGCATGGTTTGAGAATAATCATTCGCAAGATGAGCGTTACGAGGACTTGCATTTATTCGAAGAATACTGCGAACGTATTGAGGTGGATTATTATGATTATCAGACTTTGATTTGTCGTGAGCCAAGTGACACCTTGAAGGAAACAGATTACTACAAGGCATACGATACTTCATTTAGAAATGATACCAAGGCAAAGCAGATTAAGAAAAAGAAGATAACAGCCAATTATACTGCCGATAACAAAAGTTACGAATTGGAAAAATATGTGCTTGACCGAATTATAGAGATTGAGAAAGAAAAGCTCTATTACTTCATGCTGGCATCAAGCAATCCGCAATCTGTTATTGTTGTGAAATGCCCAACTACAACTGCTCCTGCTAAGAAGTTCTTAGGATATGAGTGGAGTTCAAGAAAGGGCCACGAAGGATACAAGTATTTGGGAGTCAATTTGGATGATGACGAGAGTGACTTGTCTTATAATAAGGGGTTAAAGGAAATTGACACTCCACTTTTTGACCCCAACAACTTCCAAAACGAGGAAAAGTTGAATTCGCTAATTCGTAACAATTTCTTGGGTGAACCATATGAAATTCCTGAGGATTTGGAAGAATTTGTCAGTGTGTGCTCTTTGCCAGACATGATTAGCTTTGACAAGGTGGATTTTAACAAGATTATCAATACTAGTGTTGCGTATAAAGTAAAGTTTGAATCGAAGTATCCTTTAGAAAAGCTTTCAAAGATTGTCCGTATTAATCCGTCTGGTACAGAAATAAAGGATTTGCCGGATGATACAATGGTTTCTTTTGTGGAGATGGCTTCTGTCAGCGAGAATGGATATGTCGAAACAAAAGTTGATAGACCACTTGCTGAAGTGCGCAGCGGCAGCTACACTTATTTCGCAAACGATGATATTATCCTTGCCAAAATCACCCCATGCATGGAAAATGGCAAATGTGCATTGGCTTCGGATTTAACTAATGGTATAGGATATGGTAGCTCTGAATTCCATGTTTTTAGGTGCTCAGAAAAAATCGACAAGGGATACTTGTTCGCTCTATTGAATAGAAATGATGTTAGATATTGTGCGCAGAAGAGCATGACGGGAAAGAGTGGTCATCGTCGTGTCCCTGAATCATTCTATGCTTCTATGGAAATACCTGTTCCGGATGACAAAAAGATACAGGTAAAAATAGCAGAGGAATGCGCGATAATTGATGAAGAGTTTTTGAGCATGCAGGAAGAATGCAATACTTGTGAAAAGGAGATGAGTCGTATTATTAATTCTTTACAAGGAAACAAAGAAAAGATAGCTGTATCTTGTTTTCTAAATCGAAACAAGGTTGATCCTACAGAAACTCCAAATAAGGAGTTCATTTATATTGATATAGATGCCGTAGGAAATGGCACTGGCATTTGGAGAAAGGACAAAACAATAATAGGAAAGTCTGCACCTTCAAGAGCACGTCGATATGCTCATAAAGACTCTGTTCTAATATCAACGGTAAGACCAAACTTAAGAGGTTTTGCTTACATAGATGAAGAACTCGAAGATGCTGTTTTTTCAACAGGTTTTGCAATTTTGGAATCTCAAGATACAAGTAAACTCTTGAATAAGCTCTTGTATTACGAATTTATGTATTCTAATGCTTTGATGGAGCAAATGGTAAATGCCATGCCCAAAGGGCAATATCCTAGCATTAATAAAGATGATATCAACAACCTAGAAATAATTGTTCCTAACGATATTGCATATCAAGAAGCTGTGTTAAGTGAATTAAATGGATATGAAGAAAGACTAAATGAAGCAAGAACGATAATTGCTTCTTCTTCGGCTCGCAAACAGGCGATTATGGATAAGTATTTGAAATAAAGAGGCTACTATGGACCTTATTTATAAAACAGATTATACAGAAGAAGACTTGCGTGAGTTAATCTCAACGCAGGCAGAAGAATCCGTTCATTTGGATTTTAAGTCTGCTGGGGCATTTGACAAGAAAGATGACAAAAGAGCAGAAATTGCCAAGGACGTTAGTGCTTTCGCAAATTCTGACGGTGGTATTATTGTCTATGGGATGAATGAAGAAAATCACGTGGCTCATAGTCTCTCGTATATTGATGGTAATGTATATACAAAAGAATGGGTAGAGCGAGTTATAAATAATGGAATTCAAAGACGTATAGAAGGCATTAAGATTTATCCTATTCGAGTAGATGGAGATGTTAGAAAAAGTGTTTATGTTGTAAGCATACCTCGGAGTGCCAATGCACCGCACATGTGTTCAAAAAGACATATTTACTACAAACGTTACAATTTTGAGTCGGTGCCAATGGAAGAGTATGAGGTTCGCGATTTGTTTAACAGGGCTGCTATCCCTAATCTTGTTATTACTGGATGCGCTCTCATTCAAACAAAGGAAAGTGAGGATGATATGACATATGATCTTTGGGCAAATATTGCCAATGATGGAAATCAGGTGTGTGAATCATTTAAACTGAACTTCTATATTAATAATCCACTTTTTTGCGACATTACGTATAAAGTCTTAGAGGAGAAACATTCACACACAATAATCAGTCAGAATAGATTGAAACTAAGTACCCCATCGAGAGAACCAATTTATCCAGGTGAGGAACTGAATATGGGAACATTTGAGATTAAGGTTAAAAGGGAGAATAATGAAAAATTCCTTAAAGATTTAATTATCGATATGATTTTGTTTTACCCTGGAGGGAATTATGATTTGGCGTATATTCCATTTACAAGAGAATTTATAGACAAGCGTGAAGATATTAATAAATTATTAGAAAAAAGAAAAAACAACGATTGAAATGGGCAAAACAGTAACAACATATCTAATAGACGGAGATCCCAAAGGGACTCAGTATGTGTTCTGGATGGTTGAATCATTTGGGAAGACAAAGACGGTCAGACATTAGATGCTGTGTAGAATGGAGTTAATACCATAAATGGTAAAAGAAACGTTTATAGAATATGGATAAAGACAAAGGACAAATATTGCTCTATCAGACCCCAGACGGAGAGTCACGCATAGAGGTTACGTTGCAGGGAGAGACTGTGTGGCTCAGCCTTGACCAGATGGCTGAGTTATTTCAGCGCAATAAGTCAACTATTTCAAGACATATCAAGAATGTGTTCGAGGAAGGGGAACTAAATGCCGATTCAACAGTTGCGTTTTTTGCAACAGTTCAAACAGAAGGTAAAAGGGAGGTAGAAAGGGATATCGCTTTCTATAACCTCGACATGATTATCAGCGTAGGCTACCGTGTACATTCCTATCGAGGTGTTCAGTTTCGCATGTGGGCTACGAGGGTCTTGAAGGAATACATCGTAAAAGGGTTTGCCTTGAATGATGACCTTTTGAAAAGGGCTGGCGGTGGTAATTATTTCGATGAACTGTTGGCTCGCATTCGTGATATTCGGTCATCGGAGAAGGTTTTCTATCGTAAGGTTCTGGAAATATATGCTCTTAGTATCGACTACGATCCAAGAGTTGAGATGACCCAAGAGTTTTTCAAGACCGTACAGAACAAGATGCACTATGCTGTACATGGACATACGGCAGCGGAAATCATCTTTGACCGTGCTGATGCTCAAAAAGACTTCATGGGTCTAACTACCTGGACAGGAGTCTTACCAAAGAAAACAGATGCAGAGATAGCCAAGAACTACCTATCACAAGAGGAGATTTCAACACTCAACCGCATCGTCAGCCTCTATCTCGACTTTGCTGAACTTCAGGCAGAAGAGCATCGCCCGATGTACATGAAGGATTGGATTGCAATTCTCGATGACTTCCTGCGTATATCACGTAAGGACATCTTGACACATGCCGGACGCATATCAGCCCAAATAGCCAAGGCAAAAGCTGACGGGGAATACGATAAGTTCAAAGAACGCACCATAAATGAATTGACACCTGTAGAGATTCATTTCCTTGAGCAATTTGAACGTGAACAAAGGAAACTTGGCAACAACAAGAAATGACTTCGGATTGGCTTGGTCTGATCCATTTCTGTAAGTAGTTCTGAGCATTACATGGCAGTTAACAATAAACGAGTTAATATCAAGTACTATTTAAAATATGGGCAAAACAGTAACAACATATTTGATTGACGGAGATCCAAAAGGAACTCAGTATGTGTTCATCAGCAATAAGATTTGTCTGATGTATGTGATTACTGGTTAACTCTCTCGAGTTAGTGGGTAACTATAATACACTTCGTGGGAAACTCGAAAGGGATTGTTTCAAAAAGAAAATAATAAGAGCAAGATATCAATACTTTTTTATAAAGACCATAAGGTTCGCGCCGTATGGGACGAGGAACACAATCAATGGTGGTTCTCGGTACTTGACATTGTGGGGGCCATCAATGAGCAAGATGACCATGAGAAGAACCGTAACTACTGGAAGTATCTCAAGGCGAAACTGCGGAGGGAAAAGAACGAGTTGGTTAGTGCCACTACCCAACTGAAACTAACGGCTGCCGATGGAAAGAAGTATAACACAGATGTAATCGGTCAGGTCGATGTAGAGAAACTTGCAAAAACCATTCCGAACAATCAGGCTATGGCTTTCCTCGACTGGTTCACCTATAGCGACAACACTATTGACGGGCGCAGCAAGAAAAATGCCCAGGAAATGGTAAACGTGGCCAGAAAGGTGGCCAGAAAGGTGGCCAGAAAATGCCCAGAAAATACATACGATGAAATCGTGGATAAGTATGTGGAGATGAATGCTGCCCATCCTTTTATGGAAGGCAATGGCCGCTCAACACGTATCTGGCTTGACCTTATCTTCAAGAAGCGTATGAAAATGTGTGTGGACTGGAGCCAGATTGACGACCGCGAAATCTTCATGAAAGGCATTGACTATTCGTACTACTACGAACAAGAAGAATGAAATCACAAGAGGAGGTCTTTGATTCGTTCTTAATAATAATTATGCTCTTTTGTTTGCATTTTACTGATCCCCATTTAGCAGCTTGGTGACCTCTGCAGGATTAAGAGCCCACTCGTAGGTGTAGGCTTCGTCAGCTTGAGCGGCTTGTCCCACACGGTCGAGGTGCTGGGCTTGTGTCTTGATGTCGAGGAGTTGGCCAATGGTGAGTTTGGAGGCAAGTCTGTGTAGGAGGGCTTCAATGGACTTGCTGTCGGCACCCCGAAGAGTCTGGGCGGTGAACGGCATTTCGAGCCAGACGATTTCACGCTTGGCGACATCGAGCACGCCAAACACTAAACCTTTGGAGAGGTTGCCCTCGCTGATGCGTACCATGTGTTGCACGCAGGAGGGGTCGTAGGCCACGCCATTCTCCTCGGAGAGCTGCATGGGGTAGGCGGAGTCCATCCAGCCTACTACAAGGTTGGGCGAAAGAGCACCTGTGGAGTAGGCATTGCAAGTGAAGGTGGCATACTTAGCGCCGGCAGCCACCAGTTCCGGCAGCGACAGCTCAATGTATTCGGCTGTGCCCACCATTTCGGGAATGCTGCGAATGTCGCCCGAGTGTCTGGCACCTACGCAGGTCAGACTGTAATAGGCACATTCTGCCACCTCGTCGTCTGGCAATGAAATACGACAGCTCAAATCCATGTCAAGATGCTGTGCGTGAAGTCCCTTGCCCCATTGCAGAAACAGGCGGACGGCATCGCCCTCAACGGGAAAGCGAGTGCCCATCAGTGCGGTGGACGTGTCTTGAATGCTTGTGGAACGGTCGCCTACGCTGACGGGGATGTTGTAGAGCGAGGGGTCTATGTAGATGGTACCGTGGCTGGGGTGAGGGACATTGGCGAAACGACGGGCGATGGCTGTTTCGTATAAGTCGGTGACGGCCTGTGCCATGGCCTTGCGGCTGTCAGCATCGTAAAGAGCCAGCAGCTTGTTGGGGGCAATGGGCCGGGTGCCACCAGTAATGGGACGTGCTATGCGTGTTTCCTCTGTATCAAAGTACGTCTCGGCGGCATTACTCAGTGATAGTAGCAGTCGGGCAGACAACTGGTCGGTTACTTCCGTGAAAGCACTCAGCACCTGCTGGCTGCCAAAGCGAAGCATGGTGGCAAACAGGCAACGGGCAAAACGCCCCGGCTGTTGCTTGAGCAGCGAAAGCGTTTCGCCAGCGTCATTCTTCGTGCGGGCACGGTCAACGTTTCCCTGCCAGGTGGTGTAGTTCTGCTTGTAGAACACGTCGAGCAGGTCAGCCAGATGCTCAAAGCCCCTTTTGCGGGAATATTCTCCCAGTCGGAGGGCACGAATCATGCGTATCCACATGCCGCGTTTGGGGTTCATGTCCTCGGCTGCCTTTTGTGCAGACATGGGTAAGGCATTTAGCCACAAGGCCACGCGCCGACAAGTCTGGCGGTCGTACTTCAGCATCAGTTTTTTCTTCATGGCCTGTGCTGCATCAGTTCCCCTGTCAAGCGGTTCCCAGAGGTGTGAATACAGCCTGCGGGCGTGAGCCACCAGCGTTCTCGGCTCAATAATCTGCACGTAGCCAGTCTTTTCGAACCAAAGGAAGCGCAGGATGTCGGTAGGTGTCTTCAGAAGTCTTGATGCCTCAGCAGCTTGTCCTTGTGCCACTAAAAGTCTGATGACGAGCATGGCCGTTTCCTTCATGGTGACGGTATGGTCTTCGGGTAGTGGGAACTCGCCGAGCAACAGCGCGAGTGAATCCCTTTGTGTGGCATCGAGAGGGGTGGCGGATGACAAAAGTGAGCGTAGCACGGCTTTCATGTCGTCAGCGGTGAACAGTCGCAGCTCCTTCAGTTTATTGGCTTGTCCCTTATAGACAAAACCGGCCGTGTGGAATGGCGTGCCGCAGAAGGGACAGCCGTTGTAGCGTTCCAAGGGGAACGTGCCGTCGGGAATGAGGTGGCCGCAGGGTAGGGTAGTGCCCCTGAAACCTGCCTCCTCACCAAGGATGTTGGCAAGAAGCGTGACGAGATGGTCGGCCAGTGTTTCGCCTGTAGGAATGTTCCAGCCCTTCACCAAAGGAGCCCAGTTAAGGTTTACGCCCATTACGTTGTTGATGACTGCCGTTATGTCAGCCAATCGTTCGGCGGGAACCACACTTAGTGCATGCAACAGTTCCTCACTGACGGAGTACCCTGTTTCTTTCAGTCTGGCAACAAAGGCCATAACGGGTATTGAAGACTCCGAATGCATAGGTATGTCTTCACGGCGGATGTTGAGGAATACTGCCCTGTAGCGGAGGGCAACGGTGGTCAGAATCTGGTTGTTCATTTGGTGTTTAATATAAAAGGTAATTGAGGGACTATTCAATGACAGTAGGGCCAAAACCCCGCTAACGAGGAGGAGTAAGTCCCTCTTGGACCTTTCAATGGTGTCTTAACTTGCGCAGGGCTTTGTCGCGAATCTGGCGGACTCGCTCGCGTTTCAGTCCTAGTTCCAGACCCGCCTCGGCCATGGTCATACGTTCGAGACCGATGCCGAAAAGGCGGGTGAGTACTGCCTGTTCGCGCTCGTCAAGGCGGCTGATGGCGCTGACCATCTCTTCCGATAGCGAAGCCTGTTCCAGAGGGGCGTCGGCCGGTGTGGCATTCTTGTCTTCCAGCACGTTGAGCAACGTGAAGTTATTGTTGCTGCCTCGGGGCAATGATTCGTCGGTAGATAGTGTGGGGTCCTGCTTGTCGGCACGTGCGATGGCGCTTTCAATGCTTTGGCGGATGAACGGTGCTGCAAAAGCCACGAAACGCTTGCCGTGTCTGACGTCGAACTTGGCGGCTGCCTTTATCAGTCCGATGTTTCCTTCGCTAATCAGGTCGTCGGTGGTCAGCGTTTGTGTCTGCGCTACCACGGGCAGGTACTGACGTGCAATGGTGACCACGTAGCGAAGGTTGGCAGTGGCCAGCCGGTCGGCTGCTTTTTTGTCTCCCTGGCTGATGCGTTGTGCCAGTTCAGCCTCTTCGGCATCAGACATGAGTGGTGAATCGCTGATTTCGTCCAGATATCGCTGTAAGGCGTCGCGTCCGGGCATGAGTTTCTTTTTTGTCATGGCCATGTTTTTTTGTTGAGTGCAAAGATAACGTAAATATTTGATTATACGAATAGAAATAATCATAATTTGCATGATAAATATTGTTAAATCTATATTATATCGTATAGAGGTATAAAGGATTTTTAGTAATTTTGCAACCCGAAAACCAAAGTATGTCATCGAAGTTTTCAAGATACAGATTATTCGAATAGTTATAAAGATAAAAGTTTTAGTATGAAAAAGAAGAAGATGTTATTAGTTGCGGCTGCTGCTGCAATGCTGGTATCATGTGGTGGTGGCGGTGGTCGTCCGAATTTTGGAGACAATGAGTACCCCGTAGTGACTGTCGGCACATCGAGTGCAGACATGCAGACCGTTTATCCTGCCACTATCAAAGGTGTTCAGGATGTAGAGATTCGTCCGAAGGCATCTGGCTTCCTTACTCAGATTAATGTGAAGGAAGGACAGACGGTAGGTGCCGGCCAGTTGCTTTTTGTGATTGATAACGAGACTTACCAGGCACAGGTGCGTCAGGCTCAGGCGGCTGTCAATACTGCTACGGCACAGCTGAACACGCTGAAGCTGACTTACGAGAACTCCAAGCAGCTGCACGAGAACAATGTGATTGGTGACTTTGAACTGAAGTCTGCACAGAATAACTTTGAGAGTGCCAAGGCCCAGCTGGCTCAGGCGCAGGCAGCCTTGGCATCGGCCAAGGAGGCACTTTCCTTCTGTTACGTGAAGAGTCCTGCTGCCGGTGTGGTGGGCACCCTTCCGTTTAAGAGAGGGGCGTTGGTAAGTGCGTCGAATGCGCTGACCACGGTGTCAAACATCTCGTCGATGGAAGTCTATTTCTCGATGACCGAGAAGGACGTGCTGGCCATGCAGCGTGGTGGCAATGACCTGAGTTCCATGCCAGCCGTGAAGCTGCAGCTGTCAGACGGTACGATATACGACCAGGAAGGAAAGGTGACGAAAATGAGTGGTGTCATTGATGCTGCCACGGGTACCGTCCAGCTGATTGCCGTGTTCCCCAACCCCCAGAAACTGCTGAAGAGCGGAGCCTCGGGTAATATTGTCATTCCGCGTGTCAACAGCAATGCCATCATTATTCCGCAGGCCTGTGTCAGCGAGGTGCAGAACAAAAAGTTTGTCTATACCTTAGGTAAGGACAACAAGGTGGTTTATACCGAGATTAAGGTAGATGCTCAGAACGATGGTAATAACTACATAGTGACTGACGGTCTGAAACCAGGTGACAAGTATGTGACCAACGGTATTACCAAACTAAACGACGGTATGGAGATTGTGCCCATTACGCCTGAACGCTATCAGCAGAAGATTGACGAGCAGGCCAAGGCCATGTCGGCTGGTGACATTGTCGGAGCCATGCAGAAATAATCCCCCTCAATCCCCCATTTTGGGGGATGAACAACAAAACTACAACAGACCCGTGCCCCTGCAAGGTCTTCCCCCGAATGGGGGATAAGAGGGGGGCTCAATATATGACTTTTACAACATTTATCAAACGCCCGGTACTCTCGACGGTGATAAGTATTCTTATCGTCATTCTGGGCTTCATTGGACTGGCCTCGCTGCCTATTGAGCAGTATCCGGACATTGCACCTCCCACGGTGGTCGTCTATACCAGTTATCCAGGTGCCGATGCAGAGACCGTGAAGAATTCGGTCATTACGCCGTTGGAAGAGAGCATCAACGGCGTGGAAGGAATGGACTATATCAGTTCGACGGCATCGTCCGGTTCGGCTCAGCTCAGCATCTTGTTCCGTCAGGGCATGAATCCCGACATGTGTGCCGTAAACGTGCAGAACCGTGTTCAGCAAGCGCAGGCGCTGTTGCCTGCCGAGGTGACACGTATCGGCGTGACGGTGATGAAGCTTCAGACGTCGCAGGTGCTGATGTTCACGCTGACTTCTGACGGCCGTTATGACGATGAGTTCCTGACCAACTATAACAACATTAATATTATTCCGGCCATTAAGCGTATTCAGGGTGTAGGTGACGTGCAGAGCCCTGGTCTGAAGACATACGCCATGCGTATTTGGCTGAAACCCGACGTGATGAAGCAGCACAACCTGATGCCGAGTGACATTAGCGGCGTGCTGGCAGAGCAGAACATTGAGGCTGCACCAGGTACGTTTGGTGAGCAATCGCCAGTAGCCTATGAGTATGCCATGCGCTACACCGGTCGTCTGAAGACGGCAGAGGAGTTTGGCAACATCATCATTCAGAGCAACGCAGACGGTTCGACGCTGAAGTTGAAGGACGTGGCCAAGATTGAGCTGGGCGGTCAGCAATATTCTGTCTCGATGAAGAACAACAACATCCCGTCAGTGATGGGTATGGTGCAGCAGATTGCCGGTTCTAACGCCAACGAGATAGCCAAACAGGTGAAAGCCGAGTTGGAAGAACAGGCTAAGCTCTTCCCGCCGGGCATGACCTATAAGATTAACTATGATGTTACGGAGTTCCTCTATGCCTCTATCGAGGAAGTGGTGTTCACACTGGTGTTCACGCTTATTTTGGTGTTCATCGTGATTTACATCTTCCTGCAGGACTGGCGTTCCACGTTGATTCCGCTGATAGCTGTGCCCGTGTCACTCATAGGTACGTTCTTCTTCCTTTCCGTCTTCGGCTTCTCTATCAACCTGCTGACGCTGTCGGCGCTGCTGTTGGCCATTGCCATTGTGGTTGATGATGCCATTGTGGTGGTTGAGGCTGTGCATGCCAAGTTGGATATGGGTTATAAGAGTACGCTGACAGCATCGATTGACGCCATGAACGAAATTTCGGGTGCTATTATCTCTATTACCTTGGTGATGGCCTCCGTGTTCATTCCTGTGTCGTTCATCGGCGGAACCAGCGGAACCTTCTACCGTGAGTTCGGTGTGACGATGGCTGTCAGCATCTTCATTTCAGCATTGAATGCCTTGACGTTGTCGCCGGCCTTGTGTGCCATCTTCCTGAAACCTCACGACGAGAACGGCCATGAGCGCAAGATGTCGATGGTTGACCGTTTCCACACGTCATTTAACACTGCCTACGACAAAGTGTTAGGAAAATACAAGAGCAGGATTGAGAAACTGGTGCACAAGCCCCTTGCCATTGTGCTGACGGTGGTTGTGGGCATCGTTGTGCTGGTGGCTACCATGTTTACCACCAAGACAGGACTGGTGCCTGACGAGGATACGGGAACGCTGTTCTGTACCATTTCCATGCCGCCTGCTACTTCGGTAGATCGCACAAAGCAGGTCATCAGTCAGGTAGATAGCATTCTCGGTGCCGACCCGGCCATTCAGAGCCGTGAGCAGATTCAGGGTTACAACTTCATTGCCGGTGCCGGTTCCGACCAAGCCACGTTCATTATCAAGCTCAAACCCTTCTCCGAGCGTCAGAAAGGCTTTTGGTGGAAGGTCAGCGGACTGTGGCAAGGTGACGGCATTTACCGTTTCTTCCTGAACCCCTATGAGTCAACGGGAGTGCTGGCACAGATATACTTGAAGACCGCGCACATCAAGGATGCCCAGATACTTGCCTTCGCACCGCCTATGATTCCCGGTTTCTCTGCCAATAGTGGTGTGTCCATCGTGATGCAGGACCGTACTGGTGGTTCGCTGAACAAATTCTTCGGCGTTGTGAAGGATTATCTTGCAGAGCTGAACAAGCGTCCGGAATTCCAGACGGCTCAGACATCGTATAACCCGAACTATCCGCAGTACATGCTGTATGTCGATGTGGCCAAGTGTAAGCAGTCGGGCATCTCACCTTCCATCGTACTCAGCACCCTTCAGGGCTATTATGGTGGGCTTTATGCCTCAAACTTCAATGCCTTCGGTAAACTCTATCGTGTCATGATACAGGCATCACCCGAAACCCGTATGACCCCCGAGTCGCTGAAGAGCATCTATGTACGTACCCCCGCAGGCATGTCGCCCGTTCAGGAGTTCTGCCGCATGGAACGCGTCTATGGTCCGTCGAACATTAACCGCTTTAACCTGTTTACTTCTATTAACGTAACGGCAACGGTAGCCGACGGTTACTCAACCGGTGACGCCATCAAAGCCGCACAGGAAGTGGCCGACGAGATACTGCCGACGGGTTACAGCTACGACTATCAGGGTCTGACGCGTGAGGAGGCTAAGGCCTCTAACACCACGGCACTCATCTTCGTGCTGTGCTTCATCTTCATCTACCTCATTTTGTCAGCCCAGTATGAGTCATACATTCTGCCGTTGGCCGTTGTCCTTTCCGTACCGTTCGGACTGGCAGGCTGTTACCTCTTCACCATGATGTTTGGCCATGCCAACGACATCTACATGCAGATTTCACTCATCATGCTGATTGGTCTGCTGGCTAAGAATGCCATTCTGATTGTGCAGTTTGCCCTCGAGCGCCGTGAAACGGGTATGGCCATCTCGTGGTCAGCCGTGCTGGGTGCTGCAGCCCGTCTGCGTCCTATTCTGATGACTTCGTTAGCCATGGTCATTGGTCTGCTGCCCATGATGTTTGCCTCGGGTGTTGGTAAGAATGGTAACCAGACGTTGGGTGCAGCTGCCGTGGGTGGTATGCTCATCGGAACGCTGTGTCAGGTACTTGTCGTACCGTCTCTGTTCGTCATCTTCCAGTCGTTGCAGGAGAAGTTCCGCCCGATGAAGTTCGAGGACGAAGAAAACCAAGAGGATGTATCGACGGAGTTAGCTCAGTATGCCCACAAACCCGTGGAATATCAAGTAGAAGAGTGAACAAACAGATAAGTTATAATAAAGTATGAATATAAAAAGAATCGTAAAAGGCACATTGAAATCCCTCTCTTGGGGAGGGGTGGGGGCATGCTTGCTTCTCCTTACCGGTTGCGGCCTTTATAATAAGTACGAGCGCCCTGAGGTAGATACCCGGGGACTCATTCGTGATGCCGTGAGCGACGTGGACACACTGGCCGTGCAGGATACTGTCTCGTTTGGTAACCTGCCCTGGCGACAAGTGTTCACCGACCCGCAGTTGCAGGCACTCATTGAGCAGGGACTTCAAAAGAATGCTGACCTGCAGAATGCCGCGCTCACCGTTCAGATGTATGAAGCCATGCTGAAGGCTGCCAAACTGGCCTTCCTTCCTGCTGTCAACTTCGGCACCAATCAGGGCATGGGCTCCATTTCAACCCTTTATACTGACCCGTCTGTAACCACAAAGGCCTACACGCTGCCCGTCACGGCCTCCTGGACGTTGGACCTCTTTGGAAACATTCTCTCGCAGAAACGTTCGACGCAGATGAAGATGCTGGGCATGAAAGACTATCAGATGGCCGTCCGTGCACAAATCATCAGTGGCATAGCTAACAGCTATTACACGCTGCTCATGCTCGACAAGCAAATGGAGATAGTCAACGAAATGAGCCGTATGTCGAAGGAAACGTGGGAGATGATGAAGCTGCAGCACCAGTTAGGCCGCGTACGGTCCACGGGCGTGCAGAGTGCAGAAGCCGCCTACCTCAGCATACAAACGCGGGGTAACGACTTCAAACGCCAGATACGGGCAACGGAGAACGCCCTCAGTCTGCTCATAGGTCAGGCTGGCCAGCAAATACCTCGCTCTACGCTCGAACAGCAGCAGCTTCCCACCGAGTTCTCAACCGGTGTCGGCATACAGCTGTTGAAGAACCGTCCCGACGTGCATAATGCTGAGATGAAATTAGCTGCCTGCTTCCACGATGTGCAGACTGCCCGTTCGCAGTTCTATCCCACCATCAGCATCGGCGCTACGGGTGCCTTTACCAACAGCAACGGTGCCATGAACCCAGGCAAGTGGCTCCTTAACCTGTTTGGCAATCTGACGCAGCCCATCTTCAACCGCGGAGCACTCACGGCCAACCTCAAGGTTAGCAAGCTGCAGTATGAGCAAGCCTTCAACACATGGCAGAAGTCAATCCTCACAGCGGGCAACGAGGTCAGCAATGCTCTGGTCAACTATAATAACTATGATGCCAACAGCCGCATTGAGTCCGAGCGCATTGCTGTGCTGACCAAGAGCGTTGAAGATACCAAAGCCCTTTATCGCAGCAGCAGTTCCAGCTATTTAGAGGTGCTCACCGCAGAACAGAACCTGCTGAATGCGAAACTCTCGAAGGTTACCGACGACTTTAGTAAGATGCAGGCCGTCGTCAGCCTTTACACAGCACTTGGAGGCGGAGGCAAGTAGTTTTTTCAAATTAGGAATTAAGCATTAAAGATATGAGCGAAATTAGTCCAAGAGCTGAAATCGACCCCAGGGCGAAAATCGGCAACAACTGTAAGATATTCCCTTTCGTTTATATAGAAGGAGACGTAGAGATAGGTGATGGCTGCATCATCTTCCCCTTTGTCAGCATCCTGAACGGCACCCGCATGGGGAATAAGAATAAGATACATCAGGGGGCTGTCATCGGTGCATTGCCGCAGGATTTCGAGTTCCGCGGCGAAAAGTCGGAGTGTGTCATTGGCAATAACAACATCATCCGCGAGAATGTTGTCATTAACCGTGCCACGCATACCGGCGGCCAGACCGTCATCGGTAACGACAACGTGCTGATGGAGGGAGCTCACATCTCCCACGATACCAAGGTAGGCAACCAGTGCGTCTTCGGTTACGGCACCAAGATAGCTGGCGACTGTGACATAGACGACTACGTCTTGTTCTCATCCAGCGTCATAGCCAATGCACGGACGCGTGTCGGCCGCGGCGCCATGATACAGGCCGGCTGCACCTTCTCGAAGGATATTCCCCCTTACATCATCTGTACCAAGCGTGCAGAGTATGGAGGCGTCAACACCTTCGTCGGCCGTCAGCACGGAGCCGACGAGAAAGTGCTCAAGCACATTGCCAACGCCTACCGTCTGGTCTATCGCGGAAACACGTCTCTTTTCGACACCGTACACCAAATTAAGGAACAGGTGCCTGACAGTCCCGAAATCAAAACCCTTGTCAGCTTCATGGAGCAGACCAAGCTCGGGCTTGTTGGGAAGTAAGGATAATTTAATTATTTTTTTTGTTTCAATCAGTAATGAGTAATGCAATTTCATTACTCATTACTGATTACTAATTGTCGAGTGCTCGGGCACGGCTGTACCCTCCCCTCAATAAGAGGCAGCTTGCCGTTGCCGCGAGTGGTGTAGCCCGTTGTGTTGTAAAGTTTCAGTTTCGGTCCCGGTGTCAGTGGACCGTACCAGAGCACGTGTCGAGTGCGCTGATGCTGCTGTTGGCTGAACTCGTCAGAATAGCAATAAGCATAGTCCATCACGTTGCGGGCTACAAAGTCCTCCTGCGTCTTGCAGTCCTTGCGCCTTGCCAGGTCATTTATACTGAATGTCCTGACCCCTGCTGCTATCTGCTTGTTCACGTAGTCGCTGATGTAGTCCGTATAGTTTTCGTAGTCACTGATGTGCGTATCGTCACAGGCATCATCCATGTCGCAGTCCTGCTCCGAGAACGTATGTAGCAGTCCTAAGTAGTGTCCCAGTTCGTGTGCCAACGTTGTCCCGATGAAGAGTGGGTTGAATTGCCCCTCCTCCTGCCACTCATAGATATAGTCACTATTAATGCAGCAGCCCCATGGCGAAGCTACATAAGCATAGTCGTTCGCCACGTCAGTCGCATAGAGACTGTCTAAGGGGTGGTCCTTGGGTACAATCGCCAAGTTCGAAATGCCCAAGGCATCATTATTTTCGTTCCCCTCTTGCTCGCTGAAGCGGAACACATACACATTGATATATTTCTTCAGGTTTTGCGCAAATTTCGCGTACTGCCCGTTGTCCTCGTTACCCGCTTCCAAGAACTCATTCGGGCTGTACTCGTCGAACGTCACCTCGTGTCTTACGACGCCCGGCTCTTCCAGTTCCTCGCCGTCGTCGTTATACTTGGCCGGTTCGAACACAATGTTCATGTGGTTATTCTCATACAACTTGTTCACTTCCGTCAACACCTTGGCTATGTGTCCCTTCTTCACGTATTGGTTTTCATCATTTTTGTCTTTGTAAAGGATGTGGAACACAACGGGCAGCCGATAGACATAGTCGTCCAGACTGCCACCAAAAGCAGGCTGCGACACATTGATGGTGCGCGTTTGGCTGCCTTGCGTAATGGTAATCTTGCCCTGTCGCGCCTGTCCCGTCAGGTTCGGACTTACCCAAATGGGTAACTCCATGTTTCCTTCACCCTTTTTCTTGATGGGTGCACACCAATATACGTCACTTTCAGCTCGCCATGAACCGCTGGCCGTTACCTGAACCTTTTGCAGCACCACGTCACTGCTCCATGTGAATGTCTCGCAGCCAACCGTCAGTTCCGCTACGTCGTCACTCTTGGTGCAACCTGTCATCAGCCATACTGTTGTCAGTAATAGTATTCCGAATATTTTTTTCATATTCGGCAAAAATAAAGATTATTTCTGAAATGGCAAAGAAAAAGTATAAAAAACTCGATGGTTTGTCTCATATATAAAATAAAAACAGGTAGCATCGGTTGAAATGCTACCTGTTTGTTTCCCCTTAAGGATTTTTTTCTATCTCACCACTTTTCTCGTTTTGTTTCCTTGTTTCATGATGAGAACACCATGGGCAGAAGCATCCACCTCACGGCCGCTGAGGTCGAAGTACCGGATGGGTTCGTGCTTGTCAGTCACAACCTCGGAAATAGCCGTTGGGTCGAATGAGAAGGTCTTGTTCTTGCTCCACTGGGAATAAGTGTTTTCTTCGCCTATCGTGCGGACACGGTAGATGAAACGGTTAGCCTTATTCAATCCAGTAAATGTATAGCTGTTCGTTGTTGTGGTATAGGTGCTAACTGTTGATGCACGTCGAATTGCCGGTGCCGAACTGCCTGCATTCAGTTGCTCTGCTGACCATTGCCCGTCATAAATAGCCAGATAATTCAGATACATCATGGCATCAGGGCGAATCTCTATCCAGAACCTTTCCTTCAAGATGGAGAAATGGAATACCTGCTTCTTATTCTGAGCCACCGTAAACTCAATATCCTCATAAGATGGCATGTCGCCTACATTGCCAAAGGCCACAGACAATGTTCCTTTTACAGTGGTACCTGCTTTGCCCGTCTCAGCACCCATGACGATGGTCATGTCCGAAGATTGCGGTACGTCCCACGTTGGCGTTATAACATATCCTGTCGCACCCGTAGTTCCTATTTTCATCTTTTGGGGTGATGTGTAAAGCTTGGAACCTTTCCAACCGTTGAGTCCCACATCTCCCATCTTTGATGATCTATCGACAAAACTTGCTGAACTGCTATAAAAACTACTAAAGTCGAACTCACGTTCCAGTGCCTCTGATGGGGTCGTAGCCGCAGAACCTACCTCTGTGAGTTCCACTTCATAGCCAACTGCACCGTTGACTTTAGGCCATGTTAAGGTGAACGCGTTGTCATTTACAGAGGTTGTACTATTGTCAATGTCAGGAATTCCCAATTCCGGTCGGCAAACTACGAACGACACCGTGTTGTTTGTCGTGTTCTCCGTTATGTTGTCAATATTCTTGCTCATGAACTTCGTTCCGTCAGTATTGACGTTATAGACTTCTGCTGCAGGAGTAGTATAATTTGTCAGTGTCGTGTTTCCGCTGGTGCCAGGCCATGCGTCACCAGCTATGCCATAATGAGAGAAATTGTTGTCGGCAGGAATGACCGTCATTCGCTGATGAGTTGGGAAATAGTTAACTGAGTTAGAGACCCATGCATTCTTGTCGTAATCCACATGCACAATCAGTAGTCCGTGACCACTAAGCTTGGCGTCGAAGCCCACGGGCTGGCGATTTTCCAGCAGGTAATACTCGTTACGGTTACCATTGTTGTATAAGATATATGCCTCAGGATCAGTAGCTAAGGGCTTCATGTCGTTGATTCGTGTCAAGCTGTTGATTTCTGTTGGCTCCATCCAACCGGAGAACCATCGCTCATAAGCGGTATATCCTGCTGGCGTGCAAGAATTGTCGTTGTAGTTGCCTGAACACATGACATCCCAGTTTTTCATGCCATAACTACCGGACTCTGAAGTGTCATACATGTCTGGCAGGCCGAGACAGTGAGAGAACTCATGGCAGGCAGAACCGATACCGTCTAAACTTGTACCCGAAGCACCTCTTAATTCCGACGCACATCCGTAGGTATTAATCTTTACGCCATTATATATTTTGTCCAGTCCTCCCGCTTCCAGTACCCATTCGTGTGGCCAAATGGTGTTTTGATGACCACCCTGAGCCTGTGCATAGCCGGCATAGATGACAAAGACCTGGTCCACTTCACCGTCTTCATCCCAGTCATAGTTCCTGAAATCAACTTCTGCGGAAGCTGCATCTACGCCTTCTGCCACCATGCCAAAGGGATTGCGGTCATGGCTTTCCACATTCCCATAGCCATCATAGGCTGGCCCACCGTAGTATTCCATATTATTCTTAGTCGTATAGGGACCTACGACATCGAAGTCGATTTCCAGTTGTCCATAGCTTTGCTTGAGGAAATAGTCGCGCACAGAGCCACACATGCCATAATCAGTATATCCCTCTTTGTTGAAAAATTCCTGATAAACGGCATTTGCATTTGCTGTAGTGAACTTCACATCCTGAAATTCCATGAGGATAACCAGTCCACGATGTTTGCCCGTTGTGGCGGCTGATGCTGTGCCTGCCCTGCGCTGAGAGCCTTGCATGGCTGCCAAGCGGGGCTTGACAAATTTCAGCCGTTCTTGCTTACGTGCAGTCCACGTCTCGGTCACTATCTCACTGCTGGTGCGCACAGCTACGCCATCGGCACGTAGCAGGTAGCATTGGCCGTTCTCATCTGTGTAATAAGAGTAGTGCTCATCACCGTGCAATGTCAGTTCAATGCTTTTCCCGTCGTTGGTAAGAACCGTTTTCTTAATAGGCTTGGCGGGAATGGCATAAGCTGTTGTTACAGCTGATAGAAGGGCGATAGAAACGAATAGTTTTCTTATAGTCATATATGTTATATATTGATTATTCTATGAAGACGACCATAGAGGCGTGCCCCACTTTCAGCAGTGGAATCACGCCTCTATAGATATTATCGGTAAGACTCAGTTAGAGCTTAAAACCTTTCTGAATCTTCTGCTTCTTGACTTTCTTAGACAGCAGTTTCATCTTTTCTGTCTTTTGCAGAGAACTAACTTTCTGTCCCTTAACCAGATGACCTTTCAGGCGGCTGGCAAAGTTAGCAGCCTTGGCACGCTTAATAGCCTTAGCCTTGACACTCGATGCGGCGCTTGGCAGTACAATGGTGAACTGTGTATCTGCTGTTGCATCCAGACCAGTATAGTAATTGCCGTCAGCAGTCAAGAACATGCCCTGATAAGTGAAGAGCACATTGCCGTCTTCGTCTTTACGATTGAAATACGGGAAGGTGATAACACCACTCTCCAGCGTACCGAAGTATCCATACGACTTCAGCGTCTCGAAGTCATAGTTTTGCAGCATGTAGCCGCCATAAGTTGCAATAGCATAGCTTCCGAGACCAATCTGCTGTGCTTCGATATAAACACCTTCAGCATCAGTAGCATTGACATCAATGTTGGTCGGAGTGTAGTAGTTGCTATAACCAGCATAGGCAGCGGCACCCTCAAAGGCATTGACAATACGATACAAGCCAGGCTCATCAGAATTCTCAAGGATTTCCACCTCGTAGGTCTGTGGGTCGTAAGTAGTATTTTCATCTGGTCCAAATTCTGTAACGACGAAGTTATCAAGCAGGAAGCCCTTGCCTAATGACTTCCAAGGATTAGCACCACCGCCAAAGTACTCGAAGACAGCAGAAGCCGTAGAAGCAACAGCACCGTCAGCATCCAAAGAAACTGCAACAATCTGCAACTTGCCTGTCAATCCATCAGCAATGGGGACATTGATATTACCAGCCTCTACATCGGTAGCATCGAGTTCACCGGCAGCAATGGCGTCAGCCACAGCATCAGCGTCAGCATCAGCACTAATCACGACTGCCTTCACGTTGTTGGCATCGGCTGCAAGTTCCAGTGTGCCAACAGCAAATACATTCTGTTGTGCATCAGTGAAGATACCAGCATAGGTAAGTGCACTAATCGAGTAGTCGGCACGTACAAATCCGTCAAGATAGAAGGATTCCCAGCCTGCTCCCCAAGGATTAGTTGGATCGACGTAATCAATGTAAATAGTGGCGATTCTAATAATACCCTTTTCTGTGTCGAATCTGCCATTAAAGTCTGCAGAAGCACTTCCTCCACCATACTTAACCAACCAATCATTATAATCCATTACGTAAATGTCACCATAAGTTGATGAACTGGCACCAGTAAATGATTCAGAAGCGACCTTAACGACACCAGTGCTGGAATCATAGTCCATGACGAAATCGACATCATATCCCCAATGCTGAATCTTTAATTGATATTTGTCAGGATTAGTGATACTCTGACGATATGTAAAAGGTAATCCTGGATCTTCACCGGAGAATCCACTAAAATGTCCTCCGTAGATGAAGTTACCTGTTCCGGCAGAATTCCACTTCTGCCATTCCGTCCAGTCACCTTCACGCTGTACGGTGATGGTTGTCTTGGCAATCTGAGTTTTGGTAATTGTGTCTGCAGTAGCAACGTCAGCATCGCTCAGAGTGAGTGTATAGGTGTAGGCTACCTCCTTTTCGAGGTTAGCGGCCTTTACATTGATGACGGCAGAACCCTGACCTGCTTCAAAGTTGATGGTTCCATTGCAATCATCGCTGAAGATGCCCTCTACAGTAGCCTGAGCAGTATATTTGGCAGTATAGGCAGAAGCCACGTTGCCACGGGTAACCTTGACGGGTATCGTAGCCGTTGATTCGTCAACCGTTACAGACAGCGACTGAGAGGCTACGTCGAATGAGACGTTGTCCAAGCCTGTCTTGTAGTATTCACCTTCCACGTCGGTGTTACATGAGGTGAAACCTCCTAACACAACGACGGCAAGACCTAATATATATTTATTAATCTTCATATTCAGCTATCTTTTGACATTAAACACACAATATTATTTCTCACCTGGATAGTTACCCGTCGGGTTCTGGTCAGCGACTTCGTCCATGTTCTGGTTTCCGTCGAACTCAGCCTGGGGAATGGTCAGTACCCACATGTAGCACTCGGGGTCATCAGTAGGCTTATTGGTCAGCAACAGACCATTAGGCCAGCCCTGTGCAGAAGTACGGACGAATCCCTGACGCAGACGACGGATGTCGTAAAGACGGCCATACTCACCCCAGAGCTCAATACGGCGCTGGTCGATAATAGCCTCACGCAGCGAACCCGTGCGGTCGCTGGTCAGTTTGCCCATCTCTGTTCCAGTCTTCGTGCAGTTATAAGAAGCGTCACGTGTCTGAACCATGGTGTTCAGATACTGCTGGGCAACAGCGTCGTTGCCTTTCATGCACTCAGCCTCAGCGGCAATGAGGTACATCTCCTCAATACGCATCCAGACATAGTCACCCAGATACGTCTGAATGTCGCTGAAGTGGAACTTCTCCTGCTGATAGTGGTTGTTCTCGTCGTTGGGGTTCCACCAGCAGCGGCGGCTGTCGCTTTCGCTCATCAAGGCGTAAGTCTCAGAATTAATCTTCTTGGGAGCACGGTCGTAGCCGGCATACATGGCAGCTACTGCATCCATGTGAGCATAGAGGGAAGCATAGATGCCTGACTGGTCAGCAATGATGTTTGCACCCCACATGACATTCCCGGCAGAGTAGTTGTTAATGAAGTTCTGCTTGTTAGCCTTGAAGTTGGCAGCCTCAACTGGCTGAATGGTAAACTGGCCGAGGCTGATGACTGTTTCGGCAGCCTTAGCAGCTGTTTCCCAGTCTTCCATCGTCAGGGCAATACGTGCCTGCAGACCCAGAGCCACCGGATAGGTAATGAAGCTCTTGTCCTTCTCCAGTGAAGTGTTCAGACTCTTGCTCAGATACTCTACAGCCTTGGCAATGTCTTTCTTCATCTGGTCATATACTTCCTGGTTAGTAGCACGGGGCTGACCAGTGGTCTTCGCCGTTGTCGGCTCGTTGTAGATGGGCACGCAGGGGTCGCTCTCATGTCCTTTATAGGTACGTGCGAAATATTGGGCCAGCATCCAATAGCTGTAAGCACGAACGCCGTAAGCTTGTCCTAAGATATAGAGGCGGTCAACGTCCGTAATTTCCTCTTCTGAGTCCATGGCAATCAGGTAGTTCGCGTTGGCAATCCATGTGTAACCTGCATACCAGAGGTCGTAGGAACGCCATGCACCGCTGGTGTAACGAGCCTTTACATTATAAGAAGCATCAAACCAGAACCAGCCGCTACCCTGGGCAGCCATGATGTTGTCATCACCCATGACGTCGGCACAAAGGTTGTAGGCTGAGATACCGAAACACTGGTGGGTGTTACCTGTTGTTGACCAACCGGAGGTGTACATGGAACGGTAGATACCGTTCAGGGCAATCATGGCAGCATCATTACTCTGAGTCATGGTCGTACCAGACACAGAAGTCGTAGGCGATGTCTCCAACTGATCGCTGCAGGCCGTAGTCAACGTTACGACTGCTGTGCCGGCAATGAGATATTTAAATATATTTTTCATCTTCGTTTCCTTTCTTTTTAGAAGTTAATGTCAAGACCAATCGTAAAGTTCTTATTGGGTACGTAAGCATAGTTAGAACCGTTACCAGTCAAACTATACTGCGGATCCATACCCTTCAAGTGTGTGAACGTAGCCACGTTGTCGAACGAAGCATAGAGACGAATCTTGCTCAGATAAGCCTTCTGTGCAATGCGGTTAGGCAGAGTATAGCCCAGCGTAATGTTCTTGATGGCGAAGTAAGATGCGTTAATCAGATAGTTGTCAGTGGTTGTAACAGAACCGGCAATCTCCACACGTGGAATGTCTGTTTCGTCACCAGGATTCTGCCAACGGCGCAGGATGTTCGAGTTCCAGGTGTTACCTACATAGAGGTTCATCATAGAACTGTTATAGCGAGAGTCTGCAATCTTACCACCGATAGAATAAGTAGTCAGCACTGACAGGTCAACGCAGTTGAAGAGCTTCAGGTCAGTTGCAAAGCTACCATAGAGGTCAGGTGTGCGCTTGCCAACAAAATACTTGCTGGCAGCTGCCTTGCTGTAGTCTGTGGTGATATACTCATTGCGTTCGGTCTTCTCAACGATGGGATTGTTGTTTTCGTCCAGTACTGGGTTACCTTGACTGTCCTTCTTGTAAACATCCACATCGTCGTAAGCCCAGTAGAGCTGCTGTCCTGTTGCAGGGTCAACACCGGCTGAGCGTGCCATGTAGAACTGAGTGATGTCGTAGCCTTCCTTAATAATCTGGTAACCGTTCATAATCTGGTCGGTCTCACCGGTCAGCTTCAGCACCTTGTTACGCTGTACGGTACCCATCCATGTCAGATTCCATACAACATCCTTGGTGTTGACAAGTGTGCCAGCAACCATGAACTCCCAACCCCAGTTGCGCATGTTACCAACGTTGGCATCATAGCCTGTGAAACCAGTTGACAGAGCCATCGGGTAGTTCAGCAGCATATCCTTGGTCTTCTTGTTGAAGTACTCAATGCTGAAGCGCAGACGGTTGTTCAGCAGTGAACCCTCCAGACCAATGTTCAGCATGCCGTTCTTCTCCCATGTGAGCTCTTTGTTCTCCAGTGTCGATACGAAACCACCAATACGGTTACCATTAGCGTAAGACAGTGAATAGAGGTTCTGCCAAGCGTAGTAGCTACCGATGTTCTCGTTACCACTCTCACCGTAAGAAGCCTTCAGCGACAAGTTGTTAATCCAAGTGAGGTCCTTCATGAACTTCTCGGCTGTAATACGCCAGTTAGCACCAACCGACCAGAACGTACCCCAACGGTTGTCCTTGTAGAAACGTGAGCTACCGTCGGAACGCAGAGATGCGTCAAAGTAGTACTTGTCAGCATAGTTATACTGAACACGTCCCAGCCAAGACTCAATGGCGTGTTTCTGTGAGTAAGAGTCAGCATCGTAAAGCGTTGCAGCGGGGCGCAGTTCGTCGATACCGTCAACGATGTTTGCCTTGGCAGCATAGAGATAGTTATACTTGTACTCGTAGTACTCATGACCAACCAGTGCACCGAAGCTGTGCTCACCGAACTTGCGGTTCCACATCAGCTGCTGACCGAAGGTATAGGTCTGGTAGCGCTCAGAATACTTGTAAACGCGGCCAAGTGCGTTCTTGGCATTACCGTGATACTTGTTGGAAGTTTCCGTCGTAGAAGAACTGATGTAGTCAACACCGAAGTTGATGTTCAGCTTCAGACCCTTGGCCCAGCCGAAAGAATCCTTGTCAGAACCAAATGTCATGTAGGTACGGATGCTGGCATTGTCGTTGTTTGAGAACGACTTGTCGAGTGAGAGGTCACCCAGGGCGTTGAAGTCATTGGCCACAGGGCGTCCCGTTTCACCATAGTCGAACTCACGGTTGCCGTTCACGTCAAGGACATCCTTACCCTGCAGGTCCTTCAGATAAGTAGGATAGATAGGACCCATGAACTGAGCTGTGTACCAAGGGTTAGATGTCTGTGTGTCACTATACTGGTTGTAGGTTGACTTGGTATAAGCCAAGTTGGTGTTCATGCCAGTCTTGAACCAGTCGGTTACCTGAGAATCTACGTTCACACGGCCGCTATAACGCTGGAAGCCCGTATTCTTCAGAATACCATCCTCATTAATGTAACCCATTGAAATCATGTAGTTTGTTCGCTCCGTACCACCATTCAAAGACATGGAGTGCTCGTGACGCAGGGCACCCTTGTTGTAAATGGCATCATACCACTGGTCGTCCCATGCAGAAACAGCGTCAGAATGAATCATGCCTGTAGCAGGGTCAATCAGCGTGCCCCAGGTGTAGTTCTTGAACGGGTTGTAGAGTTCGGGGTTGACACTGCCGCCGAGCTTTGTGCCAAGGTCTGCAATTGCCAAGGCCGAAGCCTGATCGCGGCTCAACTGGTTGCCGTACTGATAACCATTGCGCAGAGCCTCGTAGGTCAGCTGCACAAAGTCTTTCTGGCTGACCGTCTCGTAAGCATCAATACCTCTCCATGACCAACCCACGGTGTTGTGAAGCTGAATCTGGGGACGACCTTCCTTGCCTTTCTTAGTGGTGATGATAACAACACCATTAGCAGCACGTGCACCGTAGAGGGCAGAAGCAGAAGCATCCTTCAATACGGTCATTGACTCGATATCCTGCGGGTTAATGGCACTAATGGAACCACCGTAAGGCACACCGTCAACAACGTACAAGGGGTTGTTGCTGGCGTTGATAGAACCGAAACCACGGATAACTACTGAAGAACTTGAACCAGGCTGACCGCTACCAGAGGTTGTCATCACACCAGTTACCTGGCCGTCAAGAGCCTTCGTGACGTTTGTAACAGGGCGAGATGCAATCTTCTCATTGTCAATGGCAGTAGCTGAACCGGTAAATGATGACTTCTTGGTTGTACCATAAGCCACGACCATTACCTCGTCAACGGTCTGTGCATCGCTCTTTAAGAACACGCGCATACCGTTCTTGGCGGTTACTGTCTGCGGCTCCATACCCAGATAAGATACCTGCAATTGGGTCTTGCCGGCAGGAAGCGTGATGGTGAACTGACCATTCATGTCCGTCAAAAGACCGGTCTTGGTACCTACTACCTGAACGGCGGCTCCAATAATCGGCTGGCCGTCGTCCTGAGATATTACGGTACCCTTAACTGTAGTTTGTGCCATGGCCATTCCTAAACTTAGGAACAGCGCGGCGAAAAACATCGTTAATCTTTTTTCCATAAATTCTCTCTCGTTTTAATTATTATTGTTTAATTGAATATTATCGTCGTTTTGTTAAGTCATCTCACCTGTGGCATTAGCATTTTTTAACCGTAACTCTTAGTAGGAGATACACCGTTTTCAGTTTTTTTACAAAGTAACTGTTCTTCGAATCTGCATGAATCATATTTCTTTCTAAATTAAAATCAGGCCAAACACTTGCATTTGTAAAAATATTTTTGTACCTTTGCCATCAGCAATGTTCCTGTAAGAAAGAGGTTTACTGAACTGCAAAAAAAAACAAACGAGCAGAAAGCAGGTTTACACCGCCCGCTGTTAGAACAAACACCGCCCGCTGTTAGTTCTAACAGCGGGCGGTGTTAGAATGAACAGCGGCCGCTGTGTTCCTGTTTCCCCTACCCTTTCTCCCTGCTTCCCCTACCCAAAGTCCCCGTTTCCCCGGCAGTTTCTCCCAGTTTCCCCTGCACTCTCTCTGCGTTTGCTACGTAGTTCAACGTGTTGTAACCTGTTCTTACGGTTACTGCCCCTAACGCACGCGCGCGCGTACTTTATATATTGTGTAGCATGAAGAGGGGGCAAGGGATTTGTGCATTATAAATGCACCTGCCAACAGCGGCTGAACGGCTGAACAGGGAAATGAGGCACGGAAAAAGGAAAATGGAAATAAGAAATGAAAGAAATAAGCATGCCAAACCGTGCAAATTGTTAATTTTTTAAGAGAAATTGAATCTTTTTTTAGTTTTTATTTGTTAATTTCAAAAGTATATGTTACCTTTGCACAAATTATATGGCAGGTAAACGGTGTATCTCCTACTAAGAGTTACGGTTAAAAAATGCTAATGCCACAGGTGAGATGACTTAACAAAACGACGATAATATTCAATTAAACAATAATAATTAAAACGAGAGAGATTTTATGGAAAAAAGACTAACGATGTTTTTCGCCGCGCTGTTCCTGAGTTTGGGAATGGCCATGGCACAAACTACAGTTAAGGGTACGGTGCTCTCACAGGACGACGGCCAGCCGATTATCGGTGCCGCCGTGCAGGTGGTGGGCACCAAGACTGGTCTGCTGACAAACATGGACGGACAGTTCACCATTACGCTGCCCGCCGGCAAGACCCAGCTGCTCATTTCTTATCTTGGCATGGAGTCGCAGACGGTGACCGCCAAGAACGGTATGCGCGTGTTCCTGAAGAGCGACGCCCGCTCAGTCGATGAGGTGATGGTGGTTGCCTACGGTACTGCCAAGAAACAGACCTTCACGGGTTCGGCTACGGTGGTCGGCTCTGAGGAAATCGGCAAGGTTCAGGTGACCAACGCCGTTGACGCTCTGAAGGGTAAGGCTGCCGGTGTGCAGATCTATACCGCCTCTGGTCAGCCAGGTTCTACGCCTACCATCCGCATTCGTGGTATTAACTCGCTGAATGCCGGTAACGGCCCGCTGATTGTTGTAGATGGTTCTCCCTACGACGGCTCGCTGAACGATATCAACCCCATTGACGTGGAGTCGATGACGGTGCTGAAGGATGCTGCCTCAACGTCACTCTACGGTGCGCGCGGCGGTAACGGTGTCGTGATGATTACCACCAAGAGTGCCAAGAAGGGTAAGGATGCCGTGATTACGGTTGATGCCAAGTGGGGTGCCAACCATCGTGGCGTGCCCGACTACGAGATGATTTCGAGCCCCGAGAAGTACTACGAGATGTGGTACCAGGGACTGTATAACTATGCTGCCAACACCTACGGCTACACGCCTGCACAGGCTAACGCGTGGGCTAACAACAACCTGACGACGGGCAATGCCTACGGTCTGGGCTACAACGTGTATAGCGTGCCCAACGGCCAGACGCTGATTGGCTCGAACGGCAAGCTGAACCCGAACGCTACGTTAGGCAACGTCATTGAGTATAACGGCAACAAGTACCTGCTGAAGCCCGACAACTGGATGGATGCAACCTACAAGACATCACTGCGTCAGGAATACACAGTGAGTGCATCGGGCTCGTCCAGCCGCGGTACGTTCTATGCCTCAGTGAACTATCTGAACAACGAGGGTATCACCCCGCAGTCGAACTACGAGCGCATGACAGCCCGTGTGAATGCTGACTACCAGCTGAAGTCGTGGCTGAAGTTAGGCATGAACATGTCGTACGGTCACTACAAGCGCGACATGGTGTCGGGCGACGGTGACGAGGGTAATTCCGGCAACATGTTCGCCATGAACATGATGGCCCCCATCTATCCGCTCTACGTGCGCGACGCTGACGGCAAGATTATCTACAACGAGGCTGCACGCATTAATACCTACGACTATGGTGACGGTAAGATTATCGGCCTGGGACGTCCGTACTTAGGCTCCGGCAACCAGCTGTCGTCGGCTCAGCTCGACCGCAACCGCACGGAGGGCAACACCTTCAACGGTACTGCCAACGTGGAGATTCGCCTGCCTTACGGCTTCACGGTGAACACCATCAGCAACTACTACCTGCGCGAGAGCCGCTCGACGGAGACCACCAACCCCTTCTTCGGACAGTATGCCTCGTCGAACGGTATCATCAGCATCGACCACGACCGCACGTGGAGCTACAACCACCAGCAGCGCCTGAGCTGGCACAAGCTGTTCGGCGTTCACGACATTGACGTGATGGTGGCTCACGAGTACTACCGTCTGCACGGCTACGACCTGTGGGGCACGCGCAACAACATGTTCTCGCCCAACTACTACGAGCTGAAAGGTGCCGTGAAGGTGCAGAACACCAACTCGTCTTCAAGCGACTACAACACCGAGTCGTGGCTGGGACGTGCCATGTATAACTACGACAACCGCTACTTCGGACAGTTCTCGCTGGTTCACCAGGCTTCGTCAATGTTCGACCCTGACCACCGCTGGGGTACCTTCTGGTCGGTCAGCGCCGGTTGGAACATCAACCGCGAGAGCTGGTTCAAGGCCGACTGGGTCGATGAACTGAAGTTCAAGGTTTCTTACGGTGAGAACGGTAACGACGACATTGCCGCCTACCGCTATATTACCTATTATAACATTGTAAACTCTAACGATGCCGTTTCGCTGACACCTGCTGCCTATGGTAACCAGAAGATTTCGTGGGAGAAGGCCGGCAAGTTCAACATCGGTTTCGACTTCTCGTTCTTCAACGGACGTCTGGATGGTGGCATCGAGTTCTATGCCAACCGTACGAACAACATGATTCAGAGCATGCCGCTGCCTTACACCTTCGGTTACACCAGCTACCTGGACAACATCGGTAACATGGTAAACCGCGGTATCGAGCTGAACCTGCGCGGCGACATGATTCGCAACAAGGACCTGACATGGGGTGCCTACATCAACCTGACCAGCAACCACAACGAGGTGACCAAGCTGGCCGAGCCTGCCAAGCAGATGTACATCGGCGGTGGCTACATGGGTAACTACGCCGGTAACTACCTGAAGGCCGAGGGCCTTTCGGCTTACACCTTCTACATGCCGAAGTTTGCCGGACTGAACGAAGAGGGTAAGTCACTGTGGTACAAGGAAGTATGGGCCAAGGACGATAATGGCGACTACAAGAAGAATGCCGACGGCACGTATGTTGTAGAAGACATCATCAAGACCGACCAGTACAGCGAGGCTACCCAGTTTGCCTGCCAGGACGCTCTGCCTGACGTATATGGCGGTTTCGGTACGAACCTGGCATGGAAGGGCTTCGACGTCAGCGTTGACTTCACCTACCAGTTGGGCGGCTACGTCTATGACGGCACCTACTCGTCACTGATGGGCAGCAGCAACGGTCAGGCCATCCACGTTGACATGCTGAACGCATGGTCGCCCACCAACACCAGCAGCAACATTCCCCGCTGGCAGTATGCTGACGACCGCATGAACGCACAGTCAGACCGCTTTATTACCAGCGCGTCTTACCTCTCACTGCAGAATATTACGCTGGGCTACACGCTGCCCAAGTCATGGGTCAGCAAGCTGAAGATTCAGAAGGTACGCATCTATGGCGTGGCCGACAACATCTGGGTTTGGTCAAAGCGTCAGGGTCTTGACCCGCGTATGAGCATTACCGGTGGTGCTTCAAGTGCTTACTACAGCTCTGTAAGAACCATCTCTGGTGGTATCTCGGTGACGTTCTAAACCTCCTATCGTAAAGTGAAAATTAAAGTAAATAAACGGACAATTATTCATCTGAAGACAATGAAGAATATAAAGATATTATCAAGTTTAGCTTTGGCCACGCTGAGCCTGACCATGCTGACAGGATGTATTGACGAAACGGAGCCCGCAAGCGGTATCGCAACTGAAAAGCAGGTGGGTGAGTCAAGTTCTGCAACGGAGGCTCTGGTAATGGCTATGCCGGCATATTGCCACACACGTAGTTGGACAGACCGCCACAGCAACTGGGGCTACGGTTCATTCATGCACATTCGTGACCTGCAGACGGGCGATGCCGTCATGGAGTACAGCCCCTCGGGTTATGACAACCACTTCTACTGCTGGTCGCGCAACAAGTATTTGGGACAGGACTACTTCTTTGCCCAGTATCAGTGGATTTACCACTGGCGCTTCATGCAGGCTGTGAACAATGTGATTGCAGCCATCAACCCCGAGTCGGCTACCACCGAGCAGCTGGGTTGGCTGGGTTCTGCCTACGCCTATCGCGCCATGCTCTATCTCGACTTGGCACGTATGTACGAGTTCCTGCCTAACGACGTCACCAGCAGCGTCAACGAGGACGGTAACGACGTGGCTGGCCTGACGGTTCCCATCGTACGGGCCGGCATGAGCGAGGCCGAGGCACGTAACAACCCCCGCGTGTCGCACGCCGACATGGTGCAGTTCATTGAGGAAGACCTGAATGCTGCCGAGGAATATGTAGGCAACCTGACTGACACCAAGGGCAAGATTCTGCCTGACCTGGCATGTGCCTACGGACTGAAGGCCCGCCTCTACCTGTGGGACGGACAGTATGCCAAGGCACAGGAGTATGCCCGTAAGGCCATCGATGCTTCTCAGCTGAAGCCCATGACCAAGGAGCAGTGCCTGAACACCACTACCGGATTCAACGTTACCGATCCCTGGATGTGGGGTGCCACGCAGACATCAACCACCAGCACCGTCACCAGCGGTATCTGCAACTGGACCTCATGGTGCTCCAACGAGCAGCAGTACGGCTATGCAGGCCCCGGCGGCAAGGTGTATTGGAAGATTGACAAGAAGTTCTATGAGCGCATCAACGATACTGACTTCCGCAAGCTGATGTTCAAGGCTCCTGCAGGCTCTCCCCTGGAAGACCAGGTGGTCTATCTGAACGCTACCTACAAGACCCTGCTGCCCGAGTATTCGTCGCTGAAGTTCCGTCCGGGCAATGCCAACGAGGAAGACTACACCGTTGGTTCGGCATGTTCTTACCCCATTATGCGTGTTGAAGAGATGTACTTCATTGAGGCTGAGGCAGCTGCACACCAGAACCCCGCTCAGGGCAAGCAACTCATTGAGAGCTTCATGAAGGAGAACCGCGACCCCCAGTATGCCTGCAACGGTACCACCACGGATGCCGTCGTCGAGGAAATCGTCTTCCAGAAGCGTGTCGAGCTCTGGGGTGAGGGACAGTCGTTCTTCGACATCAAGCGTCTGAACTATTCGGTTACACGTGGCTACTCTGGCACAAACGTTACCGACGAGCTGGCCCGTCTGAACACCAACGGCCGTCCGGCATGGATGAACTGGGTTATCGTTCAGCTGGAAAGTGAGAGCAACGAGGCACTGGTGGGCATGAACAACCCCGATCCTTCTGACAAATACACTCCGTGGGTAGAGCAATAAGAATTTTTTAAGGAAGAGCAATCCCCCCGGCACCTTGGGGGGCTTAAATAAAAAAAGAACAAGATGAAGAATATTTTAAAATATACATTTGCAGCCGTAATGGGAGCCATGACGCTGGCCGCATGTACCAATGAGTACAAGTACGACGGCGTGGGCGAGGCTGAGAAGGCCACGGCTGCCGGAGCTTATTTCCTGGAAACCGGAAACCCCAAGAACATTGAGGTAGAACCCGGCGTGGAAGAGTTCGACCTGACACTGACCCGTACGAACACACAGGCCGCACAGACCGTAGGCATCGCTGTCGTTTCTGACGAGGCCGGCGTGTTCGATGTGCCGTCGTCGGCAGAGTTTGCTGCCGGTGAGGCTACGTCAACGCTGCACATCACTGCTCCCCGTGCTGAAGAGGGCGGACAGTACAGCCTGACCGTAGGCATTGCTGAAGACCAACAGTCCATCTACAGCATCGGTTCGCAGACCTACACCGTGAACATGGTGGTGCAGAAGTGGGAGAAACTGGGCACCGGCTACTGGATTGACGGTATCATCTCTACCTACTTCGGCGTTAATCCCAACTATGCATACGCTGTGCAGGTTGAGAAGATGGTTGAAAGCAACGGTGGCGTACACTTCCGCTTTGTTGCTCCTTACTCTCACGCCATGACCGGACAAGACGAGCTGGGCGGCATCATCGGCTATCCGTACAATACCACTATGGGCGATGGACAAGACCACGTGTTCCTCATTGACATTACCAGCAACGGTGCCTTCCTGCATGCCACCAGCATGGGTATCAACTGGGGCGATGGTGAAATGTTCACCGGAAGCATCTATGGCAACATCAGCAACAACCTCGGTGCTTATCCGCTCGGTGTCTATAATGAGGAAGAAGGCTACATCTACTTCCCCATTAACTCACTCTTCCTGGAAGACGAGGACGGACCCGTTCCTGCAAAAAAGAATCCGTCGTTCCTCTTCCTGAGTGCGGAGGCTTTCATCAATGCCATGTCTGAGTAATTTATTCAACTAATACGTAAGAGGAATGCGCCTGCGCCAATGGTGAGCGGCGCATTCCTTTTCTTGCTTTATAGAAACTTATGAGAAAAAGTCTTTTACTCACATTCTTACTAACCGCCTCGCTGCCTCTTCTGGCTAAAGACCGCACACCTGCCGAAATCAGAAGTATTGCCCTGCAAACCCTGCAGCATGCCGAGGGACTGAACACCCGTAGGGCTCAGTCGCTCACGGCCGGCGACCTCAAGGTGCTGCATGCCGACCAGTCGCTCACCGTCATGGGACGTGCCGACGGACAGGGGTTTGTCATTGTGACGAACAATGACGACTTCCAGCCCGTAATAGGCTATGCCGACGGAAGCTTCTCCACCGACACGAACCACGGACTGGCCTGGTTCGTCGAAACGGCAAGCCGCTGCATCGAGGCAGCACAGGCCGACGGCTCTGCACGCAGGGCTCCCGTCGTACCCACGACACCGCCCGTCGAGCCCCTGCTCACGTCGGTGTGGAACCAGGGAGCACCCTTTAACACCCTGTGCCCCTATGAGGCCAACGGCACACACTATCCCTGTGGCTGTGTGGCTACGGCATTAGGACAAATCATGTATTACCACAAGTACCCACAGCAGGGACGCGGCTCAAAGCAATATTCCTTTAAGCCTGCCGATGGCGTAGGACAGTTGCTGTCAGCCAATTTCGGAGAAACGACGTACGACTGGGCAAACATGATTGACAACTACGAGGGCAACTATACCGAAGAGCAGGGAAATGCCGTCGCACAAATGGTCCTGCATTGCGGCGTCTCGGTGGAGATGAACTATACGCCGACCGGTAGCGGAGCCTATTCGTCGGAAGCACGTAACGGACTCATCAACTATTTCACCTACAACGAGAATCTCGGTCTGTTCTATCGCGACTACTACTCCATGGAGGCATGGATGGACATGATTTTCACCGAACTGAACAACGGACGCCCCATCTACTATGCCGGTGCCGATGCCAGCAGAGGCGGACATGCCTTCGTGTTCGACGGATATAATGCCAACGGACTTGTTCACGTCAACTGGGGGTGGGGCAGTAAGGGTGGCAATGGCTACTATGACATCTCGCTGCTGAATCCGCCAGGCTACTCCTTCTCTCAGGGACAGGACATGATTTTGGGCATTGCCAAGCCGACCGAGGCAATAGAGTATCAGTCGCATGTGGTTTCGGCCAATGCCTTTTCGGCCAATGTCTCTAAAGTGGGCGCGTCCTACTATCTGACAGGTACCGATGTCGGCACCTCGCTGTGGAACATTTGCGGCTATGCTTGGGCTGGCAGCCTGGGCATCGTCATGGAGAACGACGAGCACACCTACGTGTTGCAGGAAAGAACGGTGAGCACCACGGCTCACAGGTATAATACGCTTTCGAACATCAGCGAGTCGTTTAAAGCAGCCATTAAGATTCCCAGCGACGTGGCAGACGGCACTTACCATATCTTTGTCGGCTCAAAGGATGAGCATGACAAGAAGTGGCAGTTGGTGCGTCGCTCCGGAGGACAGGCAAACAGCATTGTCGTAGAGGTGAAGGACGGCGCAGTCACCAGCAACGGTGCTACCAGTAACGACACTTGGGTGCCCACGGCCATCAGCGAAGTTCGCGTCAGTGCCGAATCAGATGCTCCCGCCCGCTACTACGACCTGCAGGGACGTCAGGTAGATGCCTCCACTCGTGGCCTTGTCATTATGAGGCAGGGCAACAGTGTGAAGAAAGTGGTTAGATGATATAAAATAAAAAAGCGAAGCCGAAATGACTTCGCTTTTTTATTTTATATCTTTTTCCTATCCCCGTTTTTGGCGAAAGAACTCTTGCATCAGTTGGCGGCACTCTTCCTCAAGAATGCCCCCTGTTATTGTTGCCTTGGGGTGCATGGCTCTTGGGGCATACGCGTGGAAGCCCCGTTTCTCGTCGGCACAGCCATAGACAATGCGGGGAAGCTGTGCCCAGCCAATGGCACCGGCACACATGGTGCAAGGCTCCACGGTGACATAAAGCGTGCAGTCAGTCA
>JAGAYI010000042.1 GCA_017940545.1 Prevotella sp.
GCCTCTGTCTGTCGGGGCTTGATTTCGTAGGTCAGCTCTTCAGCATCAATCTGCGGCAGGCTTACCTCACCCTTGTCGTTCAGCCCCATGCGCTCATTGACACTCAGCACGGCCTTTTCCTCAGGGTTCTCCAACATGCTCTGCATTTCAGAGATACGGGTAATGACCTGCAGCAACTGGAAGTGCAGGGAGTTTAGCTGTTCGCGGCCTTCAAGAGTCTGTTCCCTTTCAGCCAGATTGCCTATGATGCCCGTCATGCGGGCCATTGGCATGCGCAAATCGTCGCTGGCCTGCTTGATTTCCTCACGCTGTCGTTTCAGTTGGTCAATGATGTTCTTCTTGCGTTGCCAGATATCCTTCAGCTTCCTGTAGCCATAGGCCCAGATAAAGACAGCCAGGGCGGCTACCATGATGTAGATGGCAATCATCCACCACGAAGCCCACCAGGGTCGCATGATGATGATTTCCAGTTTACGTTCCTGGTTGCTGACGGCTCCCTCGGCGCTGACGGCTTTCACATGCAGCACGTATTTTCCGCTGCTCAGGTTTGTAAAGGTTACGCCGTGCGTCATGGCATCGCCATTGTGCCAGTCGTCGTCGAGTCCTTCCATCCAGTACATGAACTGCAGTTTTTCGCTTTGGTTGTGATTACCCGTTGAGAACTTGATGGTAAAGGTGTTCTGACTGTTGTCCAGCTCTATGCTGCTGCTCTCGTTTAGGGCCTGCGGCAGCAGGACGCGGTTCCGGTAGTTGTGTCCGGTCAATATCTCCTCTTCGCCGATGAAGAGCTGTGTCAGCATGACGCTGGGCAGCGACTCCGTGTTTACCCTGGTGTTCTTGCGGACCCAGTTGATGCCATACAGGCCACCGAAGACTACATCGCCGTCACTCTTGGTGTAGATGGAGCCCACGTTAAATTCATTTGACTGAAGACCGTCGCTGGTGTCATAGTTATAGAGTCCGTAGTTGTTTCTGCCTGTTTCGTGGTTTCGCTGTACCACCACGCGTGTCACGCCGTGGCTGGTAGTCACCCAAATGTTGTGGTTCTTGTCTTCGGCCAGTCCGCTGACAGCGTTGTTGGTCAGGCCTTCTTTCTTCGTCAGGTAATCTACCTGGTCGCTTTCCATGTTCAGAATGTTCACGCCTTCGCGGGTGCCTATCCATATCAGGCCGCGTGAGTCCTGAATGACTTGTGTGATGTAGTTGCTGGTAAACTGTTCCAGGTTGGTGGAGTTACCAGTGAGGGTGGTCTTTTCGGTGGTTGAGAGGTTCAGCAGTATCAGCCCTTCCGACGTTCCCACCAGCATGGTGTTGTTCAAGCCATAGAACAGGGCGGTGATGTTGTTGGTGTTCAGCTTTCCGTTTTCGCGGGTGTAGCTCGAAAAGCTGTTCATTTTCGGGTTATAGACCTGCAGTCCGCCGTTGGTGGCAATCCACAGGTTGCCGGTCTTGTCGGCACACAGGGCGTTGACGTGGTCGTCAATCAGTGTGTTCATGCTGTCGGTGACGGTCGAGAAGATGGTTGACGTTCCGTTCTTGATGCGTGTCAGTCCGTTCTGCCTGGAGCCTACCCAGATGCTGCCGTCGGGCGTTGCCTCCAGGCAGGTGATTTTTTTGCTGGCCAGCGGCCCTTCGAAACCAATGATTCCTTTGTCGCTGGTGCCATACCACATGTTGCCGCCGGCATCCTCGGTCATGGCTGTGATGTCGCCGTTGAGCAGCGACTCAAACTTGTAGATGCTGTTTCCGCAAAAGGCAACTCCTGATTTCTCGGTGCCCACCCAAAGCAAGTTGGTGTCGTCAATATAGAGGCTGCGTATGCCGATGGTTTCCACCTGGCTTTCCCTGTCGTTGATGTTTCGCGGCTGTACGGGCTCCAGTTCGCTGCGGTTGCTGACGATGGTACGCAGCAGTCCCAGGTGGTCGGTTCCTATCCAGATGTTTCCGTTGTAGTCGCTGGTAATGCTGTTGACGGAGTGATCGACGTTGATGCCGCGGAGTCCCAACATGTCGCCGTACGAGGTGTCCCACACGTTGTCATTCCTGTTATATATGAAGAGGGTTCCCTGCCCGTAAAGCCAGATGTTGTCCAGCTGGTCGGTGTATGCTTTCAGCGTCTTCGTCTTGCGAAGTCGCTGTGTGGCAACAAAATCGGTTGACCAGACGGTCTGCACCTGATGCATGACGTCGCAGCACACCAGCCGTCCGTCGTCATAGACCATGATGGCACCGTCGCGGCACTCGCTGATAGAGCAGATGACCCCCTGCGGCACGCCGTGCGAGTCGTTGGTATAGCCGAACTCGTGTAACAGCTGTTGCTGCATGTTGTAGGCCACCACGCCTTTGTTGGGAATGGCAGCCCAAAGGTTCTTGTGACGGTCTATGTATATGATGTTCGGCTCCCCTTCAATGCCCATTTGTGCGAGCACCTGTTTGACGTCGCGTTCAAACGTCTCGGTCTGGGGGTGATAGACACAGTAGCCAGCGGCGGTCTTCACCCAGATGTTTCCGTCGAGTGTTTCCTGCAGGTCCTCAATATAGCTGTCGGGCAGGGTGGAGCCGTCTTGCGAATTGCTCTGGTAGTTCTTGAAGACGTAGCCGTCGTAGCGGTAGAGTCCGGCCGGTGTTCCGAACCAGACGAAGCCGCGCGAGTCTTTCAGAATACAGTTTATCTGACTGCTCGTCAAGCCCTGTCTGGCATCCAGCGTCTTGAAGAGAAAGACCCTGCCCGCCGACAGCGTGCCGTACAGATACACGCCAGCCGTGGCCATGGGAATGAGAATGGCCAGCGTCAGCAATATCTTTTTTATTCCGTTCATTGTCTTTCGTTTTGTGGCTTAGATGTGGGTGTTCTTACAGGGGCACGGACTGTTTCAGACCATGCAGGCATAGTGATCGACGACACCGAGCAGCTGGTTGTCGTCGTTGACCACCAGCACGGTGTGTACCTTATATTTGTTCATGATGCGCTGAATCTCCGTAATCTTGGTCTGTGGGGAAACGGTCTTGGGCTTCCTGGTCATGATGTCGCTCACTGTGCGGTCAAAGAATTTTTCCTGCCATTTCTCCATGGCGCGGCGAATGTCGCCGTCGGTTATCAGACCTACTATGTGGCCGTCCTTCTCGGCTACGCCCAGTCCTAACTTTCCTTTGCTCACCAGTATGATGGCTTCGCCTAAGTGCATCTCGGGCGGAATCACGGGCATGTTCTCGGTCATCATCACGTCCTGCGCCGTGGTGAGCAGCCGCTTGCCTAACTCGCCGCCCGGGTGAAACTGTGCGAAGTCCTGCGGACGGAAGTTGCGCTTCTCTATCAGTGCCACGGCCAGTGCGTCGCCCATAGCCAGTGCCGCCGTGGTGCTGCTGGTGGGTGCCAGGTTCAGTGGGCAGGCTTCTTTCTTGACGCTGACGTTAATATGATAGGTGGAATATTTTGCCAGCAACGACTGCGGGTTGCCGCTCATGCCGATGATGGGAATTTGCATGTGCAGCACCATGGGTATGAAGCGCAGCAGCTCGTCGGTCTGTCCGGAATTGCTGATGGCCAGTACCACGTCGTCCTTGGTCATGACGCCCAGGTCGCCGTGGAAGACGTCCAGTGGGTTAATGAAAAACGAGGGTGTTCCTGTTGACGACAGGGTGGCGGCAATCTTGGCTCCTATGTGTCCGCTTTTTCCCACACCGGTCACAATGACCTTTCCTTTACACTGGTAAATGAGCTCGACGGCCTGGTCGAACTCATCGTCTATCTGTGGTATCAGTTCCAGCAGGGCCTCGGCCTCATCCTTGATGCATTGTATGGCGTATTGTCTTATTGTCATGGCTTTATATTATTGTAGTAACAGGGACTTATTCTGATGGCCGGAGCAGGGTACTGACGAGCCCCTCCAGCTTGTCTAACTCCAGCATGTTGGCAGCGTCGGAAAGGCCTTGGTCGGGAGTGGGGTGCACCTCGAAGAACCAGCCTGTGGCACCAAACGCCTTGGCAGCCTTGGCCATGGCCGGCACAAAGCGGCGGTCGCCGCCCGTCTTGCCGTCGGCACCGCCCGGCCGCTGCACGCTGTGGGTGCAGTCCATGATGACGGTGGGCACTATCTGCAGCATGTCGCTGATGTTGCGGAAATCGACCACGAGGTTGTTGTAGCCGAACATGTTGCCACGTTCCGTCAGCCACACCTCGCCGGCACCGGCATCGCGGGCTTTCTCTACCGGGTAGCGCATGTCGCTGCCGCTCAGAAACTGTGCCTTCTTGATGTTGACCACCTTTCCCGTTCTGGCAGCTGCCACCAGCAGGTCGGTCTGCCTGCACAGGAAGGCCGGAATCTGCAGCACGTCAACCACCTCGCCGGCGGGTGCTGCCTGCCAACTCTCATGTATGTCGGTCAGCAGCCGCAGACCGTACTTCGCCTTGACGTCGGCCAGAATCTGTAGTCCTTTCTCTAATCCGGGGCCTCGGAACGAACGTATGGACGTGCGGTTGGCCTTGTCGAACGATGCCTTGAATATGATGTCCGTGCCCAGTTCCCGGTTGATGGCAACCAGCCGCGCTGCTACGGTGTCTAACAGTTCAGCTGATTCTATGACGCATGGGCCGGCAATAAATGTCTTATCCATTTTTATTCCTGATGTGTTGTTGATAAACCTTGCAAAGTTAACCAATTTCTTTGAAATGTGCAAGGATTAAGCATTATTTTGCGTTAAATTGAAAAAAACACAACAAATAATTTGTTAATATCAATATTTCTAACTATCTTTGAGACCGTTATTTAACACTTATTTATTCACAAAAACAAATAGCTTATGAAGAAGATTCTTTTATTGGCGGTAGCCTTAGTGATGACGCTTTCAGTCAGTGCACAGCACAGTACTGGTTCCATTTCGCTCATCCCAAAAGTAGGTATCAACCTGGCCAATCTGGCTGGTGATATCAGCGATAACAGCATTAAGGTAGGCCTTGTGGCAGGTGCTGATGTCATGTATCAGCTGAGCCCGCTCGTCGGTCTCTCCGGTGGCCTTTACTATTCTGTTCAAGGCTGTGAAGGCTCCGGCGACAGCAAACTGAGCATTGACGAGTTGAACATTCCCCTGTTGGCTAACTTCTACGTGGCTGACAACTTCGCCCTGAAGATTGGACTCCAGCCGGGCATCATTGTGAGTGCAAACAGTAAGTTTGACAAGAACAGCATTGACGTAAAGAGCAACATGCAGACCATTGAACTCTGTGTTCCCATAGGTGCTTCTTATGAGTATGAGGACTTCGTGTTCGATGCTCGTTACAACCTGGGCATCAGCAAGGTGAACAAAAATAGCGGCAGTCAGCGCAACAGTGTGATTCAGATTACTGTCGGTTATAAGTTCGACCTCTGAACGGCTACTTCCTTTTGTGGCTACAGGGCGCCCCTTGCTGGGCGCCTTTTTATGTTGCTTTCAACATATTCATTTCTTAACATTAATCAATTATTTCGCCGAAATGGTGCTTTTCGCTGGAAGAAAAGATACTGCCAGATGAATAATTGACTACCTTTGCACCCGATTTAAGGATAACACCAGTACTTAGTGAATCTGGTAAATGTATAACATTAACAAACAAAAAAAGAAATGAAAAAGATTTTAATGACTCTTGCAGCTGTAGCAATGGCTGCCACGATGAACGCACAGACATGGATTGGTGGTGAGATTGGTTTTGAGTCAAACCATGTCAACGGTGCAAGCTCAACAGCTAAGGCATTCGAGATTGCCCCTGAAATTGGTTACAACGTTTCTGACAACTTCTCAATTGCCGCTCAGTTAGGCTATGCCTACACCAGTAGCCAGGAACTTCCCGGTGTTGGTGCCGTAAGCAACATCAATGGCTACACCTTCAAGCCTTACGCCCGTTACACCTTCGTAAAGGCCGGTAATTTCTCTGCTTTCTTCGATGGCGGTCTGAGATATACGTTCGCTCACATCAAGGGCATCGAGAATAACGTCAACAATGCTGGTGTCTTCATCACTCCGGGTCTTGCTTATGCAGTTTCTCCCAAAGTAACACTTGTTTCTCACCTGGGCGACGGTCTGACCTACACCCACTCTTGGATGAAGGACATCTATCGTTCTAACGCCGTGAAGTTCCAACTTTTCAATGGCATCAGCTTCGGTGCCTACTATAACTTCTAAGCATAGAATTTATAAAGCATAACACCATGCCGCCCCGCAGTCAGACTGATTGCGGGGCGGCATTTTCTTGTCTCGAGCTGAGACGCGGAGTATCCGTGCTGATTTCTTTCAATGAATACCCTGGGGAAACTGGGAGAAAGTGCCGGGGAAACGGGGAGTTTGGGTAGGGGAATCAGGGAGTTTTAGTAGGGGAAGCGAGAATGACACGGGCGTGTCAAGATGTTGACACGGGCGTGTCAAATTGTTGACACGGGCGGGGGAATCCCTTATACTTTTGACAGTGTGAAAAAACTGCGAATGCCTTAGATATGTGCAAAGATACAAAATAAAAAGCAAGAATCCAAAAGAAATGCTGATTTTCTTTTGGATTCTTTTTTCTTTTTTTCGGAGTCAGGCTTGTTTTCGAGGGCTTAGGTATTGTCCCTTCGCTCGACCTCTAGTCGCTTTGCTTGCAAAGAACTCCTTAACTCCTTTAACTCCTTAACTCCTTTAACTTTAGAAACTTGAATTACTTGATGTGTACGTCGCGCTGCGGGAACGGAATCTCCACACCGTTGTCGCCCAAGGTCTGGTAAATGCAGCTCATGATGTCGCTCACCACATATATCTTCTTCACGGCATCTACCCAGACAATGAGCTTCATGTTGATGCTGGAGTCGGCAAACTCGGTGAAGACCACCTTGACGGCCTTGCGGTTGTCAACCCACTGGTGGTGCAGCTGGGTGACGGCATGCTCTACCACCTCCTTCACCTGCTTGACATTACTGCCGTAGGCCACGCCGAAGGGTACCAACGCCAGCACGTAGCCGTGGTTGCGCGTCAGGTTCTTGTAGTTCTTGCTGAAGAGCTGCGAGTTCTGGAAGGTAATAACCTCACCATACAGCGAGTTGACAATGGTGCTGGTGTAGTTGATGCTGGTCACCCTGCCCATGGTTCCGTCAACCTCAATCCAGTCACCCACCTTGATGCGCCCCGCCATGAGCGTGATGCCGTAGTAGATGTTCTCGATGATGTCCTTCAGGGCGAAACCGATACCGGTGGACAGACCGCCGGAAATGACGACAAGCCACGTGGAGCTGACGTCCATGATGGTCAGGCTGACAATGGCCCATGCGCCCCACACGAGCACCTGAATGACGTTGCGCCCCATCACCGTGCGGCTTTCGGCCGTCGTTGAGTCGGTGTGCTGGAAGTGCATGCGCAGGAAGTCGAGACTCGTCTTGCTGACGTAGCTGAAGAAGAACCACAGGCTCACCACGATGGCCATGCTGATAAGGCTCAGCTTCAGGTTCTTCATGTCAACAAACTTATAGTTAAAGGCTCGCCAACAGAGGTCGCTCAGGTTGAACACGTCGGCAGCCCAGTAGATGGACAGCATGACCGACGCCACACCCGTTACGGGCAGCAGACCGTAGTAGAAAAGTCGGTAGAGCCACGTCTTGGTGACGGGCTTCTTGTCGAAGCCGTGGCGCTCGCCGTACTGCTTCAGATAGAGCCGCAGACAGGTAATGGTCAGTATGCACGTCAGCTGCATAATCCACCAGATGAGCACCTGGACGGCCATCAGCGTGTAGCCGACCCACGACATGACGGTGGAGAAGATGAACACGGCCAACGAGAAATAGGTGTAGAACATGTCAGAGCGCGGAATGTTCTTGTTGTGTCGGCCTATCATGACCCATTGCCAGACGGTGCACCCCAGCAGAATGGGTGGGAAGATGATGTTCACCAGTTCGTTAGGCGTCAGAATGATGCGGATGGCAAAGACGATGAACCCAATGGCCAGTAGCGGCGTGTAGATGCGGAAGGCACTATTAATCTGGTCGCCATTCACTCGCAGCAGCAGCGAGATGAGTATGACACCCAACAGCCAGGCATACTCTACCAGCAGGTTCGAGGCCATGATAAAGAAGTTCTGGTCGGTGGTGGCCATCATCACGCCCATGATGACGGCAAACGTGATGGTGGTGGTGGCCATGATGATGATGCGTCGCTTCTTCTTGAACTCCTCGTTCTGGAAACGCTTAGGCAGCAGCCAGCGGAAGAACACCTGGTTGAGCAGCGTGGCAATGACGGCATAGACGACGATGGAAATGAAGAGTCCGAAGATGAACACACTGTCCCACTGCGAGCCCCGCTGCCGGCTGAAGTCATACTTCTTGCTCACCGTGCGCGTCATGCGCCGCCACTCGCGCTTGAAGTTCAGGAGGGTCGAGAAGTAAGAGTCGTTGCCGTTCTTGAAGATGCTGGTCTGTATGTCGTTATAGCGCTTCTGGGCATAGTCGTTCAGTTCGCGCAGGCGGCGCTCCGTAGCGTCGTGGTAGGCAATGAACTCGCCCAGCTGCTCGCTGTTCTCACGCAGAATGTTCCTGATGCCCGTTGCTAGGATGAGACACGCCTCGCGGTCCTTCCTCGACTGGGGACTCAAAATCTGCTCGGGCATCTCGTTCAGGCTGATAATCAGCGAGTCGTAGCGGGCCACGTCCACATTGGTCTTCTTCAGGAACATCTTGAAGGGAGCCTGCTTCTGCTGAAACTGCTGGTACAGCTCGGTGGCCTCGTGGCAGGCGTAGGTCAGGTCGAAGATGAAGTCCTGCTGCTGCGAGTAGAGCATCAGGGCGTTCTGGTTGCTTTGCAGCATGACGCTGCGCATCTGCTGGCCCACGCGGTTTTCCATTTCCTGCTGCCGGTTTTGCCTGTGTGAGAGCTCGCGGTAGTAGGTGGTCAGCTCCGTACGCAGTATGTTCAGGGTGTTGTTAAGGTCTTTCTCTTTCAGCACGGCTTGTGATTCGAGAACCGAAAGAAACAGGAGTATTACTGTAAGCAAACGTTTCATGTCATGAAAATTTTGGTTGCAAAATTACAAAATAATTCATCATTCACGATTCACGATTCAATATTTTTTGTAACTTTGCACAAAAATAAACAATCATTACCATTATGATACTCATAGCAGACAGCGGAAGCACCAAGACAGACTGGACACTCATCAACTCTAACCATCCGGGCCACTGGGACGTAGTAGCCACGTTCCACACACAGGGCATCAACCCCGTTCACCAGTCGCCTGACGTCATCCGACACATCATTGGCCACGAGCTGATGTCGCAGCTCTCCACGTTTCCGCGCAGCTCACTCGTACACTCGCGCGTGCTTGAGTCGCCGCTGCTCTCGCAGTTAGACATCTTCTTCTATGGCAGCGGCTGCACGCCGGCCCACACGCCAAGAATGAAGCAGATGCTCAGCGAGGTGTTTACCCATCAAAGAATAGAGGTGCACAGCGACCTGATGGCTGCCGCCCGCGCACTCTGCGGGTACCAGCCGGGCGTGGCCTGCATACTGGGAACGGGCTCCAACTCCTGTCTCTACGACGGTACAGGCATCGTGGCTAACACGCCGGCCTTGGGCTACATTTTGGGCGACGAGGGTAGCGGCTCGGTGTTGGGCCGGCAGTTCCTGAATGCCCTCTACAAGGGACGGCTGCCGGAGCAGCTGAAGACGGCCTTCGAGCAGGAAACGAAGCTCACGCAGGCCACGGTCATCCAGAAGGTTTATCGCGAGCCGCTGGCCAACCGTTTCCTTGCATCGCTGTCGCTATTCATCAGCAAGCATACTGATGAGCCCTTGCTCCGCAACCTTGTTATTGACAACTTCCGCGAGTTCCTGCGCAACAACGTGGAACCCTACAGGAAACACAGTATATATAGCGACGACGGCATGTCGGTCAACTTCGTGGGAAGCATGGCTGAGCATTACGAAAGCGAACTTCGTGAAGCCGCTCAGTCAGAAGGATTTACCGTAGGCAAGGTCATGAAGAGCCCCATGGAAGGTCTGGTAGCCTACCACTGCGAGGTGTAGTTAAGCTTACTCAACTATCTCTACAACTTCAGTAGTTTCAGAGGTTATGATAGCTTCACTTAGAGGTTTATGGTGAAAAAAAGTGTTATAGAGTCTTTACAATTTCCAGGAACTCAGAGAGTCGGCGCACGTCAACTTTAGGGAAATCATAGTGTTCGAGCTCGCAGAAATGTCGGTCATTACTCACGATGTAGGTGGCACCGGCAATTACAGCACAGTCCACAAATTTATTGTCATCAGGATCGGCTGTTATGAGGTTGAAGCGATAGGTAGGATTGACACGCTCCACGTTTGGAGTCTCTATCAATTCCTTCATGATTGTATTGGCGATTAGGTTATTATATCGTCTGGCTAATATTTCATGATACTCAAAAAGTATCTCATTGCTGACGCAAAGCACATATTTGGCATTACGGAAAGCCTCCCATACATCGTTATTGTATGAGCCAGGCATGACAATGCTGACAAGGCAATTGGTGTCAAGAACAATCTTCATCGGTTACCGTATGAGGTTCGCTCGTGCTGTTCGGCCCAATCGTCAAGGGTTTGTTGAGTTATGTTGTTCTCTTGCTGGAACTGAAGCAGCAAACGGTCAGCTTTTTTGCGATAGTATTGAAGCAGAATGTCTTGCAATTCCTTCTGCTCTTGCTCTGTGTTGATATATGCCATAAGGCTCAAAACGTTTATCTGCGCTGGATTCAATTGAGTTGTAACCATATCCGTACCTTTTTTATTACAGGTGCAAAGGTACAAATAGTTTTACAAAACACCAAGGACAAAGAGTTTTTTTTCATTCTCGTTCATCTACGACTTGTTCCTGACTTCGGTTTCCGTTTTTTAATCAGACATCGTTGACTGATACTTTTTTTGCAGATATTTTGCTTTTTTGTGCATTTTCCGTTTTTTTTCTCACCAAAGTTTGTACTTTATAAATAAATTTTCTACATTTGCCGACATCTAATATATCCATCTTTCTCGTGAAGAGACACTAATAACGAAATCTTTACAAACTAATATTAAATTAAAAACAAAACCGTATGAAAAAACTATTTACTTTAATCGCTGCCGCATTATTGGCAGTAGGTGCGAACGCACAAACAACAGATGACATTGACGTGTCCTCTTTAGGAGGAGGTTGGGCATGGAATGTGAATGTGACAACGGAATCAGGTGTAGCAACAATTACCCTGACTGCAGATTATGGCCAAGCCTCTACGGGTTGGGATGCTGGAACAGACTGGTCTGCGTATAATAAATTGTGTGTCGTGATAGACAGCTACACTAACGATTGGGGAAAGATTTATTTCAAATCTGTTGCAGATGCAACCATTGCTGAGCAATCATTTGGGAAAATAACTGAAACCACCACAGTAACTGTTGAGTTTAATCCTTCTGATGCGAAGAGTGTCAAACAGCTTGCTATACAAGGAAAAGCAAAGGATGATGTTATTAAGGTAAGCCGTGTCTATTTGCTTAATGAAGCAGGTGACCCCAATCTTCTGTGGGAAGGTAACCATACCGTTGAGTGGGATAATACCGTAAAAATTTCTGCAGCTAAGGCCGCAAACTTGAAAGTTGGTGACATCGTTAAATTTACCATTTCTAATGCTACGAGTGGAAATCAGGCTATGGTAAAATTCGGATGGGGAGGCAATGATATCGTCCTCGGTTCCAGTAAGGGCTATTTCAGCAGTGATGATACCGAATTCTTATTAGGTGTAACGGAGTCTGTTCTTACACAGGCAAAAGCAACGGGATTCTTCTTGACTGGTAAGGGCTTTACTGTCACCAAGGCTGAGCGTGTAGAAGGAAGCGGCCACGAGAAATCTATTTGGTTTGGCGGCTTTGTTTTGAACGATGCTCATAGTGGCGTTGAATTTTACTGTCCTTCAGAAACGGGAACGGCCACTCAGCTCGTTATTAGTCTCGAAGGTGAGGGTGAATGGTTCCAAATGAAAAATGGGTCATGGCAAGATTTGACGGCTATCCCCGCTGTCATCAAGACGTCAACAGGAAAGCAATATAAGTTCTTGCTGACAGACGAGATTAAAGGTGTTCTTAACAGTTTTGTCCTGCAAGGAAAAGGTTATACTATTACATCACTTGATTTGGATTCCCCAGCTGATACCTGGACTGTTGCTGGAAGCTCTGCGATTTTAGGATCAAATTGGGATATCAATGATGCTGCCAATGCGATGACATCAACAGATGGTATCACATATACGTTGGTCAAAGAGGGTGTTACACTTGAAAAAAAACAGGATTATGAATATAAAGTCTTGCTGAATCATTCGTGGGATAATTCTAATTATGGCAATGGTAGTGAAAATGCTAAACTGACGGTTGCTGAGACTGCCGTATATAAGGTTACTTTCACTTTCGATGCTCTGAAGAAGGAGATTACCGCTACTGCTGAAAAGACTGGTGAGGCAGGTCCTATTGAACACACATGGGCAGTTTCCGGCAGCTTTACAGGTGATACTGAGGAAGGTTGGAAAGTTTTGTATGAAATGACTAAAGGCGCAGACGGAAAATACACCGTTTCAATCCCTGTTGCTAATGCTGGCGACTATGAGTTTAAGGTTCGTGCAGATGGTCAGTGGACGACAGCATATCCCGCTCAGAATTATACGATTAACATTCCTACAGCAGGTTCAACGCTTGTAGTTACCTTCGATCCGGAAACTCATGAGATCACCACTACCGTTACTCCGCCGACTGGCATTGAGGCATTGACCATCGATACTGATGCGAATGCTCTGATGTATAACCTTGCCGGACAGCGTGTTGACAAGGACTATAAGGGTGTAGTGATTAAGAATGGCAGGAAAGTGGTGGTGAAGTAACCAACGCACTTCTTCTACGGAAAAAACGAAATCAGCGGGCTGCAACATACAGTCCGCTGATTTCGTTTTCCAGAGAGGGTGGGGATACATTCC
>JAGAYI010000043.1 GCA_017940545.1 Prevotella sp.
GTTTGTTCTAACAGCGGGCGGTGTTAGAACTAACAGCGGCCGCTGTGACCCAGAGACCCCCGTACTTTCTCCCCGACACCCCGGCACTCTCTCCCCGTCAGTGCCGGGGTTTCTCCCAGTTTCCCCGGCACTTTCTGCCAGCGTCCACCACCGTGGGGTGTCTGAACACCACTTACGACTAACTGAAGCAGGTAGAGCTTGCGAAAGTTGAATAAACTTTTTTCTTGATAAGCACAAGTTTTTGGCAGTATTTTTTGGTGATTAGGGGTTTTATGACTAACTTTGCCAAAAGATAGGAATTCTTATTAACTAAACAAATACAAACGATTATGAAAGAACTGAAAGGAACAAAAACCGAAAAGAACCTGCAGGAAGCATTTGCAGGCGAGTCAATGGCACGCAACAAGTACAGCTACTGGGCTTCGAAGGCTAAGAAGGACGGCTACGTGCAGATAGCTGCCATATTCGAGGAAACGGCTGCCAACGAGAAGGAGCACGCCAAGATGTGGTTCAAGCTCTTGGAGGGCGGCGCCATCAAGGACACGGCCAGCAACCTGGAGGCTGCTGCCGGCGGCGAGAACTTCGAGTGGACCGACATGTATGCCCGCATGGCACGCGAGGCTCGCGAAGAGGGATTCCCCGAGATTGCCGAGAAGTTTGAGGGCGTGGCAGCCATCGAGAAGGCTCACGAGGAGCGTTACCGCAAGCTGTTGGACAATGTGCAGAAGGAGCGCGTTTTCTCGAAGGACGGCGACGTCATCTGGCAGTGCGCCAACTGCGGTCACATCGTCATTGGCAAGAAGGCTCCCGAGGTTTGCCCCGTGTGCGACCATCCGCAGTCATACTTCCAGGTGAAGGCAGAGAACTACTAAAAACGACAGGAAGGTTCCTGCCGCGAGCAACGACTGGCACCCCAATGTCCAACAGTTGGCATTGGGGCGCTTTTTGTTTAATGCCCCGGCGAGCGGGAGCCAATGGCATAGGCCTCGCTTGTAGCGTTGTTTTTGTGAGTATTTATGGTACAAAGATAACGAAATGATTTCTTTTCCCGGCAGATTTCTGAAAATAATTCTTTCCGGTTTCAAACAATTATCGTACCTTTGCACACACAAGGAATGATGATGCCTCAGTAAATGGGGGACTTACGTATATGACCAAACAAGAACAATACGAACAACTGTTGCCACAGGTGTATGCGCTCATTGAGGGGGAGCATGACGAAGTGGCGGTGATGAGCAATGTGGTGGCCGCCCTGCACGAGACGATGGGTTTCTTCTGGACCGGCTTCTACCGCGTGGTGAATAACGAACTGCTGGTAGGCCCGTTTCAGGGACCGACGGCCTGCTTCCACATTGCCTACGGACGGGGCGTGTGCGGCACGGCGTGGAAGACGGGACTGACTCAGGTGGTGGCTGACGTGGAACAGTTTCCCGGCCACATAGCGTGCAGCTCATTGTCGCGCAGCGAGATAGTGGTGCCGCTGTCTGACGCAGAGGGCAACGTGCGTGCTGTACTCGACATTGACTCCAAGGAACTCGGCACGTTCGACGCAACGGACAAGGAGTATCTGGAACAGCTTTGCCGGCAGTTGGCACAACAGCTGTACTTATAATAGCTTTGTTTGAGAAGTTTTCTGATTTTCGAGGTATGAGGTACCTCGAAAATCAGGAATTATTATTTGTCTATTCAACGGTGACCTTCAGCGGATTACGCAGGTTTTCCTGAAGCTCTGCTATCCGCATTAACCACTGGAGGAAGTTGGTGCAGTCGTACTTTGACCATGCAGAACCCCAGTAGTAAGTGACTCTCTGGCCTGGCTGCACACCACGACGGACAGCAAGGGCGTGACCGTTGATGCCGTTGGCAGCCCCTTCGTTAGGCACACGCAAGGTCTGCACCTGGTCGTATGGGAACACAACACCAACATAAATCTGGAAGTTCTGACCGGCAGGATTGTCTGTCGGGTCAGCATAGGCAACGAAAGGATGCTCCATATAAACCGACATGGTGTCTTCGTTGTGAATGACAACACCCGAGGCTACGTCGATGGGCTTCGTGGCACCCTCGTACCAGACGGTCTGACGGTTGAAGTTGGAACCCTTGTCGAGCGACAACAGGCGGTGCTCCGTGACTTGCTCGCCATGGAACTCCTTGGTCTCGTAGGTCAGGCTGACGGTAAAGCGCAGCGGGCCATTGTCGAGTATCTCGTACTGCGTATAGCAATAGGGGAAGACTATCTGGTTGCCGTCCATGAGTGCCGGAGCACCACAGCCAAGCGACGGGCCCACCTTGTAGCAGTCGAGTCCGTAGCCGTGGTCGTAGTGGTAGGTGGTCAGCTCTTCGAGCGAGTCGGCAGCTGCCGTGTTGCCAGCCTTGCGCAGCGCCTCGACGGCAGCGTGGTTGCTCAGCTCCAGGTTGTAGCGCTGCTCGACAACGAGGTCGGGCGTGTTCTTCACCCACACGTCGTTACCGAAGGCACGCTCCTTGTTACGCTGAAGGGCAGGACCGTAAAGGCGATAGGCACCGCGGTCGTTCTCCCACGCAATGTCATCGACACGCTCAGGATACTGTCGGCCGCAGACGACCGTTTTCATGGGACGCGGCTGGCCCGGCACAACGGTGAAACGGGCGACACCCATGGGCCGCACACTGGCATCAATGAGCAGCTTGCCGTCGTAAGTCAGCTGGTAGGCCACTTCCTGCCTAAGCGCATTGAACACTTTGAAGGGCTTACCGTCGGCTATGCCAAGTTTCTCACGGACTGCCTTGGCATCTACCTCGACAAGTTCCTGTCGCTGAGACTCTGCTGAATTAATAACGGTAACGGTAACTTGCTGGGCCTGTGCAGCAATGCCGCAGAAAGACGCGGCTGCAAATAAAAGTGCAAAACGTATTCTTTTCATATTTAATCTTTTAATTTCTCATTAAAGTGATTGATAGCCTGGCGGTAGAGGTGCAGACGCGTATTTCCGCCATAAATGCTGTGATTGCGGTTGGTGTAGGTCACCTGCCGAAAGTCCTTGTCTGCCTGCACCAGTGCCTCGGTATATTCTGCCGTGTTGCGGAAGTGAACGTTGTCGTCGGCCAGACCATGACAAAGGAGCAACGCTCCATGCAACTGCCCAGCACGGGCAATGGGGTTCACGCGGTCGTAACCATCGGCATTCTCCTGAGGCGTGCGCATATAACGCTCGGAATAAATAGTGTCATAGTAGCGCCAGCTGGTGGGCGGGGCAATGGCCACGCCGGCAGCAAAGGCATTGCGGCCTTCCGACATGGACATCAGGGTGTTCCATCCTCCATAGGACCAGCCCCAGATACCGATGCGGTCCTTATCGACGTATGACTGCCGCCCTAACCACAAGGCAGCCTCTACCTGGTCGCGGCTTTCCAGTTCACCTAACTTCATGTAAACAGACTTCTCGAAGTCAGCACCACGTCCGCCCGTGCCACGGTTATCCACACAGACACAAATGTAGCCTTGCTGACAAAGATACTGTTCCATGATGGCACCGGCACCGCACATGCCGATGTCCCAGGCGTTCCGAACCTGCTGGCTGCCGGGCCCGCCATACTGATACATAATGACGGGATAGCGTTTCGAAGCGCTGAAATCTGCCGGTTTGACCATCCAGCCGTTCAGCTGCACACCGTCGCCGGTAGTAAACGTGAAGAGTTCGCGCGTACCTATTTGATATTGGGACAGCTTTTCACTAAGGGCCTTGTTGTCAATGAGCACGGCCGTCTGCTTCTTGCCCTCGTGCAGGCTGTAGGTGGTGGGCGTGTTCATGTCGCTCCACGTGTTGATGAAGTACTTATAGTTCTTCGAGAAGATAGCACTACTCCACCCTGCCTTCGGGGTCAGACATTCCACCTTGCCGTTCTTATGAGCCACGAAGACCTGCTGTTCCGTCGCACCGTTGGCATGGGAGGCGAAATAGGTGTCGCCGGTGACCTCGTCGTAACCATAGACATCAGAAACCTCATAGTCGCCCTGCTCCACCTGGCGCACCAGCTGTCCGCCAATGGTATAAAGATACAGGTGCATGAACCCCGAACGGTCACTCGGCAAAAGAATGTGCTGAGGTGTCAGTTGCAGTTGCTCCAGCACTTCCTCCTTGACATACTTGTCGGCCGTCTCTTCCAAAATTAACTGGCTCAGCGTCGAGAGCGCATTGACAGCATACAGGCGCAGGCAGTCCTGATGGCGGTTCATGGTCATCACAATAATCTGCGAACTGCCCTGACCCTCGGCATCTGCTAACGGGTAGGTCTTAATGCGGGGTATGTAGCCGTCGGCATCTAACGGGACACTCAGCGTGCGGGTCTTATGGCTCTTAATGTCATAGCTCATCACGCTGACCTTTGAATTCTGCTCGCCTGCTATGGGATATTTATAGGCATAGAGACCGGGATAATCGGCATACTGGTCGTTGGCAGGATTAGCCCCACGATAAAGGGGGAAGCAGAACTCCTTGACCTGCGACTCGTCGTAACGTATCCAGCAGAGCTGCTTGGAGTCGGGCGTGAAGGCCATGCTTTGTGCCGTGGAGAATTCTTCCTCATACACCCAGTCAGGCACACCGTTAATCACTTCGTTGAACTTACCGTCCTTCGTGATCTGGCTCTCGGCGTTGTTGTATAGCAACTTCACCAGGAATATATTATTATCACGAACGAAGGCAACCTGCAAACCGTCAGGCGAGAACAGCGGAGCCCGCTGGGGACCACCATCGGAAAGTGTCTCTAACTTCTTGTTCTGAATATCATAGATATAGTACTTTGCCGTAAACGAACGCCGGTAAATGTAGTTGGACTCCGTTTGTATCAGCAGGCGCTTGCCGTCAGGACTCACAATGTAGTTTTCAATGTTGCGTACCTTTGCACCGTGGGTGTCCTGAAGGTCGAGCAGGGTGCTCACCAGCTTACCTGTCTTGAAAGAATACTGTTCAATACGCTGACCGTCAGGCGAAATCTGCAAATAGCTTTCTCCGTCCTGTGCGGGCCTCAATGCCGCCATACGCTGAGAACGGAATTTACCTCGCGCCACGTCCTGTAGTTCCAGCGTGCCGCCGGCCAACATCTGACTTGCTGCCACCATAAGCATCATTAATAAAATGGGTATGCGTTTCATATAGTTTGTTATTAGTTCGGCCACAAAGGTAATAATAATTTGCGACTTATCAACCTGACAAGTCACATTTTCTTCAAATTCCCAATGAATCGGCTTTTTCTAATAACTGCGGAACAGTAACCTGACGGTGATTGTGCATGTAGTTCTCAACGGCCCGTACATGTTCATTGACAAAGACACGCTTCTTCGTCACCTTATTAACCACCCACTGTATCTTCCCCATGTGCTGACGGCGAACTTCCAAGGCCGAATCGGCCTCGTGCAGCGGATACTTGCTAAGAATGAAGAAACTCATACAGTCGGGCACAATCATCTGACGGGTCATCTGCTTGCGCTGTCCTTCCGGATAATATAAGGAATACAACGGGAAATCTGCTCCCAGATATTTGTCGAGACTGATGCCTAACGTGCTGTCACCTACAATAACACTCTGCGTCAGGGCACCAATCTGCGCATAGACAACAGGAACCTGTATGTCGGGCAACAGTTTCTGCAACTCCCTGAAGGCAAGGGTCATCTCCTTGTTCAGCTCACTCAGGTCTGCATATTGCCTTTCTGCTTCGGTCACAAGGGTCAGCAATATCGAGTCCTGGTAATATTGCAGGAATTTCGCATTGATAAGAGGGTCGTTTACTGCACCAATTTTCAAGACGTCTTCAATCAGCATGCGCATTTGCTCGGGGTAGCGCGTGTTCAGCTGCTGCAACGCAGAACGGTCGCCCGTGGTCAGGTACAATGCCTGAATACGGTCGAAGCGCTCTACTTCAACTCCCTCTGAAGCATGTTCGTCAGCGGGTTTGAGGTGCCACTCACAGCCTATGCATATCAACATGCAAGCCAGCAATGCTATATATACTTTGCGCACTGAAGTTATTAATTTTTGAAAGTTGATGTTAAAATCGACTGCAAATATACTAAAAAATCTAATTAATTCCAAATTTTAACCTAAAAAACCTCAAAAACCGACTAATATTTGTTTACTATTTATAGTTTTGCATAGTTTATGCACTTAAAAAACGCCATTTTCTACTAACATACGAATGCTGGCTTTGCAACTAAAACAAACATGATATGAAACAAAAACTGCTTCTCTCGTTTGGGCTCATAACTGCCTGCCTGTCTGCCACGGCACAGACAAACCGGAACATAACCGTAGAAAACAAATCGAAAATGGAACTGAAGGCACAGCCGGTCGTATTCAATCTGAAACCGTACAAGGGCACCAAGACCGCACTGGTTACGCTCGACGGCAAGGAAATACCCTGCCAGTTGGACGACCTGGACGGCGACCGCCAGCCTGACGAACTGTTTTTCCTGACTGACTTGAAAAAGAAAGAAAAACAGGTATTCACCATACAGCTCTCTGACCAAGGGGCACCGCGAAACTATGAGCCACAGGTGTATGCCGAAATGCTACTGGCAAACAAAAAAGTCAAAGAGGAGAACAAGCAAGACCTCTACATCAGCAGCCTTACCGCAGACAATGGCACGAACCCCTACTGGCAGCTGCACCACCACGGACCGGCTTTCGAGAACAAACTGGTAGCCTACCGCATATACTTCGACCACCGGCAGACTGTTGACATCTATGGCAAATACCATCAAGGACTGGAACTGCACGACACACAGTTCTACCCTGACAGCACACAGAAGGCCAACGGTTATGGCGATGACGTACTTTGGGTAGGAAGCACACTTGGCCTGGGAACCTTACGAGGATGGAACGGACAGGAACCCGTCATGCTGGAAGACGTTGAGCACCGTACACTACGCATCGTTGCACGAGGCCCTCTGCGCACCATCGTTGAGGTGATTGACGAAGGCTGGAATGCCCCACGGACTACCGAAGGGGTGCAAGAACGCCTCACCATGACCACGCACTATACGCTCTATGCCGGCCGACGCGACTGCATGGTTGACATCAGCTTTGACCGTCCGGCTACTGACTACCAGTTTTGTACCGGTTTCATTAACGTCAAAGGCTCTGAAGAATTCAGCGACCTGAACAGCATACGCGGCTGCTGGGGTACCGACTGGCCTGTATCGGCAAAAGACTCCGTTGGTCATAAGCGCGAAACGGTCGGTCTCGGCATCTATATTCCATTCAACAATGTGGTCAAGGAACTAAAGCGCGACAAGCGCAACTATGCCTTTGTCGTAGCTACGCCTACCAACGAGTTGCATTATGCCATTACGTTCGGTTCTGACAATGAAGACTTCGGCTACCACTCAGCTGACGAATGGTTTGCTTATCTGAAGGAATGGAAACGGCGGCTGACTGCTACCGTCAGCGTCAAGTAATCTACAAGAACTGGCAGAAACCGTTGCCCCATAAGGAATCAAGGCAACTCTGAAAAGCGCTTACGACCTTTGGCATAATACTGCCAAAGGAGTGAGAAGGTGCGCCGTTCGGCTATTTGTGCGGTCTGACGGGTGGACTGTATCTGCTGACGGTCGGCCTCAAAATCCTTTCGCCAGTGTTTGAAGGCACGACGGGCACGGAACACGGCACGGAAATCTCCCCAATTACGCTTGAGAATAAGCATTTCAAAGGATGCCAGATAGTCGAGAAACCAACGCATTCGCATGACGTGGCGCAACTCGTCGTCAGGCAGACACTTATAGAGCATGGTCAGGTTATTTCGGAAATTCAGATAGGTTTTCATGGGGTTACTCTTCGGTAGCGTACCACCTCCGACGTGATAGACAAACGAATCAGGAACACAGCATACCCGACGGCCACGGATGCGGAGACGCCAGCAGAGGTCTATCTCTTCATTATGGGCGAAGAAACGTCCGTCCAGTCCACCGGCATCCCAATAGTCCTTTGCCCGAATCATCAAGGCAGCTCCCGTAGCCCAAAGCACATCCTGAACAGTATCGTACTGTCCGTTGTCACACTCAACAGTGTCGAAAATGCGACCTCGGCAGAAAGGATAGCCGTAACGGTCAAGAAAGCCCCCACTCGCACCAGCATATTCGAAGTTGTCACGATGATAGACGGACAGCAGTTTGGGCTGGCAGGCAGCAACATTCTGATGGGCATCCATAAATTCTATGAGCGGCGTTAACCAATGGTGGGTCACCTCAATGTCGCTGTTCAGTAGCAGATAATACGTTGCATCTACCTGCTGAAGGGCTTTGTTGTAACCTTCGGCAAAGCCCCAGTTCTTATCGAGCTCTATCACGCGTACCTCTTCGCGGTATCGGGTATGAAGCAATTCCAGCGAGAAGTCGGTCGAAGCATTGTCAGCCACATAGACCGTCGCTTCGTCACGCGAATACTGCAAGACTGTTGGCAGATATTTTTGCAACATTCTCACACCGTTCCAGTTGAGTATGACAATAGCCAGTTTATCCATCTCACATTTTTTCGGTTTACTGATTTTCTATTTTCAATTGGAGTGCCGTGCGGTCATGGTTGAAATCACCCAACCGCACCGGAAATATCTGGTTGTCGTACTCCTCGCGAGCCTCTGCAGCAGGCAGCTCCACCCGTATGTAGTTTCTTGTAAATCCGTGCATGGCACGACCACGAGAGGCTTTCTCAAAGAGCACCTCAGCCTCCTGACCGATGTGACGGGCATAAAAAGCCCGGGTCTTCCGGTCAGAGAGATCGAGCAGACGCTTGCTTCGCTGTTTTTTCGTCACATCGTCAACGACGTATGGAATGCTTAATGCTGACGTGCCCGGTCGCTCCGAATAAGGAAAGACGTGCAGCTGCGTCACGTCGAGCTCATCAAGAAACTGGTAGGTTTCTTCAAAACACGCCGGCGTCTCGCCACGGCAGCCCACCATGACATCAACCCCAATGAAGGCATCGGGCATCACTTGCTTGATGCGCTGTATTTTATCGGCAAACAACTGACGGTCGTAGTGGCGGTGCATCAGCCTCAGAACGGTGTCGCTACCGCTTTGAAGAGGTATATGGAAGTGAGGCATGAATGCCCGGCTGCCTGCACAGTAGTCAATAAGTTCGTTACTGAGCAAGTCGGGCTCCAGACTGCTGATGCGATAGCGCTGAATGCCTTGTACTGCATCAAGGGCTTTGACCAAGTCAATAAACTTCTCACCCGTCGTCTTTCCGAAGTCACCTATGTTAACACCTGTCAGCACAATCTCCTTGCCTCCTTCGTGAGCAGCCTGTTCTGCCTGAGCCACCAGGGAACTGATGGTCGGGTTGCGACTGAAGCCACGGGCATAGGGAATGGTGCAATAGGTGCAAAAGTAATCACAACCGTCCTGCACCTTGAGGAAATAACGGGTACGGTTGCCTCGCGAACAGCTGGGGGCAAAAGTCTTGATGTCCTTCGTCTTCCGGGTGTAAGCCTTGGTTTCCCTCTGCAGCCCGTCCTGACTGTTTGTTGCCATGCGAAGCTCTTTCTCCTGCCAGGCATCAGAAAGGAACTGAATCAGATGGGCCTTCTCGTCAGAGCCTAACACGAGGTCCACACCGTCTATCTTGCTGACCGCCTGCGGTTCCAGCTGGGCATAACATCCGGTCACTACCACGAAAGCCCCGGGGTTTTCACGAACAAGCCGGTGAATAGCCTGCCTGCACTTATGGTCAGCAACCTCTGTCACAGAGCAGGTATTAATCAAGCAAATATCGGCAGGCTCACCTTTCTCAACGGTACGCACACCCATCTGCTGAAGCATCTTGCCAAAAGTAGAAGTTTCAGAGAAATTGAGTTTGCATCCCAATGTAAAGTAGGCTGCCGTCTTACCTTGAAAGGCCGAAGTATCTATCATCCTTATATGATATATATAATGTACGCGATAATATATATATGTACGCGCGACAAACCGATGCAAAGGTACTAATAAGAATGCAGAATGCCAAATATATTTTCTACAAACAACTCCTTTTTTCACGGATTTCTCAATAAATGTCTTTTTGACACAAAATTTTAACATTTCGTAATTAGTTGGTTTTCAGCTGTTTGTAAAAAAGTTACAAAAAGAGGGTAAAAAAAATGCTAAAAAAAGATACAACGTATCAAAAAAATATATACCTTTGCATCGTTTTAATAAACAAATGATTGTTTTACAGATTTAAAAAGCATTAGAAAAATGAAGAAATTAGTATTTATGTTCGTGGCTATGGTAGCTATCTCTTTCGCATCTTGTAACAATGCAAAGAAGCCCGCTGCTGAGGTTGTTGATTCTACAAACGTAGAAGTTGCTGTTGCTGACACTGCTGCTGCTGTTGCTGACACTGCTGCTGTTGCTGACACTGCTGCCGTTGTAAAGTAATTAGTCCTACACGAACTAATTGAGAGAATCGAACCGTCGGATGATATCCGACGGTTTTTTGTATCCACCGTCGCCATAGGAAGGAACCCAAGAGGCATACACCTTCCACCATAAGAGGATTTCTCCGGTACCCCCATGAAAAATCCCGGCCGCTTGGTGCAGCCGGGATCATTCATTTATAAAAATGTTGCTTTACAGCGGGCTTATGCTTCTTCTGCAGGTGCAGCCTCGGCAGCTTCTTCAGCTACAGGAGCCTCCTCAGCGGGAGCTTCCTCAACAACTTCAGGAGCCTCCTCTACCTTAGCCTCTTCCTTAGCGGCTTTCAGCTCTTCAGCATTCTCTGCAACGACTGTTACAGGAATCTCGACGAGCACTTCCTTGTGGAAGTGAACAACAGCCACATAGCTGCCAACCTTCTTGATATCACGCATGGTGATAATCTTACGGTCAACCTCATGACCAAGCTTCTTCAGTTCCTCGGCAACCTGAGCTGCATTAACGGAACCATAGAGCTGACCGGTAGCGCTGACCTTAGCGGCAATTGTAAGGGCAACGCCTTCAAGAGCCTGTCCATTCTTCTCAGCCTCGGCCTTGATAGCAGCCAGTTTGTGAGCCTGCTGCTTCAGGTTCTCAGCGAGAATCTTCTTTGCTGACGGAGATGCAATAACAGCCTTTCCCTGAGGAATGAGGTAGTTACGGCCATAACCCGACTTTACTTTCACGATATCGTTCTTGAATCCCAGACCGATAATATCTTCTTTCAGTATTAATTCCATGCTTGCGTCCTCCTTAAATTATTTCATCAAATCGGTTACGTAAGGCAGCAGCGCAATCTGGCGGGCACGCTTCACGGCCTGAGCCACGCGACGCTGATACTTCAGAGAGGTGCCTGTGATGCGGCGGGGAAGAATCTTACCCTGCTCGTTCAGGAACTTCTTGAGGAACTCGGGATCTTTGTAGTCGATATACTTGATACCACTCTTCTTGAAACGGCAATACTTCTTCTTCTTGGTGTCGATAGAAGGAGCCGTCAAATAACGAATTTCACTCTGTTCTGCCATAGTTTAAGCCTCCTCTGATTTTGTAGCGTACTTGTTTCTTCTCTTCTCAGCATACTGTACAGCATACTTGTCAAGCTTTACAGTCATGTAGCGGATTACTTTCTCGTCGCGGCGGAAAGCTGTCTCGAGAACGTCGATTACTTGTGGCTCAGCCTTGAACTCAAGCAGATTGTAGAAACCTGTTGATTTCTTTTGAATAGCATAAGCCATCTTCTTCAATCCCCAGGTCTCTTCGTTCAGAATCTCTGCACCCTTATCGGTGAGTACTTTCTTGAATTTAGCGACCGCTTCCTTCATCTGATCATCAGACAAAACGGGAGTTAAAATGAAAACGGTTTCGTATTGATTCATGTTGTTAAATAAATGAATAAAATATTACTTTGCAAAATTGCGGGTGCAAAGGTACAAATATTTACTGAGAGTTAAGGGTGTATGGCTGCGGGCAATACTAATATTTAATAATATTTAATACTTCCCGTCCCGTTTTATGCAATATATGTGGACACAAACGCCTGCAATGACGCACGACAGTCCTGCCAGGAGCACCCAGTTACCGCAGAGCCACTTCAGGTATTCGGACAGTAAAAGGATGGCGCCGATTACTATCAGCGCCACTCCCCCATATTGTTTCAGACTTTTCGTCATGACTTACTTTCCGTCCTCCTCAGGAGTAATCAGTTTGTATCCCTTGCCGTGTATGTTGATAATCTCTATCTGCTCGTCGTCCTTCAGGTGTTTGCGCAGCTTGGTGATATAGACATCCATCGAACGGGCATTGAAGTAATTGTCGTCAATCCAGATGGTCTTCAGGGCGAAGTCACGCTGCAGTATTTCGTTGGCGTGCGAGCAGAGCAGTGCCAGCAGTTCGTTCTCTTTCGTGGTGAGTTTGGTCTGCTTGTCGCCAATGGAGAGCAGTTGCTTCTGTGTGTCGAAGTTAAAGCGTCCGATGCGGTACTGCGTGCTCTCCTTGTTCTTCTTTCCACGCACGCGGCGCAGGATTGCCTCAATGCGCAACACGAGTTCTTCCATCGAGAAGGGCTTGGTAATATAGTCGTCGGCGCCAATCTTGAATCCTTCCAGGATGTCTTCCTTCAAGGTCTTGGCTGTCAGGAAGATGATAGGAATCTCTGCATTTGCCGTCCGTATTTCCTGTGCCAGCGTAAAGCCATCCTTCTTCGGCATCATCACGTCGAGGACACATATATCAAACTTCGTTTTCAGGAATGCCTTGTAACCGGCATCGCCGTCAGGACAAAGTTCTGCGGTATAGCCTTTTGCTGCCAGATATTCACGCAACAACATTCCCAAATTCTCATCGTCCTCACAAAGTAAAATCTTCAGGTTCTCTTCCATAATCGTAAAGTTTTTAATTTATAATATTTAATGTCTAATTTTTAATCTTTAATCTTCCTGTATGACCGGCAGGCTGACGGTAAACTTCGTACCCTTTCCCAGTTCGCTTTCGGCCTTGATTTCTCCCTGGTGCAGGTCAACGACTTTCTTTACGTAGGCAAGCCCCAGGCCAAATCCTTTCACGTCGTGTTTGTTTCCGGTATGCACCCGATAGAACTTGTCAAATATCTTCTTTAAGTTCTCTTTCTTAATGCCCATACCGTTGTCCTGTATGGAGAAGTACAGCCGTTTGTCGTCATTCCATGTTTTCAGAATCAGTTCCAAGGGCTTGTCCGGATTGCGGTACTTCACGGCATTGTCCATCAGATTGTGAATAACGTTCGAGAAGTGCACCTCGTCAACATATATCTTCGAGTCGATGGCTCCTATGTCGGTCATGATTTTACCGCCGGTATGCTCAACACGCAGGGTGAAGGAGTTGGCAATATTCTCTAACAGTTCGTTGAGGTCCATTTCCTTTTTCTTGAATACGGCATCCTTCTTGTCGAACATCGACATCTGCAGCACCTTTTCCACGAGGAATCGCAGGCGTTTCGACTCGTCGGCAATGACTCCCCCCAAGTGCTTCATCATGTGTTCGCTCTTCGGCACGCTCTCGTCGTTGAGCATCTGCGCGGCCAACGAGATGCTGGCTATCGGGGTCTTCAGCTCGTGCGTCATGTTGTTCACAAAGTCGTTCTTCATCTCCGAATAACGCTTCTGCCGGAAAATGACGACGATGGTAAAGATGAACGTGATAATCAGCACACCGGTGAACACAATGCTCGGAATCATGAAGCGCACGCCAGAGAAGATGTAGCTGTTCATTTCGGGAAAATGAATCTTCACGACACCCATCTTCGACGACGGGTCGTAGCGGAACAGCGGCTGCGTATAGCTGTACTCCTCACCTTCCTCAGAATAGTCAGAGCAGCGATACACCTCACGCCCGTCGGCTGTTGACACGGTCAGGTGGTACGGAATATCAATACCGTTGTTAATCAGTTCCGAACGTATATCCAAGTCGAGCATCTTGAAGTTCACGCGCTCCTTCAGCGGCTTGTCGCTGGCCGTGTATAAGATGTTATAGATTACCTCATCCAGCAGAGCCTTCTGATAGACATAACGCGTGCGGATAATCTCCTGCATGGTCTTCGAGGCCTCGGCCAGCGTATTCTTGTCCTTACGCATAATGATGGCCTTTGGCACACTGGACGGTTTCATCTTAAACGTATTCAGCTCAAACGACGAATATACCGTGCCATCGTCGGCAGCGACGGCAAACTGGTGGGAATGCCTGACAGTGCCGTCCAGTCCGTCAACAATGACGGAATCTTGTTTGAATGCGCGGCGCTCCGTTTTATTCACGTCTTTTTCCAGATAGCGCTGCGTCTCGTCCATCTCCAAATTGCGCGATGCCTGATAGAGCGCACGGTTCACCGATTCGTCAAACTGCTCTTTCTTCATTTTCGCCATCTCCTCAATATAGGAGAGCTGCAGGAAGAGCAGGCCGAGGAACGAAAGTCCCATCACAATGGCTATTGTCCAAATCGTACTTTTCTTCATGATTTCTTTTTTACCTTTTTCTCTGTTTTTTCTGGGTGCAAAGATAAGGTTTATAATTGATACCGTAAAAGTATTTTGTTAATTATTTCCGTTAAATTTAACGTTATTAACAAAATTGGTATGTTTTAGATTCTAATACAAACATAAAATTCTATCTATAAAAGAAAGGGGAGAGCATTTCCGCAATACTATCCCCTCGTCTTTTTCCAGTCGTCTTTTTTATTTCCCGGCATCCAGTTTCCAGTCGCCGTCCGGTGTCTTGACCACGGCAATGGTCTGCTTCTTGACAGACTCGTCGGCATACGTTATCTCTACGGGTACGCTGCCCTTGTCGCCGTTCAGTTCAGGTATTCCGATCTTGAAGTCCTTGATGCCGCCGTTCTTCTCAGCCTGTTTTCCAACTTTGTCCTCCACCAGTGCCACAAACTGTTCCCGTTCTTCCTTGCTCAGTTTCTTGTCACATTTGAAATAGACAAGGTCAACGTAGCCCTCGTAGTCCTTGTCGGCCATACACTGCATGGCGGCCGTGGCAACACCTTCCGGTGTATTGGTATGTCCGCAGGCAGTAAATAGTGCCAACAGCAGCCCGATGGCTGCAAACGAAAAAATCTTCTTCATCTTTTTTATCTTTCTTTTTTAGTTAAAATTGTATTAATGGTCGTAAATCCCTGCAATGCAAGATGTCTGACGGAAGCACGCACTCCGTGTCCAAGTCGAGAAAGCGCAGGCCGTGGTGTCTGATTCCACTCAGCGGTTCTCCGGCACGGCTGAAGGCGAAAGTCACCAGCTCGGTGCAGTACATGCGCGTGGTGTCGCTGTCGTCATACTGGTGGTCAAAAGGCGTGTTGCGCCTGTATAGCTGCATGGCCACGGCAGCGGCTTTTGCGGCTAACAGTGTGTCACGATGCCTGAGCACGGCGCCCTGCGAGGCTCTCGACTTCCGGAAGAACACCTCTGGAACATCTGCCTTCACGCGGTCGCTGTCGCCTTCGAAGTCCGGCTCGCCGGGCACGGCATGGACAATCATCTTCACGCCGGCAGAGTCAACCACGATGCCTACATGCGAATAGACGCCGTCGCCGTCAGCCAACAGGACGGCATGACTGGTGACTCCCCCACCCCGCCGGAACACGATGTCGCCCGTCTGCAACTGTATGCCGTCAGGCAGCAGGCTCTTTTCCGGGTCGCGATGACAGCCCGACGACAGCAGGCAACAGCCCACGGCAAGCAGCAGGATTTTCCGCATGAATGAAAAAAAACTGGCCCAACCACCATGCAGCTCATGATAATCGGGCCAGTCGTTAAGTCAGATATTAATCTTCGTCCTTCATCTCAGCCTCGTGCTCCTTGATCAGCGTCTGCTGGATGTCGTTCGGAACGAGCTCGTAGCTGGAGAACTTCGTGGTGAACGAAGCGCGGCCACCCGTCAGCGAGCTCAGGGCTATAGAGTAGCTGGAGAGCTCCTTCAGAGGAATCTTGGCGGTCAGCTTCTGGTAGCCGGCCTCTGAGTCCATGCCCATGATGATGGCGCGGCGACCCTGCAGGTCACTCATCACGTCGCCCATGTAGTCGGCAGGCACGAGCACCTCAAGGTCGTAGATGGGCTCCAGCACCTTCGGTCCTGCCTCCTTGAAGGCTGCCGAGAAGGCATTGCGTGCTGCCAGCATGAACGACAGCTCGTTGGAATCTACGGGGTGCATCTTTCCGTCATAGACGATGACGCGTACGTCGCGGGCGTAGCTGCCGGTCAGCGGGCCCTGCTCCATGCGCTCCATGACACCCTTCAGAATGGCGGGCATGAAGCGCAGGTCGATGGCGCCACCGACGACGGAGTTGATGAAGACGAGCTTGCCGCCCCACTCCAGGTCAATTTCTTCCTTGCCCTTGATGTTCATCTTGAACTCCTGACCGTTAATCTTGAACGACGTCGGGTCGGGCATGCCCTCGGTGTAGGGTTCCAGGATGAGGTGTACCTCACCAAACTGTCCGGCACCACCCGACTGTTTCTTGTGGCGGTAGTCGGCACGGGCCATCTTCGTGATGGTCTCGCGATACGGAATCTTCGGCTCTATGTACTCTATGTTTATCTTCTCGTTGTTCTCCATGCGCCACTTCAGCGTGCGCAGGTGGAACTCACCTTGTCCGTGAACAATAATCTGGCGCAGTTCCTTCGACTGCTCCACCACCCACGTCGGGTCTTCCTGGCGCATCTTCTGCAGGGCGGCCATCATCTTCTCCGTCTCTGCCTCGTTGACGGCCTTGATGGCACGCGAGAACTTCGAGTTGGGATACTTGATGAAGTCGAACTTATTGTCGCAGTCCTTGCCGTTCAGCGTGTTACCGGTCTTCACGTCCTTCAGCTTCACCGTGCAGCCTATGTCGCCGGCCACCAGCTGATCTACCTGAATGCGGTTGGCACCTGCACAGGCATACAGCGTGCCTATGCGCTCCTTTGAGCCGCGGTCAACATTTGTCAGGTCGTCACCGCTCTTCACCGTACCGCTCATCACCTTGAAGTAGGACACCTCGCCAATGTGCGGCTCCACACCGGTTTTGAAGAAATACAGCGACTCGGGGCCTGCAGCATCGGGAGTGATTTCCTGGCCGGCCACGTTCTTCACCTTCGGCATGTCGCTCACGAAGGGGACCACGTTGCCCAGGAACTCCATCAGGCGGCGTACGCCCATGTCCCTGCCTGCACAAACGCAGAAGACGGGGTAGATGCTGCGCGTCACCAGTCCCTTGCGGATACCCTCGCGCATTTCGTCCTCGGTGAGGCTCTCGCTCTCAAAGAATTTCTCCATCAGGCTCTCGTCGTTTTCGGCAGCTGCCTCCACCAGGGCCTTGTGCAGCTCCATGGCCTTGTCCATCTGGTCGGCGGGAATATCCTCAATGATGGGGGCTCCACCTTCGGGCTTCCACGAGTATTTCTTCATCAGCAGCACGTCAATGACGGCATTGAAGCCTGCTCCCGTAGCTATAGGATACTGTACGGGCACGCACTTCGAGCCATATACCTCCTTCAGGTTCGACAGTATCTGGTCGTAGTCGCAGTTGTCGCGGTCCAGCTGGTTCACCAGGAAGATGACGGGTTTCTTCAGCTTCTCTGTGTAGCGGAAGGCATTCATCGTTCCCACCTCGGGACCATACTGTCCGTTCAGCAGAATCACGGCCTGGTCGGTCACGTTCAGGGCTGTAATGGCACCGCCCACGAAGTCGTCGCTGCCCGGGCAGTCAATGATGTTCAGCTTCTTGTTGTTCCACTCTACATGGAAAACCGTAGAGAACACAGAATAGCCATACTCCTGCTCTACGGGGAAATAGTCGCTCACCGTGTTTTTGCCCTCTACCGTGCCGCGGCGCTTAATGATACCTGCTTCGAAAAGCATACTTTCGGCAAGAGTGGTCTTGCCGCTACCCGCACTGCCAAGCAATGCAATGTTCTTAATCTCGTTTGTCTGATAAACTTTCATAATAATATAGTTTTAGGTTTATTTTTTCAATAAGCGAGGCTAAAGTTAGACATTTTACATGGAAAAACCAAAAAAAACTTTCAAATATTAAACTTAATTAGTACTTTTGCGTTCAAAATGGCAGGATTATACATACATATTCCATTTTGTAAAAGCCGCTGCATCTACTGCGCCTTCTACTCGACCACGCAATTGGAGTTGCGCCAGCAGTACGTCGATGCGCTTTGCAAGGAGATGGACACCCTGCCCCCCGGACTGCCTGACGGAACACCCATCAGCACCATCTACCTCGGCGGCGGCACACCCAGCCAGCTCACCATGCCCCAGCTGCAGCAGCTCTTCACACATATATATATTAGGTATAGGGTGGCGCCCGGTGCCGAAGTCACCATCGAGTGCAACCCCGACGACATAGCCGCCACCAGTCCCCCCTCCCCTGCCGTCGGGGGCCTGCATGCTGAGGCTCTGCCTCAGTTGGGCATCACCCGCGTCAGCATGGGAGCCCAGACGTTCTCCGACAGCCGCCTGCGTTTCCTGAACCGCCGCCACACGGCGGCCCAGGTGCCCCAGGCCGTCAGCCGTCTCCGTCAGGCAGGCATCCGCAACATCAGCATCGACCTGATGTACGGTTTCCCGGGCGAGACGCTGCACGACTGGCAGCGCGACATCGACGCTGCGCTGGCACTCGGCGTGGAGCACCTCTCCGCCTACTGTCTGATGGTCGAGGAGGGCACGGCGCTCTACGAGCAAATGAGCAAGGAGAAACGGGAGAAGAACAACGACACTAACGACGAACTGGAGCGCCAGATGTACGAGATGCTCATCGACCGGCTGGAGGCTGCCGGCTACGAGCACTACGAAATCTCCAACTGGAGCCTCACCCCCCACCCTCTCCAAGGAGAGAGGGGGCTGAAGAGCTACCGCGCCATTCATAACAGCAATTACTGGCACGACGTGCCCTACATCGGACTGGGTGCCGCTGCCCACTCCTACGACGGACAGCGCCGCTACTGGAACGTCTCTGACCTGCAGGAATACATACGCCGCGTGGAGAACGGCATCTCGCCCGTCGAGGACAGCGAAGCCATTATGGGCTGGACGCGCTACAACGACCGCCTGACCGTCGCACTCCGCACCTGCGAGGGGCTCGACCTCGCCACCCTCTCACCCGAGCAGCGTGACTACTGCACAGCGGCAGCCCGCCGCTTTCTTGACGACGGGCTGCTGAGGGCAGACTCCAGTCACCTCATACTCACCCGGCGCGGACTGTTTGTCAGCGATATGGTCATCTCTGAGCTCATGTTTGTCTGAGCCGAATGACTGCCAAAGCACGGAACTCAGAAAGAATTACAAATGCACCTACCGACGGCGGTCGAATTGCAAATGCACCTACCGACGGCGGTCGAATTGCAAATTCGACCGGACGGGAATATTCGACCGAACGATTGAACGAGAAAAATCCCTGAAATGCTAAATAGAAATAATCCTTGGAGAAACTGCCGGGGAACGAGGGAGAAAGGTACGGGGAAACGGGGAGCTTCTGCCGGGGTAGCCGGAATTTTGCGGGCGGCAGAAACAATTTGGGCGCCCGCCCCAATGCTTTTGGTCGGGCGCCCAAATATCTTTGGTCGGGCGGGCCAATCCCTATTCTCCTGGAAATGTGTCGCACAGACAGGTGGTGCGGCTATGCTGCAAAGTTACAAATAAAATATGGAAACACAAAAGAAAATGACCATTTTCTCGCTTGCGCGTGCGCAAATATTAATTAAGGTATTCAAGCTACTGAAATTGTTTTGACCTCGCGCCCGTTTATTCAAAAGCGAAAAAGAACACCTCTTGGTGCCACTGCCTGACGTAGAAGGCGAGAAAAGCAGGAGGCAGTTTAATCGCAAACGATTTTCTATTAAAAGATATTAAAAAAAAGACAAACATATACTTTCTATCAGAAATAATGCGTATATTTGCATCGTGAACGACTAAAACAAACATATCTGTATGATTAATGACAATCTGAGACTGAACCGCCAAGGCTGCTTCCGTCTTTACACGGCGGCACGACTGCTGATACAGGTGTATCAGCCCTGGTTTGCACAGTTAGGCATCACCTACACACAGTATCTGGTGCTGATGGTGCTCTGGGAGCAGGATGCGCAGCCCCTGAATGCCATTTCGCGGCGGCTCTATCTGGAGAGCAACACGCTCACACCACTCATCAAGCGCATGGAGGCCATGAAAATGGTGACGCGCAAGAAGAGCAAGGACGATGCCCGGCAGACCATCATCGTGCTGACCGAACACGGACGGGCCTTGCAGCAGCAGGCAAGCAGCATACCCGACTGCATGGCTGATGTACTGCACGAAAAGGGAATGACAGACGAGGAGTTTGCTGCCATCACACCCACGCTCGACCACCTGATAGAGGCACTCTCCAATAAGTGAAGAAAAACTATTTTTTAACAACTAATAAAAAAACAAAGCAATGATGACAAAAGATGAAGCATTGAAGCAGTTTGCCAATCTCGGCGCTGTATGGTTTGGAAACAGTAAGCAACACTTCGCCTTCTCGGCCTACTGCCGCCTGAACGGCTGGAACAAGCTGGCCGACAAGTGGAAGGAAGAGGCTGAGGAAGAATGGGAAGAGGCCGAAGAGGTGCTACAGCGCCTGGTGGAAATGGGTTGCAAGCCCGCCGACCTGCAGGAGGCCATGAAGACCATCGAGTTCCCCTTCTGCGACGACCCGAAGCAGCAGATTGAAGGCGACTACGAACCCGAGGCCATCAAGACACTGAGCGAGCTGGCTGCCGCCTTCAGCGACGACTACATCACTCAGAAGCTCATCTACAAGTGGATTGAGGACGAGAAGAACCACATGGCCTGGGAGGCTCAGTACCTGAACTACATCGAGAAGCTGGGCTACGAGAACTTCCTCGTGGCCATGATGTAAAGGAAACGCCGCCGTCACGGCAATGACTAAAAAAGAAGAGCGGATGCCATCACACAAACGGCATCCGCTCTTCTTTTTCTTTTTTCACGTCACAGCTTGCGGATGACCCGGCAGGGATTGCCTACGGCCATCGAATCAGAAGGGATGTCCCTGGTCACCACGCTGCCCGCACCGACGATGCAACGGTCGCCGATGGTTACCCCCGGGCACACCGTCACACCACCGCCCAGCCAGCAGTCCTCGCCAATGCTAATCGGAGAGCAACGCTCTGTAGGTTTGCGGCGTTCAACATAGTCGATGGGGTGGTTCGGAGTCAGGAACTGGCAGTTCGGACCAATCTGGGTGTTGCGCCCGATGGTTATCAAGCCGCCGTCGAGCATGGTGCCGTTGTAGTTGATAAACACATTCTCACCCAACCTGATGCCATGTCCGTGATCGCAATGAAAGGGTGGTGCCACCGTAGCCGATTCGGGAATGCCGGGAATCAGCTCTTCTATCGTCGCCCTGTAGTCCTCATCCTCTACTGTCATGGTCTGCAGTCTTGCACAAATATGCTTGGCCCTGTAATAACTCGCCAGACATTCCTCGCTCGTAAAGTCATAGAACTCCTCGCTGCGCATCTTTTCAAATTCTGTCATAGCCTTGCCGTGCCTCCGTGTTGTTCTCGTTCACGTTTGCGTCACTCTTCTGCTCCTTGTTTCCACAGGCGACGATGAGCAGCACGCCTGTCAGCACGAGTGCTGATGTCTTCATAAAATGCTTCATGTTGCGTAAAATTTTTTTTGACAATCCGGTTTATCCGAGAACCACATACAATTTGTGATTCGCCGCAAAGGTACGGAAACTTTTGTAAACCAAAGAAGAATTTACATGGAAATCATCTTCATGGGCATGGTGACGGTGTTCATGCTTGTTCGTGTTTGGTCACAAAGAATGAGAGCAACATGGACAACGCAAGGACACCGAAGATAACAGCCAAGCTGACAGGGGTGGGCACCTCTATATGAGGAATATTCAAGTTCAGACCTACGACAACACCCAGCCCATTGATATACTCGTTCATAGCAAGCAGCATCTTGAGGCCGACGAAAATCAGGATGATGCCAAGCCCGTACTTCAGATACTTGAAGTATTTGGCCACAGCTGCCAGCGCAAAGTACAGGGCTCGGAGGCCGAGAATGGCAAAGATGTTGGAGGTAAGCACAATGAACGGGTCACGACTGACGCTGAATACGGCAGGGATGCTGTCTACGGCAAAGGCGACATCGGTAGTCTCGATGACCAGCAGTGCTACGAACAGCGGCGTGGCCATTCGTCGGCCGTTCTCCATGATGAAGAAGCGGTCGCCGTGCATGCGGTCGGTCACGGGATAGAGCTTGCGGAACCAGCGCACGATGATGTTCTGCGAGGGGTCTGTCTGCTCATTTTCATCGTGGGCAAACATCTTGCCGCCGGTATAGAGCAGGAACAATCCAAAGAGTCCCAACACCCACTCGAAACGCTCCACCATGGCTGCACCGGCAAAGATGAAGATGCTGCGCAGCACCAATGCGCCGAAGATGCCCCAAAAGAGCACCTCGTGCTGATACTTACGCTCGATGCCGAAGAAGGAGAACAGCATGAGAAACACAAACAGGTTGTCCATCGACAGCGACTTCTCTATCAGGTAGCCAGCCAGAAACTCCAGCGCCATCTCGTGTGAGTCGCCGGGATAGAAGAAGTAGATGCCTGCGCAGAACAACAGCGAGACGCCTATCCACACGGCGGTCATCTTGAGAGCCTCGCCCACTCTCACCTCATGCTGTCCTTTCTTGCCGAACATCTTCAGGTCGGCCACCAGCATGAGTAATACTAACACATAGAAAACAATCCAGGCCCAAAGGGGCAATACCATTAAATTCATGGGTGCAAAATTACATATAATAAGTGGTAATGGCACTAATGGTACGATTACGATATGGTTACATTTCTACGAACATCAGCATGGCGGGGGCACGCCGCGACGGTACGCCCCCCGCTTGCTGATGACGCTGCTACAGCAGCAGCGCGATGGTCTCTACATCCTTGCCCTCGTAGAAACGCGGCTCGAAGACGGGATTGTACCTGAAGTCTCCGAAGCGGAACAGCTGCAGCGCGCAGAACTGGCGGTCGTCACTCAGACAAAGCTCCAGACGGAAGTTGCCGTTGACACCCGTTGCGGGCTTGCCCTTCTCTTGAATGTCGGCAGCCATCTTGTCGAGCGGCATTTCCAAAAGACGTTCCACGCGCTCACCCTCCGAGGGGCTGTATTCCAAGACAATGGCCCTGGCCCGACTCTGAGTAGGCGTATAGACAGCCTTGGTTGAAAACAGTGATTTCTTAATCTCGATATGCTGATAGGCGGAGAGGGCAGCAGCCATCTCCAAATTTTTGATACTTGACATAGTTGTATAAGCCCCCTGAGTTCTTTGTCCTGAAGGTACAAAGCGGCGTAGCCGAGCGGGGGGATGGGGGTCTGAACGACCACTCTTTAATGATTAAATATATTGTGAATTGTTAAACTGTCCAGGTCTGCTTGTTCAGACCCCTGTAGCCCCCGAAACTTAGGGGGCATAAGATAGTTTCAACGAATGATGTGCCTCAGTGCGATGACGTAATAATCGCACGAAGCCGACATGCAGAAAGGAGCCGTTTCCAAACGGCATCTGCAGTCGTAGCAGGAGTAAAGAGGTTTGACGTTATGCTGCCGGAAGGCAAGACTGCCATACGGCGTGACGGTTCTTTCCGTCTTTGAGCCTTGAGTAGGCAGAATGCGCTGAGGCCGCGAACTGCAAATGCGGTAAGTCTGCGAGGCATCAGTCAGCGTGGCTTCCTGGCGATGCTGGTGCTGCGGAGCCACAATGGCCAACTCGAGATGCTGACAGGCAGTTTCGACAGCCGCACCGTCATGGTGCTGCCAGCCTGTAAAAACCGCCAGGAACACGGCGCAAAAAGCCGCCAAAATCCTTGTCATTAACAGAATCCGTCTCATTCCAGCTGCAAAGTTACGAAAAGTCGAGAGCATAACAAAGAAACTTGTTCCTTTTTTACCGAGACGGAGTAATTTTGCGACTTTTGTCGCAAAGTTACGAATAGTCGAGAGAAGGACAAAACAAACGCGTTTTTTTTTATGTCGAGGCAGAGAATTCGCATACGCTTTACATCTTCAGGTCAAAGTTTTTTGCCGTTGCAGACGGCAAAGGAACAATAAAACAACCGTATTTAAAAGACTTGTTAATTAGAGAAAGAGAGCAATACCTCATTTTCCCCGATATTCCTTGGGCGTCAAGCCCGTCTCACGCTTGAAGAAGTTATTGAAGGCTGGAGGGTTGGCAAAATGAAGGCGTTCGGCTATCTCGTAGGTCAGCAGGCCGCTGGTGTGCAACAACACCTTGGCACGCAACACGACGGCACGGTTAATCCAATACATCGCACTGTGGCCGCTGGCTCGGCTGATGACCGCCGAGAGGTGGTGGGGAGTGATGTGTAGCTGGTCGGCATAGAAGGGAATCTTGCGCTCACGTTCGCAATGACGACTCACCAGCGTCTTGAACTGCTGGAACAGCTTCTGGTGGCGTGAAGTGGCAGTTTTGTCCACCATGCTGTCAGAGGCCTGCTTGATATACTGCACATCGGCCACCATCGCCCTGAGCAGCTGCAGCACGGTTTCACGGCGGTAGGGAGACTGTGTGGCCACATCCCAAAGCAAATACATCATACGCAGCAGCAGTTCGCAATCCTTGTCAGAAGCGTTGGTGACGTTACGCTCAACCACCTGCACGGCTTCTTTCATGGCAATGCCACACACTTCTACGTTCTGGCCGATATGGTCAAACTCCAGTATCACATCGGGCGTGGTGAGTATCACGGTTCCCCGCTCGAAATGATACTGTTCCAAGTCCAGAAGCACGTCAGCCTCGCCGTTGATGAACAACAGCAGGCGCGGTTCCGGCAACTGATAAACTTCGCCCTCACGGAAGAACGTCTTGTCTGACGGTCGCCCGTTCAGGATGATGCTGAGGTCATCGTTGTTGAATACGTGACTCTCGGCTCCGGCAAAGTTCTGCAGGTTGATGGAGTCGATGGGGAAGTAATTGATGTTTTTGCTGTCGGTCATCATTGCATTTTTTTCCATATTAGCGATTCCGCTCACGTTCGGCCATCTGCATGCAAGTATGCACAGGTGCTGTTCAATTGCGGAATTGTACGATTCGATTGCAAAATTAGTACTTTTTTGGGAGAATAACGAACGGAAAGGGTGGAAATCGTACAAATTCATACTTTTTTCATACAAATGGGTAATAGCTTCGTCCAAGAAAAACTGTATATTTGCACCAGAAAAAACAAAATGATTATGAAGAAGAGAATACTTACCGTAGCCTTGTCAGCACTCTGCATAACGTTGCACGGACAGACGCTGGAGGAATGTCAGCAGGCAGCAGAGCGCAACTATCCGCTAATCCGACAGTATGGTCTTATAGAAAAGACTACTGATCTGACGATGGCTAACTTCCAGAAAGGTTGGCTGCCGCAGGTGTCGGTCTCGGCTCAGACGACCTGGCAGAGTGACGTGACGTCGTGGCCCGACCAAATGAAGACCGTCTATCAGCAGATGGGCATTGACATGAAAGGGCTGAAGCGGAATCAGTATCGTGTGGGCATCGACGTGCAGCAGACCGTCTATGACGGTGGTGCCATCAGCAGTCAGAAGGCTATTGCCCGCGAGCAGGGTAATGTGCAGTCGGCACAGGTGGAGGTGAGTCTCTACGCTGTACGGAAGCGTGTGAACGAGTTGTATTTCTCGCTGCTCATGTTGGACGAGCAGATTCTGCTGAACCGTGACCTGCAGGAGCTGTTGGCCGGCAACGAGCGGAAATTAGAAGCAATGGTGAAGGGCGGTACTGCGGCCGCGAGCGACTGGCAGAGCGTGAAGGCTGAGCGGCTAAACGTCGTACAGCAGGCCAGCAGTCTGGAGTCGCAGAAGCGAATGCTGACGGCGATGCTCTCAGCCTTCTGCGGCATGGAGGTGAAAGAAATACAGAGGAGTGAAGAGTTAAGAGTGAAGAGTGAAAATGGTGTAGAATGTAAACTCTACACTAAAAAATTCTTCACTCTTCATTCTTCATTTAATCGTCCCGAGTTGCGACTCTTTGATGCCCAGCTCCGATTGGCCGATGCTAAGGAGAAGGGACTGAACTCAGCACTGATGCCCCGGCTCAGCGTGTTTGCGCAGGGCTATTACGGCTATCCCGGCCTGAACATGTTTGAGGACATGATGCGCCACAAGTGGAGTCTGAACGGCATGATAGGTGCCCGGCTCACTTGGAGCATCGGTGCTCTCTATACCCGCAAGAACGACAAGACGAAGCTACGGCTGGAACGCGAAGTGACGGAGACGAACCGTGAGGTGTTCCTCTTCAACAACCGCTTAGAGCAGATTCAGCAGCAGGAGGAGATTGCCCGTTACAGGAAGCTGATGGCTGACGACGAGGAGATTATTGCGCTGCGCTCAGCAGTGAGGAAAGCTGCCGAGTCGAAACTCGCACACGGCATCATCGACGTGAACGACCTGGTGCGCGAAATCAACCAGGAGAATGCGGCCCGGCTGCAACAGTCGATGCACGAGATAGAGATGCTGAAGGAAATCTACGACAATAAATTTACCACGAACAATTAATACTGGAATGAATATGAGAAAGATATTGACTCTGGCAGGCACGGCCCTGATGATGGCCGCCTGCGGTGGAAATGAGAAAGCGCAAGACGCCACCGGCACGTTTGAAGCTACGGAGACGACCGTGTTTGCAGAACAAAGCGGCACCTTGCTGACATTCGGCATCAACGAGGGCGATGAAGTGGCACAGGGTGCCGAGGTGGGTCTGATAGACACCACCCAGACGTGGCTGAAGATACAGCAGACGGAAGCGACGAAGGCGGTGTACCAGAGTCAGAAGCCTGACACGGAACGGCAGATTGCCGCCATTCGTCAACAACTGGCAAAGGCTCGCCAGGAGCAGCAGCGCTACAAGGAGCTGGTGGCCGACGGGGCAGCACCGAGCAAGATGCTCGACGATGCGACGAGCCAGGTGAAGGTACTGCAAAAGCAACTGGATGCCCAGATTTCGTCACTCTCGACGAGTGCCCGAGTACTGGACAAGCAGACTGCTGCCGCCGAGGTGCAGGTGGCCAGTCTGCGTGACATGCTTCGCAAATGCCACATCACAGCACCGACCCAAGGAACTGTATTAGAGAAATATGTGGAGCGTGGCGAGTTTGTAGCCACTGGCAAGCCGCTATTCAAGATAGCTGACACACAGGCTATGTATCTGCGAGCCTACGTCACCTCTGCCCAGTTGCAAAACGTCAAGTTGGGACAACAGGTGAAGGTGTTCGCAGACTATGGTGACCAGCAGAAGAAGGAGTACGTGGGCACCGTAGCGTGGATTTCATCCCGTTCAGAATTTACGCCCAAGGCCATCCTGACCGACGATGAGCGGGCCGACTTGGTGTATGCCGTAAAGATAGCCGTCAGGAACGACGGCTATATAAAAATAGGTATGTACGGGGAGGTTTGTTTTAAGTGAAATGTGAAGAGTAAAAAAGTAAAAAGTGAAAAATTTACTGCTGCAATGAATGCAATAGAAGTAAATCACGTTTCAAAGTCCTACGGACAGGTGAAGGCCCTCGACGATGTGTCGTTCTCAGTCTCAAAGGGTGAGGTGTTCGGGCTCATCGGCCCTGATGGGGCTGGCAAGACCACGATGTTCCGCATTCTCTGTTCGCTGCTGCTGCCTGACCGGGGATTACAAATCCCCTCCAACGCAACGGTAGATGGTTTCGATGTCGTCCGCCAGATACGCGAGGTACGCTGCCGTGTGGGCTACATGCCGGGCAAGTTTTCGCTCTATCAAGACCTGACGGTGCAGGAGAACCTGGAGTTCTTTGCCACGCTTTTCGGAACGACTGTCGAAGCGGGCTATGACAGCATACGTGCCATCTACTCACAGATAGAGCGGTTCAAAGACCGTAAAGCCGGAGCATTGTCGGGTGGCATGAAGCAGAAGCTGGCACTCTGTTGTGCGCTTGTCCACTCGCCCAGCGTACTCTTCCTCGATGAGCCCACCACGGGTGTTGACCCTGTGAGCCGCAAGGAGTTCTGGGAGATGCTCCTGACGCTGAAGGAACGGAGCATCACCATCGTGGCCTCTACGCCCTATCTCGATGAAGTGCGCTGTTGCGAACGTGTGGCATTTCTCGACCGCGGACAGTTAAGGGGCATCGGTACACCCGATGCCATATTAGACGAGTTCAGGGATATCTTCAATCCGCCAGGTATTGAGAAGGCTGAGACAGAGTTGCAGCATACGGAACAGGAGAATGTGATTGAGGTGGAACACCTGGTAAAGGCCTTCGGCACGTTTCATGCTGTAGATGACATCTCGTTCAGCGTCAAGCGAGGCGAGATTTTCGGCTTCCTCGGAGCCAACGGTGCAGGCAAGACCACCGCCATGCACATGCTGACAGGACTAAATCAGCCCACCAGCGGCACGGGAACCGTATGTGGATTCAACATACGCACCCAACACGAACAGATTAAGAAACACATCGGTTATATGTCGCAGCGGTTCTCACTCTATGAAGACCTGACCGTCAGCGAGAACATCCGCCTCTTCGCCGGCATCTACGGCATGAAAAGTGAAGAGATAAGGGTGAAGAGTGAAGAATTGCTACGCAGGCTACAATTCACGGAGCACAAGGACACGCTGGTCAAGAGTCTGCCGTTAGGGTGGAAACAGAAGCTGGCGTTCTCCGTCAGCATATTCCATGAGCCGGGCGTGGTGTTCCTCGACGAGCCGACGGGCGGTGTCGATCCTGCCACGCGCCGCCAGTTCTGGGAACTCATCTACGACGCGGCCCGTCGCGGCATTACCGTGTTCGTCACTACCCACTACATGGACGAGGCCGAATACTGCGACCGCATCTCCATCATGGTTGACGGCAAGATTAGCGCACTCGGAACCCCCGACGAACTGAAGGCACGATTCCACCAGCCCGACATGGACCACGTATTTACCTATCTGGCACGGCAGGCTAAAAGGAGTGAAAAGTGAAGAGTGAAGAATGAAGAATCTGAACGCTTGAATTGAAACAATTATGAAACAGTTTGTCAGTTTTGTCATCAAAGAAGCCAAGCACATCCTGCGCGACAAGCGCACGATGCTCATCCTTTTCGGCATGCCGGTGGTGATGATGTTGCTCTTCGGCTTTGCCATCACTACCGACGTAAAGAATGTGCGGACGGTGGTGGTTACGTCACAGATAGACCACCTGACGCAGCAGGCCGTGGAGCGGCTCTCGCAATCAGAGTACTTCACCATCACCGCCACCGTCGGCACGCCACGCGAGGCGGAGCAGCTCATCCGCAGCCAACAGGCAGACATGGCCGTGGTGTTCGCCAGCAATTTTGCAAGCAAGAAGAATGGCCTGCAGTTGATTATCGACGGCTCCGACCCCAACATGGCCCAGCAGTGGGCCACCTATGCGCAGGGCATTCTTTTAAATGAAGAATTAAGAGTGAAGAGTGAAAATTCTTCACACTACACTCTACACTCTACACTCCTCTACAACCCGCAGATGAAGTCGGCCTACAACTTCGTGCCGGCCATCATGGGCATGCTGTTGATGCTCATCTGCGCCATGATGACTTCCATCTCCATCGTCCGCGAGAAGGAACGGGGCACGATGGAGGTGCTGCTTGTGTCGCCCGTCCGTCCGCTGATGGTGATTATAGCCAAGGCCGTACCCTATTTAGTACTGGCATTCATCATCCTCGTCGTCATTCTGCTGATGGCCCGTTACGTACTCGGTGTCCCACTTGTCGGCTCCCTGTTCTGGATTATCGCGGTGAGCATCATCTACATCCTGCTGGCACTCTCGCTCGGACTACTCATTTCCAACATCGCCCAGACACAACTCGTCGCCTTGCTCCTCTCGGCCATGGTGTTGCTCATGCCTGTAGTGATGCTCTCGGGCATGATGTTCCCCATAGAGTCTATGCCACAAGTCCTGCAATGGATAGCCGCCATCGTGCCGCCCCGTTACTACATCGAGGCCATGCGCAAACTGATGATTATGGGCGTGGGCATTGGCGAGGTGACGAAGGAGGTCACCGTACTTGCCGGCATGACCGTGCTGCTGCTCACCATCGCGCTGAAGAAGTTTAACGTAAGATTAGAATAGCTGATGACACTGAAATATCTCATACAAAAGGAATTCCTGCAGATTCGCCGCAATGCCTTTCTGCCGCGACTCATCGTCATATTCCCTATCATGATAATGTGCGTCATGCCGTGGGTCATGAATATGGAGGTGAAAAATATTGTTGTGGATGTGGTTGACATTGACCATACCGTCGAGTCGCAGCGGCTGGTCAGGCAAATTGCCGCCTCCCGCTATTTCATCTTCGGCGGGCAGAAAGCCACCTACGCTGAGGCCATGAAGGACATCGAAAAAGGCCAGGCCGACATCATTCTGGAGATTCGCAACGGCCAATATCTCATTGCCGCCAATGCCGTCAACGGCACCAAGGGCTCTATGGGCAGTGCCTACCTCTCGCAGATAGTAAGTGAAAAGTCCACTCTTCACTCCTCACTCCTTTACAACCCTCACCAGAACTACAAGCTCTACATGATTCCTGCCCTGCTGGCCATTGTGATGATGCTGATGACGGGCTTCCTGCCCACGCTCAACATCGTCGGCGAGAAAGAAACAGGCACCATCGAGCAAATCAACGTCACTCCCGTGTCGAAGTGGGCCTTCATTCTCTCCAAACTCATACCCTACTGGCTCATTGCCCTCTTCGTCGTCACCGTCTGCCTCCTGTTGGCATGGCTCGTCTATGGCATCACCTCTGCCGGACCGCTCTGGCTCGTCTATGTGCTCGCCATGCTGCTGGCACTGTTTTTCTCCAGCTTCGGCCTCATCATCTCCAACTACAGCGACACCATGCAGCAGGCCATGTTCGTCATGTGGTTCTTCATTGTCTGCATCATGCTGCTCAGCGGTCTCTTCACCCCTACCCGCTCCATGCCACACTTGGCCTACCTGACCACCTACATCAACCCCATGCACTACTTCATCGACGCCATCCGCACCGTTTTCATCCGTGGCGGCAGCTTCGGCGAGGTGGCTCATCAGGTGGGCGCACTCCTCTCCATCTCACTTTTCATGGCCACCTGGGCGGTTCTAAGTTACAAAAAGAACAGTTGACCGACGGTTCTTTCCTGCCAGAAAAGTTGATGCTCACCACATAAAAAAGTTGGTGCTTACTGCTTTTTTCTGATGGAAAATGTGTAATTTTGTCCCCCGATAAGAAATATTCAGAACATGATGTCAATACGGCGGCCTGACTATTCTTGGTGTTGAGGACTATTGCCGGTTGAAGAATAGGGTCAGGCGGAAGGAAAAGTTAACTGATGGCTTGGAAACTGAAATATCGCTGCAAGGCTTGTGGATATGAAGTCGAAGTGTATGACGGACGCGGATTGTTCCGTCAGCAGATAACAGCCATGTTTTGCCCAGACTGTAAGACTGTCCAAAATATCGTCGTGGGCGGTATCATTGCTGACGTGGCACCTTCCTTCAGAAGCGAAGTAGGCCGTCTGTGCTTACAGTGTGGCAGTGACCGTATCAGGATATGGGATAAGAAAACCTGTCCAAAGTGTACGAGTAAGCGAGAGCAGAATGATGCTTGCATCGATTCTGCCGAGCGTGAGCACACTCGACCGGAGGTCAAGTGTACGAGTAAGCGAGAGCAGAATGTTAAGTTTCAGGGAACAATGGAACCTACAGGAGAAAAAGAGTTTTGGACATGAACAGGAATTATCAGAAAAGCAAGGCATACGGACATGTGCGAGATGACATTACCCTTCTATATTCTATCGTTTGCCCAAATGGTGCTCCCGATAAGTGCTGCTGCAAAAGGTGTGTTATGGACGATACTCTTCGGACTGGCAAAGACCTGCCAGTATGGTGGCCTTACCATTCTTGGAGTTGAAGGCTATAACCGATTGAAGAATTGGTTCAAACATAGGAAAAAAAGTGACTGATGGCCTGAATAGTTACGTATCTTTACAACCATAAGGCAGCGAAACTGCGATGACAATAGACTTGTATATCAACGAAGCAAATGACTACGCACAGGATATTGGTGCGCCCGTCCTGCACACCCACGTCTCGGTGATACGTTACGACGAGGTGGGTGAGATACGTCATACGATGAACCGGTTCAACTGCTATGGCATATTCCTGCAACAGGAGTTTCCCGAGGGACTGACGTACGGAATCGGCAGCTACCATGACGGCGACGGTTCGCTGATAGCTTTATCGCCCGGACAGATAGGCGGCAAGCATGATGACGGTACACGCCGGCAGTACCACGGCTGGGTACTGCTGTTCGACAATGAGTTCATTCAGGGGACCGTCATAGAGCAGAAGCTCGACAGCTACCAATTCTTTTCCTACCATTCCAACGAGGCACTCATCCTGACCCCTGACGAGAAAGGCATACTGTATCAGCTCATGGCCAACCTGCGTCAGGAGCTGGCCACGCAGTCGCAGGCATTCGGACACGACGACATCGTCAGAAACTACATCCTGCTCATTCTCGACTACTGCAACCGTTTCTATTTCCGTCAGTATAAGGAGATGACGGCAGAGGGAAGCGACATCCTCAGCCGCTTCCAGCAGGTGCTGACCGACTATTATGCCCAAGGCATGCAACGGAAAAACGGACTGCCGAGCGTGAAATACTGCGCCAGCGAGCTGTGTCTGTCACCTGGCTACTTTGGTGACATTATCAGAGACGCCCTTGGTGAGAGTCCGAAGGACTATATGCGCAACTTCGTGGTGATGCGTGCCAAGAACCTCATTCTCAGCGGCAAATCCATCGACAGTGTGGCCCAAGAACTGGGTTTTGAATATCCGCAGCACTTCACCCGTATGTTCAAGAATGCCACAGGACAGACCCCCCGCCAATTCTCCGACAGCCAACGCAAAAAGTAATCGCTCGGCCAAAGGACGCTTGCAAGGCAAGAACCTCATTTTGGGTAGTTTTGCCCGTAATCTGTCTATGCAGGTTACGCAATTTTTGACGTACCTTTGCAGCAGTTTCTAAACAAAACAGCAATGAGACCATACATTATTTACCACATGATGGCTTCGCTCGACGGCAGGATTGACTGCGCGATGACCGAGCAGATAGACGACACCAACCATTATTATGATGCCTTAGCATCGACGGACGGGCAGGCATGGCAGCGGCTTTCGATGGCCGCCCGAAGGAGCGCAAACCCGTGCGGCTCACCTTCAAGAGCGTGGAAGAACACGACGGCATCGTCTGGATGAGGTATCAAGTAAAATAATTAGTTATATAATGAAGACAAAGACATTCGTTCATCGCCTCTTAACGGCAGCCGTGGCCCTGCTCGTCATGTCGTGCAGCAGCGGCGAAGCTCAGGCACAAGAGCCTGACCATAGTACAATGGCACAGAAAATGAATATAACGATTGATGGCCAGACGGCGACTGTGACCCTCGCCGACAACAGTGCGACACAGGCACTTGTGGGAAAACTCCAGGAGCATCCCGTCACGGCAACGCTCAGTTCGAGTGGCGGTTTTGAAATCTGGGGGGCCTTAGGCTTCGCGCTGCCCACAAGCGACCAGCAGACAGATGCCCAGCCGGGCGACGTCATTCTCTATAACGGCAGCAACATTTGCATCTTCTATGGCACCAACACGTGGAGCTACACCCGCCTGGGACATATCGACGGTCTGACAGAGAGCGAGTTGCGCACATTTCTCCATGCCGGCGAGACGGACATCCATGTGACGCTCTCGCTCTACCAATCCACAGCCATCCGCTCTGTCAGCGTCAGCGGGAGCCCGTCAAGAAGCTACACGCTGCAAGGCACACTGGCTCAAAGAGGAACAAAGGGAATTATCATCAGTAACGGAAAGAAAGCACTAAGATGAAGAAACTGACAATGATAGCAATGCTCGTGGCCAGTGTGCTGACCGCATGCAACCATAAAGACAATCAAGCTAAAACAGAAGAAAATATGCAGCAGTTAGTATTAACACAGGAGTGGGACAAGGTGTTCCCGCTGAGTGACAAGGTGAACCACCGTAAGGTGACGTTTGAAACACAGTATGGACAGACGCTTGCAGCCGACCTCTACGAGCCGAAGGACGCTCAGGGCAAGCTGGCTGCTATCGCTGTCAGCGGCCCGTTTGGTGCCGTGAAGGAGCAGTCGAGCGGCCTCTATGCCATGCGGATGGCCGAGCGCGGTTTTGTGGCCCTGGCCTTCGACCCCTCCTATACCGGTGAGAGCAGTGGCGAGCCGCGCCGCACAGCCTCGCCCGACATCAACACCGAGGACTTCATGGCCGCCGTTGACTTCCTCTCGAAGCAGGAGAATGTGGATGCTGACAAAATCGGCATCATCGGCATCTGCGGATGGGGAGGCATCGCCCTGAACGCTGCGGCTGCTGACACGCGTATCAAGGCGACAGTGGCCTCGACGATGTACGATATGACCCGCGTCAGCGGCAACGGCTATTTCGACAGCGAAGACAAGGAAGAGTCGCGCCATGCAGCCCGTGCATTCGTGTCCATACAACGCCTGACCGACCCGACGGCGATGGCCGGCGGTGTGGTGAACCCGCTGCCCGACGATGCTCCGCAGTTCGTGAAGGACTACTACGACTACTACATCACCCCGCGCGGCTACCACAAGCGCAGCGGCAACTCGAACGACGGCTGGCGCACCATCGGCACCCAGGCTTACGCCAACGCCCGCTTCCTCTACTACATCAACGAGATACGTTCTGCCGTCCTCGTCATGCACGGCGAGAAGGCCCACTCGCGCTACTTCGGCGAGGCTGCCTATCACTACATGGTGGACGGCAAGGCTGAGGGATATAACGTCGTGGGCAAGCCCAATCCCAATCCTGAGAACAAAGAGTTGCTCATCATCCCCGGCGCCTCGCATTGCGACCTCTACGACGGCGGCTACACCGAACTCGTCGGCAAGTGCGAACCGAAGAATCTCATCCCCTGGGACAAGCTCGCAGACTTTTTCAATAAGTCTTTTAGTTGACAAGATTTGAGGTCATTTCGCCGGTCATCAAGTCAAAGTGCAGACACGCTGGTGGCGTAGGCTGCAGGTCGTAGTAGTCCATTTCGGCTATCGGCAGACAGAAATACGCCAATCAGCTCGTTTTTACCATTTCAGCGCTTCCTGCAGAATCACGCCGTCGGTCATGGGGCTGTCGGCCTCAGTGAAGGCATTGGCCTTATACTGTATGCAGAGCATGGTCAGGTTCTCCGTGCCCGTGTTCTTCAACGCACGCTTGCCATCGGGAGCCACACGCACGATGGTGCCCTCGCCGGCGGGGCGCAAGAAAGGTGGGCCGATGCTAATCATAGCCTATTTCTTTATCTCCAAGATTCCGTCCACTTCATGCTCCACGAACGGACCCTCCTTGCACTCTAAGAGTACGCTGGATTCAAGGCATTCCAACCCGTGCCACACGTTTTTGGGAATATCCACACCATAGGTTTCACTATCTTGGCTGATGACACAGGACTCCAGGACCTCACCGTCATCATTGTAGGTAGAAACCCTAACCTTACCCTTCAGTATGACAAACGTCTCGGACTTGGTGGGATGGTGATGCACTGGGATGAATGTACCAGGCTCCAGACAATTGAGGAACCGGTGGCACTTTTCATCCAGACGCTCGTAGAAATTGTAATTCATCCTCAGCCGTGGTGACTTCTTGGCTTGTTCCACCACGCCATTGATCAGATTGTTGTCTATTATCTTCATCTTTCAGTTTTAAATCATTTAGGATAATTGACTCAGATAACGACTGCCGTTCCACTGGTGGCAACCATCAGCATGGAGCCGTTAGCTCCTATAGTCTCATAGTCGATGTCTATACCTACGATAGCATTGGCTCCAAGTCTCTGTGCGCGTTGCATCATTTCCTGTATGGAGGTGTCTTTTGCCTCACGAAGTACCTCCTCGTAACTGCCTGAGCGTCCTCCTACAATGTCTCGGATGCCAGCCATGAAGTCACGGAACACGTTGGCTCCAATTATTGTTTCACCTGTCACCACTCCCTTGTACTCGCGGATGGTGTGACCTTCAATCTGCGGGGTTGTTGATAGTATCATCATTGTTTTTTTTAAAAAAAATTCTATTTGTTAGACGTAAGAAGGACGCTGCAAAATTAGCAAAAATAGTTTGAACAGTGGGTTTCTTGCATCTTAAAAAATTGAAAAAATGAGTCTCTAAAGCATTCGTAAAATCGACGTTTTTCGGAAAAAATTAAGCACGAATGAGATTTTTTTCGTATCTTCGCCGAAAATATTTTCAGTATGTATTATCAGAGGCTGTCAGACAAGGCTATTATCAACGGATTCCGAAGAGGCGATGCCGACATCATCCGCGAGTATTTCTACGGATAGGCGAGCAAGGCTCTTTGGCAGACAGTTACGAGCCGACGGCTTACAAGGATATTAATTTTTCAAAAGCAGAGATTATGGAACAGAGAAGAACAACACCAAAATTTATCACATCATTAGAGCCAAACGAGATCTTCGTCTTCGGCAGCAACTTGAAGGGAATGCACGGTGGCGGGGCGGCTTATATCGCCTTCCGTAAGTTTGGGGCTATCATGGGGCAGGGCGTGGGCTTGCAAGGTCATAGCTACGCCATTCCAACGATGCAAGGCGGTGTGGAAACCATCCGTCCGTATGTCGCTGAGTTTATCGAATTCGCCAAGCAGCACCCCGAACTGACGTTCCTCGTTACTCGCATCGGCTGCGGCATCGCCGGCTTCACAGACGAAGAAATCGCTCCGCTGTTTGAAGAGGCGCACGGCGTGGAGAATATCGTGCTGCCTCCGAATTGGTAAGCAGGTGCAGGTGGGAACCGGAACGTTGTCATCATTCACCGTCTCAATAACTGATCGTTTTCTGAGCACGAAGCAGTACTATCTCTCTGGGAGAAACTGCCGGGGAACGAGGGAGAGAGGTACGGGGAAACGGGGAGTTTCTGCCGGGGTAGCTGGGATTTCGCGGGCGCGATAAACAATTAACACGCCCGTGATAATCGTTTATCGCGGGCGTGTTAATTGTCTATCACGGGCGTGTTAATCCCTTTCCTGTTGGAA
>JAGAYI010000044.1 GCA_017940545.1 Prevotella sp.
CAACTATCGTCGCAGCCAGCACCCTGTGCCTGCAGAAAGCTCCATTGAGGAAACCATCCTGCTGACATTGCAGGAGCAGGGTAGTATGATAACGCGTGAGTTGCGGGCAGCCTGTGGCTTTACGGGTCCGAAGATGCGCAGTAAGTTCGATGCCTATGTCACCCGTCTGCAAATGGGGTGCTACATCGTGACAGAAGATTTTGTCTATCCTCAGGACAGGCACGGCCGGGAATATGGTTGGGGTTGGTCGTTGCTCACCACGCCCGAGCAGCTTTTAGGGCGCGAGGCTTGTTTGTGCCAACGTACTCCCGAAGAATCATTCCAACGGATTTATAATCATTTTAGGAAGCTGCTCCCCGAGGCTTCCGAACGTCAGATGATGAAATTAATCAAATAAAAATGAAGATTGTAGTTGACGACAAGATACCGTACATCCGCGAAACGCTGGAACGGCTGGCGGATGAGGTGGTGTATCTGAAAGGTTCTGACATTCAGGCCGGCGATGTCAGGGATGCCGACGCGCTGATTGTACGCACCAGGACGCGGTGCGACGAACAGCTGCTCAAGGGCAGCAGCGTACAGTTTGTGGCAACAGCTACCATCGGTTACGACCATATTGACACAGCATGGTGCGAGCAGCACGGCATTGAGTGGACCAACTGTCCGGGCTGTAACTCCGGTTCCGTGGCGCAATACATTGAGTCGGTGCTTTTGCTCTCACCCGTAATCTCTCATCCCTCATCTGTGACCCTCGGTGTGGTGGGGTGCGGCCATGTGGGTAGCAAAGTATGTAGGGTGGGGGAGCGCCTCGGCATGCGGGTATTGGTAAACGACCCACCGCTGGAAGACGAGCTCAACAAACAGTCAAATCGTGAAAAAGCAACCCATCACTATCACTTCGTTTCGTTAGCTGAGATAGCAAAAGAGGCTGGCATCATTTCGTTCCACCTTCCGTTGAACGACTCTACCCGTTATCTCGCTAACGAAACATTCTTTCAGCAACTGAAGCAGAAGCCCGTCATCATCAACACAAGCCGCGGCGGCGTGGTTGACGAGCAGGCACTGCTGCAGGCAATGGATGACGGACGCGTGAGCCAGGCAGTCATTGACACGTGGGAGAACGAGCCCGACATCTCGCGTACCTTATTATATAAAGTATATATAGGCACGCCCCACATTGCAGGTTATTCGGCCGACGGCAAGGTAAATGCCGACAACATGGTGATTGAAGCCCTTTGCCGCCACTTCTCGTTACCGCTTCCCGAAAAGATAAAAGCCCCTGAACTGCCGGCCGACTTTGTTTATTCCGGCAACCCCCTGCAGCTGTATAACGCCATGAACGATAGTGAAAAACTGAAGAAAAACCCCGAAAAGTTTGAAGAATTAAGGGGTAATTATCCCTTACGACGTGAGTTTTTCCGTCCATAAAGTGTAAAAAGTACTTGTTTTATGTCAAAAAAACTGCACAATCGGGGGGTAGTTGTGCAAGTTTGAGTGCTTTTTTGTCAATTTTATTTGCATAAATAAATAAAAATGTGTTACTTTGCACCCGATTTTTGAGGTAACAAGATAAAATAAAGCATAAGAATTAATTATTAACATTTAAAAAAAATTACAATTATGTCAGAAATTGAAAGCAAAGTAAAAGCAATTATTGTTGATAAACTCGGTGTTGATGAAGCAGAGGTTAAGCCCGAAGCAAGTTTCACTAACGACCTCGGTGCTGACTCATTAGATACCGTAGAGCTCATTATGGAATTCGAGAAGGAGTTTGGTATTTCCATCCCCGACGACAAGGCTGAGAAGATTGGTACCGTTGGCGACGCTATCGCATACATCGAGGAGAACGCAAAATAAAAATATAAGTTTAAAGTGAAGAGTGAAGAATGAAGAATGAAGAATTTGCTGCCGCCCGCCGGTGGTGAGTTCTTCATTCTTTTTTCTTTGCCTGTTAGTGCAAGGATTCTTCATTCTTCATTCTTCATTCTTTATTTAATATTATGGAATTAAAAAGAGTAGTTGTAACAGGCATGGGTGCTGTGACACCCGTGGGCAACACTTCTGAGGAGACATGGAACAACCTGATCAACGGAGTAAGTGGTGCTGCACCTATTACACTTTTCGACGCATCAAAATTCAAGACACAGTTTGCTTGCGAGGTGAAGAACCTGAACGTCAATGACTTCATTGACCGTAAGGAGGCACGCAAGATGGATCGTTACACCCAGCTGGCTATCATTGCTGCCATGCAGGCCGTCAAGGACTGCGGTATGGACTTAGAGGCCGAGGACAAGAACCGCATCGGCGTCGTTTACGGCGTGGGCATCGGCGGTATCAAGACCTTCGAGGACGAGGTTTCCTATTATGCCGTAAACCGTGAGAATGGTCCTAAGTTCAATCCGTTCTTCATTCCTAAAATGATTGCCGACATTGCTGCCGGACAGATTTCCATCATGTATGGCTTCCATGGTCCCAACTATATCACCTCGTCGGCATGTGCGTCTTCCTCAAATGCGCTGGCCGATGCCTTCAACCTGATTCGTCTGGGCAAGGCAAACGCCATTGTGGCAGGTGGTGCCGAGGCAGCCATCTGCGAGACGGGTGTTGGCGGATTCAACGCCATGCACGCCCTCTCTACCCGTAACGATGAGCCCGAGAAGGCCAGTCGTCCGTTCAGCGCCAGTCGCGACGGATTCATCATGGGCGAAGGTGCCGGCTGTCTGATTCTCGAGGAGCTGGAGCATGCCAAGGCCCGCGGTGCCAAGATCTATGCAGAGATGGTAGGTGCCGGCATGAGTGCCGATGCTCACCACATCACCGCTTCTCACCCCGAGGGACTGGGCGCCAAGCTCGTGATGCTGAATGCCCTGGAGGATGCCGGCATGAAACCCGAGGATATTGACTACATCAACGTACACGGTACCAGTACCCACGTCGGTGATATCTCTGAGGCCAAGGCCATCAAGGAGGTGTTTGGCGACTGGGCCTACAAGCTGAACATCAGTTCCACGAAGTCCATGACAGGTCACCTGCTGGGTGCTGCCGGAGCTGTAGAGGCTATGGCCACCATCCTGGCTGTGCAGAACGATATTATTCCGCCCACCATTAACCACGCAGAGGACGACAAGGATGAAGAGATTGACTACCATCTGAACTTCACCTTCAACAAGGCCCAGAAGCGCCAGGTGCGTGCCGGACTGAGCAACACCTTCGGTTTCGGTGGTCACAACGCCTGCGTAGTATTCAAAAAGTTTTCGGATAAGTGAGTAAATGCAAATAGCGTTTGCATTTTCGGACGAAAGAAAACTCAACGAAGTTAAGTATGCTGAATACCAGTAACTTGATAGATAGAATAAGGCTCCCTTTCCGCAAGGAGAAGGAGCTTTTTTCAGCTATTTACGAAATGACGGGCTTCTATCCGCGCAAGATAGCGTATTACCAGTTGGCACTCATGCACAAGAGTGCTGCACGCAGGGGCGCCAACGGCCGTCCACTCAACAACGAACGCCTGGAGTTTCTCGGCGACGCCATTCTCGACGCCGTCGTGGGCGACATAGTCTATCGTCACTTCAAGGGCAAGCGCGAGGGTTTCCTGACCAATACCCGCTCCAAGCTGGTGCAGCGCGACACGCTGAACAAGCTGGCTCAGGAAATAGGACTCATACAGCTCATCAAGTCCAACGACCACTCCACGGCGCACAACAGCTACGTGGGCGGCAACGCCTTCGAGGCACTGGTAGGTGCCATGTATCTGGACCGCGGCTACAATGCCTGCATGGCCTTCATGCAGAAACGCATTCTCAGGCAGCTCATCAATATTGACAAGGTAGCTTTCAAGGAAGTGAACTTCAAGTCGAAGCTCCTGGAGTGGACCCAGAAGAACCGCGTACGCATGGAGTACAAAGCCATCCGGCAGTCGAAGGACGAGAGCGGCAGCCCCGTCTTCGAGTGCGTGGTGCTGATAGAAGGTGTCGAGGGCTGTAAGGGTAGGGGATACTCAAAGAAGGAAAGCCACCAGCTGGCATCAAAGGACACGCTGCTGCGCCTGCGCCGCGAGCCGCAGTTTATCGATGCCATCTTCGCTGCCAAGACAGAGCGCACCAAGATGGAAGAAGAACCGGTGCAGGTGGCTCCCGACGTGGAACAGCCGGAAGCGTTTATCATTGAGTCACCCCTTTCGTCACCCGTTGTGGAAACAACCCCAAGCCAGCAGGATGCTGACAGCGCGGAACCGTCGGAGAACGTAGCAGCAGAGACGCCCGCCGAGAAGACACGCGAAGACATCATTGCTGAGGCTGAAGCCGCCGCCTTTGCCGACTTGAAGGTGGCGGAAGAATAGTCGAATCGTAAAACACACAGTCCAATATCACGTGTTGTCCATTGCCAGCCTGTTGCTGTCGGGGTTTCTCACCTTGGTGGAACTGAATTGTGAAAACCTCTTCGACTGTCGGCACGACTCCCTGAAAAACGACCGGGAGTTCCTGCCCGCCTCAGCGCGGCAATGGACACCACGACGCTATTGGCGAAAGCTCGACAACATCGGGCG
>JAGAYI010000045.1 GCA_017940545.1 Prevotella sp.
AACTCGCTGGTCTGCTCGCTCTTCAGCACAAAACCGTCCATGAGGTCGGTTTCCTTCAGTCCCTTGGAGGCATGCTTGTCCTTGGCCAGCTCCAAACCTAAATACGAGGGTTTGACGACATCCTTTCCCTTGAAGGTCATGCTGTACATGGGGCGTCCCTGATTTACCGTGAAGGTCAGTTCAATGTTACCATTGGGCGAGGTAACGGTAGAGGCCATGCAGAATGTACAATGCAGAACGCAGAATAAGGCTGCGCAGAATCTAAACATTAATTTAACCATATCTTCTTTAATTTAGTTATCGTTATGATGCATTATTTTCTTCCACTCTGGACAATCAGCGTCTTGACGGCATCGTTAAACTCATCGGCCTGCATCAGTTGCTCAATGGTAAGGTGCATGCGGTAACGCCAGTAGTGGCGTGGGTTGGCAGGAATGTTGATGCGTTCGGCATTGGGGTCGGGCAGACGGAGACGCTCGTCAATAGAGAGCCAGTCCTGCAGCGACAGCAAACAAAGCATGGAGGGTGACGTCAGCTGACGACTGACAATGTCCTTAGCCAGCCAGCCGGGCAGCGGATGGGGAGCCACACCGCTTCTGCGTAACGGAATATTGTAGTAGGCCTGTGTCTGTTCATTATTCTCGTCCCACCACTGGCGCAGCGTAGGCATGTCGTGGGTGGAGAAAGTACATACGCTACGATAGGGATTATGCGACAGTTTGCCAAAGCGGATATTCGGGTCCTTTGGCATGGTCTGTATTTCTAAGGAGAGAATGCGCAGCTGATCCATTACCCAGGGCACGCAGTCGGGTACCATGCCAAGGTCTTCTGCGCAAACCAGCATGCGTGTTGCCTGTGTCAGTCGGGGCAGTTTCTTCATGGCCTCGTTATACCAGAACTGGTTGTTCCGGCGGTAGAAGTAGTCGTTATAGAGGCGATTAAAATGGTATTTATCATGATCATAGAGTGCCTGATAGACAAAGTCATTCTGTACGCCAATGCGCGGATGGAACTTTTTCGAGTCCTTACGGTCGCGAACGAAGAGCACATCGCTGATAAGGGCATAAAGGCCATCTCTCAGATTTTCAAGAGCCTCCGCTTCGTCAGCAGCAGACGCTTCACGCTGAGCCTTCCACCATGCTTCCACTTTCCGCTGGGTGTCAAACTCGGGTTTCATCTGCCAGATGTCATCATGTTTCGGGTCGAGGAAGGTTTCCTTTACATACTGTGCACGGTCGCCAAAGATGCGGTCAATCGTCCAGTCGGCAATGAACGGTGTCGTGAAAAGATCCTCTTGCCACTGCAGTCCATAGCCTTCAATTTCAGCCGGTGTCATACCTAATGAGGGCGAGAACTGACCCAACAAGCCGTGGACAGCATGAATGGGAATCTCCCAGATACGGAAGAACCCTAACACGTGGTCAATGCGATAAGCATCAAAATACTCGGCCATCTTACGGAAGCGACGCACCCACCACTGACAGCCATCTTCAAGCATGGCATCCCAGTTGTAGGTAGGGAAGCCCCAGTTCTGCCCGTTCACCGAGAAGGCATCGGGCGGAGCACCGGCCTGTCCGTTCAGGTTGAAATACTTGGGCTCCACCCAAGCCTCTACGCCGTCACGCGAAATGCCAATGGGTATATCTCCCTTCAGCACGACGCGATGGGCACGGGCATAGTCGTGGGCACTACGCATCTGCTGGTCTAAGTTATATTGCACGAAGTACCAGAACGCTTCTTCGCGTGACGCGGACTGCTTGGTACGCGATGCCCGAGGCTCCTCATACTTGGAGTCCTTACCCCATTTCGAGAATTCAGCAGTACCATATTTGTCGCGGTTCACGCAGAACAGGGCGTATGGCACGAGCCATTCCTGATTACGCTCGAAGAATTCCTTATAGGCTTTGCTGCGGCTGACGCTACGCCACTCCTGTTCGAAGATGATATGCAGGTATTCCATCTTGGCGGCAAACATACGCTCGTAGTCTATCTGAGGCAGGGCGTTCAGCTCCTGACGCAGTTGCTCAAACTTTGCCCTGACCGCCTCGTCCTTAATAGCAGGCAATTGCCGGAAATCGGTATATTGCGGATGCAGGGCGTAGATGCTGATGCTATTATAAGGATAAGAATCCTGCCACGTACCCGTCATGTTGGTGTCGTTGATGGGCAGTATTTGCAGCACGTGCATGCAGGTTTTATATGCCCAGTCAATCATACGCTTCAAATCGCCGAAATCGCCCACGCCGAAACTTCCATCACTACGCAGCGAGAATACCGGAACTACTACACCGGCTCCCTTCCACGGGTAAATGGGGAAGTTGGCCTTCGACAGTTCATAGACCACCACGTCACCGTCCTTCAGCTCAGGCAAGTCAATACTGCGGTTCTCGCCCTGTTCCCACATAGGGGTATAGTCTGGTTCAGTGTCAAGAATGATGAACTTAAACTCGAAACGACCTGCGGGCAGCAGCGCAGCATCAAGACTGACCACCCACTCGTTGCACTCGTGCTCCGTCATGGGGAGAGCCTTTTGCACATCCCAGCCACCTAATTGTTGAGGTTCACCGATAATAGAGAGGCGTTCTCCCTTGCGTAACTGCGGCGCGCGCACCTTCAGGCGTACTGTACGCACGAACTCCGTCGGGGTGCTCAACGCACGCTCACGGACATTGATGCAGTCGGTAATGGCCGAACTGTACATATAAGCATCTTCCGGAATGTCAATCCAATGGTCATACACCGTATAATGAGTTCCTTTTACTGCAGCAAATTCCAACCGGTGAGGCACTACGAGCCACTCGCGCCGCATTTCTTCTTCGCCACGCGCCAGACTATAGTAATAGTCAATGAAGGTTTCTGACTTAGCCGTCATCTTGACATCGACGGTCCAATGCTCGCCGTCGAGCGTAGTCATTTTATGCCGGTCAACTTTTGAGGGTTCGCTACCAGTAAGGATGTTCAACACCAGATACTCACCGAAAGTAGTCTGATAGGTTAAATTAAATTGTAACTTCATAGGAATTAAGATTTTAGTTCTGCCGTCAAAATTACAAAATAAATTCATGCCATGAACTTCCTAATGACATGAATTAATATAAGAAAGAATGCAAACGTTTGCACGATTCCGCTTCTTGACAAAGGAGAAGCAGAATTACAAGTTAACAACTACCTGAAGGTCACTACCCGTAAAGTTCAATGCCACATCACGGCTCTTGAACAACCGACGACTCGCCCAATAGCACAGCTCCGTGCAACCAAAACCAATGGCTGCGCCTGCTGCCACATCATACCAGTGATGACGGTCTCTTGCCACCCGGTCAACGGCCACAGCAGTTGCCACTCCGTAACCTGCCACACTAACCCAGGGCGACAAGTGTCCGTACTCATGGTGCAGGACCGTAGCACCGGAAAAAGCCATGGTAGTATGTCCTGACGGAAAGGAACGCTGGTCACTATGGTCCGGTCGCCACTCGTTGATGCCTCGTTTCAAGCCTAATGCCACCCCAGCGGAAAGCAAGTATGATGCTCCTGCCGTAACCGCTAACTGTGTCCAGTCGTGCCGGCTCTCAACCCCACCCAACTTCATGGCAACAACCGTTGCCATAGGCACATGGGCCAAGACGTCGTCGAGCGCATCGCCATGCCGCTGTTGGGCAAGCACTGACGATGCGCACGCAAACATGATTACATATAGAAGGACTCTTTTTCTCACTTCTTTTCCCTGATTACAAAGACACAAGCCGCACCCACCATGAGTAGGATGCCGGCAACAAACATCATGGAATACTGATGGCTACCAACAGCATGGAGAACGACACCACCGACAAGGGCGGCCACAATCTGCGGCACACAAATGGTTCCGTTAAACAGTCCGAGGTATGCCCCCATGTGTCCATAACCCTGCAAAGCGTTGGTTACAAAGGTAAACGGCATGGCCAACATAGCAGCCCAAGCACAACCGATGAGCACAAACGGGAGGAACAACATATACTGGTCACTAATCAGTGGCACCATAGCAAAGCCGATGCCGCCTAACACCAGACTCAGCGAATAGGCAACCTTGGTGTTCCTGAACTGCGGAAGAACAGTTGCCCAGACCACACTACCTACAGCCTGCACGGCAAAGAGCACACCCACCCAGTTGCCTGCATCCTGGAAAGCCTTCGAAGTGGTGTCGGTTGAATGCCATACGGTCTCTGCCACGGCTCCGGTCGTATAGGTCCACATATAGAGGAAGGCAGCCCAGCAGAAGAACTGAACCAGTCCGACTTTCCAGAAAGTGGAAGGAGCGTTCTTCAGAAGCACAAACCAGTTAGCGGAATCACGATCTGCAGTCTCCGAGGTGGCTTTTAGCGCAGTCCCATTATACTCTGCATATTCTTCAGGGTTCCACTCCTTTACCTTGACGGTTGTATAGATGACACAGCCTATCAGAATGGCTGCGCCGATATAGAACGACCAGATGACGGAGTCAGGTACGATGCCCTTCGGAGCCTCATTGGCAATACCCAACAAGGTAAAGAAGATGGGGAACAGGTATCCCACCACGCTTCCGGCATTACACAGGAATGACTGGATGCTATAAGCCTTCGCCTTCTGTTTCTCATTGACCATGTCACCCACCAGCATTTTAAACGGCTGCATAGCCATGTTGATACTGGTGTCAAGGAACATCAGGGCACACAGGCCAAAGATGAGTGCGGCACCCACCGACAGTTGGAACGAGCCGGCATTCGGCAGCAGGCACATCACCAACACTGCCACCAGTGCCCCGACAAACAGATACGGTATGCGACGGCCGAAGCGGGTCCACGTCCTATCCGAGAGCGTTCCCACAATCGGTTGCACAAGAATTCCCATCAGCGGCGGGAGAATCCAGAAGAAACTCAGGTCGTGTGGGTCGGCTCCCAAGGTCTGGAAGATTCGCGAAATATTCGCACTCTGCAAGGCGTACGCTATCTGCACGCCAAAGAACCCGAAACTCAGGTTCCATAAGCTCCAAAAACTTAAATCAGGTTTCTGTTTCATCTTCTATTACTTTTTACTTTAATCTTTAACCTCTAACCTTTACCCTTTACCTCGTTGTCCCCCGGATAATCAGACGCGTGCGCACGATTCTGCGTTCTGTTTTATGACGGGGAATGGTTCCCTCCACATGTCCGATGAGGATGTTGGCAGCCTCCTCGCCCACCATCACGCCACGCTGTTCCACAGTGGTCAGCATAGGGTCACAAGCGATTGCACGCTGACCATTCGTAAAGCCACAGATGCTGACATCCTCGGGCACCCGCAGCCCCATGCGCTTCGCGGTGTAAAGAATGCCAATGGCCGTATCGTCATTGACTGCAAAGAAACCGTCAGGCCGATTCTCCATTTGCAGTATGTCTGGCGTAATAGCCACAGCGTCAGTCCTGTTGTCACAAAAGCGCATCAGCGTATCGTCAGGCTGTATGTTATGCTTGAGCAAGGCATCCCGGTAGCCGTTGTATCGGTTCTTGGAAATCTCCAATGTCATGGACGAGCCATAGAACGCAATACGGTGGCATCCCGTTTCTATCAGGTGAGTTACCGCATTGAATGCCCCCATATAGTCGTCAACCACCACGCGGCTGGCGTTCACACCTGTACAAATACGGTCGTAAAACACCAATGGCATGCCGGCATCAATCAACCGCTGGAAATGGTCATACCTCTGCGTATCCTTTGCCTGCGAGACAATTACGCCACACACCTTGTTCTCGAAAAACGACTGGCATATCTTCACTTCGCGTTCGTATCGCTCGTCGCTTTGCGCCACCATGATACGATAGCCATGCGCCGAGGCCTCTTCCTCAATGCCTGACAAGACCGACGAGAAATAAAAATGCGTGAACTCCGGAATAATAACCCCAATGATTTTCAGAGGCTTTACCTTGCTATTGCGCAAAGTCTCAGCAATCACGTTGGGTGCAAAGTTATGCTCGCGGGCATACTGCTGAATGGCGGCACGCCGCTCTGCACTGATGCGCGGCGAGTCTTTCAAGGCACGCGAAACCGTAGCGACGGAGATGCCGAACTCCCGCGCTATGTCCTTCATCGTCAGCTGTACAGTTTCTTCCATGGAAAAACGGTTTTCAGTTTTGATAATGCAAAGATATACAATTACTGCGAATGGCCTACACATACCTTATTATATTTTAAATAATTTACAAATGCAAACGTTTGCGCAACCGAAACACATCTTTTATACCTTAAAAATGTACAACGAAAGCGAAACAATCCTATCTTTGCACTTGATTTAAGTCAATTTCAAGTTATAACTACAAACAAATAATCATATCACTAACTTAAAAAACAAATGATGAAGCAGGTAAACATTAGAATTCCGCTTAGAATGCTCGTCCTTTTATTAGGGCTATTTCTATCGGTAGGAGCCTTTGCACAGCAGATTACTGTGAAAGGTTATGTTCAGGATGCTCAGAACGAACCGATTATCGGTGCGACCGTCCGCGTGGTTGGCACACAGACCGCCGTCATCACCGACATTGACGGTAACTTCACCTTGCAATGCAACCAAGGTGCCAGCATCCAGGTTTCTTACATTGGCTATGAAGTTGCCACCGTGGCAGCTGCCCCTGAGCTGGTCATTACGCTGAAGGACGAGGCCAACACGCTGAACGAAGTCGTGGTCATCGGTTATGGTGTTGCCAGAAAGACCGACCTGACTGGTTCGGTGACTGCCATCAAGCCTGACGAGAAGAACCATGGTCTGCAGGTCAGCGCCCAGGACATGATTCAGGGTAAGATAGCCGGTGTCAACGTGACCAACGGTGGTGGTACCCCTGGTGGCGGTGCTACTATCCGTATTCGTGGTGGTTCGTCACTGCATGCTTCTAACGACCCGCTGATTGTGATAGACGGTATGGCTATGGACAACCAGGGCATCAAGGGCGCACCTAACGCACTGGCCATGGTCAACCCGCAGGACATTGAGTCGTTCACTGTACTGAAGGACGCTTCTGCCACGGCCATCTACGGTAGCCGTGGTTCGAACGGTGTCATCATCATCACCACCAAGAAGGGACGCAAGAACCAGAAGCCTCAGATAAGCTACAACGGTAACGTCTCTATCTCCATGAGGCAGAAGTCGCTCGACCTGCTCGATGCCAACCAGTATCGTAAGTTCGTCAACGACTACTATGGCGAAGGATCTGCCGCTGCTGCTCTCCTTGGTAGTGCCAATACCGACTGGCAGAAGGAAATCTACCGCACAGCCGTTTCTACCGACCATAACGTGACGGTAGCAGGCGGTTTAGGCAACATGCCTTATCGTGCCAGCGTGGGCTTCACTCAGCAGGCCGGTATCCTGAAGACTTCTAACTATCAGCGCTTCACGGCTAACGTCAGCGTGAACCCGTCGTTCTTTGAGGACCACCTGAAGTTGAACATCAACGGAAAGTTCATGTATGCCCACACCAACTATGCTAACGAAGACGCCATTGGCAACGCTACCCGCATTGATCCGACGCAGGCCGTTCGTTCGAGCGACGAGGCATTCAAGAGTTACAATGGCTACTGGCAGTGGACGACGAAGGACGATGTCGAGGGTACAGTGTTCAACGACAAGGCCGTGGCCAACCCCGTCTCTAACCTCTATGAGAAGGACGACCGCGCCAACTCTTTCGACTACATGGCCAACATCGAGGCTGACTACCAGATTCACGGATTCGAGGACCTGCGCCTGCACGTCAACCTGAGCGGCGACTGGGCTAACGGTAAGCAGACTACCGACATGGCAGAGTGGGGACCCTCAACCTACCGTTTCGGTAACACCGGTTTCACCAAGGAGAACAAGTACAACCTCGTGGGTTCTGCTTATGCTCAGTACTACAAGGACTTCACCGAGGAGCACCACTTTGACATCATGGCTGGTTACGAAATGTCGAAGACCAAGTACTGGGGTAACAGCCTCTACACCGACACCTACTCACTGCGCGACAAGACGCCTGAGCAGATTGCTGCCATGACGTCAACCGACTACCATAACTACAAAGAGGACATCTGGAAGGGTGAGAGCAAGCTGCAGTCCTACTACGGACGTCTGAACTACTCGGCCTTCAACATGCTGATGCTGACCGCTACCATGCGTATCGACGGTTCTTCACGCTTCCATAAGGACGTGCGCTGGGGTTACTTCCCCTCGGTTGCCCTGGGCTTCAAAATCAGTGAGTTGATTAAGGCTGACTGGTTAGACGAACTCAAGCTCCGTCTCGGCTGGGGTAAGACCGGCCAGCAGGACGGTATTGGCAATTACGTTTACTTTGCCTCTTACAATGTTAACAAGACCAACGTCAACGGTCGTTATCCCATCAACGAGGTCAACCCCACCGGACTGCTCTACCGTCCAGACGCTTACAACAAGAGCCTGAAGTGGGAGACCACCACGACGACCAACGTCGGTCTTGACTGGAGCACCTTCAACGGTCGCTTCACGGCATCTTTGGACTACTACTACCGTAAGACCACCGACCTGATTAACACGGCTTCGGTGCCCGTAGGCTCTAACTTCCGTAACCAGGTGGTGTCGAACATCGGTTCGCTGAAGAACAGCGGTTTCGAGGCTGCCGTCACCGTTCGTCCTATCGTCTCTGGTGACTGGAGCTGGGAGATTACCGGTAACTTCACCTACAACAAGAACGAGATTACCGAGCTGACCGGTGAGTCTTCACTTGTCATGACGGGTGGCATCTCTTCCGGTACGGGTAACCAGTGTCAGGCCCACAGCGTGGGCCACCCCGCCAGCTCGTTCTACGTTTATCAGCAGGTGTATGACAAGGCAGGCAAGCCTATTCAGGGCGTCTTCGTCGATCGTAATGGCGACGGCACCATCAGCGATGCCGACCGTTACTTCTACAAGAGCCCCGCAGCTCCTTACCTGGCAGGTCTGAGCTCACGCCTGCAGTATAAGGACTGGGACTTCGGTTTCGGCCTGCGCGCCAGCTTTGACAACTACGTATTCTGGGATAAGGGTGCCGGCGTACAGAACACGGAGAAACGATTCGACTCTTCGTTCAACTATCTGCAGAACACCATCCCGCAGATTCTTAACAACTACTGGACGACCTACGACAACAAGTGCTGTCTGTCTGACTACTATGTACGTAACGCTTCGTTCCTGAAGTGCGACAACATCACGCTGGGTTACTCCTTCTACAACCTCTTCAAGTCAGGCAACTATAATGGCGTTTCAGGACGTGTCTATGCATCGGCCACCAACGTGTTCACCATCACCAAGTATGATGGCCTGGATCCTGAAGTCGGCGGCGGTATTGACAACAATATCTATCCGCGTCCGTTCACTCTCCTGTTAGGTTTGAATCTTAACTTTTAATTACTAAACTACATTCAATATGAGACTCAATAATATTAAGAAAATAGCTCCTGCAGCCGCTATGCTGCTTACCGTCGGGCTTACTTCTTGCAACTATTTGGACGTGACGCCAATAGACCCCAGCTCGGTTATGGTGCCCGACGAGGCTGCGCTTTATTCTAAATGCTACGCTACGATGGCACTGGCCGGCCAGACGGGTGCTGACGGCGACTGCGACATTGACCGCCTTGACGGTGGTACGACAGGTTTCGTGCGTCAGATGTGGAACCTGAACGAGCTGACAACCGACGAGGCCATCTGTGCATGGGGTGACCCGGGCATTCCTGAGTTTAACTACAACACCTATGATGCTTCTCACCCGATGATTGAAGGCTTCTACAACCGACTCTACGTGAGCATCTCTTACTGCAACCACTATCTCGAGGTGTGTGGCGACGTCGATGCTACCCGCGCTGCCGAGGTTCGCTTCCTCCGCGCCATGTACTACTACTTCCTCATGGACTGCTTTGGCAATGTTCCCTTTGCCACAGAGGTCATGGCCACTCCGCCTGAGCAGATTCAGCGTGCTGACCTGTTCGCTTGGATTGAGAGCGAACTGCTGGAAGTGAAAGACCTGCTGCTGGCTCCTGCTGCTCGCAAGAGCACCGATGCCGGCTACGGTCGTGCCGACCAGGATGCAGCCAACCTGCTGCTGGCCCGCATGTATCTGAATGCCGAGGTCTATACGGGTACTGCCCGCTGGGCCGATGCCAAGACCTATGCAGAGAAGGTCATCAACGGTCCCCACAAGCTTTGGACGAGCGGTGCCAACGGTTGGACGGCCTACCAGATGCTCTTCATGGGCGACAACGGCGAGAGCGGCGCCTCTGTCGAGGCTATCCTGCCGCTGCTGCAGGACGGTGTGACCACCACTTCCTATGGTACCTCGATGTTCGTCATGAGCTCTGCCTGGAAGGACGACATGGACACCCAGAGCAACTTCGGCGTTGACTTCACCAACTGCTGGTCAGGCAACCGTGCCCGCAGCCAGTTTGTGGCCAAGTTCTTCCCCAACAACGATGCGCCCAACGTCGGTACAGCCGACATGACCGTTGCTGCCGGCGACGACCGCGCCCTGCTCTTCGGTACTGACCGTGAGCTGGTCGTTTCAAAACCCGGCGAGTTCACCTCGGGCTATTCCGTTGCCAAGTTCCGCAACGCCTACTCTACCGGTGCCACTCCCCACAACAACAAGTTTGTTGACATCGACTATTTCCTCATGCGCTCTGCCGAGGCTTACCTCATTGCTGCCGAAGCTGATGCACGACAGAACGGAGGTCAGACCGGTGCTGCCGGCACTGAATACATCAACGCACTGCGCAGCCGCGCTCACGCCATGACTCAGAGCAGCTATTCACTCAACCAGATTCTCGACGAGCGCTCACGCGAGCTCTACTTCGAAGGCTTCCGCCGAACTGACCTCGTACGCTTCGGCTACTACGGCGGTGCCAAGAGCAGCGAGTACCTCTGGGAGTGGAAGGGCGGTGCCCAGAACGGCGTGGCCCTGCCTGAATACCGTAATCTCTTTGCCATCCCGGCCGAGGACCTGAATGCTAACCCCAATCTGGTGCAGAACCCAGGCTACGGTGCTTAATCAATCAACATAAAGAGTAAAGAAGAATATGAAAAAGATATTTTCATTCGCAATGCTGCTGGCAGCCAGCACATTCGCACTTACTTCGTGCAGCGATGACAACGACTCGAACCCCACGCTCGTCGAGCCTTCTGAGTTCGTTGTCAATCAGCCCGCCGTGGGTGAGGGACTCATTGACTTAAGTTCCTCCTCGGCCATTGAGCTGACTTGGTCGCAACCCATATTCACCAACATGGGCGCTCCGGTCGTTCCGGCCTACAGCATCCAGGTGTCACCCTCAGGAACCTTTAACCAGGCTTACGACGAGACGCTGGAGGACAACACCGGCGCTGACTATATTGTCCTGCCTGAAACCTACAATGGCTGCACCGCATCCATCGATGCCGCCAGCCTCGACAAGGCACTCGTTCAGCTGCAGGGCTGGAGCTCCGACAACGTGCCAGGCTCTATGGCACTGAACATACGTGTCAAAGCAGCCGTTCAGGACATTGACTTTGCTGACCTCATGACCGTCTATTCCAACGTCGTAAAGGTTAATGCCATTCCCTACTACATCGAGCTGAGCAATTCTCCCATTGAGATTTGGTATCTCACCGGCGGCTGCATTGCCGACGGTTCGTGGAGCAACAGCGAGGACGCCATCGGTAAGGGCATGACCCCGATGTTCATCAAGCAGGGTTACGACTACGACAAGAAGACCGGTAAGGGAGAGCTGGAGTATGCCGGCTACTTCCCCGAGGGTGCCATCTTCAAGATTATCGCTCCTGCCGGCCTGTCTAACTGGAACTACGGCATCTGCGGCGGTGACCAGAACGGCGGTCAGACCTATCGCGACGGTGGCGACGATCCCGGCAACATCACCATTACCGAGGCCGGATACTACAAGTTCACGTTGAACACGGCCACCTACGAAATGGTTTGGGAGAAGCTCGACCCACAGGCTACCTACAGCCAGATTTCCATGCCTGGCGACTATCAGGGATGGGATGTCAATTCGAACCTGATGACCGCACTCACCACGGCTACCGAGAACCACGACTGGGTGGCAGACCTTACCTTCAGTGCCGACCCGTCTGAGGGCGGCGGTGTGAAGTTTGCTGCCGACGGTGCATGGGATACTAACTGGGGTGGCGACACCTTCCCCTATGGCTACGGTGTAGGCAACGGCTCCAACATTTGGTACGCTGCCGGTACTTACCAGGTATTCTTCAACGATATCCTCGGTTCCTACATGTTCATTGCAAAATAAATGGTAACCTGCGGAGGCGGTCCCTCAAAACAACCGCCTCTGCATTAAAAAAGCAACAACACAATGAAAAAGTTATTCTATATCATGGGTGCCTTCTTGCTGTTAGCAAGTTGCACCGACGACTACAAGGACTGGGCCGACCCGCAGGCCATTGCCCAGCCAGACGTAGTGGCTTTTGGTAACGGCAGCGTTTCAAGTGTAGGTACCGTTAACCTGAACAACCTCGCTGAGGGCCAGACCACGGTCCAGGTGGCTAACATTACTGCCCCTACGGCCACCAGCGAAGCCTTTGCTCCTGAATATCTGCTCCACATCGGTGACAACAGCTATACCATTGACAGCGAGGGCAACATGAGCGCCGCAGAGCTGCAAGCCTATCTTGCCAGCAACTACGGACGCAACCCCACCGTCACCCGTACGCTTGATGCCACCATCGAGATGTGGGTCAGCAACGGTGTCACCAAGGTGAAGATGGCAACGTCAGACGTGTTCCAGATCAATGCCATTGCCCAGGCTCCCGTCATCGAGGAGGCGTACTACGTCACCGGCAACATCAATAACTGGGACAACACCAATACCGACTACGTGCTGACCAATGGCGGCGGCGATGTCTATGATAACCCCGTCTTCACATGCACTCTTCCTGCCGGACTGGTCGATGGCAATTACGAGTTCAAGCTCACCCCGAAGTCAGGTCTTGGCGGCGACTGGAGCAAGTGCATCACGGCTTCCGAGACCGCTGGACGCTTTGCCACTGACAACGCCGGAGAGAATATCATCATCGAGGCTGTCGAAGGTGCCAAGTTCTACAACCTCTCGTTCAACATGCTCGACCAGACCTACACCGTCAGCGCACTATCGTTCGACCCGTTCGTCTATTTCATCGGTGCTACCGACGGCTGGTCAGCCTCTGACCAGAAGGTGGCTTCTCAGGGCGAGGGCAAATATACCGGCTACGTCTATATTGCCGACCCGAACGGATGGGGTCTGGAGTTCAAGTTCCAGAAGCGTCCCGGCGACTGGGCCGACGACTCGCAGCTTAACTCTAACAACATGAACACCGTCAGCGGCGACTTCGTCAAGACGGGCGACAACTTCAAGGCCAATGCCGGCGAGGGCGTTTACTTCGTTGAGCTCGACCTCGCTGCCGGTTCGCTCAAGGGTACTTACATTAACAATATGAACCTCGTAGGCGACTACAATGGTTGGAACGCCGGCGATGCCGCTCAGCAGATGACGTGGAACCCCACGGAGTTCTGCTACGAAATCACTGGTGCCGCCGTGACGGCCAATGGCTGGAAGTTTGCGGCTAACGACGCTTGGGACATCAACCTCGGCGGTTCCGTTGGTAACCTCGTGGCCAATGGCGACAACCTCTCTGTCGTAGGTACAACCATCAAGCTGTATCCTACCCGTAAGACCTCTGACAACATCTACTGCACGGTAGAGTAATCACTACGGAATAAAGAAAACCACGGAAAAGCGGCTCCACCTTAACTTCGGGGTGGGGCCGTTTTCTTCAACACACAAAGACAGGAAATGAAAAAGAAGATTTACACCCTTTTACTTTCGTTACTCATGCCCCTCGGCATGTCGGCACAGGGCTGGCCTGCCAACTACGGTGGTGTGATGCTGCAGGGGTTCTATTGGGACTCCTACTCTGACACGCAGTGGACTAAACTCACCAGCCAGGCAGACGAGTTGGCAGCAACGTTCGACCTCATCTGGATTCCGCAGAGCGGCAACTGCGGCGGACAGTCCATGGGCTACGACGACTTTTATTGGTTCCCAGGAGGCAACCACTACACCAGTTCCTTTGGTACGGAACAGGAACTGCGTACCATGATTCAGACCTTTAAGTCGAAAGGCCTTGGCACCATTGCCGACGTTGTAGTCAACCACCGTAAGAACGTCAGCAACTGGGTTGACTTCCCCGCAGAAACGTACAAAGGCGTGACCTACCAGATGACATCCACCGACATCTGCAAGAATGATGACGGGGGAGCCACACTGACATGGGCAAGCAGTAACGGCTACTCGCTCAGTTCCAACAACGACTCTGGCGAAGGCTGGGACGGCATGCGCGACCTTGACCATCATAGCCAGAACGTGCAGAACATCTGCAAGGCCTATACCAAGATGCTCCTTGACGACCTTGGCTATGTAGGTTTCCGCTATGACATGGTAAAAGGTTTCTGGGCTTCCTACGTCAAAGACTATAACAACAATGCAAAGCCACAGTTCTCCGTCGGTGAGTGCTGGGACAGCTCCAGCACCATCAGCGGCTGGATTGACTATGCCGAGAACACCTCGGCTGCCTTCGACTTCCAGTTCAAGTACGTGGTGCGCAATGCCGTTGACAAGAACGACTGGACCTGGTTAGGCAAGCCCAACAGCGATGATGGCAAAGGCGACAACTACCCTCTCAACAGCAGTAGCTACCAGAGCGGCAAATACCGCCAGTATGCCATCACCTTCGTTGAGAATCACGACACCGAGCTCCGCCCTGACGGCACCTCCAACGGTCCGCTCCGCAAGGACACGCTGGCCGCCAATGCCTACCTGCTGGCCATGCCCGGAACGCCCTGTGTATTCTTCAAGCACTGGAAAGCCTACAAACAGGAGATTGCCAACATGATAGCTGTGCGCAAGGCCGTGGGCATTACGAATGTCAGCAAACCGATACCTGCTGGCAGTACTGCCAATTATTATGCAGTGAACGTGGCAGGCAGCGGTGACAAGAAACTGCTTTGCGTGGTCGGCAAGGGAGCCAGTAGCTACACGCCCTCTGACACAAGGTGGAAGAAAGTCATCAGCGGCTATCACTACACCTACTACGTGCAGGGCATTGAGCCCAGCGACATCACCCTGCCCGAAGTGAAACCCGACGAGCAGCCACAGGACGGCGTCTATGGCGGCGTACCCTCGTTCTGCACCGTCAACGCGGGCGAGATATGTGCTTTCTTCGAGGCTCCTGTCACCTGGGGCAGCCAGATTTACACCTGGGCATGGATGGATGGCGGCGACGGTAAGGACTATGTTGGCACGTCGTGGCCCGGCGTTTCTGCTACGCAGATTGGCACAGCCGATAATGGCAACAAGGTGTTCAAGTGGGTATCTGCCAAGACCACAGCCCCCAACAAAATTATCTTCAGCGGGGCCGGCAACCAGACGGAAGACCTCCCCTTCACCAATGGCGGTTACTATACCAAGGATGGCTGTCAGGCAACCGTAACAACCGGCATCACTCCCGTGACCATTTCCGACCCCGTCAGCCGCATCTACACGCTCGACGGCCGACTGGTGCCCACTACCGACTTCAACGCCCTGCCCCGTGGCATTTATATTGTCAACGGAAAGAAAGTTGTGAAATAAAGCACTCCGAAGAAAGAAGTACCTCGAAAGAAAAAGGCCACGAATGCCCTCCGCATGGAGAGATTCGTGGCCTTTTAATGATTATCATTAAACATATAATTACCATATAATTAATCATATAATGACTACACGCAGCAATTAATGGATAATTCGCTTTCATAAATTTTCAGCAACTTATTTTTTTGTGATTTGTGTAACTATTCAGCGAATCAGCAAGAATCATTTTTCTTTCTAAAAATCAGGTCAAACACTTGCATTTGTAGAAAACTTTTTGTACCTTTGCCGTCAGCATGGTTCCTGTAAGAAAGAGGCTTACAGAACAGCAAAAAAAGCATAGCCATTCAGAATAGGGGTTCCCCCGACCGTGTCAACAATTTGACACGCCCGTGTCAACAACTTGACAGGCCCGTGTCAATAACTTGACAGGCCCGTGTCAATCTCGCTACCCCTACTAAAACTCCCTCTTTCCCCTACCCAAAGTCCCCGTTTCCCCTACCCTTTCTCCCAGTTTCCCCGGCACTCTCTTTGGAAGAGACGTGCTTTTTCGAAAAAATCCAATGATTTACTTTCAACAATATTTGGCCGGTTTGGGCAATGTATCTTTGCATGTAAATAAATTTTCATCCAAAAATTATTATAATAATTTAGGTTCAGTCCGAAAGTACGGTAGTTAATTTGCAACGGACTGCAAGACTTGAAAGACTTTTATGCATGGCGTATGAAAGAGTTCTGAAGTCCTGTGGTCCGTTGCTAAAGAATTGCCCTTTTTAAAAAAGAAATGGGAATAAATTGGAATGGAAAGAAGGAAGACGTTTCCGAAAAAAA
>JAGAYI010000046.1 GCA_017940545.1 Prevotella sp.
CTGGTTCAACGGTGATTGCCCACAATCCGTCGTATGAATTCCTCTTCAACGAGGAGACCAAGGCTGAGCTGACTGGCTATGACAAGGGCCAGAATACTGAGCTGAACGCTGTAAACGTAATGACTGGTATCTACACCGGCCGTTCTCCTAAGGACAAGTATATTGTTGACGATGCTCAGAGCCACGACAAGGTATGGTGGACTTCTGAGGAATATAAGAATGACAACCACCCCATGAGCGAGGAGGTTTGGAAGCAGGTTAAGGAAATCGCCATCAAGGAGCTCTGCAACAAGAACCTCTACGTGGTCGATGCTTTCTGCGGTGCCAACGAGGCTACCCGTCTCGCCGTCCGCTTTATTGTTGAGGTAGCATGGCAGGCTCATTTCGTGAAGAACATGTTTATCCAGCCTACTGCTGAGGAACTGGAGAACTTCGAGCCGAACTTCGTCATCTACAACGCTTCTAAGGCAAAGGTTGAGAACTACAAGGAGCTGGGTCTGAACTCAGAGACCTGCGTGGCTTTCAACACCACAACCCGCGAGCAGTGCATCATCAACACTTGGTACGGTGGTGAAATGAAGAAGGGTATGTTCTCTATGCAGAACTACTACCTGCCCCTGCAGGGCATCGCTTCGATGCACTGCTCGGCCAACACCGACATGGAGGGTAAGAACACCGCCATCTTCTTCGGTCTCTCCGGTACTGGTAAGACCACTCTTTCTACTGACCCGAAGCGTCTGCTCATCGGTGACGACGAGCACGGATGGGACGACGAGGGCGTGTTCAACCTCGAAGGCGGATGCTATGCCAAGGTTATCAACCTCGACAAGGAGAGCGAGCCCGACATCTACAATGCTATCCGTCGCGATGCCCTGTTGGAGAACGTTACCGTTGACGCTAACGGCAAGATTGACTTCGCCGACAAGAGTGTGACGGAGAACACCCGCGTCAGCTATCCTATCGAGCATATCGAGAAGATTGCCAAGAAGGTGAACGGCAAGAGCGCCGGTCCCGAGGCCCAGAACGTCATCTTCCTCTCTGCCGATGCCTTCGGTGTACTGCCTCCCGTCAGCATCCTGACTCCCGAGCAGACCAAGTATTACTTCCTCTCTGGCTTCACCGCTAAGCTGGCTGGTACAGAGCGTGGCATCACAGAGCCCACTCCCACTTTCTCGGCTTGCTTCGGTCAAGCATTCCTCGAGCTGCACCCCACCAAGTATGCTGAGGAGCTCGTGAAGCGCATGGAGAAGAGCGGTGCCAAGGCTTACCTCGTAAATACTGGTTGGAACGGTACTGGCAAGCGTATCTCTATCCGCGACACCCGCGGCATCATCGACGCCATCCTGGGTGGTGCCATCCTGAAGGCTCCCACCAAGAAGATTCCTTACTTCGACTTCGAGGTGCCCACAGAGCTGGAAGGTGTTGACACCAATATTCTCGACCCACGCGACACTTATGCAGACGCTGCTGAGTGGAACAAGAAGGCCGAAGACCTGGCTGCCCGCTTCATTAAGAACTTCAAGAAGTACGAGGGCAACGAGGCTGGTAAGGCTCTGGTAGCTGCTGGTCCGAAATTGTAAAAACCAAATTGGTTTTAAATGATGAGAAATCATATAACAAGCAAATCTATTCACATGCTGGCCGCTCTGTTGGTCAGCATGTGTTTTCTTTCCTGCGGGGGGTACGACAGTCCCTTGTCTGGCCATAGTTTCGAGGACTTGACCTTTGGTCCGGAACAGAGCTATCAGGAGATAGACCTTGGTGGGCAGGACGTGAAGAACATCAGTGGAAAGACAACTGCCAGCTGGTGTCAGGCGTACGCCTCAGAGGGAAAGGTGATTGTGGTCGTGCTCGACAACCAGACATACGATGACCGTACGGCAACAGTGACTTTGACGGATATCGAGGGTGGTGATGTAATCACTTTCAACGTCACACAGAAGCAGAACAACGTTGTGCTCTTCGACGCCGAGAAGAACACCCTTGACGCAGCAGGCAACTGTCTGCTGACCGTGCCTGCCGGCGGTGGTTCGTATGATGTTGTCTATCAGACCAATGTCTCACCCGAGGAAAGCCTGCCCGATGTTGACTGGATTACCACCTCTCGCACACGTGGCTTACACGAACAGACAGCGTCGTTCATCGTTGCAGCCAACCCCGACGGCGAGAAACGACAGGCAGTAGTAACGGTGAAGGATGCAAGTACCGGCATCGAGGGCAAGATCATTGTCACACAACTGGCCGACACCTATATCAGGTTCGACGACGACGTGCTGAGAGTCGGTGCCGATGGTGGCACATTCGTTATTGATGTCTATGCCAACATCGACTTTATCTGTGAGACCGTCGGACTTCACAACTGGGTGGCCATTGGCAGCCAGAACAGCCTTGGCAGTTATCACTACACCCAGACCGTGACCGTGTCACCGCTGCCAGCAGAAACCGACAGTCGTACCTGCGAACTATCGTTCCATCGGTATTCTGACTTGTCTTTCTATAACAACCTGACTATTCTGCAGTCACGTTGACGGATACGGAAAATTTTTTTTCTTGCTGAAGCAGGGCTTTTTGACCTACATCAAAAAGCCCTGCTTCAGCATTAAATTCTTCATTCTTCCCTTTCCCCCTTTTTTCTTTTTTCGTATCTTTGCACCTGTAATCGTGACGATTATATTTTTTGTTATTCATTAGGTTAGTAGTTAAATAGATTTAAGGTAAAGATTATGTTATTAGATTTTCAAACAATGGTATTATTGGTTTTAGTCGCAGTAGTGACCATTTTAAGCGTCTATACCTTGACAAAGACCAATGTCCGTTAGGAAGGAGCGCGGAGTGAGTGATTCATACCGCGCTCTTTTTTTTGTTAGAAAACCTAAAATATTCTTTTTTTATAACATATTTAACTTAATAAAAGGCAGAAAAATGTGGCTATTTGCGGAAATGTGCGTAAATTTGCACCCAAAAATTAAAATGAGACAACAGATGAAAAGATATTTCAGACTGCTGAGTGTGGCTTTTGCGGTAGTCATGCTTTGCAGTTCATGCCTGAAAGGGAACGACAGCGACATCGTGGTCTATCACGACACAGCCATTACTTCGTTCCAGTTAGGCACGCTGAAAGTGCAGAAGCACACAAAGTCATCTACAGGAGCCGACTCCGTCTATTGGGTTGATAAGGATTGCAGCGAGGTCAAGTTTCATATTGACCAGACGCAGCACCGCATCTTTAACACCGACTCCCTGCCGGTGGGTGTCAACCTGAGCCGCGTGTCATGCACCATCAACACCCTCAATAGCGGCAAGCTGTGGGTGACCGACGGGGAGGGTAACGCCCCTGAGGCATTTGCCAGTGGCGACACCATCGATTTTTCCGACCCTGTGAGGTTGCGTGTCTATGGCTATAATTCCACTAATTTCGTGGATTACAGTATTGCCCTGAATGTTCACAAACAGGAAGGCGACACCTTTGAGTGGAAGCAGATGCCAGCATTGACAGAGACCGCCTATGCTGCTTTCCTGAAGTCGCAGGTGGGCGCAGCCACGTCGAACGGAGGCGTGCTGGTGGGCCGCAGCACGAAAGAGCTTTATGCCCGCACACCAGACAAGCTGCTGACAGTGTCAAGAGACGGTGGCACGACGTGGGATTATGAGTTGCTTGACGACTATCCCTCATACATTCCCACCGAGGACTATGCCTATGTATGCTTTCCGTACAGCAACTATACTGACATTGACTACGTGCTGATAGGCGGTGGCGTGGCGGAAGACCAGCCCGATGCCGACCGTACACACCTCTGGTATAAGATTGTTGACTATTCTGACACGGGAGAAATCTCCGGATGGTCCTACATTGAGGTGGCCGACAATAACTACCTTTACCTGCCCCACCTGGCCGGACTGTCACTGATGTGGTACGACAAGAAGATCCTGGCCATTGGTCTGAAAGGACAGGAGCTGAAGATTTATGAGAGCAAGGACGGCGGCATCACGTGGAAGATATGTTCCAACGTCACTGCTCCTCAGGACCTGACCAGCAGCGAAACCATCATCAAGGCCTTTGTCGATGAAGAGAACTTCATCTGGCTGATGCAGGATGAAACAGGAAAAGTGTGGCGCGGCCGTCATAACCGCTTGGGTTGGCAGCAGAAAGATTGAAAGATAAAAACTGATGAGGAATGTCCGTTACCGCTGACTATCAAAGGAAGAAACGTGAGCATGGGGGAGCCAAGGCTGTACTCCTTCTCGCCCTTCTCTTCTCCTTCTTGCCGGTTTCCGCACAGGACGAGCCAGAATATCGTTTAGAGGTTGGAGCCGCAGCGGGACTCGTAAGCTATCAGGGTGACCTGAACGGCAACCTGTTGAAAAACCTGCAGCCCATGGGCTCGCTCGTCGGGCGTTACAAGCTGAACCCACGCATGGCGCTGGCCCTGACGGTCAGCTATGGCCAGCTGAAAAGTTCTGCCGACGGCGTCAAGACATGGTATCCTGACATGGAGGGCATTGCGACGGACTTCAAACATACGCTCATCGATGCCGGTGTGCGCTTTGAGTATAACTTCTGGCCCTACGGTACCGGGCGTGAATACCGTGGTGCAAAGCCGCTGACGCCATTCGTGGCGTTAGGCTTAGGTGGCACTTTCGTAGGTGGCGAGGGTAAGGCCGCCACCGTCAATGTGCCGATAGGCGTAGGACTGAGGTATAAGGTGAGCAATCGCCTGAACCTGGGTGTTGAGTGGATGATGCACTTCTCGTTGAGCGACAAGCTTGACGGTGTCCAGGACCCCTATGGCATCAGGAGTAAGGGGCTCTTTAAGAATACTGACTGCTACAGTGCCCTGCAAGTGTCGCTGACCTACGACCTTTGGGCGAAATGTAAAATATGTAATAAGGAATAGACTATGGCAGAAGAACTGGATATGACACGTATTCCCCAGCACATCGCCATCATCATGGATGGCAATGGGCGCTGGGCCAACGAACGTGGTAAGGAACGCCGCTACGGACATCAGGCCGGCGTGGAGACCGTTCGTCGCATTACTGCTGAGTGTGTGCGTCTGGGGGTGAAGTACCTGACGCTTTACACCTTCTCTACCGAGAACTGGAACCGCCCGTCAGACGAGATTTCTGCACTGATGGGACTGGTGCTCACTTCGCTGGAGGATGAGATCTTCATGAAGCATAACGTGCGTTTCCGTGTGATAGGTGACATGAAGCGTCTGCCCGATGAGGTGCAGAAGAAGCTTCTCCAGACCGAGGAACGCACCAAGGGTAATGATGCCATGACCATGGTGGTGGCCCTGAGCTACAGCAGCCGTTGGGAAATTACCGAGGCCGTACGCCAGATAGTCACCGAGGTGCACGACATGGAAGAGCTGCCAGAGAACATTCTGAAGAACTGGGCAACGGGTGGCATCCGTGCCGAGGACATCACCGAGGAAACCATCAGCAGTCATCTTTCCACCAGCTTCATGCCCGACCCCGACCTGCTCATCCGTACCGGTGGCGAGTTGCGCATTTCCAACTACCTGCTTTGGCAGATAGCCTATTCAGAACTCTATTTCTGCGACACCTACTGGCCCGACTTCGACGAGGCTGCCCTGCGCCAGGCCATTGCCAGCTATCAGGGTCGTCAGCGCCGTTTCGGCAAGACAGAGGCGCAGGTGGAAGAGGAAAAGGTGAAAGAGTGAAAAGGTGAAAGAGTGAAAATGTGAAAGAGTGAAAAAGTGAAAAGATGAAAAGGTGAAAGCCAATTTGCTACCGCTTTGATATAAGATAATGAAAAGAACGAAATATAAGATGGTGAAGTTGAATTTGAAGAAAGAACGGGTGTTGCTTTTTGTGGCATTCTTCATTCTTCATTCTTCGTTCTTCACTTTAAAGGCTCAGGACGTCATCGTCAACCCGGAAATCTCTTATGCCGGCACGCCGCGCCAGTGTGAGGTGGGCGGTATTGCCGTCGAAGGTGTCGAGGGGTACGAAGACTATGTCTTGACCAGCCTCTCCGGCCTGTCTGTAGGACAGCGCATCTCCGTGCCGGGCAGTGAGATTACCGATGCCGTTAACCGTTATTGGAAGCACGGCTTGTTCTCGCGCGTCCGCATTTCTGCCGACTCCATCGTGGGCAATAAGATTTACCTGCGCTTCACCCTGGCTGTCCGTCCGCGCGTCAGTGTCATTAATTATACCGGCGTCAAGAAGTCCGAGCGACAGGACTTGGAGCAGAAGTTAGGCATGATGAAGGGCATGAGCCTTCATCCCAACGTCATTGACCGTGCCAAGATTCTCGCCAAGAAGTATTTTGACGAGAAGGGCTACAAGAATGCCGTCATCAACATTACCCAGCGCGACGATGTGACCAACAAGAACATGGTGATCCTGGATGTTGACATCGACAAGAAGGCAAAGATGAAGGTGCGCGACATCATTATCGACGGTAACTATTTCCTCAGCGACAAGAAAATCAAGGGTACGCTGATTACCAAGGGTGTCTTCAAGAAGACCCACGAGGCAGGCAAGCTCTCCACCTTCCTGAAGTCGAAGAAGTTTACCGACGAGCGCTACACGCAGGACAAGAAAAACCTCATTGAGAAGTATAACGAACTGGGATTCCGCGATGCCATCATCCTCGAAGACTCCGTCTGGAATGTCGATGACAAGCACGTCAGCGTATATATCAAGGTTGATGAGGGGCAGCGCTACTATATCCGTAACATCACCTGGGTGGGCAACACCGTCTATCCTACCCACTACCTGAACAACCTGCTCGGCATGAAGAAAGGCGACGTCTATAACCAGAAACTGATGAAGAAACGCCTCTCTGAAGATGACGATGCCGTGGGCAATGCCTACTGGAACAACGGTTATCTGTTCTACAACCTCGACCCCACGGAAATCAACATTGTAGGCGACTCCGTTGACTTGGAGATGCGTATCACCGAGGGCGTGCAGGCTCACATCAACCGTGTGCGGATATTTGGTAACGACCGCCTCTACGAAGAGGTCGTCCGCCGTGAGTTACGCACCAAGCCCGGCGACCTGTTCTCAAAGGATGCCCTGATGCGTTCCGCCCGCGAAATAGCCTCCATGGGCTTCTTCGACCCGGAAAAAATCAATCCTGTGCCTAAACCGAATTACGAGGACGGCACGGTAGATATTGAGTACAACCTGGAGCAGAAGTCCAACGACCAGCTGGAGTTCTCGCTGGGTTGGGGACAGACGGGCGTCATCGGCCGCGTGGGCATCAAGTTCAATAACTTCTCCCTGCGCAACCTCTTCGGGAAAAACAAGATGCACCGCGGCATACTGCCTTCGGGCGACGGCGAACAGCTGTCACTCTCGGCACAGACAAACGGTAAGTACTACCAGTCATACAGCGTGGGCTATTCCACCAACTGGTTCGGCGGCAAGCGACCCAACGCACTGAGCGTATCGGCCTTCTTCTCCAAGCAGACCGACGTCAACAGCAGCTATTACAACAATGCCTGGATGAACAACATGTATGGCATGTATGGCGGCTACGGGTCGCTCAACAGTTCGCTCGTCAACTACGATGCCTATCTCGACGACGACAAGTACATCCAGCTCTTTGGCGTATCCTTAGGGTGGGGCAGACGCCTGCGCTGGCCCGACGACTTCTTCCAGCTTTCCATGCAGTTGAGCTATCAGCGCTACATGCTGCGCGACTGGCGTTACTTCGTCATCAACAACGGTAACTGTAACAACCTGAACCTGGGCATCACGCTCTCGCGTGTCTCTACCGACAACCAGCTCTTCCCGCGTACGGGCTCTGAGTTCACTGCTTCGGTCAACATCACTCCGCCCTGGTCTTTGTTCGACAATAAGGACTATAAGAACATGGCCACCGATGCCAACTCTGCCACCTACGAGAGTGAGCAGCAGGAGAAGTACCGCTGGATTGAGTACCACAAGTGGAAGTTCAAGAGCCGCACCTTCACCTCGCTCACCGACGGGCAGAAGTGCTTCGTGCTCATGACCCGTGTGGAACTGGGCATCCTGGGCTCCTTCAACAAATATAAGCGTTCGCCTTTCGAAACCTTCTATATGGGTGGCGACGGCATGAGTGGCTATTCCTCCAGCTATGCCGAAGAAACCGTCGGACTGCGCGGTTACGAGAATGGCTCGCTGTCATCGTCGGCATCCTACAAGGCCATCATGGACGGCGAGACACCTTCATCCTACAATGCCTACGCCTACGACCGCTTCACGCTCGAGCTGCGCTACCCCTTCATGCTCGGCAACACTACCATCTATGGTCTGGGCTTCGTCGAGGCAGGTAATGCCTGGGCTAACGTGAGCGACTTCAACCCCTTCGACATGAAGCGCTCTGCCGGCATCGGCGTGCGCATCTTCCTGCCCATGGTCGGACTCATGGGTATCGACTGGGCTTACGGTTTCGACAATGTCTATACGAACCGCACCGGCAGCCGCTCCAAGGGTGGCAGCCAGTTCCACTTCATTCTCGGACAGGAGTTCTGAGGAAAGTTAAAAAGTTAAGAAAGCCAGAAAGTAAAAGGGTAAGAACGTAGAAATAAACTATTCAGTATCATCAACGTCAAAGTAGTGTGTATAACTAAATAACATGCAATTATGGAAAAGATGAATTCAAGAAATAAGGTTAAAGGGATGGTGAGATGGGTTTTGCCTCTTTTCCTCTTTACCTTTTTACCTTTAAGCGCCAGCGCACAGAAGTTTGCGCTGCTTGATATGGACTATATCCTGAAGAGTATTCCAGCCTACGAGCGTGCCAACGAACAGCTCAACCAGATGTCGAAGAAGTGGCAGGCTGAGGTGGAGGCCCTGCAGACCGAGGCCCAGACGCTCTACAAGAACTACCAGGACAACGTGGTGTTCCTCTCCAACGAGCAGAAGAAAGCCCGCCAGGAGGAAATCGTGGCCAAGGAGAAGCAGGCCGCTGAACTGAAGAAGACCTACTTCGGACCCGAGGGCGAACTCTTCAAGAAGCGTGCCGCACTGATGAATCCTATACAGGAGGAAATATACAATGCCGTCAGCGAGGTGGCCGACCAGCGCGGCTACCAGCTCATCCTCGACCGCGCCAGCGACACCGGCATCATCTTCGGCTCGCCCAAGATTGACATCTCTGACGAGGTGCTCTCCAAGTTAGGCTATGCCAATTAATCGCGGAATGTCGTCATCCCGGAATAAATCAATAACAAAAAAATAATTATTTAACCAAAGAAAGTAAAACAATGAAGAAGTTATTTGTAATGCTTTTGATGCTTGCCCCCGTGGCAGCATTCGCTCAGAAGTTCGGACACGTCAATGCACAGGAAATCGTACAGGCCATGCCTGAGTTTGCCAAGGCAAAAACCGAAGTGGAAGCACTGCAGAAGCAGTATGAGGCCGACCTGAAGAGCATGCAGGACGAACTGCAGAAGAAGGCTGAGGCTTTCGAGAAGGAGCAATCGACACTGCCCGACAATATCAAGCAGCGCCGCGAGACTGAACTGCAGGAGATGTATCAGAAGATACAGCAGAGTTACCAGGACAACCAGCAGGCGCTGGCCAAGGCTCAGCAGGAGAAGATGCAGGCCATCACCAAGAAGGTGCTCGACGCCATCAAGTCTGTCGGCGAGACCGGCGGCTACGTTTATATCATGGATACTGCCAGCGGCATCCCCTTCATCAGCACCACGCTGAGCAAGGACGTGACGACTGAAGTGAAAGGTAAGCTCGGTCTGCGTTAAATGATGAAGCGCTTTTTCCTACCCCTTATGTTGACCCTCGTGTTTGCACTCGGTGCAAACGCGCAGGGTCTTCATTTTGGCTTCATCAGCTATGACCAAGCCCTGACGTCGATGCCTGACTATGCCCTTGTGCAGACACGTCTTGCAACGCTGAGGGCACAGTACGAAGCAGAGACCCGCCGCGTAGAGGATGAGTTCAATGCAAAGTACGAACAGTTCCTTGACGGACAGCGTGACTTCCCGCCAACCATTCTCCAGAAGCGGCAGAGTGAACTGCAGGAGCTCATGGAGAAGAACATCGCCTTCAAGGAGGAGAGCCGCCGTCTATTGGCCGAGGCAGAGCAGGAAGCTATGGCGCCGTTGCACCAGAAGCTTTCGAATGCATTACAGTCAGTGGGGTTCTTGCGTGGTGTAGCATTTATTATCAATACCGACCAGAACGCCTGTCCTTTCATCAATCCTGAAATGGGTATTGACGTGACACAGGATGTGCTCGAGGCCGTGAGACATTAACCCTACCATATGTTCAGCAGCGAAGCCGGTCCTATAGGCATCTTTGACAGCGGCTACGGCGGACTCACCATCCTGCATGGCATCCGTCAGCTATTACCCCAGTACGACTATCTCTACTTGGGCGACAATGCCCGTGCCCCATACGGCACCCGGTCGTTCGACGTAGTCTATGAATTTACCCGACAGGCTGTCGAACGTCTCTTCTCCTTAGGCTGTCAGCTCGTCGTCTTAGGCTGCAACACAGCGTCGGCCAAGGCCCTGCGCACCATTCAGCAGCACGACCTGCCCCAGTGGGACCCTCAACGCCGCGTGTTGGGCATCATCCGCCCCACGGCGGAAGTCATCGGCACCCTGACGCACTCACGCCATGTGGGCATCTTCGCCACCGAGGGAACCATCAGGAGCGAGAGCTACAACCTGGAGATTCATAAGCTATGGCCCGATGTCAAGGTCTCAGGCGTTGCCTGTCCCTTCTGGGTGCCCCTCGTGGAGTATAACGAGGCCGACTCGCCCGGAGCCGACTATTTCGTCAAGAAACGCATAGACCAGCTGCTGCGCCTCGACCCCGACATCGACACTATCATCCTGGGCTGCACCCACTATCCGCTGCTGCTGCCCAAAATCCATAAATACGTTCCCCGTGGCATACGTATTGTCTCCCAGGGCGAGTATGTGGCCGAAAGCCTGCAGCGTTACTTCCTGAAGCATCCTGACGTGGAGCAGCGGTGCACGCGTGGTGGCAGCGTGCATTACCTGACCACCGAGAACCCAGCGAAATTCAAGGAGTCGGCACAAATCTTCCTCCACGAGCCTGTAGAGGTTGAGAACATCATGTTAGGTTAATTCCATTTTCTTTCAACAAGACAAAAGGAATTCGCCCGACGAACCGTCTCGGTCAGTCGGGCGAACAGATGTGTTTTGTTTTTAATAAAACTAACTACAACTATTAGTACTTACTTTTTTTGTTGTTATGTGATGCAAAGGTACGGCAAACAATCAGAAAACGGAAGAAAAAAACGCTTCTGCGTGTGGAAAAAGCAGAAATGTAAACATGTTTACTGAATTGTCAACACAACTTTTACTGAATTATCAACATCAGTCGTGTCCCCCTGGTTTGTGGAAAGCAATTCGAATGTTTTTTTAGAAAGAAATTCCCGTGAGTTTTTTAGAAATATCACCTAAACATGGCGTTTACACCACCTAAACATGGCGTTTATATCACCTAAACATGGTGTTTATATCACCTAAACATGGCGTTTTATAGTTAGTTGAATTAGAATCATTTTAATCACCAACTTGAATGAATAATTATTTTAACGTGAGTTCGACGTAAGCCTTAGGCAATAAGCCTGCTTTTAGCAGTGCTACCTGTCCGGGAGAAACTGCCGGGGAACGAGGGAGAAAGGTACGGGGAAACGGGGAGTTTCTGCCGGGGTAGCTGGGATTTCGCGGGCGCGATAAACAATTAACACGCCCGTGATAATCGTTTATCGCGGGCGTGTTAATTGTCTATCACGGGCGTGTTAATCCCTTTCCTGTTGGAA
>JAGAYI010000047.1 GCA_017940545.1 Prevotella sp.
ACGGTGCCTGGAACCAGGAAGACCCTGAGAAATGGCTGTCGGTGATTCAGATACCGATAGAGTAAGAATTCGTCCTGATCGTTCCATATAGTTTGGGACGGTCAGGATTTAAAAAGTTACGCAATGAAATTAGAATTAGCAAGACAAAACGACTTCGACGGCATCATCGCCTTCTATGATGATGTGACGGCACGTACGGCTGGCATGGGCCTCTATGCCCGATGGAGTAAAGGCAAGCATCCGACGGAAGAAAGCATCCGAGCCTATATCGAAGAGGGCTGTATGTATCTATATCGTGAGGGTGGCGGCATCGTCGGGGCGATGGCGGTCACGATGTATCAAGGTAAGGAATATCACGCGATAGAATGGGCGAGGCAGGTGGGTGACGATGAGGTCGCCGTGATTCATATTCTTGCCGTCAGTCCTGACAGGCAGGGCGAAGGCATCGGCTCTAAGATGATTCTAGAGGCTATTCATCTTGCTCAGGCAAATGGTATGAAGACCGTCCGTCTCGATGCGCTCGCCTCGAACAAGCCTGCCCACAGAATCTACGAGCGCCTCGGCTTCGGGCAGCGTGGACAACAACATCTCTATGCTGAGAATACCGGCTGGACAGACTTTTATTTCTTTGAACTTCAACAACTCTGTAATATGGATAAAATGATTGCATGCTGTGGCATCAACTGCGCGACCTGTGAGGCTCGCATCGCCACGATGAAGAACAACGACAAGTTGCGCGTCGAGATAGCAAAGAAATGGTGCGAGATAAATCACACCGATCAGATTACACCAGAGAGTATCAATTGTACAGGTTGCCGAGCAGAAGGACCCAAGTTCTACTTCTGCAGTCATCTGTGCGAGGTGCATCAATGTGTAGCCGCCAAGGGCTATGAAACCTGTGCCGATTGCCCGGACAAGAACACCTGCAGAAAGGTTGGCGCTATCTGGGAGAACTGTGCCGAGGCGAAGAAGAATCTGGGAGGAGAACGGAACGTATGAGCAACTTGAATCAGATGAAGCTCCGCCCATTCCATCCCGACGATGCAGAAACAGTTTTGAGTTGGTGCAAAGACAAGCAGGCATTCCGCCTTTGGAGTGCCGACAGGTATAAGGATTTCCCTGCGCAGCCACATGAGATGTTGGAGCAATACGAAGCCTGTTATATGTATCCTTTGACGGCCGTCATGGAAGGGAAAATCGTCGGGCATATCCTGCTGAGGCATCCAACAGAAGACATAACAATTGTTCGTTTTGGCTTTGTCATCGTAGATACCACGAAACGAGGTATGGGCTACGGTAAGCAGATGTTACGCCTTGCTATTGATTACGCCAGACGGGAACTGGATGCTAAGCGAATCACACTCGGCGTATTCTGTGATAACTTTTCTGCCGTCGAATGCTACAAGTCCGTAGGTTTCCGCATCACGGGTGAAGACAGTTATACGATTGACGGAGAAGAATGGAAAGCCTTTGAATTGGAATACAAACTTTGAAATAGAATTGAATGAAACAGGAAATCAATCCCAAGGACACCAGCCGTGCCCAAGCCTTTGAGCTATGGATGAAGGCCCCTAACCCGATGGTCACGTTCTTCAAGACAATCGATGTGACGCGGTTGGTAAGAATAAGCCGGAAGAAGAAATACAAATTCAATATGCTGCTGGACTGGTGCATCGGCAAAGCCGCTTCTCCCGTCAAAGAGTTCTATCTCCTGCCTGTCGGCGACAAGCTGATGCAGTACGACTGTCTTGCTGTCAATACCATCGTCAAGAACAAAGAGGGCGAGGTGTCTGGTTGTGACATCCTCTTCACCGAAGACATAGAATTGTTCAGTCAGCAGTATATGGAATACACATTGAAGGTTGCTGAAAGCTGCTCAGACAGGGACTTGTCGGATGAATGTATGGTTATTGGCACATCGGCCATTATCGATACCGAGATTGACGGAGCAGTGGGCATGAACAGCGGAATTTTCAATAACCCGTTCATGATTTGGGGAAGATACAGAAAGAGGTGTTTCCGATACGAACTGCCCATTTCCTTCCAGTTCCACCACGCGCAGATGGACGGTGGCCATGCCGGAAAATTTCTTGCCAATCTACAAGAAGATATTAATCGGCTGAACTTTCCGGACAGCAAGATATTCTAACGTTCGACGATGCAAAAAACGATTGCCGACTACTTCAAGACCCAGCCCGTCCTGAAAGCATGGCTCATCGGCTCCTTCGCCCGAGGCGATGAGTCGCCACTGAGCGATGCCATTGACAAACTGGACCCAGTTTTAACAATACTTAGATGCCACAGCGTCACTTTCCCTATAAAAATGCTTGCATTTGTAGATTTATTTTTGTACCATAGAACAAACGCTATTCTTCCATCAGTTTGCGGTAACGGGTGCGCTTAGGCTCGTCGATGCCTAAACGCACGGCCTTGTTGGCTTCATATTCCGAATAGTTGCCCTCGAAGTAGAACACATTACCCTCCCCTTCGAACGCAAGGATGTGGGTACAGATACGGTCTAAGAACCAACGGTCGTGGCTGATGACTACTGCACAACCGGCAAAGGACTCCAAGCCTTCTTCCAAGGCGCGCAGCGTGTTCACGTCGATGTCGTTGGTGGGCTCGTCAAGCAGCAGCACGTTACCCTCCTGCTTCAGGGCCAGCGCAAGATGCAAGCGGTTACGCTCGCCACCTGAGAGCACACCGCACTTCTTCTCCTGGTCGGCACCGCTGAAGTTGAAACGCGACAGGTAAGCACGGACGTTCACGTCGCGGCCGCCCATGCGGATGGTCTCGTTACCCTGACTGATGACCTGATAGACACTCTTGCCGGGGTCTATGTCACGGTGTTGCTGATCGACATAGCTCAGTTTGACCGTCTCGCCGATGGTGAATGTGCCGGCATCAGGCTGTTCCAGCCCCATGATGAGCCGGAACAGGGTTGTTTTTCCGGCACCGTTGGGACCTATGACTCCTACGATGCCGTTAGGGGGCAGCATGAAGTTCAGGTCGCTGAAGAGTGTCTTTTCGTCGTATGCCTTCGCCACGTGTTCAGCCTCAATCACTTTGTTGCCCAGTCGGGGACCGTTGGGAATGAAGATTTCCAGTTTCTCCTCCTTCTGCTTCTGCTCCTCGTTCAGCATGCGGTCGTAGGAGTTCAGTCGGGCCTTACCCTTGGCGTGACGTGCCTTGGGAGCCATGCGCACCCACTCCAGTTCACGCTCCAGGGTCTTCCGGCGCTTGGATGCCGTTTTTTCTTCGAGTGCCAACCGTTGCGATTTCTGTTCCAGCCACGACGAGTAGTTGCCCTTCCAGGGTATTCCCTCGCCGCGGTCGAGCTCCAGAATCCACTCCGCCACGTCGTCGAGGAAGTAGCGGTCGTGGGTCACGGCAATCACCGTTCCCTCGTATTGCTGCAGGTGTTGTTCCAGCCAGTCTATGGACTCTGCATCCAGGTGGTTGGTGGGCTCGTCGAGCAGCAGCACGTCAGGTTTCTGCAACAGCAGCCGGCAGAGTGCCACGCGTCGGCGTTCACCGCCCGAAAGGTTTTTCACGCTGCGGTCGGGTGCCGGACAGCGCAGTGCCGCCATGGCCCGTTCCAGTTTCGAGTCCATGTTCCAGGCATCGGTAGCGTCAATGATGTCCTGCAGCTCAGCCTGTCGCGCCATGAGCTTGTCCATTTTGTCGGCATCCTCGTAATATTCCGGCAGTCCGAACTTCACGTTGATGTCGTCATACTCTTTCAGGGTGTCATAGACGTGCTGTACGCCCTCCATGACATTCTCGCGCACGGTTTTCTCCTCGTTCAGGGGCGGTTCCTGTGGCAGGTAGCCTACGGTGTATCCGGGACTCCACACCACGTTGCCCTGATACTGCTGGTCCAGTCCGGCAATGATTTTCAGAAGTGTTGACTTACCGGCTCCGTTGAGTCCGATGATGCCTATCTTGGCTCCATAGAAGAAGCTGAGATAAATGTTTTTCAGTACTTGTTTCTGATTCTGCTGAATGGTCTTGCTCAGTCCGACCATCGAGAAGATTACTTTCTTGTCATCTACTGTTGTTGCCATAATAATTCAGGGAGTTTTTGGGGGTTAGGGCATGCTGAAGAAGAAATAGAGTGCCGCAAAACGGGGTTCCACGCCGTCGGCCTTGCCAATGTAGGCATTGCTGCGGTTGCGAATGGTGCCGTCGCGCTCCACCTTACCGATGTAGGCATTGCTGCGGTCGCGCACGGTGCCGTCGCTCTCCACCTTTCCCAAATAGGCGTTGCCGCGGTCGCGTATGGTGCCGTCGCGCTCTATCTTGCCTATGTAGGCGTTGCTGCCGTTTCTCAGGGTCTGTGCCGTGCACAGTGTTGCTGCCGAAATGAGCATGAGCAACAGTAACAGGATTTTCTTCATAAGCGTAAAGTCATTTATTAGTGATAACGGGTTATATTCTTGAGACTTGTTTGACGCCCTTCACGGTGCGTAGCTTCTTGATGAGGGCCTCCATGCGTGAGGTATCGTCGAGCATGACGACCAGGTTGCCGCTGAAGAGCCCGTCGTGAGAGTCAATGTTGATGCTGCGCAGAATGAGCCGTTCGTCCTTCGAGATGATGCTTGTCAGGTTGTTGACGATGCCGATGTCGTCGTTGCCTACTACGCGCAGCGTGATGGAGTACATGCTGGACCCCTTGCCGCTCCACTTGGCTCTGACGATGCGATAGCCGAAACGCTTGCGCAGCTCGGGGGCATTGGGGCAGTCAGTACGGTGAATCTTGATGCCGCCGCCGGCTGTGACAAAGCCGAACACCGGATCACCGTAAATGGGCTGGCAGCACTTGGAGAGCTGGAAGTCGATACCTTTCAGGTTCTGGTCGATGACCAGCACGTCGCTGCTGCTGACGCCCTGCGCCGTAAGGGCCGCCTGCTGGTCGGCATCAAACTGAAACTCGGAGGCCGAGCGGGCCTGGTTATCGCCCGTGACGACCGTTTCGCGCTGTTTCTCCTCCAGATATTTGTCAGCCACGTAGTTCACGTCCATCTGTCCCGTGGCAATCTGCCGGTAGAAGTCGCTCGTTTCCTTAAAGCCCAAGCGTTTCATCATGCGCATCATGACGGGCTCTTCCACCTCAATCTTGCGGTTACGAAACTTGCGCTCAAGTGCCTCCTTGGCCATCATGCCCTCGGTCTGCTGCGTCTCCTTCAACGCCAGACGTATCTTCGACTTCGCCCGGCTGGTCTTCACAATGTTCAGCCACTCCTGCTTGGGCCGCTGGTTGGTTTGTGTCATTACCTCCACCTGGTCGCCGCTTTGCAGGATGTGGCGAATGGTCACCACTTTGTTATTGATACGCGCCCCCACACACTGGTTGCCTATCTTGGAGTGGATGTAGTAGGCAAAGTCAAGTACCGTAGCCCCCTTGGGGAACTTGAGCAGGTCGCCACGCGGAGTAAACACGAAGACCTCGTCTTCATAAAGGTCCATGCGGAACTGGTCCATAGCCTCCAGACCGGTACTGTTCTCCAACATAGAGCGTATGCCGCTGAGCCAGTCGTCCATGCCCGACTCGGCCTTCACGCCCTTGTAGCGCCAGTGGGCAGCCACGCCACGCTCTGCCACCTCATCCATGCGCTCCGTACGAATCTGAACCTCCACCCACTTTTGCTCAGGGCCGAGCACAGTGATGTGCAGGCTCTCGTAGCCGTTCGACTTTGGCACGCTGAGCCAGTCGCGCAGCCGCTTGGGGTTAGGCTGGTACATGTCAGTAACAATGGAGTAGGCCTGCCAGCATTGCATTTTTTCCTTCTCTTCAGGACAGTCGATGATGATGCGTATGGCAAACAGGTCATAGACACCCTCGAAGGGACAGTGCTGCTTCTTCATCTTCTGCCAGATGGAGTGAATGGACTTGGTGCGCCCTTTCATGTGAAACTTCAGTCCGGCACTCTCCAACTTCTGCTTTATGGGGGCTATGAAGTTGGCAATATAGGCATCGCGGCTCTTCTTCGTGGCATTCAGCTTCTCCTTGATGTGGTAGTAGGCATCGTGCTCCAGATATTTCAGCGAGAGGTCCTCCAGTTCAGACTTCAGCTGATAAAGGCCCAGCTTGTGGGCCAGGGGGGCATAGAGATAGGCCGCCTCCTCAGACACGCGCCGGCGGGCATCGTCGTTTTGGGCATCGCGTATCTGCCGCATCAGGCTGACACGGTCGGCAATCATAATAAGTATCACGCGCATGTCTTCGGCAAACGACAGCAGCAGGTTGCGGAAGTTCTCACTCTCAATGACGGGGTTCTTCTTGTAGAGTTCCTGTATGCGCTGCAGACCATGAAGAATGCGGGCCACCGACTCGCCGAACGTCTGCTGCACGTCGTCAATGGTCGTGAAGCCTGCCTCGACGCTGGGGTGAAGCAGGATGGCCAGCACGGCATCGCGGCGCAGGCCTATTTCCTCAACCACTATCTGTGCCGTCTGCAGACTGGTCAGTATGGGGTTCAGCCCGAACACGTCGCGACGCGTTTCCGGCTGTTCCATGTATCGGCGCAGGTGCAGACGCACATTCTCCTCGTCGCCCTCAACGAGAGAAGAACCTATGGCTTCCTTGATTCTATTGTAAAGCAGAAGTGTCTCTTCGCGCTCCTGGGTGGAAAATATCAATCTTTCCGTCATGAATATCAGGTTAAGTTTTGTGCAAAGGTACAAATTAGTGCGTAAAAAGCAAAAAAATACTAACCATTTATTCGTTTATTCAGAAAAGTTTTGTAATTTTGTCAATCAAAATCCATTAACTCAAATATCTAATCAAGCTTATGCTTACAGAACAAGACTTAAAACAAATCAAGCAGAAAGGTATTTCTGAAGAAAAACTCAACAACCAGTTGGAACAGTTCAAGACCGGTTTCCCGTTCCTGAGACTCGAAGCCGCCGCCGCCATCGGCAAGGGCATCATGGCCCCCACAGCCGAAGAGCGCCAGCAGTATGTCAACGCCTGGAACCAGTACAAGGCCGAGGGGCGCCGCGTGGTGAAGTTCGTACCCGCATCGGGTGCAGCCAGCCGCATGTTCAAAGACATGTTTGCCTTTGTCGATGCCAGTTACGACGTGCCGACCACCGACTTTGAGAAGCACTACTTCGACAACATCCAGAAGTTCGCCTTCTACGATGCGCTGAACGCCGCCTGCCAGAAAAACTTAGGCAAGGACATTCCCACCCTGCTCGCCGAAGGCCAGTACAAAGCCGTGGCAGCACAGATGCTCAAGGCCGAAGGGCTGAACTACGGACAGCTGCCCAAGGGACTGCTGCTCTTCCACAACTACCCTGAAGGACCGCGCACGCCGATGGAGGAACACCTCGTGGAGGGCGCACTCTATGCCGCATCCAACGGTGAGGCACACGTACACTTCACCGTCAGCCACGAGCACATGGAACTGTTCAAACAGAAAGTTGCCGAGAAGGCCGACCTCTATGCCCGGAAGTACGGCATCAAGTACGACATCACCTTCTCTGAGCAGAAGCCATCGACCGACACCGTGGCTGCCAATGCCGACAACACTCCGTTCCGCAACGACGACGGCACGCTGCTGTTCCGCCCGGGCGGACACGGCGCACTCATAGAGAACCTGAACGAGATTGAAGCCGACGTCATCTTTGTGAAGAACATTGACAACGTGGTGCCCGACCGCCTGAAGGACGACACCGTGGAGTGGAAACAGGTCATTGCCGGCGTGCTGGTCACGCTGCAGCAGAAAGCCTTTGAATACCTGCGACTCATAGACACCGGAAAATACAGCCACGAGCAGATTGAGGAAATGATACGCTTCGTACAGCAGGACCTCTGCTGCCGCAAGCACGACATCAAGGATCTGGAGGATGCCGAACTGGTTATCTACCTGCGCAAAAAGCTGAACCGACCCATGCGCGTATGCGGCGTGGTGAAGAATGTCGGCGAACCCGGCGGCGGACCGTTCCTCACCTATAACCAGGATGGCACGGTGAGCCTGCAGATTCTGGAGTCGAGCCAGATTGACAAGTCGAACAAGGAATACATGGACATGTTCACCAAGGGTACCCACTTCAACCCCGTTGACTTGGTTTGTGCCGTCAAGGACTACAAGGGACAGCCGTTCAACCTGCCAGAGTATGTGGATAAGACCACGGGATTCATCTCTTCGAAGTCAAAGAGCGGTAAGGAGCTGAAGGCCTTGGAGCTGCCCGGACTGTGGAACGGTGCCATGAGCGACTGGTCAACGGTATTCGTAGAGGTTCCCCTGTCAACGTTCAACCCCGTGAAGACCGTTAACGACCTGCTGCGTGAACAGCATCAGTAAAGCAAAATAAGGAAATATCACGCTAAGAAGGTGTCGAGCTTTTCGACACCTTTTTTCGTGCAGATGCCGCGCAGCGATACCATGAGCATGTTGCGAAACAGCTCCTCAATGGGGTACGAGCGGTACAGCTCAAGTTTCATCATGTAGTCACTCTGCACCTCAAACAGCTTGCCTACAAGCTCGAAGTTAATGTCGCTGCGGAAATAGCCCTCGCTTACACCCTGCTGCATGAAGTCGAGAAACTGCTGGCGCGTGCGCTCCTTTTCACTGCGGAACGACTCTAACAGTTTAGGATAACGCCCCAAATCAGAGTAGAACAGCGGGTTCACACGGTGAAACTCCTCAATCTTCAGACGGTAGATGTAGAGCACAATGTCCATGACGTTGGCATCGCGGCCGATATCTGCTTCCATCTGCCGCTGATGCGCTTCACGCAAACGGTTGACTCCCTCAAGAAGCACTTGCTCCTTATTATCGTAGATTTCATACAGCGTACGCTTGGAGATGCTCAACGCATGGGCTATGTCGTCCATCTTTACCGCCCGGATTCCCCGTTCGGTAAAGAGACATATGGCCGTGTCAAGTATTCGTTCACGGAGTGACTTCCTATAGGCTGACAAAACTTTTATTTCTTGCATAAGTTTACATTCTGCTGCAAAATTATAAAAAAAGTTCCTAAATCATCGTAGTAAAAGCTATTTTTTTATTATTTTTGCACCTTGAATTTGAAATTAAGGATTAAATAAAGATACACTATGGTAAAAATCTCCAAAGAAGCCGCACTGGAATATCACGAAAGCGGACGCCCCGGCAAAATTGAAGTAAAGCCTACAAAGGCCTATCGAACACAAACAGACCTCTCGCTGGCCTATTCGCCCGGCGTGGCCTATCCCTGTCTGGAAATTCAGGAAGACCCTGATGCTGCCTACCGTTACACTGACAAGGGTAATCTGGTAGCCGTCATCTCTAACGGTACCGCCGTGCTCGGACTGGGCGACATCGGCGCCATGAGCGGCAAGCCCGTCATGGAGGGCAAAGGCCTGCTGTTTAAGATTTACGGCGGCATTGACGTGTTCGACATTGAGGTGAACGAGAAAGACCCCGAGAAGTTCTGCGAAGCCGTCGAGAAAATAGCTCCCACCTTTGGAGGTATCAATCTTGAGGACATCAAGGCACCTGAGTGCTTCTACATTGAGGAGCGGCTGAAGCGCACCTTGGACATTCCCGTCATGCACGACGACCAGCACGGCACGGCCATCATCTCGGCTGCCGGTCTGAAGAATGCACTCGAAGTGGTGGGCAAGGACATCAGCAAGGTACGCCTTGTGGTGAACGGTGCCGGTGCTGCGGCCATCTCGTGTACCAAGCTCTACATGGCCCTGGGCGTACAGAAGGAGAACATCCTCATGCTCGACTCGAAGGGTGTCATCAGCAGCGACCGCGAAGGTCTGAACGAGCAGAAGCGTTTCTTTGCCACCGACCGTCGCGACGTACATACCCTGGCAGAAGCCGTCAACGGTGCTGATGTATTTGTCGGGCTGTCGAAGGGTAACGTACTCACCAAGGACATGGTACGCTCCATGGCTAAGGACCCCATCATCTTCGCACTGGCCAACCCCGTGCCGGAAATCAGCTACGAGGATGCCATGGAGGCACGCCCCGACGTGCTCATGTCAACGGGCCGAACCGACTATCCCAACCAGATTAACAACGTCATCGGCTTCCCCTACATCTTCCGCGGTGCCCTCGACGTACACGCTACCGCCATCAACGAAGAGATGAAGATGGCTGCCGTACATGCCATTGCCGACCTGGCCAAGCAGCCCGTTCCCGACGTGGTGAACGACGTCTATAAGGTGAACAACCTGAAGTTCGGTCGTGAATACTTCATTCCGAAGCCCGTTGACCCACGTCTCATCTCTGAGGTCAGCGCTGCCGTTGCCAAGGCCGCCATGGACAGCGGCGTGGCACGCAAGCAGATTACCGACTGGGAGCAGTACAAGGACTCACTCAGCGTGCTGTTGGGACAGGAGACCAAGCTGACGCAGAAACTCTATGCCACAGCATCTGCCCATCCGCAGCGCGTGGTGTTCGCCGAGGCCATTCACCCCACCATGCTCAAAGCTGCCGTGCAGGCCAAGGCTGAGGGCATCTGCCAGCCCATCCTGCTGGGTAACGACGAGGTGATTGCCAAGCTTGCCAAGCAGCTTGACCTGAACTTAGAGGGCATTGAGATAGTGAACCTGCGCCACCCCGACGAGCAGGAGCGCCGCGAGCGCTATGCCCGCATACTGACCGAGAAGCGTTCCCGCGACGGCTACACCTTCCAGGAGGCCAACGACAAGATGTTCGAGCGCAACTACTTCGGCATGATGATGGTGGAGACAGGCGATGCCGATGCCTTTATCACCGGTCTTTACACGAAGTACTCCAACACCATCAAGGTGGTCAACGAGGTCATCGGCATCCGCAAGGAGTTCAAGCACTTTGCTGCCATGCACATTATCAACTCGCAGAAGGGCACGTTCTATATTGCCGACACGCTGGTCAACGAGAACCCCGACACCGATGCTCTCGTAGATATTGCCAAGCTGGCAGCCACCAGCGTTCGCTTCTTCAACGAGAAACCCGTGGTAAGCATGATCAGCCACTCCAACTTCGGCTCATCACAGTCCGACGGAGCCTGGAAGGTGCGCCACGCCGTTGAACGTCTGCACGAGCTGTACCCCGACATTCCCATCGACGGTGAGATGCAGGTGACGTTCGCACTCGACAATGAGCTGCGCGACGAGCAGTATCCCTTCACGCGCCTGAAGGGCAAGACCGTCAACACGCTGGTGTTCCCCAACCTGACGTCGGCCCGCTCCAGCTACAAGATGCTGCAGATGCTGAACAGCGATGTGGAGATTATCGGCCCCATACAGGTGGGTCTGAACAAGCCTATCCACTTCATCGACTTCGGCAGTTCGGTGCGCGACGTGGTGAACATTGTTTCCATTGCCGTCATCGATGCCTACGTCAACAAGGTCAAGCAGGCCATGACGGCAAAATAGTTCATTGTTAAGTATTCATAGAAACAGAATATCCATGAAAGTATTGAAATTCGGTGGCACGTCGGTGGGCAGCGTGGAGAGCATCCTAAGCCTGAAGCGGATTGTGGAGAGCGAAGCCCAACACGGTACGGTCATTGTGGTGGTCAGCGCCCTGGGCGGTATTACCGACAAGCTCATTGCCACGTCACGCCTTGCCGTGCAGGGCGACGAACAGTGGGAACAGGAGTATGAAGCCATTGTGCGCCGCCACCATCAAATGATAGAGAGTGTCATCATCGACCCTCTGAAAAAAGTTCAGTTGCTCGGTAAGGTAAACCCTTTGCTGGAGCAGCTGCGCTCCATTTACACCGGTGTCTATCTCATTCACGACCTGAGTGAGAAGACGCTGGCAGCCATTGTCAGCTACGGCGAGCGTCTGAGTTCCAACATTGTTGCAACGCTCATTGACGGCGGTGTGCGCATGAACTCGCGCCACTTCATCAAGACCGAGCGGAAGAACGGCAAGCAGTCGCTCGACGCGGAACTGACGTACCGGCTGGTGCGCGAGGCTTTCTCGGCACCCGAAGCCCGACAGTCAAAGACCGACGACCACCATACAACGGTTTTCGTCGTCCCCGGTTTCATCAGCAAGGACCGCGACTCCGGCGAGACCACCAACCTGGGCCGTGGCGGCAGCGACTATACAGCCAGCATCATTGCTGCCGCTCTCGATGCCGACGTGCTGGAGATATGGACCGACGTCGATGGCTTCATGACGGCTGACCCGCGCGTCATTCACTCGGCATACACCATCAACGAGCTGTCGTACGTGGAGGCCATGGAGTTGTGCAACTTCGGTGCCAAAGTTATCTATCCGCCTACCATCTATCCGGTATGCGTGAAAAACATACCCATCCGCGTCAAGAACACCTTTAACCCCGAACATCCGGGCACACTCATCAAGGACAAGATAGAAGACGACCAGAAGCCCATCAAGGGTATTTCCTCTATCAACGGCACCACGCTCATCACCGTAACGGGACTTTCCATGGTGGGTGTCATAGGTGTCAACCGGCGCATCTTTACGGCCCTGGCCGACAACGGTATCTCCGTGTTCATGGTCAGTCAGGCTTCGTCAGAGAACTCCACCTCTATCGGTGTGCGCGACGAGGATGCCCAGGCTGCCGTTGACGTGCTTAACGACGAGTTCAGCAAGGAGATTCAGACGGGTGCCATGTTCCCCATGCACGCTGAGAGCGGCCTGGCCACCATCGCCATTGTGGGTGAGAACATGAAGCACACGCCCGGTATTGCCGGAAAACTGTTCGGCACACTGGGACGCTCGGGCATCAGCGTCATCGCCTGTGCCCAGGGAGCCTCCGAGACCAACATCTCGTTTGTCGTTGACAGCCGTTTCCTGCGCAAGTCGCTCAACGTGCTGCACGACTCGTTCTTCCTTTCTGAATACAAGGTGCTCAACCTCTTCATCTGCGGTGTGGGAACGGTGGGCAGCAAACTCATTGAGCAGATACGCGCCCAGTACGAAGAGCTGAAAGAACGCTCGCGCCTGAAGCTTAACGTGGTGGGCATTGCCTCGTCGAAGAATGCAATCTTCGACCGCGACGGACTGGACCTTGACAACTACCGCGAACTGCTCAGGCTGTCGGAGCCCAGCTCACCCGAGAAGCTGCGCGAAGGGGTGCTCTCCATGAACATCTTTAACTCTGTATTCGTAGATTGCACGGCATCGAAGGACGTGGCGGCACTCTACCAGTCGTTTCTCGAACATAACATCAGCGTGGTGGCTGCCAACAAGATAGCTGCCTCCAGCGACTATGACAACTACATGCGCCTGAAGCAGACGGCATTGGCGCGAGGCGTCATCTTCCGCTTCGAGACCAACGTCGGGGCCGGACTACCCATCATTGGTACCATCAACGACCTGCGCAACTCGGGCGACCGCATCCTGAAGATTGAAGCCGTGCTCAGCGGCACGCTCAACTTCATCTTCAATGAACTGAGTGCCGACGTGCCTTTCTCTGAAACCGTGCGCCGGGCCAAGGAACAAGGCTACAGTGAACCTGACCCACGCATAGACCTGAGCGGTACCGACGTCATACGCAAACTCGTCATCCTGACCCGCGAGGCCGGGTACAAGGTGGAGCAACAGGACGTGGAGAAACATCTCTTTGTGCCAAATGACTTCTTCGAAGGCACACTCGACGAGTTCTGGAAGAACCTGCCACAGTTAGATGCCGACTTCGAAGCCAAGCGCAAGGTGCTGGAAGCCGACGGACGGCGCTGGCGCTTCGTGGCCACCATGGAAAGACTGCCGGGCAGCGACGACAAGTCGGGCTTGCGCTGCAGGACACAGGTGGCACTGCAGGCTGTCGATGCCTCGCACCCGTTCTATAGTCTGGCAGGCTCCAACAACATCGTGCTGCTCACCACAGAGCGCTACAAGGAGTACCCCATGCAGATTCAGGGCTACGGTGCCGGTGCCGGCGTTACTGCTGCCGGTGTCTTTGCCAACATCATGTCGATTGCCAACATTTAGCAACCGGCACGATGCTTCTTGTTTTTTAATTATATATAAATGATTTCATTTTAAATAGGTTCAGTTCGTGAAACACATCATCATTCTTGGCGACGGAATGGCCGACCACGCCGTAGAGCGGCTGGGCGGAAAGACACCGTTGCAATATTCCGACAAACCCGTAATGGACCGTCTGGCACGCGAGGGACGCTGCGGCCGGCTCATCACCGTTCCCGAAGGTTTTCCCCCTGGTTCCGAAGTCGCCAACACCGCCATCCTCGGCTATGACCTCAACAAGGTCTATGAAGGCCGCGGACCGTTGGAGGCTGCCAGCATCGGCTACGACATGGCCGACGATGACTTCGCCATCCGCTGTAACATCATCACCCTGGAAGACGGGAAAATCATCACCCACAACGGCGGCAATCTGGAAACTGACGATGCCCGTGTACTCATCGACTACCTCAATGAGACGCTCGCCAAGCCTTTCAACGACCGCGAGGGCTGTGAACGCGTGAAGTTCATCACCGGCATCCAGTATCGCCACCTGCTCATCATTAAGGGCGGCAACAAGCACATTGTCTGCAATCCGCCCCACGACCACCCCAACGAGCCCTGGCGTCCCCTCCTCATAAAGCCTGAATCCATCAGTTCTGATTGCCCCGAGCCCAGCAGTCATAATGGTTCTGTAGGCTGTGATTCTGTCGCAGCCCCCCCCACAACCCTCACCCCCCAGCAAACGGCCACCCTGCTCAACAACCTCATCCTGCGTTCACAGGAGCTCTTGTCCCGTCACCCCTACAACCTCGCGAAAGCTGCAAAGGGTGAGCGCCAGGCCAACAGCATCTGGCCATGGAGCGGAGGCTACCGCCCCAGCATGCAGACGCTCATGCAGCAGTACCCCGACATCAAGACGGGAACCGTCATCTCGGCTGTAGATCTCATTCAGGGCATCGGACGCTATGCCGGACTGCACATTGTCAAAGTGCCTGGAGCCACCGGACTGGCCAACACCAACTACGAGGGAAAGGCCCAGGCTGCCATCGATGCCCTGCAACACGATGACTTCGTCTTTGTACATGTGGAAGCCACCGACGAAGCTGGTCACGACGGAGACCTTGACCTGAAGATGCGAGCCATTAACTATCTGGACCAGCGACTCATACGTCCCATCATTGAAGCCATAGAGCAGATGAGCGAGCCCGTCTGCATGGCTGTACTGCCAGACCACCCCACCCCCGTGGAGTTGCGCATCCACGTCAACGAGCCGGTACCCTTCATCATCTGGCATCGCGGCATACAGCCCGACGCTGTTCAGCAATACGACGAGGTTTCCTGCGTCAGCGGCAGCTACGGTCTGCTGCGCCTTGCTGAGTTTATGCACACCTTCATGAACGAAGGAAAACAACGGGATGCCGCAGAATATAAAAACGTTTTGACCACGTAAAAGTGCCGTTTTGACTGCGTGGAAGTGCCGTTTTGACTGCGTGAAAGTGCCGTTTTGACTGCGTGAAAGTGCCGTTTAAATGAGTCAGGACTGCATTTTGCGAAAAAACCGTCGGTTGGCGCGGATTTCCGTGTGTGCGTGATTGCTACTATACTATATACATGTAGCAATCACGCACGCACAAAAAACTTTCCGCAGAGCAACCATAGGAACACGAAGAATTGTATGACCCTTTGCAGATACCAATAAGTTTTAGAACCAAAATATCAACTATTACAAAACAATGAGAAAATATTTATTATCAACACTGATGATGTGCATGGCCATGATGATGGCCACAGCACAACCGTTACTCAAGACACATGTGGAGACGGGCGACGTAGAAGGAGTCGCCGATGGTCAGGACCTGGCCGTTTACAAGGCCATTCCCTATGCTGCCCCGCCCGTGGGAAACCTGCGGTGGAAAGCCCCGCAGCCCGCAAAAGCCTGGGAGGGTGTGCTGAAAGCAGACGACTTCGCCAAATGGCCGCCGCAGCCCACACGACCGGGACTGACCACCGACATGATGAGCGAGGACTGCCTGTATCTGGCGGTGGCAACACCTGCCACGTCGGTCAACGACCGTCTGCCCGTAATGGTCTGGATACATGGCGGCGGATTCCAGACAGAGCACTATGGCGGCGACCTCTGGACGAGTCTGGCACGCCGCGGCGTGGTGTTCGTCACCATCGAATACCGCACGGGGGCATTAGGATTCATGGCACACCCGGAACTGACGAAGGAGTCGAAGGACGGACATTCCGGCAACTACGGTCTGCTGGACCAGATATATGCCCTGCAATGGGTGCAGCGCAACATCCGGAACTTCGGCGGCGACCCTACGAAGGTAACCATCTTCGGAGAGTCGGCAGGAGCCATCAGTTGCAGCATCCTGGCAGGTTCGCCACTGGCCAAGGGACTCTTCCACGGAGTCATCAGCCAGAGCGGCGGCAGCTTTGCCCCCTGGAGTGACGGCAACAGGTCGCTGGCAACGAACGCCTCGCAGAAAGGTGCCGAGCAGCAAGGACTGGCATTCCAGAAACACCTGAAGAAGAAGTCGCTGAAACAGCTTCGGCAGATGAGTGCCGAGGAACTCTGCGGCAACAATGTGGGCTTTGGAGGCTTCTGGCCCTGCGTAGATGGCTACGTCATCACCGATGACCTGTACCGCAACTACGAGCGGGGCGACTATAACGACGTGCCCGTCATCGCCATGACCAATTCGGACGAAGGAGTGCTGTTCTCTCGCGAGGTAGAGCCTGCCGACTACCAGAAGATGATAGAATCGACGTTCGGTGACATGAGCCAGGAAGCACTGAAGGTGTATCCCGGCAACACCAAGGAGGAAGCCACCTTCAGCGGTGGCGACACTTTCCGCGACATGGGCTTTGCCTGGCCGAGCTTTGCCTGGGTGAACCTGCAGTCGCAGACAGGCAAGTCACCTGCCTACGCGGCCTATCTCGCACAGCCGTCAACGGTGTCGTTTGCCGGCAACAAGAAGCGTCACGGCGTGTCGCATGCTGACGACATTCTCTACCTGAACGGCACCTTCACCGCCCAGCCCGACAAGTACCCCGCCGAGGCTGCCCTCGCTGAAATCATACAGCAATACTGGGTCAACTTTGCCAAGACAGGCAACCCCAACGGCAAAGGACTGCCCTACTGGCCTGTGTTCGACAAGGACAAGCCCACAACGATGCAGTTCTGTAATGGTGCTTCGCTCGTCAGCGTGCCCAACCGTGAACAGATAGACTTCATAGACCGCTTCTACAAGCAGAAGCGCGAAGATACGGAAAGCCAAAGGCCACAGGTGTTGAAGTCGCGCATCGTGGAGAATGGTGGAACCGGTCCGTACAAGGTCATCATGACCGAAGTGGAAGGTCTGAACGCCCACACCGTGTTTGCACCGAAGGACCTCCAGACAATACCTGCCGACAAACCACTGCCGGTGCTGGTATGGGGCAACGGAGCCTGCACGAACTCCCCGTGGGAACACTACAAATTCCTGAACGAGATTGCATCCTACGGTTACATCGTCGTGGCCACTGGCTACATCCCCATGGAAGAAGTGCCCTATCGCGGCGAAATGTCAACCACGCAGCAACAGATAGAGAGCATTGACTGGGTGGAGCAGCAGAACGCCGACCCGAAGTCGCCCTACTATCGAAGAATAGACACGAAGAACATCTGCGTGGCAGGCATGTCTTGCGGAGGTCTGCAGACGTTGTTCAACTGCGCCGACCCGCGCATCAAGGCACTGATGATCTGTAACAGCGGACTCTTCAAGATGGAGAATGCTGCCCAGGCCGTGGGCGGCATGCCGATGCCCCCGAAGGAGAAACTGAAGGAAATCCATACACCTATTATATATATATTAGGAGGCAAGGAGGACATAGCCTACGAGAACGGCATGGACGACTTCCACCGCATCAGCCACGTGCCGGCCATCGCCATCAACTATCCCGTAGGTCATGGCGGCACCTATCGCCAGCCCCACGGTGGTGAGTTTACCATTCCCGCCCTGGCATGGCTCAACTGGCAGCTGAAGGGCGACCGCGAGGCAGCCAAGATGTTTGAAGGCGATGACTGCGGACTGCTGAAGCGCAAGGACTGGACGATTGAAAAGAACAGTCTCTGCAAGTAGGGTGTTCAGTCATTGACCGCCAGCCTGCCTTTGCCTTGAAAAGTCGCGAAGTTACTCCGTCTCGGAAGAAAAAAAACAAACGCGTTTGTTTTGTTCTTCTCTCGACTTTTCGTAACTTTGCACCCGAAAGCAAAAACTAAGAAGAAATGAAATACTATAGTACCAATGGGAATGCTCCCATAGCTGACCTGAGTAAGGCCGTCGTCAAAGGACTGGCCGAAGACCGTGGGCTCTACATGCCCGAACAGATAAAAACGCTGCCAAAGGAGTTCTTCGACAACATGAGCAGCATGACTTTCCAGGAAATTGCCTACAAGGTGGCCGATGCCTTCTTCGGTGAAGACGTGGAGGCCGATGCACTCCGGCATATCGTCTATGACACACTACAGTTTGACTGTCCGGTGGTGAAGGTGGAGGAAAACATCTACGCCTTGGAGCTCTTCCACGGCCCCACCCTTGCCTTCAAGGATGTTGGCGCACGCTTCATGGCCCGCCTGCTGCAGTACTTTATTAATAAGGAGGATGGCGACAGGAGTAAGGAATCAGGTAATCAGGAGGTCAACGTGCTCGTGGCTACCAGCGGCGACACCGGTTCTGCCGTAGCCAACGGTTTCCTCGGCGTGGAGGGCATTCACGTCTATGTGCTCTACCCCAAAGGTAAGGTGAGCCACATTCAGGAGAGTCAGTTCACGACGTTAGGACGTAACATCACGGCAATCGAGGTGGATGGTGTGTTTGACGACTGCCAGCGACTGGTGAAGTCGGCCTTTATGGACGAGGAGCTGAACCGCCACATGCGTCTGACATCGGCGAACTCCATCAACGTGGCCCGTTTTCTGCCGCAGGCGTTCTACTACTTTAATGCCGTGGCACGTATAAGCGAAATCACTCATAGTCAACCGATAGTGATGTGTGTGCCATCGGGTAACTTCGGCAACATCTGCTCGGCGCTGTTCGGACACCGGATGGGACTGCCCGTCAGCCGTTTCATTGCCGCCAACAACGCCAACGACGTGTTTTTCCAGTACCTTCAGACAGGGAAGTACACCCCGAAGGCCTCAGTACAGACGCTGGCCAACGCAATGGACGTGGGCGACCCGTCGAACTTCGCACGCATCCTGAACCTATACTCCCAGAACAACCGTCTGTCGCCGGAAGCTACACACGAGGCCGTCACGAACCTGATAAGCGGCTGCACCTACAGCGACGAGCAGATTCGTGAGACCATGCGCCAGTGCTATGCAGACAATGGCTACGTGCTCGACCCCCACGGTGCCTGCGGCTACCGCGCACTGAAGGAGCAGTTGCGCCCCGGCGAGGTGGGCGTATTCTGCGAAACGGCGCATCCGGCAAAGTTTAAGGAGAAAGTTGACGAGATATTGGGAACAGACATTGACATTCCCGAGCGTCTGCAGGCATTTATGCGCGGACAGAAGCAGAGCGTGCCCCTGTCGAAGGAGTTTGCTGACTTCAAGCAGTTCCTCCTGAAACAATAGATTAGAGGAAGTTAGCGGAAACGCCAACTTCCTCTAACTTCTTTGACAAAGCGTTCAGGCTTCGTCGTCAAACAGACGGCTGGCCTCCTGCAGTTCGTCCTCGTCGAACCAGCTGTTCAGACGCTCCTTAGCCTTCTGCTGAATGTCGGGGTCAACATTGTTCCACACCTTGTGGAGCACGAAGAGCAGCACGGCCATGTCGTCAGACAAGCCGACAATGGGATAGGCATCGGGCAGCACGTCGAGCGGACTGATCATGTAGCCCAGCGCACCAATAATGAGAGCCTTGTCGCGTTTGCTGACGTTAGGACTTTGCAACGTGTAGTAAAGAATGAGAGAAGCATAGACAAACTTGGCCCCTGCACGCTTGGCCACACGCGCTATTTTCTCCAGGAACTCGTTCGGAGAGAAATAGTTGGAATGATTCATGAAATCAGGTAGTTCCATAGTAATGATATTTTAATTGTTGATATTCCTTATTTCTTTAATTCTTTAATTATATCATTTCCCCACCACTCTCACGACGCGAATGCCAGTGAATGTCGTGCGCTGCTGAATGTACTCGCGGAAGAGCACAGGGTCTTCCTCAACCCTCTTGTGGACCGACGAGGCATTGAGCAGGTGCAGTCCGTCGGGTTTCCACACGGCAAAACCCAGATGGGCAATGTCGAGCCCCTTCATGTTGGTGGTCAGGCAGATGATGTCACCGTCCCTGACCGCCTTGCGCAGGTTGGTGCTGTTGATTTTCATGACCTGCCGTTTAGGAATGTAGCGGAACGTCTTACCCGTGAGCTCTGCTTCCTGACGGCTGATGATGCTGACCAGCCCGGGGTGGTTCTTCAGCGCCTTGTAGGCATTGGGGTGCTGGCTCATGAAGTTGATGTTGAGCTGTTGGACGGCTGTGAAGGGCGGATTGGGGGTCTGCACCTCCTCAACCAGTCCCATGCGCTGCTTGTCGAGAATCCAGTCGCTGAAGTAGTGCAGCCGGCTGGGATAGCCGTCCAGCACGCCTCCGCGGTAGCGCAAGGTGCGCAGTGTGCTGACAAAGTCGGCAAACGAGGTCTTTCTATGCCGGGCGCAAAGCGTCAGCGCCACGACATTCTCTACCAGCGTGGTGCAGTCCAGTTCGCGGGTATTGATGACCAGTCGCTCGTCGTCGTACACTTCGAGCGTGTGGGCCACGTAGGGCTGGTTCAGGAACTTGCGGGCAAAGAAGAGCGTACTCGCATTGTTGGTGCGTTTGGCTTCCTGCAGCAGTCTGCACACGAAGAGGCTGTCTTCGCGCGTATAGCTGACGTCGGTGGCCGAAACGTGCAGGCTTCCGACAGCCATGAACAGCAGTATGGCAATGAGATGTTTCATTTGTTCTTTCTGTATTGTTTTCTTAATCCGAAATTATAGCCAACGTATGCGTTCAGCGAGCCAAACACGTTGTTGGCCGAGAAGCGCGACTTGCGGTAGGTGTAGCCATGCAGGATGGCGCTGGCACCGGCATACCACCTCAGGTTGTTGAACACGATGGCAAAGCGCCCTATGCCGTCGAAGTTGAAGTTGTTGAACCGGAAGCCCTTGTTGGACTCCACGTCGCCCACGGTATGCTTGTAGGCCAGACCTAAGGAGGCACTCGCCGAGAAGAGGAAGTTCTTGGCGAACACCCAGTTGTAGGCGTATCCGCCCGTCAGGCAGTAGTCGTAAAACTTCACGCTGTTGAACTTCAGTCCTTCGTCAATCTCGGCGGCGGGTTGCGTGCTGTATTGCTCTGCCATGCGCTGCAGCTTCTGGTAGTCGAAGTCCAGGCTGTTGCGCGTATAGCCGATGCCCGCCAGCCACGAGCCGCAGCTTATCTTCTGCTGCGTGCTTTGCGAGAAAGCCGCCGGATAGGAGAAGCGCTTGTTGTTGAATATGTAATAGAGATTGAAACCGGTGATACCGACGCTCAGTCCGTCGAAGTTCATGCCCTCCAGCGGGCTGTTGCCGGTCATGCCCTTCCAGAGCTTCACATTGCGTATGCGATAGTTGCTACCCGTGCGCCGGTAGTACAGGTCAATGCCTATCTTGGAACTGTAGATGCTCAGGTCTATCTCCTGCTTCAGGTCGCCGATGTTGAACCCTATGTGCTTCAAGTCGAAGGTATAGCCCAGGAAGATCCACCGCCAGCCGAAGTAGGGTCCCACCTTGATGGTAGGCTTCGGGGCAAGAGTGACCGACTGTCCCCCGCTGCTCTTCAGCTGGTAAATGTCGTAGGTATAGGTCATGGTGAGCTGGGTGGAGAAGTTATAGTGCGGGGGCTCCACGTAGTTGGAGTCAATCTCGTTGTACTTCTCTATCAACCGTCCGATGAAACCGATGTTTTCCTTCTCCTCATTCCGAGGTTCCTGGGCATGGGCACGGGCAATGACGAACGACAAGAGTATAATGGTCAGGTATGTTCTCATTTCCTGGATGGTCAGAATTTTCCTAATATGCGGTCCATGGCCCAGTTGACGGGTGTGGCCGACAGACTGGTACAGTCGCAAACGCCCAGCCCCTGCAGGTGTTCCACCACGTTCTTGATGAGCGGGAACTGCACGTATGGCGGATTCGGCACCGTCACCGTCTGCGTGCCCTCACTGGTATGCAGCTTGATGGGGGCATAGTCGAACACGGAGAAACTGAGCAGTCCCTTGTCGCCGATGATTTCTATGCGGTCTTCGCGTGCCGACTCGTGAGCCACAAAGCACCAGGAGCCGCTGCCGGGCAGGCCGTTCTCAAAGCGGAAGCAGGCACTCACCGTGTCCTCGGCCTCATAGAGTCCGCCACGGTTGTCCTTAAAACCACGGGCCTCGACAATGACACCGAACAGCTGCTGCAACAGGTCGAGCTGGTGGGGAGCAAGGTCGTAGAAATAGCCGCCCCCGGCAATGTCGGGCTGCAGGCGCCAGGGCAGGTTGTCGGTTTCGTAGTCCAGTTCACGCGGAGGCACGGCAAAACGCACCTGCACATTGACGGGTTTGCCTATCAAGCCGCTGTCAACAATGTTCTTCACCTTGTTGAAATAAGGCAGCCTGCGACGGTAATAAGCTACGAAACAGGGTACACCTGTCTGCTCGGAGACGCGATTCACCCGGGCGCAGTCGTCGTAAGAGGCAGCCAGCGGCTTTTCCACATAGACGGGCTTTCCGGCTTTCATGGCCATAATGGCGAAGGTGGCATGGCTCGACGGCGGCGTGGCAATATAGACGGCGTTCACGTCGGGGTCGTCAATAAGCTTCTGGGCGTCGGTATAGTACTTTGGAACGGCATGTCGCTCCGCATAGCTACGCGCTTTCCGCTCGTTGCGGCTCATGACGGCAACTATCTGTGAGCCTTCTATTTCGTTGAAGGCCGGGCCGCTTTTTTTTTCCGTCACTTCTCCGCAACCAATAAATCCCCACTTGATTATTTTCATAATAAGTATTAATTTGGGCACAAAGATACGAAAAAATAAATACCTTTGCAACACTAAACAGAAAAAAGATGCAAAAACAAATAAAAGAACCCATCATGAAGGAGCGCAGCTCAAGGGCTTCGCTCGTGGCAGGATTCAGACTCTACATGGAGCACTTCCGCCACCTTTTCAAATCAACGTGGATGGCCGGACTGGTTGCAGCCCTGCTGTCAGGTACCGCCGCTACGGCGGTGTTTGTCTATTGGCCGGGACTCATTGCCCGTGTATATAGCGACCTTCCGCATGCTTGGCAATATGCCGACGAGTACCGGCTGCTGCTGACAGCCATCATACTGCTGACATTGCTGTCGGTCATGGCCACAGCGGCCTTCGGCGGTACTGCGGCGGCGGCCATATTAAACGTCCAGCTGCCCCAGCCTGTCAGCCCTTGGCGCATGATGCTGCGCTCGCTGAAGAAACTGCTCTGCCACGTCGTGTTGTTTGGCATTGGCTTCGGACTGCTCGGACTTTTCATCTACTGGCGACGTGCCATGTTGCTCGACCCAGCCAACAACCTCGTGTCGTTGGGCATGACCTTGGTACTCTTCACGCTTCTCTGCATCGTTTTGCTGCCAACGGCTTATCTGTCAACAAAATATCTGATGGACACCACAACGGCCTTCTGGCCGTTGCTGTTACACCGCTACCCCACCTCCATGCGCTACTGGGGCCGACAGTTTGTGGTGGTGCTGGTGTGTTTCATCATGTTGGGTGTCTTTACCTTCATTGTGAGTCTGCCAGGCACCATTCTCTATCAGGCCAACTGGCAGGCACGCATCGGCGTAGTGGGTGGCGACGCACTGGGCATGCCGGGTTACATCACCGCCCTGACCTTCCTGACCTGTACGGTAATTAGCTTCCTGCTGCATTACATCTGGCTGCCGCTACTGACGTGCCTGTATTATGTCTATGGAGCCATTGACACCCGCGAAACAAGAAAACTTCAGAATCAACAACAAAAACTGTTCTAAACAAAAGAAAAATTATATGAAACGCGTACTTTTCATTGACCGCGACGGAACCATTATACGTGAACCCGAGGACGAGCAGATTGATGCCTTCGAGAAACTGCAGTTTGTCCCGGGAGCTATCAGCGCACTCAGGTTCTTGCGCGAACATACCGACTTTGAGTTTGTCATGGTGAGCAACCAGGACGGACTGGGCACCGACAGTTTTCCGGAACCTACCTTCTGGCCCGTCCACAACTTCATTCTGCAGACCTTAGAGGGCGAAGGGGTGACGTTTGACGACATACTCATTGACCGCCATTTCCCCGACGACAATGCCCCCACCCGCAAGCCGCAGACCGGTATGGTGCAGAAATACATGAACAATGCCGACTACGACATGGCAGGAAGCTACGTCATTGGCGACCGCGAGACCGACCGGCTGTTTGCCCGGAACATTGGCTGCCAGTTCCAGCAGGTAGGCGACTGGGCCAAGATTGCCGAGCTGATATTTGCCGGGGAGCGCACGGCTGAAGTGCGCCGCACGACGAAGGAGACCGACATACTGGTGCGGGTAAACCTGGACGGGACGGGCCGGTGTGACATTGAGACGGGACTGGGATTCTTCGACCACATGCTGGAACAGATAGGCCGCCACGGCATGATTGACCTGACCGTTCACGTCAAGGGAGACCTGCATGTTGACGAGCACCACACCATTGAGGACACAGCCCTCGCTCTGGGCGAGTGCATTGACCATGCGCTGGGCTCGAAGCGCGGCATTGAGCGCTACGGATACTCGCTGCCCATGGACGACTGTCTCTGTCAGGTGGCACTCGACTTCGGCGGCCGTCCCTGGTTAGTGTGGGATGCGGAGTTCCGCCGCGAGAAAATAGGCGAGATGCCTACGGAGATGTTCCTGCACTTCTTCAAGTCGTTGAGCGACGCCGCCCGCATGAACCTGAACATACGTGCTGAGGGACAGAACGAACACCATAAGATAGAAGGAATATTCAAGGCCCTGGCCCGTTCGCTGAAGATGGCCGTCCGGCGCGACATTTACCACTACGAGCTGCCGTCAACGAAGGGCATGCTGTGACAGTTCATAGTTATTGAGGTAGCAAATGACACTTTAAGCCCCAACGAGGGGAACAAAAGCGAAACATGAATACATAAAAACAGGGGCCTGGAAATGTTATCTTCCAGACCCCTGTTTTATGTTTTTCGTCAGTTCTTACTGACTGTTACTTCAGAGAGCTCAGAGCCTCAATGTCTGACAGTTCTATATCGCCCTCGAAGCAAATCAGCTCACACGAATCGGCATCTGCCACCGACAGGATCACGCACTCGGTCTTGCCGTTTTCGCCCTTTGCAGCATATACGAGCGCTGTCTGCCCTTCTTCATTCTCCTCGGCAACTTTTTCGTAGAGGGTCTTAAATGATGCAACCTTCTGGTCGTAAGTGGCGCGAGTGGCTTTGTCAGGGTTCTTAATCTCCAGCAGCTTCATAGCCGTCAGCTTGCTGAAAATCTTCTTGGCATTAGCATCGGTGACGCCGGCAGCAGCCATAGCCAGCATTTCTTTGCCCAGTGATTGATACTCAGCCTTGGGGAGTGTCTTCAGTTGGTCTGCCACTTCATCGAATGTCTGGCTGAAAGCGAACTGACTGGCAACGATGAGCGCCAGTGTCATCAATAATTTTTTCATTGTCGTTTCTTTTTTTGTGATTAAAATACGGTGCAAATATACAATATTCTGCTGAACGCACAAAGAAAATCGGGAAATAATTTTTCAATTCTGCCTCGCGGCCTACAGCCGCGGTCAGCCTAAAGCCTGTCGCAACAGGGCCTGCTGCTGCGGCGTGAGGCTGTCAGGCAGCCGCACGTTGTAGGTCAGTATGAGGTCGCGCCCACCCTGTCCCTTGCCGGGCAGACGTACCTTCGTGCCGGGCTGCGTGCAGGGCTTTACCTTCAGCTTCACCTTGTCGCCCGAAGGAGTGTTGACCAGCACGTCACCACCCGTCAGTGCAATGACCAGCGGAATGTCAATGCTGGAACTCTGCGAGCGCGAAGCGGTGCCCTGCTGACGACGGCCGGAGCGTCCGCCACCAAACAGATTCTCGAAGAACGACGAGAAACCGCCGCCGCCCGAGGTAAAGCTCGAGAAGTCGAAACCCTCGAACGGACTGCCGCCACCGGCACCACCCGTGCCGAAGCCTCCGAAGCCACCTGACGCGCCACCGCCGTTGAAGGCATCGGCCTGACGCCACTGTTCGCCATACTGGTCGTACTTCTTGCGCTTCTCGGGGTCGCCAATCACGTCGTAAGCCTCGTTCAAGGCCTGGAACTTCGCCTTGGCCTTGGGGTCGTCAGGGTGCAAGTCAGGGTGAAACTGCTTGGCACGCTTCAGGTAAGCACGCTTCACGTCTTTCTGCGGAATCGTCTTCTCAACACCTAAAATCTTATAATAATCTATGAATGCCATATTTATTTACGATTTACTGATTTTCTGTTTACAAAATTTCCAGCAAAAAACGTGCCGACCATTTGGCTGTGTCAGCATTATTTCCTAATTTTGCATTAAAATTTCATTCTGACATGCATTACTTCATATTCTGCAAAGACGAACTGCTGCTGCGCAAGACTCCTGACGGCTGGCAGATACCAGAGGGAGACCGACCGCCCGTGGAACTGAGACCATGGACCCACGTACTGAACGTGGATGGCGACAAGGCATTCAGCATTGAGACCCCGGTGACGGGGAGTGCCGACTACGAGATGTGCGGACTGCGCAAAAGCTACTACCAGCTTCCACAGCACGAGTACCTCAAGGCTGGCAAGTGTCACGAGCTGCTCTACTGGGACAGGAACACGCGCTTCTGCGGCGTCTGCGGAGCACCCATGCGCATGGACACCGACATTTCCAAGAAGTGTACCCAATGCGGCAAGGAGGTGTGGCCGCAACTGGCTACTGCCATCATCGTGCTCATACACCGCGGCGACGAAGTGCTGCTGGTACATGCCCGTAATTTCCGTACCGACTTCTACGGCTTAGTGGCCGGATTTGTGGAAACGGGCGAGACGCTGGAGGAGGCCGTACACCGTGAGGTCAGGGAGGAAACGGGCATCACCATCAGCAACCTGCGCTACTTCGGCAGCCAGCCGTGGCCCTACCCCTGCGGACTCATGGTGGGCTTCAATGCCGACTACGTCGGGGGAGAGATTCACCTGCAGCGTTCCGAACTGTCAAAGGGTGCCTGGTTCCGGCGCGACAATCTGCCCACCATACCTGAAAAGCTCTCCATTGCCCGCATGCTCATTGACGCGTGGATAGAGGAGACGGAAGATGGAAGATGAAAGATTAAAGACGAAAGGGGTCGGCATCGTCCAGAACGCGAAAGCGGTCGCGGGCCGACTGCAGGGCAGCAAGGTCAAGGTCGAGGGTAACGGCATCGGCAGCGTCGGCAGCACACTGGCAGAGAATGTTGCCGCGCGGGTCGGCCACGCGGCTCTGACCTGAGTAATGGGAATAGTGGTCGTCGCCGACGCGGTTGACAGCCAACACATAGCACTGGTTCTCAATGGCACGCGCACGGGTCAGTACCTCCCACGCCGTCTGTCGCGACTGGGGCCAGTTGGCCACACAGACGATGGCATCGAACGGTGACTCCCTCGTGTACCGGCTCCATAGCGGGAAACGCAGGTCGTAACACGTCACCAGCAGAAAGCGGCAACCGCGCCACTCCACCACCCTGCGGCAACTGCCGGCGGTGTAGAAGCGGTCTTCGTGACCGTAGCTGAACAGGTGGTGCTTGTCGTAGAAGGCCACGTCGCCGGGCGTGCAGAAATACTGGCGGTTGCGGTAAGTGCCGTCAGCACAGCGCACGGCCAGCGAGCCGCACACGGCGCAATCGTGCTCGAGGGCCGTACGGCGCATCCAGGCGAGCGACCGGCACGTTTCCTCTGCCTCGGCAATGCCTTCGGGCTCGGTGGCAAAGCCTGTGGCCCACATCTCGGGCAGTACATAGACATCGCTGCCGGCATGCGTTCGCAAAAGGGCATCGGCCCTGCTGATGTTCTCCGCGGGCTGCGCCCACGCTATGTCTGTTTGGAGTAAAGTAATCTTCATGGTGCAAAAGTAATAATAATTTTCAAATAAAATGCAAAACCGAACCAAGAATCTTGCCATATACCTCTCAGCCATCTTCACGCTGCTGCTGGGAGTCCATGCTGCCACCGTGCAGCGCCCCACCCTGCACGCCCGCCATCAACCGCTGACGCCAAGGCCCGCACTGGTGACACACCTGCAACTCGTGGCCGACTCGCTGCTACGGCTGCACGAAGGCATCGGCGAGGAACTCAGCTACTATCTGCACAGCCACCGCATAGACGACGAGGGCTATGGCATGATTGCCGACTACAATACCCGCAACGACAGCATCATTGCCTACTGTCAGCAACAGAAGATTCTTTCACACTTTGCACCGGCCGCGTGCTTACGCAGCAGGCAGCAAAGCAACACAACCTCAGCCTACCCCATTATTGCGCACCGCGGCTACTGGGATGCGCGGGGCTGGCACCCGGGCATGCCTCCGTTCCGTCACGGCATGATTACCGACAGCCTCGGAGTGTATCGGGGAATGGTCGATGACCATCTGCAGCCCGACGGCCACGGAAGCTACACCGCACCCGGCAACCACTATTTTGAAGGCGAGTGGAGCTTGGGGCTACGCCACGGCTTTGGCTTCAACGTCCAGCCCGGAAAAGACATTCAGGTGGGCACCTGGCTCAACGGCAGGTACAAGGGCGAACAGCTGCACTTCTCGGCAGAGCGCATCTACGGCATCGACATTGCCCGCTACCAGCACGAGTCGGGCCGCAAGCGTTTCCGCATCAACTGGAAAGCACTCCGCATAACCCATTTGGGCAAGCACAACCAGCGGCATGCCACTGGCGAGACGGCCTACCCCGTCTCGTTTATCTACATCAAGGCCACGCAGGGAGTCACCGTCACCAACCGTTATTTTGCCGGCGACTACGCTCAGGCACGCCGTCACGGATACCGCGTGGGGGCCTACCACTTCTACTCCACCACCACCGATGCCCGGGCGCAGGCTGCCCACTTCCTGAAAGTGGCCCGCTTCAGCAGCGGCGACTTTCCCCCCGTGCTCGACGTGGAGCCAAGCGACGCACAAATCAAGGCCATGGGCGGTGGCGAGAAACTGCTCAGCGAAATACGCCTCTGGCTGAAGCTGGTCGAAGAGCAGGTAGGCATCAGGCCCATCCTCTACCTCAACCAAAGCTTCGTGAACAAATACCTGCACGATGCGCCTGACCTGAAGCGTAACTATCTCATCTGGATAGCACGTTACAGCGAGTACATGCCCGACATACGCCTCTGCTGGTGGCAGCTGTCGCAGACAGGCAAGGTCAGCGGCATTCACGGCGATGTTGACATCAACGTCTTCAACGGCTACCGCGACAAGTGGGAGGAGTATCTCAGCGAAGGACTCATACCTTAGTTTAATGCCAAGGAACCCATGTTCGGCATCGGTCTGTAAAAATAAACTGTTATCATTTTGTGATATTCAAATAAATTCGTACCTTTGCAGGTGACAACGGTGGTTCCCCATCGTCACCTGTCATAAGGAAAGAATCACCGAGCTGAAGGGGTTTCACCGCCCGTTGCTAATACTTTCACCGACCGCTGCTAATACTTTCAGCGGGCGGTGCTATTAGTTTCAGCGGCCGCTGAAACCCAGAGACCCCGGCACTCTCTCCCTCTCTCCCCGGCAGTTTCTCCCTGTTTCCCCGGGGGGGTCTCCCAGAGAGACGGCACCTTCGCCCCCACGAGTCGTTAAAATATACAAAATTTTACACGCTGGTCTATATACGGCAACTGTTTTTTGCCATTTTTTCACTACCTTTGCAGCCGATGAAAGTAACTGTTTGTAATATTTCATATATAACGAGGTGGCTTTGTCTGAAGGCCACCTTATTTTCTCTATTGATGTCCGTGTTGCTGACCATGGGGACGCTGGCACTCACATCGTGTTCGAAAGACGAGGATTCGCCTGTTGCCGAAACCGTCGTACCGCCAAAGGACGACAATACGGGCAAAACTGGTGGCGGCGACTCCGACAAAGAAGAAAGCAACCCCGGCGGCGAGACAGAGCCCGGTGGGGAGACAGAACCCGGCGGGGAGACAGAGCCGGGTGTTGACCCCGGCGAAGGCGAAAGCAGCCGGAAGGCATACATCACCGAGGAGGTCAGATATCCGAAGTATCCGCTGCTGAAGAACCTGAACTTCGTCTATCCGTCGAAGGGTCCCCTCGGCGAAGACGTCATGCTCTCTGGTACCATCACCATGCGCAGCAACATGCTGCCGCATGATAAGGCCTGCGGCATCATACTCTATAACCACTATACCGTCTGCCGGGCCGACGAGTGTCCGTCGAAGGGCAAGTTGGACATGCAGAACATTCTCTACCTGACAGCCCCCTACCGGAACTTCATCACCGTTTCGGCCGACTACTACGGCTTCGGACAAACCGAGGACAAGATGCAGGCCTACTGCATAGCCAGCGTGAACGCCCGCGCATCCATCGACGCACTCATAGCCGCCCGCCAGTTGCTGGCCGCAGAGGGCTACACGTGGGACGACGAACTGCTGAACGTGGGCTACTCGCAGGGCGGACAGACGGCCATCGGCGTGCTGAAACTGGCCACCGAGGAATACACCGACCTGCGCTTCCGCCGCACCTTGGCCGGAGGCGGTCCCTACGACCTGGAGGAGACCTACCGCCAGTACCTTGCCGACGGAGTGGTCAAGCTGCCGTCGGCCGTGGTCAGCATCCTCATGGCCTACAACGAGTACTTCGGGTTGGGCATTGCTAACGAGCAGCTGTTTAAGGGAACGACACTCGACCACCTGCAGGACTGGTGGCTCAGCAAGCAGTACAGCAGTACTTCGATAGACCTCAAGATGGGTTCCAGAGACATCACGCAGTTCATTGCGCCACCTCTGCTCGACCTTGACTCTCACGTGTCACGTAGCATGATGGAAGCCTTAGCCCGCGAAAGCCTGTGCAAGGGCTGGACACCCCGCAAGGATGAAGACATCTTCCTGCTGCACCACAATGCCGACGACATCTCGCCCTCTGAGAACACCCAGCTGCTTTACGATTTCCTGAAGGCGCAGGGCGTGGAGCGCGTGGAAATGCAGAAAGCCGACTTCATCACCTTAGGCATTTCTGAGCACATCAGCGGTGCCGTGGCCTTCCTTACCATGGCTGGCATCTGGATACGCGACAATTACCCGCTTTATTAAATTTTTTCACCAATCAAATTATTCACTAAAAAAAAGAATTATGAAAAAAAAGTTACTAATTTGCATGTTAGCCATGCTGCCCCTGGCCATTAATGCCCAAAAAGTATGGGACTATGGCGACTACAAAGTGACGAAGATTTCGAACCCCGACCGTGGTGAGCGAGAGGCCGATGGGCTCATAGCAGGCGGTGACCGCGAGAACAGCTACACATGGCGTTTGGCCGAGCTGGGCGACGAAATTTACATTGCCACGGCACGCAACATTGCCAGCGCCCTGGTCAACATCTACGGTTCGCAAATCACGGCTGCCTCAGGCATGTCGATGGACACCTTCTGGGCTATGATTGACGCTGTGGCCAATGGCGACATTCTGCGCAATGACGTGAGTGAAGGTGCCAACATCATTGCCTACAACCGCAAGACTGGCGAGTTCCGCATTGCCTATAGGCCGAGCCCGGTGTCTATCAGCGCATGGCCGTCACCTTCGGCGATGCCATCTATTTCGGTTCTTACTCTGCCGACCAGTCTGTGACGCAGTACATCATGAAGCTCGACAAGGACGGCAACTTCACCAAGGTGTTTGAGTCGGCCGGCACTACCGCCATGCGCGCCAACTGCGTGTACGACGACCACCTGTTTTTTGCCAGTGTCGATGACCGTATAGAAATACCGTCAGGCACCCCCGCACCCCTCGTGAAGATGGCCGTGCTGCGCAAGTCTAACGACGACGATACCGTCTGGGAGCGCGTGGCCGACTACAAGGACTTCGGCAACATTCCCTACGACCACATCCAGACCAGCTGGGCCGGAGCTCCCTTCTGGGAGATGGCTTCCCACGGCGGCTACATCTACGCCACCGCACCCAGCACGGCTGGCTTCGTCATCTACAAGGGCCATCCCGCTGAGGGTAGTGAGACTGCCAACGAGTATGGTTGGCACTGGGAGGAAGTGGCCGGTACGGCCAACGGCATCAACAACCCCGGCCTGAGCGACGTTCTGGGCGGAGAGCCCGGCACCATGCGCTCGCTCATCGGCTCCGTCTATGAGTTTAACGGCGAGCTCTATGCCTACAACTTCGACCATGCCTTTGGCGGCGAGGCACAGGCTTTCGTCGGCATGCTGCAGCAGCTCACCGGCGCCGGTACGAAGGCCAGCGACTACCTGAGCTACATGTACAACTCACTGCACAACCCGCAGAAGGTGTGGAAACTCAACGACGCTACGGGCAAGTTTGAGGAGCTGACAGCCTTTACCGACCTCATGGAGGGCACCACCAACGAGTACATCTGGCGCATGGGCAGCCATAACGACAAGCTGTACGTGGCCACGATGGACGCCGGCATCTTCTACAACTACCTGACGCAGCTCACCAACGGCAGCTTCTTCAAAATGACAGCGGCCGAGCGACTCGCCAAGCTGACCTATATCAACAAAGTCATTCAACTGCTGGCCATGGCTAAGGGCAACGAGATAGCCGACGAACTGCGCTCGAAGCTGGAGCAACTGCAGCAACTGCTGTCACAGTACGTGGAGACCGAGCAGATAGACGAAAATACCACGCGCACCCTCATTGATATTCAGGGACTCACGCAGGAGATTCGCAACCTCGTCACCAGCTTCATTCAGCAGCAGGCAGCCTCCGTCGCCGCCATCCTCGTGCCGCTCATCGAGAATGCCAGGGCACAAGGACAGGAGCAACTTAACGCTATCATCTCTACGCTTGAATACCTAAGCAGCGAGCAGGCTCGCCAGCAGTGGGCACAGTTACGCGAGCAACTACAGCAGGCCACACCCGAGGAGCTGCGCGAAATGCTCAACTCTGCCGTGCAGACTACGCTCACCACACTGGGCGGACAGATGCAGAGCGTGGTATCTGACATCTACGACCGCATTGACGGCAAAGGCATCGAGATGTATCTTTACATCAACAATGCAGTCAAGAACAACGAGTGGGGCTTCGACCTGCTGCGTACAGCCGACGGCGGACAGTCCTTCGAGGTCATCACCCGCAACGGCTTCGACGACAAGTACAACTACGGTTGCCCGTCGTTCCTCAGCACCGAGGAGGGCCTCTACTTCGGCACCTGCAACCCCTTCTACGGCGGACAGCTCTTCCTGTTGAGCGAAGAGGGTGATACACCTGCCGGCATCAGCCTGCCCTCTGTGACTAACAATCAGCCTTCAACGCTGAACGCTCAACGCTACTACACGCTGGACGGTAGGGTCATCAATGGCAAGCCCGTAAGCCAGGGCGTTTACATCAAGGATGGCCGCAAGGTTGTCGTAAGCGAATAAGCATTCAATAGAAATTATTTCATTTTTCCTCCTACGTAAGGAGAATGTGTGTTCCCACACACACCTATCCACAAAAAAGTGCCGTTTTCACCAGGTGAAAACGGCACTTTCATATTGTCTAAACGGCACTTTCATATTGTCTAAACGGCACTTTCATATTGTCTAAACGGCACTTTCACAGCGTCTAAACGGCACCCTTCAGCAGGTGAAGATGGCGTTTACATCATGTCATGTAGCCGTCACCTGACGGTGAGGTGGAAACAGCCCTGCTTCACCTCGTGCTTGATGTAGCAGCGGCCGCTGTTGCGCATGTCACGCAGCACCTCAGAGAGCACCCACTTCAGCGTGTCGTTGCGCACCTCGCGGGTGATGGGCTGGTAGCGGTTGTAGCAGATGTCGATGGTGGTGCCGTACAGGTGACAGGAGTTCTCGGTGGCATTGCCGTTGCCTCGCCGCAGGCGCGCCACGTCTTCCTCAGTACGCAGGACGCTGGTGACGATGATGCGGTGCATGGGCACGCCCTTCAGGTAGAGGCTGTCCTGAAAAGCCCGGCCAATGTCCTGCAGCAACACGCTGGCACGGGGCACTAAGTAAGGAATGGAGGAATAGAGCGGGTCAACATGGAAATAAGGGTTGGCCCCGATATATACCAGTTCGCTCATGCGCTTTTCGGCATCCTGACGGTTTCTGACGGGTGTCACGCCCCACTGGCGGGCAGCTGACAACTGCCGGTCGTTGCTGTCAGGAAACTCTACATGATAACTGCTCACGCCGTTGATGGGGTGTGGAATGGGAGCCCTCCCTATGACCCGGGAAGAAGCCCCCCCTACGGCCCCCGAGGGGGCTTCATGTGACTCTGTGTTGGGCTTGCTCACTATGGTGTCCCCCTCGGGGGCCGAAGGGGGGGCCATATTTATGTCGAACACTATGCGCGTCAATGCCAGCAGAGCCACCACGATGGCGAAGCCAAGCAAGTATGTATTTTTTCGTATTTTCATGAAAATTATTCGTTTCGAGGTGCAAAGATACAAATAAAAGTTGTAACTTTGCAGAAAATTTAAAAAATCATATCAATTGATAGAGAAGCATATCGTATTGGAAGACATTGACTGCGTAGTGTTCTACGGAGCCAACAACGTCCATCTGCAGATGCTCAAGGCGTTCTACCCCAAGCTGCGCATCGTGGCACGCGACAACGTGCTACGCGTCTTAGGTGACGAAGAGCAGATGGCCGCTCTGGAAGAAAGCGTGGAGAAACTTCGCCAGCACGTGCTGAAGTTCAACTCGCTGAAAGAAGAAGACATCATTGACATAGTACGCGGTCGCCGCACACGCGACGATGTGCCGCAGGGTGTACTGGTTTATTCCATGTCGGGGCGCCCCATCAAGGCTCGCTCGGAGAACCAGCAGCGGCTCATCGACGCCTACGAGGCAAACGACATGGTGTTTGCCGTGGGCCCTGCCGGAACGGGCAAGACCTACCTCTCCATCGCACTGGCCGTAAAGGCGCTGAAGGAGAAGACAGCCAAGAAAATCATCCTCTCAAGACCGGCCGTGGAGGCCGGCGAGAAACTGGGATTCCTGCCGGGCGACATGAAGGACAAGATAGACCCCTACCTGCAGCCGCTCTACGACGCGCTGGAGGACATGCTGCCGCAGGTGAAGCTGCAAGACCTCATGGCGCAGCACGTCATACAGATAGCCCCGCTGGCCTTCATGCGCGGACGCACGCTGAGCGATGCCGTGGTCATCCTGGACGAGGCACAGAACACCACGCCGCAGCAGATTCGCATGTTCCTGACACGCATGGGATGGAACACGAAGATGATCATTACGGGCGACACGTCGCAGATTGACCTGCCCCGACCGCAGAAGAGCGGACTGGTGGAGGCACTGCATATATTAAACAATGTGGAGGGCATCGGCATTGTGGAACTGAACCAGAAGGACATCGTGCGCCACAAACTCGTAACAAGAATTGTCCATGCCTACGAGGCAGCTGACCAATCGAAAACCGAAAATCCGAAAACCGAAAATCTGAAAATCGAAAATAAAAATGGCAAAAGCATTAACAAAGACTGATTTCAACTTCAAGGGACAGAAAAGCGTGTACCACGGAAAGGTACGCGACGTGTACAACATCAACGACGACCTGATGGTCATGGTGGCTACCGACCGCATCTCGGCCTTCGACGTCATCCTGCCGAAGGGCATCCCCTACAAGGGACAGGTGCTCAACCAGATAGCCGCCAAGTTCCTGGATGCCACCAGCGACATCTGCCCCAACTGGAAACTGGCAACGCCCGACCCCATGGTGACCGTGGGACTGAAGTGCGAGGGCTTCCGCGTGGAAATGATCATCCGCGGCATACTGACCGGCTCAGCATGGCGCGAATACAAGAACGGTTGCCGTGAGATTTGCGGCGTCCGGCTGCCCGACGGCATGCGCGAGAACGAGCGGTTCCCCGAGCCCATCATCACCCCCACCACCAAGGCCGACGAGGGCCACGACCTGAACATCTCGAAGGAAGAGATCATTCGACAGGGCATCGTCTCGGCTGAAGACTATGCCGTCATGGAGGACTACACGCGCCGCCTCTTTGCCCGCGGACAGGAGATTGCCCAAAAGCAAGGCCTGATACTCGTTGACACGAAGTACGAGTTCGGCAAGCGCGACGGCAAGGTCTATCTCATCGACGAGATTCACACCCCCGACAGCAGCCGCTACTTCTATGCCGACGGCTACGAGGAGAAGTTCCTGAAGGGTGAGCCCCAGAAGCAACTCTCCAAGGAGTTCGTGCGCCAATGGCTCATTGAACACAACTTCATGAACGAGCCCGGACAAGTGATGCCCGAGATTACTGACGACTACGCCGAGAGCGTCTCGGAGCGCTACATAGAGCTCTACGAGCACATCACGGGCGAGAAATTCCAGAAGGCAGCCGACAGCGACGACCTGGCAGCACGCATTGAGAAGAACGTCAGCGAGTGGCTGGAGAAGAAGTGAAGAGCGAAGAGTGAAGAATTTGCAGCCGCTGTGACAAATGGGCTACGAGCAAGAGAAAATAAAGCCTTATAACGAAGGCGAGAAGGGTAAGCAGGTGGAGCAGATGTTCGACAACATTGCTCCCACCTACGACCAGCTGAACCACCGGCTGTCGTGGAACATAGACCGCGGGTGGCGCAGAAAGGCCATCAGGCAGCTGGCACCCTACAAGCCACGCCACGTGCTCGACATTGCCACCGGCACCGGCGACTTTGCCATACTGGCAGCACACATGCTGCAGCCGGAGCAGCTGTCAGGCACCGACATCAGCGAAGGCATGATGGACATTGGCCGCCGGAAGGTCAAGGCACTGGGGCTGGACAACATCGTTAGCTTTGCCCGCGAAGACTGCATGGCACTCACGTTTCAGGATAACACGTTCGACGCCGTGACGGCAGCCTTTGGCATACGCAACTTTCCCGACTTAGACAAGGGACTCAAGGAAATGTGCCGCGTGCTGAAACCCGGGGGACACCTGAGTGTGGTGGAACTGACAACACCCGTCTCGTTCCCCATGAAGCAGCTGTTCAGCATCTACTCGCACACCATCCTGCCCGTCTATGGACGGCTGATATCCAAAGACACCAGCGCCTACAGCTATCTGACGCGCACCATCGAGGCATTCCCGCAGGGAGAACGCATGATGGACATTCTGAAGAAGGCAGGCTTCAGCGAGACACGTTTCGAACGGCTCACCTTCGGCATCTGCACCATGTATTTCGCAACCAAATAAATTGAGAATAGTATAATTGTAAAACCCAGACAAGATGGATAAATATGGACTAATAGGCTACCCCTTGGGACATTCATTCTCCGTCAGTTACTTCAACCAGAAGTTTAAAGACGAAGACATTGACGCTGTGTATGAGAACTTTGAGATTCCCAGCATCGACCTGTTGGCAGAAGTGCTCGACTCCAATCCCGAACTAAAGGGACTCAACGTCACCATACCCTACAAGCAGAAAGTGATGCCTTTCCTCGACAACATCACCCCCGAGGCACGAGCCATTGGGGCCGTCAACGTCATCAAGGTCATTCACGAGGGCAAGAAGACCAAGCTCAAGGGTTACAACTCTGACGTCATTGGCTTCACTCAGAGCATTGAGCCCATGTTAGAACGGTTCCACAAGAAAGCACTCATTCTGGGCACCGGCGGAGCATCGAAAGCCATCGACTACGGACTGAAGTCATTAGGACTGGAAACGGTCTTCGTCAGCCGCTACGAACGCCCCGACACCATTCAGTACAAGAGCATCACACCCGACATCATCGAGGAATACAATGTCATCGTCAACTGTACACCCGTGGGGATGTTTCCCAAAACGGAGAATTGTCCCCCACTACCCTATGAAGCAATGAACAACCGTACCATTCTTTACGACCTGATTTACAATCCCGACGAAACACTCTTCATGAAACGCGGCGCGGAGCACGGTGCCAACGTCAAGAACGGACTGGAGATGCTCCTGCTGCAAGCTTTTGCCTCGTGGGAGTTCTGGCACGACAAAGAGAAGTAATAATTCAGACCCGGCACAAGAATGAAATATAGTCGGCTCATCCTGAACATCCTCGTCACGCTCGGCATCGTCACGGCGACGCTGATACTCACCACCTACGTCTTCGTGAAAGGCATGGAAAACGGAAATGAATACCACGCATGGAACCTGTTTTGGGGCTACATCTTCATTTTCGGCACCGGAGTCATCATCTTACTGTACCACGAAACAACCAACGAGACAGCATGCCACAAAGCGGTGAAAGACATGAAAAAACGCATTGACGACATGGCAGACAAACTGAAAGCCAACGGACAAAACTACACACGCAAATATAAGGAAGAGCTGAAGCAGACACCAACCGACAAAGCCTACGGGCTGCACCATGTATATAAGACGAAATACCTGGCCCTACGACAAATTTACGCCATACAGATAGACCAGCTGCTGGAACAGGAGTGGACACCAGCGAGCAAGCCTTTCCGACTGCGTGACTGGGGTTGGAAACTGTTTATCATGCTGGCCGTCGTCAGCCTCTTCGTGTCGTGTGGCTACACCATGGGCACCGGCAGCAAGATGCTCGCGGATGACACAACAGCAAAGGCTGACCGAAGCATCAGGGCATGGACGGCCAAAGACGTCAGCCTGCCCCATCTGAAAGACTCCACCTGCTACGTCTTCAATCCGGAGAACGTAGTATCAGAGAATACCGTCAGCCTGCTGAACCGGCAGTTGCAGCAAATGGACCACGAACTGGGCGTAGAGTCGGCTGTATTCATCGTCCACCACGTCAAGGACAAAGACATCTTCCGCTTTGCACAGGACATCTTCGACCTCTATAAAATAGGACGCAACGACCGAGGGCTGGTCATGGTGTTAGCACTCGACGACCACCTCTACCGAACCCATACCGGCTACGCTTTGGAAAGCGAACTGACCGACGCAGAAGCGCATCAGTTAGAAGCACGCTACCTGGTTCCCTACATGAAGGCCAACCTGCCCGACAGTGCCATGATTTACCTGACGACTGCATTCTACAAGACACTCCAGAACAACGGAATACCGCCAGCGTCATCGTCAAGCACCACCGTCAGCGACAACAAGGCCAACGAGGAAGACACACTCTTAGACCTGATATTCTATTATTTCATTATCGGACTCTTATGCGGGGGTACATATGCGGGGGTTTCCGACTACCGTGGGTGGCATCTGCGCATATATGCCCGCAACCGGAGGCGCACCAACATCTTTAAGAGCGAACGGTCATTCCTGCCCATCTTCTTCGGCGGTGGCGGTATCTCGTTCTTCAGCGGCGGCGGTGGCGGCTCATACAGTAGCGGAGGCTCGTCGCGTAGCAGCTCGTCGTGGGGTGGCGGCGGTGGCGGTAGCTATGGCGGCGGCGGTTCAGGCGGTGGCGGTTCTACCTCAAGCTGGTAAACCAGGACATTCAGAAAATAATTCATCTAAAAACAATCAAGTAATATGAATAAGAAAGTATTTGCAATAGGGTGCCTGAGCATCGTGGTGTTGTTCGTCGTCTGTGTAGGCGCATGGATGACAAGTTCCTACAACGGATTCGTACAGTCGCAAGAAGAGGCAAAAACCGCTTTCTCCAACATTGACGTCATTCTGAAGCGCAACCAGCAGAACCTGAACTCGTTAGAGCAGATTCTGCGCAAGGTGACCACCTTCAACCAAGAGACTCTGGAAAACATGGTGGCTGCACGAGCAAAAGCCACACAGCTGACCATTGACCCTTCCAACTGTACTCCACAGCAAATGGAAGAGTGGAACAAGGCACAGGGTGCTCTGACACAGGCACTCAGCCGGCTGATGGTAGTGCATGAGGCAGACTACCCCGAGTTGAAAGGTAACGAACAGTTTGAAAAAGTCATGGTGGAACTGGAAGGTGCCGTCAACCGACTGAGTGAAGCACGCAGGAAATACAATCAAGCCGTGCAGAGTTACAACATCAGCATACGGACATTCCCCAAGAACATGATTGCCGGCATGTTCGGATTCACACCCATGTACCTCTACGAAGCACCGACCGGCACGGAGGAGAACACAACCGACTTCAGCGGGCTGAACAAATAGAAAGAAACCACATTACCAAAGCGAATGGACAATAGATATATGCAACGCGGCGTAAGTGCCGCCAAGGAAGATGTGCACAACGCCATCAAGAACATTGACAAGGGAATCTTCCCACAGGCTTTCTGCAAAATTATACCCGACATTCTTGGTGGAGACCCTGAGTATTGTAACATCATGCATGCCGACGGAGCAGGAACCAAGTCGAGCCTGGCATACATGTACTGGAAGGAGACGGGCGACCTCTCCGTTTGGAAAGGCATTGCCCAAGATGCCATCGTCATGAACACAGACGACCTGCTCTGCGTGGGTGCCGTCGATAACATTCTGGTCAGCTCAACCATCGGGCGCAACAAAATGCTCGTGCCAGGCGAGGTCATATCGGCCATCATCAACGGTACCGACGAGTTACTTCAGGAACTGCGCGACATGGGCATCGGCATCTGGCCTACGGGCGGAGAAACGGCCGACGTGGGCGACTTGGTGCGCACCATCATTGTTGACAGCACCGTCACCTGCCGCATGAAGCGCAGCGATGTCATCGACAATGCCAACATCCGACCGGGCGATGTCATCGTTGGTCTTTCGTCAACAGGACAAGCCACCTACGAGCACAGCTACAACGGCGGCATGGGCAGCAACGGACTGACCTCGGCACGCCACGACGTGTTCAACAAATACCTGGCAGAAAAATACCCGGAGAGTTACGACCATGCCGTGCCCGACGAACTGGTGTATAGCGGCAAGTACCGTCTGACGGACAGCGTCCCGTATGCTGAGACTGAGTCTCAGCGCACCGAACTGCCTGACGCGGGAAAACTGGTACTATCCCCCACCCGCACCTACGCGCCCGTCATCAAACAACTGCTCGACGAACTGCGACCGGAGATTCACGGAATGGTGCATTGCACGGGTGGCGCACAGACCAAGGTGCTGCACTTCGTCAGCGACAACTGCCGTGTCGTCAAGGACAATATGTTCCCCGTTCCGCCGCTGTTCCAAGCCATTCACGACTGTTCAGGCACTGACTGGCGCGAAATGTACCAGGTATTCAACATGGGCCACCGCATGGAGATTTATGTACGCCCCGAAGTGGCTGAGCGCGTCATAGCCATCAGTAAAAACTTCAACATAGAAGCCCAGGTGGTGGGCCACATTGAGGAAGGACAGAAGAGCCTCACTATTAAGAGTGAGTTCGGAGAATTTAACTATTAAAGCGACTCACATTCCTTTAGCCACAGCGCACTTGCCGCATCACTTGGCATTCGCCAGTCACCACGCGGTGAGAGTGAAACGCTGCCCACCTTCGGACCGTCAGGAAGACAGGAACGCTTGAACTGCTGACTGAAGAACCGACGGCAGAAGGTGGTCAGCCACTTCTTAATGGTTTCCTTGTCGTAACAGCCTGCCTGTGCAGCATCAGCAACAGTAGCATAGGCACCGATGCCGGCCGAGTTGAATGCCTGACAAGCCAACATGTAGATTTTCTGAGGTCTGAAACCGTAGCGCAGGAAATAATAAATAAAGAAGTCGTGCAACTCGTAGGGCCCCACCAGGTCTTCCGTCTTTTGCCGTATGTTTCCGTCAGCATCAGCAGGTATCAGTTCGGGCGAGATGGGTGTGTCGATAATGTCGAGCAACGTCGTCTTGGAGTTTGCATCTACATCGTTCATGGCCACGTAAGTAACCAGATACCTGATGAGCGTCTTGGGCACACCGGCATTCACACCGTACATTGACATGTGGTCGCCATTATAGGTTGCCCATCCCAGTGCCAACTCTGAGAGATCGCCCGTACCGATGACGAGTCCACCCAGTTGGTTCGACAGGTCCATGAGCAATTGTGTGCGCTCGCGTGCCTGCGAATTCTCATACGTCACATCGTGAACGGAAGGATCATGGCCGATGTCCTCAAAATGCTGGGTAACAGCTTTAGAGATATTAATTTCGTAGTCGGTAACTCCTAAGGAGCGCATCAGGCTGACGGCATTGTCGTGGGTGCGGTCGGTCGTCCCGAAGCCTGGCATTGTCACGCCAATAATGCCCTTACGGTCGTAGCCTAACTTGTCGAAAGTCTTGACGCAAACTAACAAAGCAAGCGTGGAGTCGAGTCCGCCACTGATACCGATGATGACTCGCTGTGAGTTGGTATGCACCAAGCGCTTGGCAAGTCCGGCCACCTGAATGTTCAGAATCTCCTCGCACGAGTCCTGCATGTCGTCTGACTTTGGGATGAAAGGATGTGCATCAATCTGACGACAAAGTTGGAAGTCGCGAGGTGCAACAGGCTTGGTCAGAATTTCGGTTGCCACAGCATGGCGCTGAGCATTGATAAAGGTGGTATTACCGCGACGCTCAGAGCGCAGGCACTCAACATCAATCTGTGCTATTTGCAACTGTGGTCTGAAGGAGAAGCGCTCACTCTCGGAAAGCAGACGGCCATTCTCAAAAATCATAGCATTGCCACCATACACCACGTCCTGCGTACTCTCGCCAAACCCGCAGCTACTATAGACATAGCCGCAAATGGTACGTGCACTCTGCTGAGCCAGCAAGGATCGCAGATAAGCATGCTTGCCTATCAGTTCGTCGCTGGCAGAAAGATTGAACACAATGTCGGCACCAGCCAATGCCAACTGATTACTGGGAGGTATGGGTGCCCAAACATCCTCGCAGATTTCCACTCCGAACTTCACGCCGTCAGACGTGACAAAAAGTTTGGGTGAGGCAGAAAGTGTAACAGGACTTCCAGCCAGATATATTTCTGTATCGTTCAAGTCCTGGGCAGAAGCAAACCAACGCTTCTCGTAAAACTCATTATAGTTGGGCAGATAAGTTTTAGGTATTACACCAAGCAGAACACCATGCTGAATGACTGCCGCACAATTCAGTAACAGCCCTCCAGCAGCCACAGGCAATCCGACAATAGCAATGATGTCTAATAGACGAGTACTTTCCAACAGACGGATAAGTGCCTGTTCTGCCTCGTCAATCAAAAGTTGCTCGCGAAACAAGTCCTGACATGAGTATGCCGTCAGGCATAGTTCGGGGAAACAGATAATCTCCACACCCTGCTCATCAGCTTCAGCGATAATACGCTCCAATTCAGCGGCATTATAATCGGTATCAGCCACCTTTACGGCGGGTACAGCAGCCGCCACATTCACAAATCCGTATTTCATGTCTTCTTGATTAAAGATTACAGTTTCTCTTCAGCATTACCTTCAACCCCTGTACCACTCGTCTTTCAGACTTTTGGCATCAGCAGCCAGAGAGCGGGCAGGCTTGTCTTGTTCGATGATGGGATAAATGAGCGCATGCTGCTCGAAGAAGTCGTTTTCCTGAAACGTGTGCAGTTTGTAAAACTTCACGCCATCAATGCGTAACTGAACATCGATGGGCGACTTCAGCAGAAAAGACTTATCGCGTTTATAGGCCAGCAGCTGCACGTTGAGACGCTCCAGCCCGTTAAGATTCTCGCGTCCGAACTCTTCGATGAAGAGCTTAGTATTAGGTTCCACCTCACCCGTTGCACGCAACATCCAGGCATGCCCTTCGGCAGAAAGCAGTGTGTAGCGGAGATAGTAGTTGCTATCGTTCACTAAATAGCTCTCGAAACGCGTGGTAGAGAGTTGTCTGTCATCCATTGGAACAAAAGCAAGGTAGGCACTCAGACGGTCGCCACCCTTGCGTTCCTCTACAGGAGCCCGAAATGTTACTGGTTTGTCAGCTGGTTCCTCGTCCTTCTCATCATCGTCAACCACTTTAGGAGCATGCTGTATGCGGTTCTCCACAATGCGCGTCGTGCTATAGTCTTCGTCATCAACCACAACCACATCAGACAATTGCATGGGAATCTGGAAACCGTCGGCATCTTCTACCAACACAATATTCTTGCCTTGGAAACCGGCAACCTTGCCACCTCCCACTTCGTTGACGAAACGAACTTTATCTCCTATCTTCATCTTGATATTTATGTATTTTATTATACTAATTTAATTTTCGCTCCCGATGCCTGTCACTGCTCTCGCCTATTACGGTATCAGCAACGACGAGTCTCCATAGCTCAGAAAACGGAATTCGTGTGCCAGCGCGTAATCGTAAATCACATGCCAGTCACCCTTCACAAATGCTGATACCAAAAGCAGCAATGTGCTCTGTGGCTGATGGAAGTTGGTGACCAGCATTTTGACGATTTTATAGTCATAGCCAGGGGCAATGATGATTTGTGTGGAAGAGTGAAGCGTATTGATTTCATGACGGTCAAGCCACGCCACAATTTGCCTAAGCGCATCAACGGGAGACAGTACGCCGCCATTCGCTCCACCACTTTCCTTTTCGTACGGTTCCCATTGGTTCACATGCAGTTCCTCCTCCGTCAGGTCAGGATTAGCCGCCAGTTTCACACCCATGTAGTACAGGCTTTCCAAAGTGCGCACGCTGGTGGTACCTACAGCTATGGCCTGAGCATCGTGGGCAATGAGGCGTTCCAGAGTGGAACGTTTTACGCTGACGTACTCTGTATGCATCTCGTGGTCGGCTATCTGCTCACTCTTCACGGGCTTGAAGGTTCCTGCACCAACGTGTAGCGTCAGTTCCTCACGCTCAATGCCACACTTATCAATGGCTTGCAACACCCGTTCTGTAAAATGCAGTCCAGCAGTAGGAGCTGCAACGCTGCCCTTAATTTTCGAATAGACGGTCTGGTAGGTGGTCTTATCACTTTCCTGCGTCTCGCGATTCAGATAAGGAGGAATGGGCAGTTCGCCCACAGCATCTATGACTTCGGCAAACGACGGCTGACGGTTGACAGAAGAACCATTCAGCGGCATCCATTGGAATTCCACCAAATGGCTGGTTCCGTGTTCTGCCTTGCGGGTGGCTGTCATGACGAACGTCGCGTCGTCAACGACAAACTCACGCTTCAGCGTACCTTCTTTCCACTTCTTCAGATTGCCTACCATGCAGTACCAGGAACATGAACAGGTAGTTTGGAACATCAGTTCGTAGTCGCTCGGCTCAGCCGGCTCCAGCAGGAACACCTCAATCAGGGCACCTGTCTCTTTACGGAAGTGCATGCGGGCCTGAATAACCTTGGTATTATTGAACACCATGAGTGACCCTTTGGGCAGGTAGTCTGGAAGATGAAAGAACACATCCTCCCCCACTTCACCATGACGGTAGATGAGGAGTTTTGAATGGTCGCGCTCCTTCAGCGGGAACTTCGCTATGCGTTCGTCTGGCAAAGCGTAGTTATAATCACTAATATGTATTTCTTTTGTATTCACAGTGTCTTTAAAATAGAGAAAAAAATCACGCTATACTATCCATGATAAAATAAGCACGGACAAGAGCATAGACGAATGTGAGAATCAGCACAACAACTGGCACATAGGCCGTACGTTTGTCATAACCTGTAGAGGTATAACTGTCGGATGTATAACGCCGACGTCTGCCGTCGGCCCAACGACTATTGACAAAACGGAAGAGGGAATAAACGGTGAGAGCGGTAACGGCACCCCACAAAAGGCCGACGGTAATATCGCCAGGATAATGGACACCAAGATACAAACGAGTCCAGCAGTTCACCAAGGAGTAGCATACAAGAGCTATGGTCAGCGGCCGAAAGCGTACCAGAAGGCTGAAGAAGAGAGCAATGCTGAACGTGTTGGACGCATGGGCAGAGAAGAAGCCATAATTGCCGCCACGATAGTTGTTCACCACATCGACCAAAGCACCAATCTGAGGGTCGTGGGTGGGACGCCAACGAGCCACGAGGGGTTTCACAATAGTATCGTCAACGGTTCCAGCCATGAGCACGCACAAACCGGCACTTGCCACTATGAACACAATGGTGCGCCAGTTGATGTTGTTCTTAATGACCACAAAAAGTAAGGATACGTAGAGAGGTATCCACGTAGCAGCATGGGTCAGCGTCAATACCGCACCATCAATAAAGGTGGAGTCGCTACCATTTAGCATCAGCAGGAGCTGTTTGTCTAACTGTATGATTTCTTCCATAATTCTCTTTTTATATGTAATTAGTAATCACTAATTATGTTATATGACTTCGAGTGCCTTTACGTCTATCCATCCCTCCTTACCGTCAGGAAGCCGCACCTCTTTCCAATCTTTCATAGAGTTGTCAGTAATCTCAACTTTCGTGCCTTCATGCAAGCGGAAAAGGTCTGTTCCATTCAGCGCAGGGGTACTCTTTACCGACGTTTCCGAGGCTATGACAATGGCTCCCGTACGGTTTGTCAAGGCATGCTTCTGATGAAAAGCGAACAAATTGGCCAACAGGAACAGGGCGAGTAGCGTCAGGGCTCCGAAGAAGCCAACCTTCTGCAATCCGATGCGCTGAGAAAATAAATAGACAAGAAACAGCACGATGGCCAGCGTCAACGCGAGAAGTGCAGTCCACGCCCACGCATCGACCCCCATGATGTTCACCAACGTACGATACCATGTAACCAGAAAGAAATCGGCACTCGGAATCTGCTTGTCGGTAGTCTTCTGACGGGCCAGTTGAAGGTTATGTCGAATATCACCGTCGCCGGGTGAGAGCAGCAGGGCACGCTCATAGTTCAGAATGGCACGCGTATAGTTGTCTGAGCGGTAATAAGCATTGCCCAGATTGTAGTAGAGTTCGGCACTTACTCCTTGTTTCAGCAGTGCTTCATAGTACTTAATGGCCTGCTGATAATGCTGACGGGCAAAGGCACTATCGGCCTCGGCCTTGCTGACGGCATGAACCGTAAGGGGCAATAAGGCTACGATACAAAAGAGGAACAACCATTTCACAAAAACTTCTGCCTGACTATATATGCTTTTATTCATGTTCTTACGTCTTTTTATCTTTTTACTTTTCTGCCTTTCATCATGTCTTCGATGGTGGTAATAGCCGTCATGGCAGCATTAAACGTCTTGCTCATGTTACCCTTGGCATCACCAGGAGCATAACGTTCGAACTCACACTCATCAAGAGCACTTATAAACAAGTTGACGGTCTCTTCATTGACATGGCGCTCAGTGAGTCGCTGGCTGATGTTCTCGCGGGACAGTTGCTCGACAGGAATATTCAACTTGTCGCCAACGTAACCCCACAGGGCTCGTAGCACCTCATCGTAAAACTCACTGGCCTTTCCTGCCTTCATCAGTTTGTCGGCCAACTTAAGCCTCTTGGTTGCAACCTTATTGGCTTTCTTGCCGCGCATTTTGCCGATGTTGGCATTGTCGATAGCACGCTGACGGAACACCACAAAGAGCGTGATAAACGTCAGAGTAAGCAATGCAAGGGCAATCCAGTAGCCAGTAGAGCCAAAGAAATAGTCTCCTGACTGACGCTGAACAGCATCTCCCGTCTTGATATAATGTATGTCATTATTCAGCTGCTCAATGTTCTGCTGGTCGCTGCTTATGACGTGTCCGTTACCGCTGCCCTTGGCCACGTTCAGTTTGAATCCCTGAGTTTTCAACGTTCTGTAGGCATTCTCGCGAGTATCGTAATAAGTAAACTCCACCGGCGGAATGTCGTAGGAACCCTGATGTCGTGGAACGGCAAGGAACTCCCAGGTGACGCTTCCCTCTATGCCGTTGCTGGTCAGTTTGGTCTCATCGTTCTGTTTGGCATCATATTTATCGAAATCCTGTGGGAAGTTAACGACGGGTTCTTTCAGCAGTTTCATGTTACCCGTACCGCTGACGGTGATACGAAGTGTGACAGGGTCGTTGGCCTTCACCTCCGTTTGGTCAAGCGTAGCCTTGACACTAAACTGCCCTACTCCACCAGAGAAGCCGGTAGGACGCTCTGGAAGAGGAAGCACCTCGATGCTCATGCCCGGAGCCTTAATCTGTTTCTTGACTTCTATATAGCCTGAACCACCGTTAAAGAACGCCTCAAATGGGTCTATATTGGGGTTGGACTGCACAACAACGCCTTCGAAGGTAATGGAAGGTATTTCCAGTTTTCCCGTCATCTGCGGGAACATGACATACTGACTCCACGTTACTGTGCGGTATGGCTTTCCGTTGACATGTTCCACCGTAAACTTCTTCTGCTGCGGAAGTGGTATTTCCTGAGAGTAAAAACTCTTCAGGTCAGGCATCTTACCATTGAGCGAGGTCAGTTCGACCAATGTATATACCTTATAGGTCAGCAGAATAGGCTCCTGTTCGTGAACGCGGCTCTTATTGGCACTAACCTTGATAAAGAGGTCACTCCCGGAGATGGGCGTACCTGCCGAGCGCACACCTGACGGCTGTCGTTGCTGTCGCTGGCTACCATTATTACTCTGAGCCTGCCCTGACACTTTGATGCGCAGGCTGTTGGAGGTAATCTGCTTGCCGTTAACGGTTGCACGGGCTGGCGGAATAGTAAACGTGCCGTTTGCCGTGGCACAAAGAATGTAAGTATAGGTGATAGACGACGAGCTGCTGGTATGACCGTTGACCATCTGGAAACTGGATTGTCGAGACGTACTCGGGCCCATCAGTATTTCCAGTTCGTCGGGAATGTTACCAGCCCGGAAGCCGTCAACATCATCGGTGTTGATGGTATAGGTCAGGCGAAACTGCTCACCCGCGGCAACCTGCGACGGAGCACTACCAGTAAGGGTTTGCGCCCCTGAGGTGAGAAATGAGAAATGAGAAATGAGA
>JAGAYI010000048.1 GCA_017940545.1 Prevotella sp.
TTGCCGGCAATACGGCAATAATTTTTCCAGTTAATTCCATTTTTATTGTTTTATTTGAATTGTTTATTTTTCAGATTCGTTCGCGAAATTACAAAAATAGTTTTAAATTGCACAACTTTTCGACGAATATTTTTGTTTATGCCGTAGTATTTTTGTATTTTTGTGCTCAATTATGAAAGATAACAAACTAAAAACAATAGAACAATCATGAGATTTACAGTATCAAGCACTTTACTAAGCGCCAAGCTGACAGCTCTTTCGAGAGTAATCAACTCTAAAAACTCGCTTCCCATCCTGAGCGATTTCGTTTTTGACATTGACAACAACATGCTCCGTCTGACAGCCTCAGACAGCGAGAATGTGATGACCACCGAACTGCCGCTGACAGAAAGCGATGGCAGTACACGCTTTGCCATTGGCAACAGGGACCTGCTGGAGGCCGTCAAGGGATTCTCCGAGCAACCTATCACGTTCGACATTAATCAGGAGACCAATATCGCAAAGATAAGCTACCAGAACGGTATGTTCTCCATGCCTATTGAGAGTGCCGACGAATTTCCTCAGGCTCAGAGCATTAGCGACGAAGCTACTGTCATCAGCATGCCCAGTAACATATTGGCAGACAATCTCGGCCGTACACTCTTTGCCACCGCTCAAGACGAACTTCGACCAGTCATGAACGGTATCTATTTCGACCTGAATGCCGAGTGTCTATCCATTGTTGCCAGCGACGGTCACAAGCTTGTTCGCAACAAGGTGTTCAGTATTCGCAATGACCAGCCGGCAGCCTTTATACTTCCGAAGAAGCCTGCCCAGCTGTTACGCAACATGCTGCAGAAAGAAGGTGGTGACGTCATCATTCGTTTCGATGAGCGTAATGCTGAAATCACCTACGACGAGGGCTCCATCATCTGCCGCCTGATAGAGGGCCGTTATCCCAATTACAACTCCGTCATTCCTCAGGGCAATCCCAACGTGCTTACCGTTGACCGTCTGACTCTTCTGAGTGCACTGCGCCGCGTGCAGCCATTTGCCAACGACTCCAGCAACCTGATTCGATTCCACGTGGAAGGTGCTACGCTGCAACTGAATGCCGAGGACTTCGACTTCTCAAAGACGGCCACCGAACAAATGACATGCGAATACAACGGCCAGCCCATGAGTATCGGTTTTAAGGGTTCTTCGTTCATCGAGATACTGAACAACTTCGAGTGTCAGGAGGTTACCATCCAGCTGGCAGACCCCAGTCGCGCCGGATTGGTACTGCCGTCAGAACAGCCGGAAGGACAGGATGTTCTCATGCTGATGATGCCCATGCTCATCAACGACTAAGTACTCATTTATTAACCGTTCTATCACATTATACATGAAACTGAACCTACAGAAACCACTCATCATTTTCGACCTTGAGACAACAGGTCTCGATCTTGTCAAAGACCGAATTATACAGATTTCCTATATTAAATTATTTCCTGACGGACGCGAACAACGGGTCAACGAGTTGGTGAATCCCGAAAAGAAAATACCAGGCGAAGTGCAGACTTTGACTGGTATTACCAATGACATGGTGAAAGACAAACCGACGTTCAAGCAGATTGCCCAACGGCTTTGCAATGAATTCACAGGTTGTGACTTCGCCGGATATAACTCAAACCACTTTGACGTACCTCTTTTAGCCGAGGAATTCTTGCGTGCCGGCATCGACTTCGATTTTTCCAAGTGTCGTCTGATTGATGCACAAACCATCTATCACAAGATGGAACGCCGCAACCTGGCTGCTGCCTATAAGTTTTATTGTGGCAGAAACATGGAAGACGACTTTGAGGCCCACCGAGCCGACCAGGATACCGAGGCTACCTACCGTGTCCTGATGGGTGAGCTGGACATGTACACAGAGGAGCGCCAGAAGGAGTTGGGCGAAGACCCGGAGGGCCGTGTGTTGACCAACGACATGCAGGCACTCGCTGACTTTTCCCGACAGAACAACAATGTTGACTTTGCCGGCCGTATTGTATGGGGCGAGAAAAAGGACAAGTATGGCACACCCATGAAAGATGCCCAGGGGAATCCTATACCCATCGAGGTATTCAACTTCGGCAAGCATCGCGGTGTTCCTGTCGCAGACGTCCTTCGTATTGACCCAGGCTATTACAGCTGGATTCTTGGCGGAGACTTTACTTACAACACCAAGCAAGTACTTACTCGCATCCGTCTGCGCGAAGCAGCAAAACAGAGAACATAATAATCATGCTAAAAGGTAAAAAGATCGTTCTCGGCATTACGGGTTCTATAGCAGCCTACAAGGCCTGTAACATCATCCGCCTTCTCGTAAAACAAGGGGCCGAGGTGCAGGTTGTCATCACCCCTGCCGGAAAGGAGTTCATCACGCCTATCACCCTTTCTGCTCTCACGCAGAAACCTGTCGTCAGCGAGTTCTTCTCGCAGCGCGACGGTACATGGCACAGCCACGTGGCACTCGGTCTTTGGGCCGATGCCATGCTCGTGGCTCCCTGTACGGCTTCCACGCTTGGGAAGATGGCCCATGGTGTTGCTGACAATATGCTCATCACTACCTATCTCTCCATGAAGGCTCCCGTCTTTATTGCTCCGGCAATGGACCTTGACATGTATGCCCACCCCGCCACACAACAGAATATGCAGATTCTGCGTTCTTTCGGCAACAGCATTATCGAGCCGCAGAGCGGATTCCTCGCCTCTGGACTTGAGGGCAAAGGGCGCATGGAGGAACCGGAGAATATTGTACGTTATCTGGATGATGCATTATCCAACATCCAGCATCCGTCTCCCCTCGCCCATAAGCGCATCATGATTACCGCCGGACCAACCTACGAGAAGATTGACCCCGTGCGCTTCATCGGCAATTACAGTAGTGGTAAGATGGGCTTTGCCCTGGCTGAGGAGTGCGCCCGTCGGGGAGCCGAGGTGACACTCATAGCCGGACCTGTTTCCTTAAAGACCTTCCACCAGAACATTCATCGTATCGACGTGGAAAGTTGCGAAGAGATGTTTCTGGCTGCCACCGGGGCTTATAGTCAGAGCGATGCTGCCATCTTGTGTGCTGCTGTTGCTGACTTCCGTCCCGACAGTGTGGCCAAGCAGAAAATCAAGCGTCAAGGCGATGACCTCGTCGTACGCCTGAAGCCCACTCACGACATTGCGGCAGAACTGGGACGCATGAAGACTGCACGGCAAAAACTCGTAGGATTCGCCTTGGAAACCGACGATGAAGAAACAAATGCTCAGCACAAGCTCAAGAAGAAGAATCTTGACTTCATTGTCCTGAACTCATTGCGAAATAAGGGCACCTGTTTTCAGAGTGACGAGAATCAGGTCAGCATCCTCTCTGCAACCGGGAAGAAAGACTTTGACAAGAAGTCGAAAAGCGAAGTGGCACAGGATATTATCGATGAACTTTCATCCCTATTCATAAACGAATGATGATGCGTCGTATAGTACTATTTATATTCTGCATTCTGTTGACAGCAAAACTGAATGCACAGGAGCTGCAGGCTAAGATAACCATCAATCACAGCCAGGTTCAGGGTACTGATGCAAGCGTCTTCGAGAACTTGCAGCAGACGTTGGAACAGTTTGTCAACGACCGCCAATGGACCTCGCTCCAGTTTCAAAAGGCCGAACGTATCCAGTGCAGCTTCAACCTGACGATCTCTACTTACGACCGCGAGAAAAACCGATTTGGCTGTACGGCACTTATTCAGGCAAACCGTCCTGTCTTCAACTCGGCTTACACCACCACTTTATATAATAATACAGACAAGAACTTCGACTTTGATTTCGCACAGTTTGACCAGTTGAACTTCAACGAAGAGATGGTTGACAACCAGTTGACGGCTCTCTTTGCCTATTATGCCTATCTCATTATTGGCCTTGACTTGGACAGTTTCTCACCCATGGGTGGTACTGAGATATTGCAACGCTGCATGAACCTCGTAAACAATGCGCAGGACTTGGGCTTTTCCGGCTGGAAAGCCTTTGACGACAGCCGTAACCGCTTTGCCATTGTCAACGACTATCTGGAAGAGTCTCTCAAGCCTTTCCGGCAACTGCAATATGACTACTACCGCAAAGGTCTTGACGAGATGGCCAACAATGCAGAGCGTGGGCGTACCAACGTCACCACAGCACTCATGGAAGACCTGAAAGTTGCTCACGACAACAAACCGCTCAGTCTGTTGCCGCAAATATGGACAGACTACAAGCGCGATGAATTAGCCAACATCTATAAGGGCAAGGGAACCCAGAAGGAGAAGGAACAGATTTATGAATTGCTGTTCTCCATCAACGCTTCTCAGAATAATGCGTGGGAACTCATCAAACAATAAACACACAAACGACACATGCTGAAACATCTTTTCATCAAGAACTATACACTTATTGACACGCTCGACATGGAATTCTTTCCCGGTTTCTCTGTCATTACCGGCGAAACGGGTGCAGGAAAGAGTATCATTCTGGGAGCCATCGGACTGCTGCTGGGGCAGCGGGCCGACTCGAAGACCGTGAAGAGCGGTTGCGACCGTTGTACCATCGAAGCTCATTTCGACATTTCACGTTATGCCATGGAGTCCTTTTTCCGTGACAACGACATTGATTTCGATGCCACCGACTGCATCATCCGCCGTGAACTGACGTCGGCAGGCAAGAGCCGCGCATTCATCAACGACACCCCCGTGCCACTGGCCCTGCTCAAAGAACTTGGCGAACAGTTAGTCGATGTGCACTCACAACACCAGAACCTGTTGCTCAACAAGCAGGATTTTCAGCTCAGCGTCGTGGATATTATCACCGGAAGGCCCAACGAGTTGAGCAGTTACCAGTCGGCATTCTCACGTTATCAGGCCCTGCAGCGGCAACTGGACGATTTGCAGAGTGAGATTGAGCGTAACCGCAGCAATGCCGACTTCCTACAGTTTCAGTACAACGAGCTCAGCACAGCCAACCTTACTTCCGGCGAACAGGAAGAACTGGAGCAGCGTCAGGACACCATGTCGCATGCCGAAGACATCAAGAGTGCCCTTTATGAAGCTGACAACGCCCTGTCGGCCGACAACACCGGCATCGTTGAACAGCTGAAAGCTGCCGTCAATGCACTCAGCGCCATTCAGAAAGTGCTGCCCGCGGCCGAGGAACTGTCGCAACGCATGGACAGTTGTCACATAGAGCTAAAGGACATTTCGCAGGACATCAGTTCGTTGCTTGGCGACATCGACTTCGACCCTGCAGAACTGGAAGCCGTCAGCAACCGTTTGGACCGCATATACGACCTTCAGAAGAAATATCATTGTGAGACGGTAGAGGAACTGCTGAGTCGGCAGGAGGAACTGAAGCAACAACTCTCAAACATAGAAAACAGCGACGAGGCTCTGGCCGAACTGCAAACCATGTGTCAGCAGCAAGAGCAGACATGCCGGCAGCTGGCCGACGCTCTGACCCGGCAACGCACCAAGGCGGCTAAGGATATTGAACGGCAGATGCGCGAGCGCCTCATGCCCTTGGGCATGCCCAACGTGCGCTTTGAAGTGCAGGTGGAACGCTGCCCCCTGAATCGTAATGGTCAGGACAAGGTGTCATTTCTTTTCAGTGCCAACACCTCCACACCGCTGCAACCTGTATCGCAAGTGGCTTCTGGAGGCGAGATAGCCCGTGTCATGCTTGCCCTGAAAGTGATGATCAGCGGTGCCGTCAAACTGCCCACCATCATCTTCGACGAGATTGACACAGGCGTCAGCGGCAAGATTGCCGAGAGCATGGCTCACATGATGCAGGAAATGGGCGAAGGCGGCCGTCAGGTCATCAGCATTACCCACCTGCCCCAGATAGCCGCCCTTGGCAGCAACCATTATAAGGTATATAAGGAAGAGACGGCTCAGGGAACAGCCAGCCGCTTGCAACACCTTTCGATTGACGAGCGTGTCCGCGAGATTGCACAGATGCTCAGTGGCAGTAACATTACTGATGCTGCCGTCAGCAATGCGAAGGAACTGCTGAAAATATAAAGAATTAAAGAAGTAAAAGAATTAAAACAATGAAAATGAAACAATGGAATATGGCGGGAAAGTGCGGAGTGTTGTTACTGGCTCTCAGCCTTTCCGCTTTTTTACACTTACAGGCCCAGCCAGGCTGGACTCAGAAAGCTGCCAAGTCTGTATTTACGCTGAAGACCTTTGGGGCTGACGGTTCGCTGTTGGGCAGCAGCAACGGTTTCTTTATCAGCGACAGCGGTGATGCCCTCAGCAGCTATGCCCCCTTTGCGGGCGCTGTGCGTGCTGTGGTCATCGACGCCTCAGGCAAGGAACTGCCTGTTGAGTGCATGCTGGGGGCCAACGAGATGTACGACGTGGCCAAGTTTCGCGTCAATGGCAGGAAGATTCAGGCCCTGACCGTTGCTTCGGGCAATGCCGCCAACGGTCAGCAGGCGTGGCTCATACCCTACTCTGTCAAGAAGGCGGACCCCATTGGCGGAACAGTAGAAAAGGCTGAAACGTTCCACCAGTCGTATGCTTACTACACGGTTACGATGCAAATGCCCGAGAATGCCATTGGTTGTCCGTTGATGAATGACAACGGCGAGGCCATCGGCATCATGCAGCAGCCTGCCCAGGCCGGAGCTGCCACCAGCTATGCCGTCGGTGCGCGTTTTGCCGCCGACCTGAAGATAACAGGTCTCAGTCTGAACGACGCTGCCCTGCAGAAGACCGGCATTAAGTTGGCCCTGCCCGACAATATTGAAGAGGCCCAGCTGATGCTCTATATGGCCAACAGCCAGATGGACTCTACGGCCTACGCACGGCTCATTGACGACTTCGTGACAAAGTTTCCGCAGGCTGACGACGGCTACGTCTATCGTGCCCAGATGCATCTTAATGGTCTGCGCTTTGCCGATGCCGCAAAGGACATGGAAGAAGCCATCAGCCGTTGCGCCACCAAGGACAATGCCCACTTTCAATACGCCCGCATGATTTACCAGAAGGAGCTTTACCAAAGCAGCGCCCCCTACCCTGCATGGAACCTTGACAAAGCCATCGAAGAGGTGCAGGCGGCCATTGACATGAAACCCCTTCCCGCCTATGAGCACCTGAAGGCCCAGATTCTTTTCACCCAGCAGAAGTACGATGATGCCCTGGCCCTGTTCCAGAAGCTGAACTCGTCAGAGCTGAAGGGTGCCGAGGTTTATTACGAGACAGCTCGCTGCTACGAGATGAAGGGCGACACGACACAGATGCTTGCCCTGCTCGACAGCGCCGTCAACGTCCACTCGAAGCCCTATCTGAAAGAGGCCGCACCCTACATCTGGGCGCGTGCCATGGCCCGCACGAGTACCGGCAAATACCGTCTGGCCGTACAAGACCTGAACGAATACGAAAAGCTCATTGCCACCGGCCTGAATGCCAACTTCTATTATATTCGTGAACAGGCCGAGATGGGTGGCCGCCAGTTCCAGCAGGCGCTCGACGACATTACCAAGGCCACCCAGCTGGAGCCTGAGAACCCCATGTACTTTGCCGAGAAGTCGTCCGTCGAGGCACGCGTCGGCATGTACGACGCTGCCGCCACATCGGCTCGTGAGTGCATCCGCCTGGCTCCTAACGACAGCGACGGCTACCTGTTCCTGGGTCTGGCCCTGTGTCAGAAAGGCAACAAAAAAGATGGCCTTGAGCAATTGCAGAAGGCCAAGGACATGGGCAACAGCCAGGCTGACGCGCTCATAGCCCGCTATCGCTGAGCGGCGGCAGCTGTGTGACGCGACTCAGAACACCGGTTCGCCCGGCGGTGGCGGGTAACCGAAGGGCATGTCGTCCGGCAGGTTGTCCGGCATGTCGTCACCAGCCGAGTTCATTCGGCTTCCTATTATTTCCCCTCCCATATCCGGAGTCGTGGGCCGTAAGCGTCCTGACTCCGGATTTTCAAATCTGGTAAACTCCTTCCTGAACGTCAGCACCACCGTGTCGGTAGCACCCTTACGGTGCTTGGCAATAATGATTTCTGCCTTGCCGCGCAGGTCATTGCCGTGGTCGTCTTCCTTAAATCCGTAATACTCCGGACGGTGCACAAACAGCACCATGTCGGCATCCTGCTCAATGGCACCCGACTCGCGCAGGTCACTCAGTTGCGGGCGCTTGCCCTCGTTGCCCTCACGGTTCTCCACGCCACGGTTCAGCTGCGAGAGTGCCAGGATAGGAATGTTAAGCTCCTTGGCCAGTCCCTTCAGCGAACGCGAAATGGTTGACACCTCCTCCTGGCGTGACGAGAAGCGCATGCCGTTGGCATTCATCAGCTGCAGGTAGTCAATCATTATCAGCTTCACCTTGTGCTCACGTACCAGCCGGCGGGCCTTCGTGCGCAGTTCAAAGACCGACAGTCCCGGCGTGTCGTCAACATACAGCGGAGCCCCCAGCAGAATAGGCAGGCGCTTGTCTAACCGTTCCCACTCGTCGGGCTGCAACTGGCCGTTCAGAATCTTCGAACCGGGAATCTCGCAGCAGTTGGCTATCAGTCGGTTCACCAGCTGCACGTTGCTCATTTCAAGCGAGAAGAACGCCATCGGAATATGCTGGTCGGCAGCAATGTTCTTTGCCAGCGACAAGGCAAAGGCCGTCTTGCCCATGGCCGGTCGCCCGGCAATAATCACCAGGTCCGACTCCTGCCATCCGCTTGTAATGTCGTCCAGCTTGTGGTATCCTGTTGACACACCCGTCAGTCCGTCTTTGTTCTCGGCAGCCTTCTGAATCACCTCCACGGCATCCTTGATGACGGGGTCTATCTGCGTGTAGTCCTTCTTCATGTTGCGCTGCGAGAGTTCAAACAGCGACCCCTCGGCGTGCTGCATCAGCTCGTCAATGTCGCTGGTCTCGTCGAAGGCATACGTCTCTATGTCGCCGGCAAACTGTATCAGCTGCCTTGCCAGCGACTTCTGTGCCACGATGTGTGCATGATAGACGATATTGGCCGACGACGCTACGCGCTGTGTCAGTTCCGATATATACACCGGTCCGCCCACCTGTTCCAGCGTGCCGTTCTTGGCCAGCTGTTCCGTGACGGTAAGTACGTCAACGGGCTTTTCCTCCATACTCAGGTCCCTGATGGCGGCATACACCATCTGGTTGCGTGGCTCGTAGAAACTTTCCGGCCGTAGCGTTTCGCACACCACGGCGTATGCGTCCTTGTCAATCATCAGTGCGCCGAGCACGGCTTTCTCTACTTCAGGAGCCTGGGGCTGCAGGCGTCCCAGTTCCTTGTCAACGGGCAGCGGCTTTCGTGTCCTGCGTGTCCCGTTACTGTTTTGTTCTGGCATGTCTTTGTCCTTTTAGGGCTACAAAGGTACGAATAAGCGAGCGAAAAGCCAAATTTCTTCACTCATTTCTTTTCCAATAGGTGTTCAGGCGAGCAAGCTCGGAGTCTTTGAGCTTTTCCGAGAGAGAGCGCTCGGCTATGCCGCTTTGTACCTTTAGGTCAAAGAACCTTCCACCGTCCATTAAGATGCCGTTCTCCCCGACAGTCAATGCCGGGGAAACCCACCGTTAGTGCCGGGGAAACCTACAGTTTAAGCCAGAGAAACCAATGTTTGACTCCAGTCGAACAATCATTTGACTCCAGTCGAACAATCATTTGACTCCAGTCGAACAATCATTTGACTCCAGTCGAACAATCATTTGACTCCAGTCGAACAATCATTTGACTTTAGTCAAACAATCATTTGACTTTAGTCACACGTTGTAAAACTGGCATCGGACGGTCAGAATCACCAGATGTAAGGGCTTGCCACTCCCGTGCAGAAACTCCAGCCAGACGGCCGAAGGTTCTTTGACCTAAAGGTACAAAGCGGCATAGCCGAGCGTTTCCGCTCGACAATAAAAATAAATGGATTTATTTTGTATTGTATTCGCTTATTCGTACCTTTGCACACAGCATGAAGAACGTCGTTTACATATTCAGCCTTTTGTTGGTGCTGCTCTGCGCCTGCACTCATGGCAGATACACCGCCATGCGCAGCGGCCTTGACAGCATGAACGAGCGTAACCGCAACGACCTGCCGTTCGCCGTCAGCGACGTCCAGCCATACGCAGACTACTTTTCCCAGCATGGCACACCCAACGACCAGATGCTGGCCTACTACCTTCTCGGCCGTGCCTACCATGAACACGGCGAGACTCCCATGGCACTCGAAAATTACCAGAAGGCCATAGAGAGCAGCGACACCACAGCTGCCGACTGTGACTATAAACAGTTAAGCAGGGTGTATTCTCAAATAGGTCAGATTTACTATTACCAAGGATTAACACTACAGCAGTTGTCTGCAGTAGATAAAGCCATCCACTACGCATTATATGTTAATGACACATTATCAGCTATGTCAGATTATTGGCAAAAATGCACTATATATGAACAACAAAACCGTACAGACATGGCTCTATCTATTCTGGACACATTGGCATTATGGTACAAAACTCATGATAATTTACAATTATATGCGATGGCAATTGGCAGGAAATTCTCAATTATGGTAGATTGTAATAAGTATAATGAAGCTGTCAAATACATGAATATATACGAACAGAACTCCGGCCTTTTCAATAAACAAGGAGACATTGATGCCGGACGAGAGATTTATTATTATTTTAAAGGACTTTTACTCCTGAACCAAAATAAACTTGATTCCGCAGAATTCTATTTCAGGAAGGAGTTGCAGTATGGTAAGGATTTTAATAACCAGAATGCAGGTTCACGAGGCTTGTCCATGTTATTCCAGAAAAGACACATGCCAGACTCTACAGCTAAATATGCAACATATTCTTATGCCATGAACGATTCCATGTATGCCCACATGGCAACAGAAGAAGTTGCAAGAATACAGGCAATGTACGACTATACTCTTCATCAGGAGGTAGCAAGAAAGAAATCTGAAGAGGCAGAAATGGAAAAAGCTAACCGAAATATTGCCGTCGGTGTTATTATCCTTATCATATTACTATTTACCTATGTTACATACTATTTAGTACGCAAAGAAAAGAACAGTCTTGCAAAATACCGTAGTGCTCTCCGCGAATTAAAGTCCATGCGTTCAGAAAAGGATTCACTAAAAAGACATGAATCAGAGTATATGCAACTGATTTCAGTTAAAGAAAGAAAAATTGCTGAACTGGAGAAGTATGTTAGCAAATACGGAAAACAGTTGTATTTTAAAACGGCTAATGCAGAAAGATGTCTTCATGAGTCTGATACTTATAAGAAGATTGCAGGCATAGCCGTCAGGGGACAGGAATTGACTGAAGCGGACTGGATGGATATAAGCATGCTTATAACAGAATACTTCCCAGGCTTCGATGATTTTATGGCGACATACAAGCCTCAGCTAAAAACAAATGAATATCCAATTTGCCTATTACTTCGGTTACACTTTAAGGCTGTTGAGATTTCAGGAATGATGAACTTGTCAAAGTCACAAGTTTCACAATTATGCAGTGACATCATGCACAAATTATTTGAGAAAAAGGGCAGTTCGAAGGATTTATCTGCAAGATTAGTAAAAATATTCTAAATAAAAATCACTTATTTTACATACCATTTTCTCAAAAAATCCCCATTTTATCGAGATTTAACCACATAAACTTTCACTAAACTCTATATCTTCATTTTTCTTGCATAAACAAATCAAACTTCATAATTTTGCAGTTGAAAAAAAACAATATTATGAAGAAAACTATTCTATTTATGATGAGTTGCCTATTCGTAGGCATTCATGCAATGGCGCAAGCGCCAGAAGGCTCTTCCACTCCGATAGATTTTAGTACAGGTTGGATTGACCCGACACCAATTGGAGGAAGTCCGCAAAAAGCCCCCATCGTTCCACCTACCGTCTATTTGCAGGACTACACCCTGACTTTCATGGCTAACCATCCGGAGTATGTCCTTTATATTAAGGATGAAGACGAAGAGGTTGTTTATTCTACAATCGTAACTTCAGCTGAGACGATTGTCACACTGCCAACTTTACCTCACTGGTTCCTACAAGATTGAACTTGTCATGGGCAACTGGTGCTTCTGGGGATATATAATGCTATAATATATATGTATAACTAAAAAAATAATTATGAAAAAAACCATTTTTCTACCATGACTTTTAAAATTGCCAATTGTTTGGCAATTTTAAAAGTCATGGTAGAAACATTTTCTCTCTGAGAAAAAAAATAAAGTACATGAAGACATGAAAATACAATTGACGATATTTTTATTCTTATTATTCTTTGTATCACAAGTTCCCGCTCAGAACACAAAAGACATAGAGGTGCAAGGAAATATTCTCAGTACTGACAATATGCCGATTCCGCATGCACAAATACAAATGACTCTATTAACAGATTCAACCATAAAAAAACTAACGACAACCGACCCTCAAGGGCACTTCACCATACGGCTTGGTCAAGGCAGATACCAAATACGTGTCAGCTGTATCGGTTTCCATTCACTAACAAGTCAAGTGGAGTGTTTCGACAATGTGGAAATTAAAGCACTCACACTTGCAGAACAGTCGCATGACATTGGCGAAGTCACAGTAAAGGCACGCCGCGTCACCTTCAACTCAAAAGGCTACTCTGTCAACATCCTGAACGAGCCGCTCTATGAGCGCAACACACTGGCCGAGACGTTAGGCCTCATGCCCGGGCTGACCCTGACGGGAGGGAAACTGCAGGCATACCACGGGGATGTGCTCTCGGTGTTCATCAATAACAAGAAGCTGCGCCTGCCCATGGAGAACATTATTCAGGTGCTGGGTACTTACGAGTCGAAGAACATTCGCACCATTGAGGTTCTTAACAATACGGCCGACCCGGAGGTTAGCAACCAGCTGGGCTACGTCATCAAGATAACTACAAGACACGTTGACGACGGCGGACAGATGACCATCGGCCTGGCTGACAACATAGGCAACACGCAGCGAAATACGGTGAGTCCGTGGCTCAGCATTCAGCAGCGTACGGGGAAATGGTCCTTCTACCTTTCTCCAAGCTACACGCCACGCAGCAGGATGTACCGCAACCAGAATTCACACACCAGCTACTACGAAAGTCAGCGTGAGCGCGACGAACACAGCGAGTGGGCCATGACGTTCAAGCCAAGGGTCGGGGGAACGGCCAGCGTGGCCTATGACTTCAGCGACAGCCAGTCTGTCATCCTTACCGCGAGCGGGCAGCACTTCCGGCGCGAGCACGACATACAGACCAGTAACATACTGACAGAGGGCGGTACCAACACTCTGACTGAAGGGCACACCATACGGTCTGTCAACAGCAACAACTTCAACGCGTCACTGGACTATAATGCCAAGCTCGGTCGCTTGGCGCTGACAGCCTCTGCCGCCTACAGTTCCCAGACACAGGACGGCCTTAACAGCAGGGAACAGGCCGTGCAGGCAAACACGCAGCCTGCATGGAGTGTTGACCAGGACACGAGATACCGTGTCGGACTGTTCACCGTCCTCGGCACATGGAGCATTGACGACAGCCAGAGCGCAACGCTGATGCTGCGCCACGTCAACTGGAATAACAGGACAGAAAGCCGATATACGGCAGTTCCCGACCAGGACAACACTTTCCTTCACAAGGAACAGACATATACGGCACAGGCCAGCTATGCCCTGAAAAAGGGCATTGCCGACCTGAACGCAGGGCTGGAGCTGACACACGACGTGCAGTCGCCAGAGGTGTTGTACAAGGGGAAGGAAATCTCGTTCAAGAGAAGTTACACCTATCTGCTGCCGTCAGCCACGCTGACCCTGGCCGCTAATCAGGATAAAAACATATACGTCACCATCCAGTATGCCCGCACCTATCGCATACCATCCTTTTCACTTTACGACCAGAACACCATCTTCCGTTCGGAGTATTCCTACACAAAAGGGAATCCCGACATTGAGCCGGACATAGCGGACGAACTGCGCATGCTGGCACACATAGGTGGTTGGGGTATAGGCACCATTGCATGCTTCGAAAAAGCGTCTGCCGCCATCTATGGCGTGGATGAACAGGGCATGGAATACACGTCCTACGACAACAACTGCCACACCACGGTACTGAATGCCAGCGTGTCAACGCCACGCATCACGCCCTGCAAGGGTTGGCATCTGACGGCACAGGCCTACTACCAATGGGACAAAAGCAATTACTTGTCACACGTCATGCACGCCAGCCGCGTGGGAGTCACTTTCACATCGACCAACAAGCTGCCGTGGGACATGACGATGACCATGCGTGGTAATTTCCAGACACGCTACTATACACTCTATGGTTATAGCACCAACCCGGGAGGAGTCAGTCTGAGCGTGACCCGCACGTGGTTGAAGGGAGTGTTGACGTCAAGTCTGAACGTCACGTACAACTGTCTGCAGAAAAACACGCTGCAGACCGATGACTACAGGCAGCACAGCCGTTACACCAAACCGGAAACAAGACTGTCCCTGAGCTTACGCTACCGTATCGGCTGGGGCAACAAGAGAGCTCAGGCAAAGAAAAGAACTATGACCGACAGTGAGTTACAGAGAATGGAATAACATGAGTCCCCGATTAATTAAATAATTTTCCATGGCAAAAACTTTGCAACAGCCGTTAGAGGCATCCATCATCGACACACCAGTTTATCAGCGCCTGCTCTATGTGCTGAAGCATCCGTCGGAGAGGCTGACGAATGAAGAATGGGATGCTCTTGACGTCATGGTTGACGGGCAGCTGCCCATGTTCCGTACCACCCTGCAAGCCCTGTGCCCGAACATGAAGAGGGGCAGCTACCAGATATGCCTGCTCGTCAAACTGCATTTCCGTCCGTCGGAAATAGCGGTTCTGCTACGTGCCAGTCTGCCGTATGTCTCTATCAACCGTCGCAGGCTGCTCACCAGGGTGTTTCACAGGCAGGGCACGGCCGCCGAGTTCGACAGGAGAATCCGGGAAATCAAGGGAAAGAAATAGTTGTATTTGGGGCAGGGTGCCTCTTCATTCATCATCAACTGTCCGCCGTTGCTGTTAACTTTTTGTTAATTTTTTCCCAAAGAAAAATTTGTTCGTCACGTTTTTAAACGCTAACTTTGCATCAGCAAACTAAATAGCACAAGATAAGGGAAAATCGGGACGGTTCTTTGACCTGAAGGTACAAAGCGGCAGAGCCGAGCGCCGGTGAGCACTTTTACAAGACCAAGCAAAAGTCAGAACAGTCCTCTGGTTTATTCTAAGTATTAATGAGTTAAATAATAAAAATAGAATCATGAAGAAAGAACTATTAGTAGCGGTGTTTGCAATGTTTATTGCTACATCAGCATTGGCGCAGGGACCTGCGGGGTCGTTTGCACTGAAACCCATGGCAGGTGGTACGCTGACCAGCTTGAATGGTGAGGACTCACATGGGTCAGAAATGAGATTTGGCTTTGTGGCTGGTCTGGAGGCATCTTATCAGGTAAGCCCACACTTTGCAGTCAGTATCGGAGCACTATATACAAGACAGGGATGCAACATTGGTTATTCCAATACTTTAGGGAACGATATGTCGTTATATTTAGACTACCTGAACTTCCCCATCCTGGGAAACTACTACATCGTTCCGGGGCTGGCCGTGAAAGCCGGTTTACAACTGGGCTACAGAGTCAACTCCAAAGTTTCTGTATCTTACAGCTATAACTACCAAAGTGATGGTTATAAATTCGGAACGGAAACAAGAACTTCTAATGCAGAAATAGACATTAATACTAACGGTATGTTCAATAAGTTCGACTTATCCATTCCCATCGGCCTGTCATACGAGTTCAGCGGTGTCGTCATTGATGCACGTTACAACTGGGGACTGCTGAACGTGCCTAAACGCTCCGGCACGTTCATGGGCATTGAGTACAGGGACGAAGAGAATCGTATGCATAACAGCGTGTTCATGCTTACCGTTGGCTACAAGATTCAGCTGTAAGAGCGTTCTTTACCAGAAGGGGTGCAACCATACGTGTGACAAGATGTTGCCGACATCAGTGGATCATGAGAACCGTCCCCAAATTCCAATAACATACAATTATGAAAAGAAACATTATCTTCATGCTGTTGCTGGTTATGATGTCCATGAAACTGGCAGCACAGGTAAATCCCCAAAAGGGTTATGTCATTACCAACGAGAACGATACCATATATGGTACCATCGACTACCTGACGGATGCACAGAATGTCAAGGCGTGCCTTTTCCAGAAAGCAGGGGAGAGTGAATACAAGTCGCTTTCTCCCAGCGACATCAAAGGCTACCGGCTGGCAGATGACGGCATCTATTATGTCAGTCGTCTGTTCTCAGTAGTCGAGGAGGATGAGCAACTGCAGGAGCAGCTCTTTGCCGAGTTCCTGCTGCAAGGCGGTGTAAGCCTCTTCCGTTATTACTATGGTTTCAACAACTATTTCGGCTTTGTAGGCAGTGACGGCAAGGAGGTCATCATGCGTGACGACAAACTGAACGAAGACCTGACCACTTACAACCATAAGCTACAGGTGCGACGCCAGAAAGTGCAGGAGGTGAATGCCTTGATGAATCGTGACCAGACGATTGCAGGCCGTCTGTGGAAGATGGACCTGACAAGCGAGGATCTGACAAACCTGGTGAAGCAATACGACGAACAGCACTGTACAGACCAGGGAGAATGTGTCTTGTTCCGTTATGACAAGAAAAAGACGACCACTGTTAAACATCGGTTTTATGTGGGAGCAGGCATCAGCTATGCCTCATACGATTCTCCTTCCTATGGTGTTGGCCTGACCTATTCCACGATGTATTCTGAGTATTCATACAGTGGGATAGCTCCGACATTCTTTGTCGGTGCCGACTTCCAGTTTCCTCGCTTCAGCAGAAACCTAAACGCACAGGTGGAGTTCAGCTATACACCGCATCGCTATAAATCTAATGATGTGAACTCGAAGGGCAGCCATCCCGAAATGACCCTCAACGAACTGGCTGCCCGCATCGGACTGAGCTATGTACTCAACCCGGACAGTCGCATCAGACCCTTCATCAAGGGTGGTCTCAGCCTCTCATGGAATACGGGCATGAAAGAGAAGAATATTGATTACAAGTACAAGATGGGCGATAACATGCCGGTATCATACGGAACGGGGGACATAGACCATGGCAAGGGAGCAAAAGCCGGCATTTATCTTGGAGCGGGTGTTGACATCAGCCACATCCGCATCAGCGCCTTCTGGAAGAAGGCATTTGGGGGAAAACTGAATGAGAAAAACTGCGCTGTCATAACGGCAGCATATATCTTCTAAGACACAATCGCTCGCCGGTTCTGAAGGTACAAAGCGGCCGAGCGCCGGTGAGCACTTTTCAAGACAAATTTATTTTTTGCAAACACCTACCTTAAAATCGCATAACGTATTTAAATACAGGTAATTAACCATTCAAACACCTACCTAAACACTTACCTAAGACCTACCCCAACATCTACCTGACAGGTCAGGTTGTACTTCGCTGATTTTGGTTGTCAGTATTCTATCTTACGACTGTTCCAAGTTGTCAGGTTAGGTGTTGAGGTAAGCGTATCCGCTCTGACGCCTTGCGGGCTATAATGCCTTCCATTGGTCAGGCAGCAGGGCTCTGTATTCCTTGATGTCTGTATTGGGCTGCATCAATGCCGTTCTGTTGATGACGTCCGAGATATACTCGAAGAAA
>JAGAYI010000049.1 GCA_017940545.1 Prevotella sp.
TCCGTACTGTGACATGGCACCGATGAATCCGCCGCAGCCATAAGTCTGGTTCCAGGTGCTCGAGTTGTAGATGAGTCCGTCATAGACGCATCCCGTGATGTGGCATTGGTTGTATTGCGAACTCAGGTAGCCCACGAAGCCGCCATTAAAGGCAGTGCCACTGATGATGCTGCTGATTTGGGTGCTCACGCGGCAGTTCTCGATGGTGAGTTTGCCGTTGGCAGAGCCTACCAGACCGCCCATGTAGTTCCAAATGCCGCCCTCAATCAGTCCCGTCACGTGCAGGTTGCGGATAGAGGCACCGTTAGTGGTGCAGAATGGGGCGCAATTAGACCTATCGGCAGTATAGTTGAAAGTCAGCGTATGGCCGTCGCCGTCGAACGTGCCCTTGAACGGGTATTTTCCGCTGCCCGCCATCGTCGTCACGCTGATGTCGTCGCCCAGCACCACGGTCTTGCCGCTGAAACCGTCCAAATCGTCATCCACCTCCATGCGCTGACAGAAGTAGTTCCAGCCCTCGGCAGTCTTGATGGTGTAGGTATCGCCGCTCTGCGTGATGTTGTTTTCATTCAGCGGATACGTAATTGTGGCGTTTAGGTTCACGTCCTCGGCGGGCATCGTGAACGTGTAAGTGTTGCCGCTTTGCGTGTAGGCAATATTGTTGCCCGACGTCGCGCCCGTCAGGGTCAGCCCTTCAAGGTTCTCGTCCATCTGCTGCGTGTAGGTGATGGTCACTTCGTCGCCCACCAATGCCGAGGACTTGCTGAGACTGAACTGTAGGTAATTGTTATTAACCCTGTATCCGGCCAAGATATTGAAGTCCTTGGTCAGCGTGTAGTTGTTACCTCCGACGGTGATGGTGACGCTGGCCATAAATTCGCCAGTCTCGAAAATCATACCCGTTTTGGTGACGCCTGTGGTCTTGTTCGTGTAGGTGATAGTTCCTGCTGTGGCACCGAGCCCAGTCTGAGTGTTGAAGTCAAGCAAGTTGAGCGACGGATAGTCCATGGGGAACGACTCGATTGTGTTGTCGTGGGCCGTGAGCGTCAACGTGGCCTGATGGTTTGTTAGCGTGCATTCGTGTCCCACTCCGCTGTTGGTGCATGTGACGGTCAGCGTGTTACCGCTGAACGATGACGGGTTGGGGAACGAGAACGTGTGTTGTGGGTCGGCAGCCACCTCCCTCTGATAGGTCACCTTGATGTAACCCGAATTAAACATTAACATCTCATATGGAGGTACTGACGAAGCCCCAAACAATAGTTTCAGCGGTGCAGAGGACGAGACATCCAATGTTCCAGTGTAGGTAACGTCCTTGAACTGGCTAGCACTATTCCACGATGTAAAAGCCGTAACTCCAGAGCTAATGTTGAGCAAACTGCTCATGCTCTTACCCACATACATGCTATAACTATAACTTGGGGGACAGAAGAGGCAGATGTTATGGAATTCCACCTTCGTCACCGTTCCCTCAATGTCGGGAAAACTGGCTTCCATACTATATTGGTCTGTCAGAATCAATGCCTGATTTACATCTAAAATTGTTTGCGTGCCATTATTCAACCATCCGCCACCATTGCTCAGCACTATTCTTTTGCCTAAGCCATTGGATAGCGTACTACCTGAAATAGAACTCGCAGATCCGTTCATAGTCCACGTCTCGGTGACTTCTTCCGTCACAGCCCACGCCGTCTGCGCCATCATGAGCATCGCAGCGAGGGTGAGGATGAGATTGAATGATAGTTTCATGTGTTTGAGCGTTGCTCGAACATTGCTTTCCCCTTCGGCCAGCGACCGTTGGTTCTCATACTCGGCAAAGCTCATGCGAGCATGGCTCTGCTCTCGTTTAATTGAATGTTTCATACTCCTCATTTTGTTTCTTTTTTAATTGTTCTTGTATTATGGTTACTTTATAATTCTCTTATCAAAGTCTGGTAGGGGGGAGCACTATCGGTATGGGCATAAAACACAGCGGCTTGCCCCGCACGAATGCAGGACAAGCCGTATATCGCCATCGCGCGCCGACACAAGTGTCGTCGCTCAATGTCTTTTTAGTCAGTAAGGAATATAGTGAGTGAGTGAGTGAGTAACAAATTATTCGGAACCACCAAATAATCTGTGTTAAACAATGTTATCATCTCAATCTTTCTCATATCTGAAATCTCGGTTAAGTCGGTTGTTCCTTTATTATAATTTTAGAACAAATCTGAGTGCGTACCAGTCTGCAGGAAAAGTAGCGTCAGTTCCATGTCGTTTTGTTCCCATGTCATCAGCCAGTCAGGTTCGATGTGGCACTCCCACTGCCCGTCTCTGATACCGTATATGCCATAGCTATAGACCCATTTCCTTATAAAAGTCTTTCAGTGAATCATAATGATACACTCTGCCGTTCTTGACATCATCCATCGCCTCGCGATAACCGGCCGTTTTTGTGATGTCGTAATCTTTCTTCTTAGTGGCCTTATGTACCTTTACTGATGCCACGCCCACAAGCATCTTGCATGCGTTCTTTACCTTTGAAACCAAACTCTCGTCTGGAACCTGTAATACTACTGTTGCCATGATAAATACGTATTTGCGTGAATATTCAGCTGCAAAGTTACGACAAGTTTTCCAATCATCCAAATATTTCTGCGAAAAACTATGTCTTGCATACCCTTAAGGGTAAGGTGGAGCGGTGCCCCATTCAGCAGTGAGATTACGATTCGGTTGATTTATTTGTTTCTATTTTGTTGTTTCGTTTCTTTTTTGTATCTTTGCAGCCAGAAACAAACAAGTTAGGATTATGACAACATTAGAGTTGAATGCGCAGATATGGCGCGGCATGGTCCGGAAACCGGCCGCCGGGGGTGAAAGTCCTAACCCAGGTTAAGAGTTTTTGTAAAATCTGTGGCTAATCCTTGCCGAAAGTAATATCTTTACGAATCTTGGAGAGCATCTGAGGGGTGATACAGAGACGCTCGGCTTTGCTTGCTACCATCGGGAGACAAGAACGAGGATAGCGTAGTTAGAATATCGACTCCACAATCTTGTCGACAATCTCGTCGAAGTATTTCTGCTTGACGCTGCCAAGGCGACGCTGGACGTCACGCTCAATGTTGCCAGTGATAATCTGGCACTTCACGAGGCTGGGCTTCGAGAAGGTAAAGCCGTCAACCATGTCGTCGCTCAATGGGTAAGAATACTGCGGATTGAGCCAGTCGTTCGACGTAATGAGCACAAGATAGAACATACCGTCCTCGTCCTCTTGCAACTGGTCGTTGCTGACGATGATGGCGGGATGGGGCCTGAACGTGCCGTCAGGAAAGAGGAAGCTAACCTCTACGATGTCTCTCTGGTGGTACTTCATAGGTAGCGCGCAATGATGGGAGACATGGTCTTGCGGGAGTGCTCAAGAGCGGCATCCCTGAGTTCGCGGTGAGCCTGCAGTTGTTCGGGGGTAGGCACATCGGTCTTGATTTCCTTCTGAATGAACAGCCCTGTGGCCAGCAATGCGGCGAGCTTGCGCCGTGCCAGCGCGTTGCTTTGATTATACTCTAACGTTACTGTGCACATAATATAATTATCTATAGATTGTTATAACGACTGCAAAGATACGAACTTTCCATGAAAAATGGTCACGGAAGATGCTTTTTTTAGTCATTTTTACCTATTTAATCATATAATTCTGCATGAGAGGCACCGGACAGAGTGCCTTCACGCACGCGAAGTTACAAAAGACAACACAAAAAAGCCCTCGGCATGGACCGGAAATCGGCCGCCGAGGGCAAAAGTCTTTACCCAGGTTAAGAGTTTTTGTTAATATGGGTCCTGATCTTTGCCGAAAGTGATATTCTTCCGAATCGTGCTGATACCTTATATGATATATTAACGTCCAGCGATGTCTTCGGCTGCTTGTTTCTTCATCTGTTCGTACAGATACGCGGGGCTTTGCACGTAAAGTTCGCCCTCTTCGTCCTGCAGGGCCGTCATCAGCGGTGAGTTATAGACGCGCTCCATCGCCGCTTCGATGCTGCAGCCAGTGTCCTCCATCACGTATTTCACCAGTTCGCTCAAGGCATAGTCGGTGAGATAGTTGGCTATCTGATGATGAGTGGGCTGCTTCATACGGTTTCGACGTTGGTTTTGCGGAGTAAGCGTAGGGCACGCTCGGTTCCGAAGTAATACTGCTGGTCCAGGTAACGGTCTTGAAGCAGGCGGGCAGCCTCTTCGGGCGAGTAGATACCCTCGCGGTAGTTGGTCAACTGGAGCACCACGCCATCGTTGGCTATCGGGCCAATGACAATGTCGTAGTCGTGAATGGGCTTGTCGTTCTTGCGGTCGCGGTTGGCATCGACAAAAAGGAACCACTCCACTGTGGCTGTTTCGGGGAAACGCTTTATCTTCAGGTTGGACGGCAGGGCAGCCTCGTCCAGTTCATAGGTGATAAGCGTGGGCGTGCCGCCGAAGAGCCGTGCTTTCTTCTGGGCCATGCGGACGGCGGTCTTACGGTCGGGCGTTGCGTAAAAGCCCCGGCCAAAGTCCTTGTACCGCAAACCTACGGCGAGGCTGATGCGGTCGAAATCTGCGTTGGTGCCGTGATAGAGTATCATGACAGTGTCCCTCCATTCTTTTGGCAGACGATGAGCAGGTCATCGACCGTCTCATCCATCGACTGCAGGTGTTCCACGTCGAAGAATTCGATAAGGAATGCCAGCCCTTTGTGTTCGTGCAGGTAGCGGAACGCCGCCTGCCGCGTCATGGAGAAACGCTGGGCGAAAGCCTGAATGCTGGCCGTGAGATAGGGAATCTCGTACTTGCTCATATCTTCAAATGTTTTTAATGAATTACGTATTCTGAAACTTGAAACGTTTTTGGGTTTTTGCTAATTATTTGGTTTGATGCAACGGCGGAAATCCTTCTTGAACTGATGAGTATAGTCAATACTGTACATTAGCCAAGAATTTGTTTAAACATGTCATCGACACTATTGGCGTGATAAACACGTCCATTCTTGACATCATCCATAGCTTCTTTGTAATGGGCAGTTTTTGTGATGTCATCAACTTTAGGAGTCGATTTCTGTACCTTGACGTTCCATCGAGTTGCTTCCCGCTCGGAAGATTCGATGCAAGCATCGCTCTTCTCTCGCTTACTCAGCACCTTGACAGAAGTCACGCCCACAAGCATCTTGCAAGCGTTCTTTACCTTTGAAACCAAGCTCTCATCTGGAACCTGTAATACTACTGTTGCCATGATAAATACGTATTTATGTGAAATTCCACTGCAAGGACGGTGCAAACCGA
>JAGAYI010000050.1 GCA_017940545.1 Prevotella sp.
GACAGCATGACTTGTGTGGCAGCTTCCAGGTCTTCTTTATTACGAAGGTTATGCACATCGGCATCACTACCGTCAGCCTCCTGCGCAATCATCAGTTTCAGGTTTTCTGCCATGACGTAGAGCGAGTCGCTCATGTGCTTCACCAGCTGGGCCTTGGCAAACCACTCCTTCACCTTGGCAGGATTAGATTTCATCTGTTCTTCGAAGTCAGCGTATATAGCATCATTCTGAACCGTCGCGTTATCCGTGGTACGATGCAGGCTCTCCTCTACGAGTGAGAAACCGTTGAGCACCTCGGTCGAGACGTTCAGCGCGAGCATGGCCATGAGGACGACGTACATCAGGTTAATCATCTTCTGGCGCGGTGATTGGGGTCGCTTTTTGATTGCCATTATTCTATTGTGCTATTTGACAATTTCACTATTTGTACGATTCATGTGTACACTACTACAGGGCTTGTCTGACCGACATGGCCTGAATCATGCGCTCATAGATGGCGTTCAGCTCTGTGATCTGCTGTGCCAGGCGCTTGGTTTGCTCGTTGATTTCATCGATGGTGCCAATCTGTGAGCTGGCACTCTTCAGCTGCATCTCATAAACCTTGCAGATACCCGTCAGCGTGCGGTTCAGGTTCTCCATCTCCTCGGAGTCAGTGGTCAGTCGGCGACTTTGCTCTGACACGCGCTCTAATACCTCGGTCAGGTTCTTCAGTTCCTCCACATACGCATTGGTAGCTTCCGTCATGTCAGGTGTCAGCGGCGGAATAGCTGTCGGAACAGCCGTTGCGGCAGGTTCATGAACAGTCTTTTCGTCGTCGGTGCCAACGGCATCCTTGGTCTTCGCAGTACCAGTAAAGTCTATCGGTGCAGCTGGAGTTCCGGCAGACGCAGCATTGCCGCCACCAATGATAATTGTCTGTCCGCCACCATTAACATAACCACCGCCGGCATAGCCGTCCCCTTGTACGGCAGCAGTACCAGCCGGTTCCACAGCAGCAGCTCCAGAAGTTCTTGAAGTCCCAATGACCACAGCCGGACCACCATTCAAAGCAGCAGGCTCCGTGCTCTCTGTATTCTCTGTGTCATCTGTGCCGATGCCCACATGTGTCGGCAAATCCATGCCGTCAGCCGTCTTGTCGAACGGACGGTCAAAGGCCGACAGGAAGAACACCACCACTTCGGTACCCATACCTAAATAAAGCATGAGGTTAGCGCCCGGCAAGTGGGTCAACTTAAACAATGTACCCAGAATAACCACGGCAGCACCCCAGCTATAGGCATAGTTAAGGAATGTCTGCCCCGGCACACTGTCCATCCACTTCTGCAAGCGATAGACCATATTGAATTTACTGTATCTCGTCATTTTTTATCTCTAAACTATGAACTGTGAACTATCAACTATTATTTCCTTTTGCTCTTCTTTACCTTAATCTTTTCACTGGTCGTATTTGCCAGGCTGCGCACACAGCGGAATCCGATATAGGAACGGGGCTGGTTCTGGTACTCGTATGTTCTCCAAGCCGAGCGAATATAGCTGGCGGGGTCTTTCCATGAGCCTCCGCGCACACTCTTCTTCTTCAGCCTGTAGGGGTCTTCCTTGGCAGCATTATATTTCAGTTGCGGGTTGATGTCGTTCATTGACGTTACGCCAGCCTCCGTATAGACCGTACTGGTCCATTCCGCCACGTTGCCGGCCATGTCGTACAGGCCGTTCGTGTTAGCCTGATAAATACCCACCTTGCTGGTAATCAGGTTTCCGTCCTGGGTGTAGTCACCTGTGGCAGGCTTGAAGTTGGCATAGAAACAGCCATTGCCATTGGCCACGTCTTCATTGTCCCAAGGGAATTCATTCTGGTCCTTGCCACGGGCCGCAAACTCCCACTCGGCCTCTGTCGGCAGACGGTAACGCTGCACGAAACGAGCCTGTGGGCCTAAGCCTCGCAGCAGGAACTCGGTGCGCCAGGCACAGAAGGCATTAGCCTGCTCCCACGACACACCGACAACGGGGTAGTCATTATAGGCTGCATTCGTAAAGTAGTATCGCATGTAGGTTTCGTTCTCCGCATTGGGGAAATCGTTAACCCAGCAGGTAGTATCAGGATACACGTTGACGATATAGGTGTTCAAGAAGTCCCATTCGCCAGTATATTGTCGGTTGATGGTCTCACGTATGATGTTGCCTTCGTCGTCAATATAGGCGGTGTCCTTCGAAATCCATATTTCCTCGTTAGGATTGGGCACGATGTCCGTGTTCAGTATGCGCTCCTCAGGTCGGGTGCGGTACTTTCTCTTTGCCGCCTCCACATAGTCATAGATTTCGTAGCGGTAGTTCAGCTGACGCCAGTCAAGCAGTTTCTCGCCTGTCACGGGGTGCGTCGTGTAAAGACTCTCGAAGGCTCGTTCTTCGTCTTCGTTCGGTTTGCGGGGCAATGGCTTTTTCCAGTTCAGGTGGGGTTTCACCGGCTCCCCGTATTTGTCCTCCTCTATTTTATACGTCTCGTCGCCA
>JAGAYI010000051.1 GCA_017940545.1 Prevotella sp.
AAGACAGGTCCCGGCAAGACCATCCGCTCTACCGCTGCTGACGGAGCCCTGACCATTGTCTTCTCTCCCAACACCTCCTCATCTTATTATACTGGTGACGGCTGGAAGGCTACCGTCAGCGAATACCAGTCGAAGCCCATGACGGTCAATGCCGTTGAGGTGGCTCAGGCCAGCACGGCCGATGCCTCCATCGGTGCTGCCGGCCAGGAGCTGCTCACCGTCAACATAAAGACCGAGGGCGACCAGAACGCCTTACTGTTGTCGGCCATGACGCTCAACCTGAAGGGTACTGAGGCCAACATCAGCAAGGTCAGCGTATGGCAGGGCGACACCCAGTTGGGCGAGGCCGCTGCTGCTGCCGAAGTTTCCGTCAGCTTCAGCGAGCCCCTCCAGCTTGCCGAGGGCGACAACCTGTTTGTGGTGAAGGCCGACGTCAAGAGCAACGCTACAGAGAACAGCACCATCGACGCGAAGGTAGTTTCCATTACGGCAGGAACAGCCATTGAGGCTACTGCCGGCGACCCCGACGGCCAGCGCACGCTGAAGAATCAGGTGCTGATGACCACAGGCAGCCACGGTACGCTGAACTTAGAACTGGGCCATACCGTCAGTATCTATGACGACGGTGGTCCTGAAGGTGACGGTGCCGACGGCGTAGAAGCTACCATCACCATTGCTCCTACCGGTGATGCCGAGAGCATCAAGCTGACATGTCAGGACATCAAACTCTCTTATACTGCCTACCTTTATATCTATGAGGGGACGGAAGTCAGCGACGAGAAACTCATCATTGACAACAAAGGAGCCTCCAAGCCCTTCGCCCCCATCATCGTTGACGGTCCCGTCACCATCAAGTATGTCGGCAAGGGCAGCTACACCAAGCCCAACTTCGCCGTCACGGCCGAGGGCTACAAGAAGAGCGACGTGACCATTACCAGCGTCACCACCGAAGACATCAGCGTCAGCGAGGTGCTGAAGGGCCAAACCGACGTGAAGATGCTGAAAATCAAGGTGGAGGCTAAGGGAGAACTGACCCCTGCCGAGATAACGGCCTTCAACATCACTGGTACCGACGGCGAGGCCGTTGACAACTACCACATCTATCAGACAGGTACTGCTACCACGTTCTCACCCGTGAATGTGTTTAACGGTTCATACAGCATTACCGAAAGCGGTACTTACTACTTCTGGCTCACCTACGATGTAAAGGCAGAAGCAGCAGTCGGTCAGACGGCTTCAGCTGCCGTTACGGGCGTAGTGGCAAACGGAAATACCATCAACGTCACCGAGCCTGCCACCGCCACCTTCACCGTGGCCAGCGGCAAGAGCGGCACCTACACCGTCGGTCAGGACGGTTTCTACTCCACCATCCAGGGAGCCATCGACAACATCGGTGAGCTCGGCATGGACGGCCCTGTCACGCTGAAAATCAAGGCTGGCGAGTACAACGAGAAGGTGCGCATACCCAACATCAAGGGATTGGGTGCTACGAACACGCTGACCCTTGAGAGTGAGAGCGGCGAGCGCGACGTGAAGATTTATCACAACAACTACACCACTGGCGGCTACAGCGGCGACCAGCACAAGAAGGACTACGGCGTGGTGACGCTCTACGAGGCCAACTACGTGACGCTGAGGAACCTCGAGATCTATACCACCGACAAAGCCTACAAGGCCATTGTGATGATTAAGGACGAGAGCCGTCACGCCACCATCGACAACTGCTACCTGCACGCCCCCATCTGCACCAGTACCGGCGAAGACGTAGTGCTTGTGGGACACACCATCATCGACGAGGAGAACCGTAACAACGACTACCTCACCGTCCGCAACTGCCTGTTGGAAGGCGGTAAGATAGGCGTCAGCATGGGTGGAACCAGCTATGTTTCACTGCCCAAAGAGGTTGGCGGTATCATCGAGGGCAACACCTTCAAGAACAACGGCCAGAAAGCTATCTACGTCATGGACGAGTTAGGTGTGAAGATTAAGAACAACACCATCACCATCGACGCCGATGCCGAGACAAAGACCAGCGTGGGCATTCTCGACATGCAGCTGCGCGACGAGTATGCAGAAGCCACCGAGATTACAGGCAACACGTTCAACGTGGCACCAAAGGCATACTGTGCCGTGATGAACCTGCGCCAGCTGGAGGGTACTGCGACGGCGCCCGTGCTCATTGCCAACAACGTCATCAACCTGTCGTCACTCTCTGCTTCCTACAGCGCCTTCAAGTTCAACAGCGCCAATATCAAGAACGTCAACGTGGCCAACAACACCTTCCGCATGACGGGCACCGACGGCGGTGCTGCCTTCTGGGCTTCAGCAAAGCTGGCTGATGAATACGGCAACATCAACGTGGTGAACAACATCATTCAGAACGAGACCAGCGGCTACGCCGTCAACCTCTATAACGACGGCAACTTAGGCACCGGCAAGATTAACTTCCGGAACAACCTGATCTATACCGCAGGCGAAACCTTCTTCCGCGCTGCAACAAGCACCACGGGCGACTTCGACGCCTTTGTGACGGCAACCGGAGCCACCGGCTGCATCAACAAGCAGGTGGAATTCTTCGAGGGCTCCTGCGAACCCAAGTCAACGCTCGACGGCGACCTGCTGACGGCTGTAGCCCTCAGCTATGTCACCACCGACATCAACGGAACGGCACGTCCCGCGGAGAACATCACCATCGGAGCCTACGAGTACGACCCTGACGTGACGCGCATTCCAGCGCTTGCCGAGGGCTATCCCAAGGCCTCCGCCACGGCGTTCAACGAGGCACAGGTGGCTGTCAAGGCCGACATGAACGGTCGTGCCTACATCCTCGTGCTACCCGCTACCGACGAAGCCCCCGATGCCGAACGGGTGAAGACCGACGGGCTGTCCGTCACACTCACCAAGGACACCGAGACCACACAGAAGGTTAACGGCCTCGACGAGAAGACAAGCTATGTGGCCTACGTCCTCGTGGAGAGCACTCGCGGCAATGCCACCGGCGTATTGGCCACCACAGCGTTCACCACGCCCATGGAGCCCATTGAGCTGACCATTGCCTGCACCGAGCCCCTCACCACCGTCGCCTCCGGCACCGAGACTGCGCTGAAGGTCAAGGTAGCCAGCGGACTGGCACCGTTCACCGTCACCTGGACCGACAGCCGCCACCAGACCGTGGGTGAGCCCGTCAACACCAGCCTGTTGGGCGAGGAGATTCTGCAAACCATCACTCCCACGCAGTCGGGCTCCTACTACGTCACCGTCACCGATGCCCAGCACTACGAAGCCACCGACACCTGCCGCATCATCGTCACCGGCGAGGCACTCGTTGCCGACTTCGAAAACCTCTATCTGGCCGACAACAGCCATTGGAACGGCCCCGACACCAAGGGCGACATTGAAGAGGGACTATATGGCGACCAGCAGTACCAGGGCTGGTTCATCAGCGGCAGCTACGCCTTTGCCAACAACTATAGCATCGACTGGCATTCATGGTCGGGCTTCAGCTACGCCAACAGCACCGCTACCAGCTTCGCAACCTACACCACCGACCAGTGGAACAACTGCGTGGGCGGCGGCCACGACGGTTCACAGAACTATGCCGTGTTCTTCGAGGACAGCTTTGCACCCATGACGGTCACCGTGCTCAACAACGATGCCGGCGACCAGCTCAGCGGTTTCTACATCACCAATGCCGCATGGACCGTTGACGCCATTCTCAACGGCGACGGACAGACAGGCGAGAAAGATGCCGACGGCAACAGCGTCAGCGGCACCGAGGGATTCCGTCAGGGCGACTACCTGAAGCTCATCATCACGGCCGACAACAACGAGAAGGTGGAATTCTATCTCGCTGACTACCGTAGCGCCGCGGCCGACCACTACTACGTCAGCGACTGGCAGTGGGTTGACCTGAGCACGCTCGGCACCGTGAAGGAACTCACCTTCCACATGGAGAGCTCGCGCCACAACTCGTTTGGATACACTACTCCACTCTACTTCTGCATGGACGACTTCGGCGCCGCTACACCCACAGCGCTCCACTCGCTCCGCCAGGCGCCAGGCTCCCCGCGCTACTACGACCTGAACGGCCGACAGCTGAGCCAGCCACAGCCGGGAGTAAACATTGTGCGCATGAAGGACGGAAGCACGCGGAAAATAGTGATCAAGCAGTGAACGAGAGAACCCAGAGATCATGGGGACAGGTTTTTGAATGAATTCGTTGAATTCACTTCAAACAACCTGTCCCCATGATCCCCAACCTGTCCCCATGATCCCCGCGCTGTCAGCAGAAACAGGTTCACATTTTTGTTTTGTTTGCGTAATATTCGTAACTTTGCAGCGCAAAAACAGTGAACTGACCGAAAAAATATGAACAACGACAACAGCATACTTATTACGGAAGCGGAGTTCGGCAAAGTGATTGAATGGCTGAACAGGCGGCTGACCCAGATGAAAGTACCATAGAAGGAAATCAACAGGGCCTACCTGATTGTGGAGGAAGTGTTTTTCAGCTTCATACAGTCGGCCGGCGCTGACAACCTGACGGCAAAGCTGACTCTGCAGAAGAGTCTGGGCTCCATCAAATTGCGTCTCTCAGCCCGGGGCGAGGCTCTGAACCCACTGGCTTTCCCCGACGACGAGGCCGACGACAGCGAGTATCACTATCGCATGGTCATCCTGAAGGCCATGCGGCATTACATCACCTACATCCGGCGGGGAAATGAGAACGTGGTCATCATCAACGTACACAAGTCGATGAGCAATCAGGTGTGGCACACGCTGGCAGGACTCGCCGTCGGGCTGCTGCTCGGCCTGGTGCTGCGACTGACCGCCGACAGCAGTGTGCAAGAGTGGATAACGTATAATGTGCTGGAAAGCCTGCAGACCATATTCATGAACGCGCTGATGCTGATTGTCACGCCCATGATTTTCTTCTCGGTCATGACGGGCGTATCGACCATGTCAGATGCCACCTACATCAAGCGCATCGGCGGCAAGCTGGTGGCCTGGTCGCTGCTGAAGCTCTCGCTGTACATCGTCGCAGGACTCTGTGCAGGCCGCTTGATAGGCGTGATGCCCGACCTGCTGGCGGTCACTCCGCAGGACGGCACGGCGGAGGCAGCCACCCTGTCCATCCGCAACCTCATCATCGGCATCGTTCCGGGCGACGTCATCACGCCATTCTCAAGCAGCGACATCCTGCAGACGCTCTTCCTGGCCCTCCTCTTCGGCATCATGGTGTCACGCTATGGCGAGAGGGCGGCGTGGGTGCGGAGCGGCCTTGACTTTATGAGCCAGCTGACCATCGACGTGATGGGATTCATCTCAAAGTGCATCCCCGCCATCGTCACGGTGTCAATGACCAAACTGGCCATGCAGACCAGCATCTCGGTGCTATTCAGCTACGGCGGAATGGTCATTCTCTCCGTCCTGATGCTGCCCCTCTCGCTGCTCGTCGGCAGCCTTCTTGTGGCCCTGTTCGGCCGCATGAGCCCCAAAGCCTGGCTGAAGCTGATGAGCCGTTTCAGCGTCGTGCCGTTTTCAATGAGCGACTCAAGTGCCAGCATGCCCGCTACGATGAAACTGTGTACCGACCAGCTCAACCTGAAGGCCGAGTATGTGAAGTTCGCCATACCGATGGGCATGCAGCTGAACATGACGGGCACGGCCTTCTACGTGTCAGTCATCACGATGGTAGTGGTGCAAACCTTCGGCATCAGTTTAAACCTTGACTTCCTGCTGTCGCTGTTTGTGGCCGAGCTGTTCCTGGCGCTGACGGGTGTCGGCATCCTTGCCATGCCCTCGCTTTTAGCATCCATGGGCATCCCGCCCGATGTCATCATGTTTTTCATCGGCATCGAGCCGCTGCTCGACATGCCCGGAACGGCGCAAAGCGTCACGGAGAACGTCAACACTGCATATCTGGTAGGCTGTCATGAGAATTGAACTCTAACTTTCTGAGCTTGCAAGGCAAGAACTACTGACTATTCAATTTGCATTATTTAATTTGCATAATTCAGAATAAATAATTACCTTTGCAGCATCATTATAAAAAGAATCTTTATGGAGAATCCATTTGTCATAGTAGGCAAGATTAAGCCCGAGTACTTCTGCGACCGAGAGGAAGAAAGCGCACGACTGGTGCGTCAGGTAACAAACCAAGGGAATGTGGTGCTGATGTCGCCTCGGCGACTTGGCAAGACAGGACTCATTGATTTCTGCTTTGAAAAACCGGCCATCAAAAACCATTACATTACCATTTCCATCGACATTCTGCGCACATCCAGTCTCAACGAGTTCACCTATCTGTTAGGCCGCGCTGTGTTCGAAAGCATTGGCCTTCGCAGTCAGAAAGTGATGAAGCGCGTAGTGGCCACCCTGAAATCGCTTAGCGGGAGCTTTGGCTACGACCCTGTAACCAACATGCCAACCTTCGACATCAAGTTAGGCGACATCACCAACCCGGCATACACGCTCGAAGAAATCTTCACATGCATTGAGCAAGCCGAAAAACGGTGTATCATCGCCATCGATGAGTTTCAGCAGATAACCAGCTACCCCGAAAAGAACATAGAAGCGCTGCTGCGCACCCATATTCAGCACTCGGCAAATGCCAATTTCATCTTTGCCGGCAGCGAGCGCCATCTGATGAACGAAATGTTCCTGGATGCTGCCCGGCCGTTCTATAACAGCGCAGACATCATGATGCTGGCTCCCATCAACGAAGACAAGTACCAGTCGTTTGTCAAGCAACATTTTGAGGACAGCAAGAGACTGGTGGATGCACAAGCTGTCCACACCATCTACCAAGCGGTGGAAGGGAACACCTATTACCTGCAAAAAATATTCCATGACCTGTATGCAGAACTTGAAGCAGGTACAACATGCAGCATCGTCCAGACAAACAAAGCTCTTCAGCAGCTCATTGACGAAAACCACCAGAAATACAGCGAGGTACTCTCGCGGCTCACGCTCCCGCAAAAAGAACTGCTCTACGCCATTGCAGCTGAAAAGCGTGCCACTCAGATTACCTCCGGCGCTTTCATCCGCAAGCACCACCTGAAGTCTGCCAGCAGTGTCCAGGCTGCCACCAAGAAGTTGCTGGAATATCATTTCCTGTCAACAGAAAACGGGGCTTACTACATTGACGACCAACTGCTGCGCCTCTGGCTGCTGCGGTAGAAAAAATTAAATGGCTTCAGACTCTTCTTTCGTGACACTTCCGTTCTGTATCGGTATTAGCTGGAGATGGTATCGACTTTTGTTAGAGATACCGCGGCGGGCAAAAGTACACACTGCATATCTGGTAGGCTGTCATGAGAATTGAACTTTAACTTTCTGAGCTTGCAGGACAAGAAATACTGACTACTTATCTACTGAACAACTTCCAAAACTTCAGTTAGGCAATTCTTCGTGTCCTATGGTTGCTCTGCGGAAAGATTTTTGTTCGTTTGTGATTGCTACTATATATATATAAGCAATCACAAACGAACGAAAATCCGTGCCAACAGACGGCTTTTTCGCAAAACGCTGTCCTGACTCATGAAAACGGTACTTTCACGTATTCTAAACGCCGCTTTCACGAAGTCCAAACGCCGCTTTCACGTAGTCTAAACGCCGCTTTCACGGAGTCTAAACGCCGCTTTCACGGAGTCTAAACGCCGCTTTCAAACAATACCCCTACCGGTCAAAATCTTTGTCGCTTACTGGCAGGATGGCTAAAGCGTCACTCTTACGGAAGTCGGTAGCACTGGGACCTGCAAATGTTGCTCCCCACCCCCCGTTAGACGTATTGTAAATGAAAGGTCCGCAGTATCCACAATTCGCTATCAGTTTAGGGTCTTCGTAGCTGACAATGTTAGTCCACAACAACAGGGCGCTTGTCTTCAACCAACCTCCAGTATAGCTGCCGTGGCAATAGCGTGCACCTGTAACACTGTATGTCGGATTAGAATATCCTCTCGCATTTTCACTATCAACAACAAATGCGGCTAAAAGGCGTAAATCACTCTGGTATTGTGCCTGATAGAAGAAGTATGTAGGATCTGGTACGTGGAATCCAACGGGGCATGGGTCGTAAACGCTCTTTTCAAACTCAGTATTCCCAACCCAATTAACACTCTGGGAACCGGAGTTGGAATTATTGCTGATAAACTTCTTGTTGACAGCATTCCATGCATTGTCAGCCCAGCAGTTATTGGTCTCTGAACGCCATTCGAAGTCACCGCAGAACAGCATGTTGGGGTTCTGAATGGCTGTGCCGAGTGTCACACCCATTGACTGTGCGTCGGTCTTTGATACCACCTGAAACGCACGCGATGCATTATAGATGTCATGGTCACCTGTTTCGGTATCATTTCCTTGCAGCATGGGGTCCTTGCGTCCCCACTGGTAAAGCAGGGGCATTCCCGTGAAATCAGGGAACTTTGACTGCTGACCATCCTGATAGAAGTCGATGACTCCTTCCTCGCCCGACTCGTCCTGAACGTAGCGAACCAGCACGTGGCGGTCTTCTATCTCTATGCAACCTTGACCAAGCATACAGAGCATCAGCTTCTCCTTCTCCCAGTCGCGCTCCTGGTCAATGGAAGTATAACGAGTGCCATCGCCTGGTCCGAAATATGTAATGTAGCTGAAATAACTATTCTTCACGTAAGACGGGTAGGTCTTATAAACCCCTTTGTCTGTCACCCATATATGCCAGCTCCACATGACTTTATTCGATGCGTCAGTAACGGCAACGATGGCGTTGCCCAAAGTAATGGCCTCGGCATTCACCTTGAAGGTCAGATAATGGCCGTCGGAAGAAAGTGCCACGTTACTGACCAGGTTTGGCTGATCCTGCCAAATGAGCTCAGCCCCGCTGGGAGTACACCCTGTGTTGTTGTAGATGTAAGGATCGGTAATGGGGTTATCCAAATGATTGACAAAGGTCCTGAGGTTCAGTTGTGTGCCCCCACCTTCTGTTTCATCTACCAGACGTGGCAGTCGGCCCGTAGCTTGCGGGTCGTAAGCTACGGTGTTGTTGGCACCGTTCTTTCGGGCATTGCCATAGACAAGGGGCAGCTTGTATGTTCCCGGACGGCTCACGACGTAGCTGTTTGCAGTAGTTTCTGCCGTGGTCTCACCCTTGTAGTCGTGGGTGGAGAGGTCGTAGTCGCTGACGGGGTTGCGCTGCTTCAGTTCCGTGTCGGTAGAGCGTACATCCATGGTGGCATCGTGGCTTTCTACCATCACGGTTCCTCCCTGTGAGTCGGCTCTAAACCACGATGGAACTTCAGTCCATGTCTCGCCACCATCCACGGAGTATTCCGTGGCGCGCCATGTGACAGGAGTCTTTGTGTGAGTCTTGATGTTTTCTTTATAACTCGTAATGGTGTATTGCTTGGTCTCACCGGCTATGGTGTAATGGTCGGCAGGTCCCTCAACGGTGAACACATAGTCGTTATCAACCTTCGTTGACTCTATGGCGTAGGTGATGGTGTTGCCCATTCGCCAGGTACGGCCCTTGAGGTTTGCCACGAGCGTAGTGGTCTTAGGATTTCCTGTCTGGTCGTTGTAGGCAAACTCAATGACAGCCTTTGCCTCGTCGCCCAAGGTCTGTGGCGGAACGAGGAATGTCTGCTCTTCGGTAGTCACAGCCTGATTGGCAGAGTTCTCTCCGTGAGTGTCGAAGTTGACGGTCTGGCTGAAATCCTTTAGGGCATTGTCCAGTGTCCACGCATCCGTAGCGGCATTGTAAGTACCTTTATATCTGATACCTTTCAGAGTTATACTCTTGATGGTGCCTTCGCGCAAACCGTCAGCCCCCACCTTGAACTTGATGGCCGACAGCAGGTGGCGGAACTCTAAGGGAATAGGAGCATTGGGATATTTGGAATAGACCTCTGACGTGGCAATCATCAGGTCCTTCTGGTTCGACACTTGCTCAGGCGTGACGTAGTTGATGGTGGGCGCACCGCTCACCCTGGCTCCTGACAACGTGATGCCAGCACCGTTGTAGGGGGCATAGGCATAAAACTGAACGTTGGTGTCGTCGTCCCAATAGACGGTACTGGAGAGTAGCCACTCGTCGCCTTCCTTGCTCACTTTCTGATTGTAAAGCATATTGGGGGTGCCAAGCGACGAGTCAAAGCCATAGCCTAATAAGCCGAAAGCACCGTAGTCTGTTGAAAACTCGTCAATGTTGTCAATGGGGTTGCCGCGTGTTATCTGTGTTTCGTCGGCTACTTGTCGTTGCTGGCTCCTAAGGAAAGAGCCGTTGCTGATGCCTACCAGCTCCGTGGCTTCCAACCACAGCTCGCTGCTGGCCACCTTACCTTCCAATTCAAGTTGATAATGGCCTAACGACGGAGCAGCAACTGGAGTGGAGTTATTCTTATTCCAGTTGTCGTCGGTAGTGATGGTAAACTTGTAAACTTGACCGGTGGTAGAAGGTTGCGGCTGAATGTCGTCCCCCTTTTCTGCACAGGCAGCTAATGTAGCTACAAAAGCACTACTCACAAAAAACCTCAGCAACCCGAGGCTGCTGTTTTTAAGAAATGTCTTCATGATTGTTGCTTATTAATTTAGTCTTATTCGAAAGATAGTGCTCCACTCTCAACGTTGTCAACGTTCCATGCTCTGATGGAGGGGCTGAAGCCTACAGTTCTTGGTGAACCTGCTAATAGTGGTTGTCCTACCTTTACGGCAACAGGATTCATGCTTAGTGTTACGTAATGCTTTTTTACTATTTTCATAGCTGTATTGATTTGAATTATTTAATGATTAATTACCGCAAAGTTATTATATAATTACATACATGCTTCTGATTATTAACGTAGATTAACCTTGCAGGGGGGGGGCTTAACTTGTGTTAACATTTCAGACCTTAACTTCTTTCTGAAAAATACCATTCTTGCATATTTACTGACTTTCTGGTGTCATCTCCTTAAGAGCGAGTGCCGGGGAAACTGGGAGAAAGGGTAGGGGAAACGGGGACTTTTGGTAGGGGAAACAGGGAGTTTTAGTAGGTGTAGCGAGATTAGCACGGGCCTGCTAACATTTTAGCACGCCCGTGCTAACATTTTAGCACGGGCGTGCTAACAATTTTGCACGGGCGGGGAAAACCTATTCTGGTCGGTTGT
>JAGAYI010000052.1 GCA_017940545.1 Prevotella sp.
AGCCACGCCCCCTTCCGCATCTTGCTGACAAAGCGGGGCAGGTCGTTCAGCAGAATGTTGCGGTTAATGTTTGCCATCACCAAGTCGAAGTCCTGCCCGACGCTGTCCAAAACCGCAGCATCGCCCAAGAGCGGGGTGAAACGGTCGTCCACCTGATTGATGACGGCGTTGTGGCGGGCATTGTCAGCACTCCATTCGTCAATGTCGTAGCCCGTGGCCTGCTGCGCCCCGGCCTTCAGGGCCGCAATGGCCAGTATGCCCGTGCCCGTTCCGCAGTCGAGCACCCTGTCGGGGCGTTCTTCCAGGTCGAGCAGTGCGGTGAGCATCAGCCGTGTCGTCTCGTGGTTCCCCGTCCCGAAGGCCAGTTTCGCGTCAATCTCTATGCTGATGCCGGCAGCGTGCTGCGGCAGGTGGCGCCCGTCGTGCACCACTAACCGTCGGCCAATCTCAATAGGCTCAAAGCCCGCAGCCTCCCATTCGGCATTCCAGTCGCGGTTGTCGGCCTCGCTCACCTCGTACGCTATCTGCACGTCGGCCATGGGGAAGTCCTGCAGCACCTCGTCGAGCACCTGCCGTTCGAAAACACTCTGCTGCACGTAGCCCGTCACTCCGTTGTCAGTCTCCTCGAAACTCTCGAAACCCGCTTCGCCTGCCAGGGCAGCCAGCAGGTCGCGTGCGTCCTGCAAATTCTCCCCGTTGGGGCATGCGACGGTGAATTTTACCTCAAAATACTTCATCATTATGTTAATTTGCGCACAAAAGTATAAAAAAATAGGGAAAAACCTACCTCGTTTTAGGGTTTTTCCTTAAATTTGCATGAAAATTATCCATACTTTTGTATCGTCAAACTATAAAAACGAGCAAACATGAAGAGATTAATTGTTTTGTCAGTCATTGCAGCAGGCATGCCCCTGGGTCTTCTTGCCCAGGACGACATGTACTTTGTTCCCACCAAGGAACTGGCTGAGCAGACCGCACGTGAATACGGTATGCCGCGCGACACCTATTATATAGGCTCCTCGCGCAGCGTCGATGAGTACAACCGTCGCGGCAGTTATGTGCAACATATAGACTCGCTGGGCAACGACTCGATTCATTTCGATGCCGTCGTGGGGGTCTATCCTGACTCTGCCACCGTCGAACCGTCCGACTACCGCTACACGCGCCGCATGAGCCGCTTCGACGGCTACGAGCCCAGCTCCGAATACTGGGCCGGCTATTACGACGGTCGCAACTCGTGGCACTCCCCTTGGTATTACGACACGTGGTACTACTCCCCCTGGCGTTACCGTTACGGCTGGTACGACCCCTGGTACGACCCCTGGTATTACGGCTACACCGGCTGGTACTCGCCCTGGCGTTACACGTGGTATGGCGGCTGGTACGGTGGCTGGTATGCACCCCGCGTCAGCGTCATCACCTACTCGCGTCCCTACAGCCGAACCTATAGCCACTACGGCAGCCGCAGCGTGGCTCCCCGTGGCATCCGCAACGGCCACAGCACGCGCTACAGCCGCGGCACCTTCGGCGGCACAAGCGTACGCAACGGCACCTTCGGCGGTTCGCGCACCTATAGCAACACCCGCAGCACCTACACCCCGCGTTCCTCCAGCGGTGGCGGCTCGTTCGGTGGCGGCGGCTCGTTCGGTGGCGGCGGCGGTCACTTCGGCGGCGGAAGCCGTGGCGGTGGCGGCGGTGGCGGTCACTTCGGCGGACGGCGCTGAGAGTTACGGTCACGGCTATTATGAATTATAAACTATTATTATTATGAAAAAAATATTTTTAGCCACCCTGCTTGCAGCATCAGTCGTGCCTGCAACGTCACAGGAAACCTACGAGAACGCGAAGGTCATTGCAGAAGACCTTAACGGCACAGCACGCTACGTCGGCATGGGCGGAGCCATGGAGGCACTCGGAGCCGACATCTCTACCATCGCCTCCAACCCCGCAGGCATCGGACTCTTCCGTCGCTCCACTGCCAGCGTGTCCTTCGGCTTCGTGTCGCAGGGCGATGCCGCCAGCATGTCGGGTGCAAAGGCCACCTACGGCTCGTTCGACCAGGCAGGCTTCGTCTGGAGCACCAACACCAGCGGTAAGAAACAGTCGTTCTTCAACTTCGCCTTCAACTACCACAAGAGCCGTAACTTCGACTACATTCTGGCCGCTGCGTCGCCGCTCTACTATGCCTCGCAGAACAAGCTCACCTTTGCCAAGGCAACCAACTACCTGCTCTACGAGTACAAGGCTGACGGAGTGCCCGACTTCGACCACCCATACCTCTCGTGCAGCCAGATTGACGGCATCTACGCCAAGGCATACAACAAAGAGCTCAACCAGTGGACCTACGTCGATGCCTCCGGCTACGACATGCGCCGTGCCCACAAGGGCTACGTCGGCGAGTACGACTTCAACCTGAGCGGCAACATCAACAACCAGGTCTATCTCGGACTCAGCGTCGGCATACACGACGTGCACTACCGTCATCACGGGGAATATACCGAGAACATGGACCCTGTCACCGTAGAGCCCTACGACCTCACCGTCAGCGAAGACCGCCGCATCACCGGAACAGGCTACGACGTCAAGTTCGGAGCCATCTTCCGCCCCATCGACTACTCGCCCTTCCGCTTTGGACTCTACGTGCACACACCCACGTTCTACACCCTCACCACCAGCAACGAAACCGTCGTCCTCGACGGAGCCGCCACCGTGTCGTCAGGCGAGTCCTACAAGTTCAAGCTCCACACCCCCTGGAAGTTCGGAGCCAGCATTGGCCACACCATCGGCACACAGCTTGCACTGGGCGCTACCTACGAGTACGCCAGCTATGGCAGCACCGACACACGCTACATCACCGGCTCCTACTACAACTACTGGAACAACTACAGCTACGACCGCTCCGAGAGCGACGAGCTGATGAACGAGCACACCGAGAACACCCTGAAGGGCGTGCACACCCTGAAGCTTGGCGCAGAGCTTAAGCCAACCGACGACCTCGCCGTGCGCGTGGGTTACAACTACGTATCGCCCATGTACGAAAGCGAGGGCTTCAAGGACGTCACCATCGACTCTGACGGAACGTTCACCGCCTCTGCCACCGACTACACCAACTGGCGGGCCACCCACCGCGTAACGGCAGGCGTGGGCTACACACTCGGGCAGTTCAACCTCTCGGCAGCCTACCAGCTCAGCACCACACGCGGCGACTTCTCACCCTTCTGCAACTACGTCGGCTCATACGATGCCGGTGACGCCGGTACCGTTCCCCTCGAGAACGTTGCCGACCCCGTGAAGGTCAAGAACACCCGCCACCAGCTGCTCTTCACTCTGGGCTACACCTTCTGACGCAATACCTATTTATATATATATATATATAGCGACGGCAGCCATATACTCCATCGGTGAGTATATGGCTGCCGTTGTATTCCCCTGTTCCTTTACCTTTGGGAAACCGGAAGGGGGGGTGGGGGAAACTGGGAGAAACCCCGGGGGAAGCGGGGACTTAGGGTAGGGGAAGCAGGGAGAAACTGCCGGGGAAGCAGGAACACAGCGGCCGCTGTTCATTCTAACAGCGGGCGGTGTGACCTTTTTTTTCGGTCGGCTCTGATTTCTGACGGTTATGTAACCGTTTGGCTTGCACCGACATTGCTGAAAAACAATGTCAATGCAAAGGTAAAAAAAATTCCGTAACTTTGCAAGCGTATGAAACAGTTTATTTGTCGCAAGTCATATATTTCTTCGCTGTTAACATTTTTTTTTTTTTTGCGTGCGTTTGCAAAAATTGTTATACCTTTGCGAACGGAAATACATGATAAAGACTTAACAATGGGTATTTACTATACCTATATAAATATAGATTAAAATTACATTTATAGTCCTTTTTAGGAGAATTAATTGCCAATGAACCGAGTACGAATTATGGCTATTGCTCATGGTATCTTGTCACGGACGCTGATGTTGCTGGTTGCAATATTGACGGCCTGCTTGGGGATGAAAGCCCAGGCAGCGGCCGGCGAACCTGCAGACAGCACGCGGTCGGCCGACGAGGCACAGCTGGACTCGCTGCGCTTGCGCGACGATTTTGTGACGGCCAGTATGCTCGTCACTACGCCAGGCCCCAGCCTTTATTCTGCATTGGGCCATGCCGCGATACGCATGGAGTGTCCACACTTCGGGCTTGACATCTGCTTCTCTTATCAGTCCATGGGCGAGCCGACGCTTACTGACTACATCCGGTTCTTCAGCGGCCAGTTGTCGGCCGGCTTCATTGCCATGAAAACCGCCGACTATCTGTCTGTCAGCCGTGAGGAGGGTCGTGGCATAAAGCAATACACCCTCAACCTGACTCCCCGCCAGAAACAAGAGCTGTGGCGGCGGTTGGACAACAACATGATGGAGGGCTTGTCAACGCAGTTCGATTTCCTCCTGCACAACTGCACCAGCATGAGCCTGGCAGCAGCGGGCAGTCAGCTGAATGGCGAACACTTTGAAGTGCGCCAGTGGCCTGAGTCAATGCGGCGCGACTGTCCAATCCCTATTTTCTGTTCTGCTACACCCCATACGCCGTGGATGCAGTTTGTGCTGGTCACCATTTCTGGCTCCTCCGGCGACGATCCTGACATTCCCCGCGAGTTGTTAGTCTCTCCCGAAACGGTGGGTGAGGTGCTGGAGCATACTGTCATTGTAGGTTCCGACGGCACTGAGCGCCCGGCACTGACGGGCAAACCCCAGACGCTGATGGCGCAGACCTACTATGAGTACCCCACGCCGTTCACCCCCCTGTGGCTGTCGGCAATGTTGCTGGTGCTGGTGCTACTGCTCACCGTGGGCGAGTGGCGCGGCCACTGGCAGCGGGCAGCGCGGGTGGCCGATGTGCTGTTGCTGGTTGGGCAGGCGGTGCTGGGTTTACTGTTGGCGTATATCGTGTTCTTCGGCAACCTCTACGAGCAGCACTGGAACTGGTGCCTGCTCCTGTTCAGCCCCCTGCCACTGCTGGTGTGGCTCTGCTGCCGGCGGCGGGCGGCATTTGGCCGGGTGTGCCTGGCCTATGGCTGCGTGCTGCTGTTGCTTGCAGTGGTCGTGCCGCTCGTCTCCTACCAGCTGCTGGCAGCCCACAGGCTGTTGGCCATCGCCGGCTTTGTCAGATGTCTGGCCAACGGCACAGGCATTGCTAAGAAAAGATGATTTTTTTTTCTAACATTCATATTAATTTTTTAAACGTAAAAACAATGAAAAAGTCAATTACACAAAAGTTTTTCAGGCTCGCACTGCTATGCGCCGTGTGGGCTGGAGTGTCGGTGGAGTCATTCGCTAATACAGGAACAGATTATTATGTTAAAGTAGATGTTTTCTCAAGTCCTACAGCAGCTGCAAAGGTTTACCGCGCTACAAGTAATAACGGAGCTAATAAAAGTAGTGAACGTTATGAAATTTCTGATAGGGCCACGAGTACACCAAACGCCCAACGCCTCTACTTCTCCTTCGAGAATAAATCAGCCGTTTACAAATTCGAAGGGTGGAGCCTTAACAATCCTGCTACATCAGGCTTTAGTTCGTCAAGTCAAACATGGAATACTACGTTTAATTATACTACAAATTCTAACACAGTAAATAAAGTCTATGCCAATTTCTCCTTCTACATTTGGGTTGCTGATGCCAGTGACATCACCGGAGGAACGGCAACAATAGAAAATGCCACCACCGCTGGTAAAACCACCTTCTTCGCTGGCAACAAAGCCAAATTAACGGCTACTCCCGCTTTGGGTTATGAGTTTGCAGGCTGGCAGAGGAAAGCCTACGGCGCATCTGCCTATGGTAGCGATGTTGTCAGCACCAGCGCAACGTATGAATTGACTGTAGCCGAGGGCGATGCAGGCTATACCTATAAGCCAATCTTTAATGCAATACCTGTCGAAGGAATAACGTTTGGTGATGATGAGATCGTAATCGACGGTACCGCAGAGGAGGTATCGGGTGCTATTGAAGGACTGAAGGCATCCACAGTCATACTCTCTCGTCCGTTTGTTTCCAGCACGGCCTCTACCGTTATGCTGCCCTTCGATTTCGATCTTGCTACATTCAGCACCGGCAAATTCTATACGTTCGGCGGCGTTAGCTACGAAGAAAGCGAGAGCAAGTGGGTGGCAGACATGAATGAGGTGAACAGCATCTCGGCCAACACGCCGTATCTGTTCATGCCTGATGGAAATTTGACCGAGCTGGAATTCACCTCTGACAGTGGCATCGCCTTGAAGAATGTTGCCCAAGGCTCAACTGGGAAAGACGACTGGACCTTCAGTGGCACTTTCGATAAACTGACCTACGGCGATAATCTGACCGCTGAATACGTCTATGGCTTTGCCGGTGCCGCTCAGAGCGGAGCAGGCCTGGATGATGTCAAAGTCGGCGATTTCGTTAGAGCAGGCAGTGGTGCCACCATTTTGCCCACCCGCTGCTATCTGACCCGTGCAGACGAGCTGGTAGCCGCCCCCATGCACCGTGCTGCTGCGGCTCCCACCTCCATCGAGGTGCGCCTGCACAACAGTGACGGACAGGTCACCAAGCTCGACGAGCAGCTGAAGGTGGTCGATGACGCAGACCAGTGGTACACCATCGACGGACGCAAGCTCAGCGGACAGCCCACCACAAAGGGTATCTTCATCAAGAATGGAAAGAAATACATCAATAAATAAACATTTAAGACAATTATGAAAAAGAAAGATTATCAGATGTTGAGCCTGAGAGTCATCCGCTTACAGGGGAAGGCTTCTCTCTTGGCAAGCAGTGGCGACGGCACAGGTCCTATAGCTGGAACAACAACCCCGTCCGTGTATCACGGCACGTTCCAGTGATGCTGCCGCACAAAACCTAACTGAAAGAGGGCGTGTCAAAATATTTGACACATCCTCTTTTTATGTAAAACCCCGACTTGAATAAGCTACAATAACTCAATGCTTAGGCTTATTCAGTTAAAATATAACAACAACAAAGATTTATGAGTCAGATATTCCGCTTTTCAATGCCTTTGTTGCAAATAGCATTCGCTTCAGCAGTATTGTCAACGCTACTTTTCGTAGTAGCCAGTCCCTTTATTGGCGTTATTACTTATAACTCATTCCCCATCCAATGGGTCTATATGTCAGCTCACCTGCTTGGTGGCTTCGGCGTGGGCACACTATTGTGGGCCGTTATTTCAGGACCTGCCAGGAACAGTAAACACTACTGGTTGCAATGCGGAGCCGTTGTGTCGTTGGTACTGTACCATTTGGTAGCTGCTGTCGCCTATAGTCTCATGTTCGGCTATGGGTCCTATAGAATGACGATGCTGTTCTGGTGGGTTAGAATGCTGCTGATTCTGACAATTGTGATCAAATTTATCACGATTTACGACGAATTACTGCGGATAACTGGAATTCTGCTGCTGTTGGCGATGGTTGCCAGTTGTCCCTTTTCGCTGTCCGAAGGCTGGGGCTTAGTACAGTGGATAGTGGCTAAAGTGGCAGCGTTATTACTGGCAATAATGCTCTATATTAACGCTAAATTTGCGACCGCTTATTCGAAAAGCAGAAGATAACGATAAAAGAAATGGACGGAAACAGCTTTTCATGGCTCTTTGTCCTGCTCCTGCTTCTTGCGCTTGATGCCGAAGAGGTCTGTGAAGTTGGTAAAGTCTTTCTTCAGAATGAAGCCGAGGCCCTGGGTGTTCAGGCTCGAGCGCGTGAAGTAACGGTCGTTGGTCTGGTTATAGACCTTGATGGAGATGCTGCCCGTGGGGGTGAGCAGGTACTGCACGTCGAAGTCGCCGATGAACGACGGCGTGGCGGTGGTGGTAGTGGCGCGGTCGCGATAGCCGAACTGTCCGTTGATGAGCAGGCGGTTATTGAGCAGTCGTCCGCTGACGAGCCCCTCGTATTCGGCATTGTTCCACCCCTCGTTGCCGGTGGAGATGTTGGCACCGAAGTTCCAGTTGCTGCTGTTGACGACGTTTTTCAGTATGGAGTTAATTTGGCTGCTGATGGTACCGCTGAGCAGGCTCTGCATGGCGAGTGACGTCTGGCTCTGCACGGTCTGGCCGTCGGTGGTGGCGTTATTGCCCGTCTGCGGATAGAAGCGTCCGATGCCGAGCAGGTAGAGCACCTGCTGGTTCATTTCCTGCTGTCCGTTGATGACGGAGCGTATCATCTGCTGTTCGTCAGCGCTGACGGTGGGCATGGCCAGGTCGAAATCGACCTGCGGGGCATGGGCCGCGCCGCTGATGTTCATGAGGCAGTTGACGCGGACGGTGTTGGTGGAGAAGGAGCGTGAGACGTCGAGGTCGGAGAGCGACACGCCGTTGACGGTGTGCTGTGCCTGCAGGTTCAGCTGTGCGTCGAACGGTGCTCCGCCGAAGACGATGGTGCCGCCCTGACGGAAGGTGAAGTTCTTCTTGATGAGCTCCTGGATGGTCATGTTGTACGTTCCGTTGTCAACGACGTAGGTGCCGAACATCTGCAGTCCGCCTTTATTATAATAGGTAGCACGCAGGGTGCCCTCGCCGTTCAGGGTGATGTAGTCGGCGGTCTTGGCGTCCATGAGCAGCCTGATGGTGGCGTCGGGGGTGCAGCGTATGGTGAGGTTGAGAATGATGTCGGCCACGGCCCCCCTCATTCCCGAAGCCACGGCCACGGCTGCGGGAATGAGGGGGGCCGTGGCTTCCCACACAATAAACTCGCGGTTGGTGATGGCGTCGGGCGAGCTGACGTTATAGACGAAGGTGGTGTTGGCTTCGGGGGTGACGTCGATGTCGAACTCTACGCGGCCGGGGCGGCCCTGTATGGTTACGCTGCCCGTTCCATAGACCGTGCCGTAGAACGTGTCGGTGCCGAAGTCCTTGAAGTCGTAGGCTAACAGGTGGTCGGCCGCAATGTCGAGGTCGAAGGTCATGCGCGTGAGGTGCTGGTGGCGCAGGTGGCCGTCAACGGTGGCGTGGTGGCCGTCGCGGTCGTAGAGGCGGCAGTGGCTGATGACGATGTCGTCGGGGATGAAGTGGATGGTGTCCTGGCGCAGGGTGTAGGTGGTGTTGAGCTGGCGGACGTCGATTTCGCCGTCGATGACGATGGAGCCGGTCATGTTGACGCGGTTGAGGGGGCCGAAGAGGCGCACGGCGCCCTGCGCCTGTCCTTCGACGCGGTTGGCGAACGAGTCGGTGAACGACTTGGCAAAGTCGATGTGGGTACCTATGGCCTTGATGTCGAGGTCGATGTAGCCGGTGGCGTTGGGGTCAACATATCCGCTGATGAGGGTCATGGCCGCGGGGCCGTCGTTGGCGATGGCGTTGAGGTCGATGATTTTCTTCTGGTGGTCCCAGCGGGCATCGACGTCGAGTGTGCCCATGCGTCCGTGTTCGAACTTGAAGTCGCTGACGGTGAGGTGGGTTTCAGCCGCGGGGTGGTCGAAGAGTGACGAGGCGTAGGCTCTGCCGGTGGCCCGTCCGCTGAAGTCAACGGAATGGAAGTTGACGAGGTCGAGGATATATTCGACATCGACATCGACGATGTCGAGGCTGAGCGTGTCGGCGGGGTTGTGTGACGCCCTGCCGTTGATGATGACGTGCTGCTGGCCGTGCTTGACGGCAAAGTTGCTGACGGTGACGTTGTCGCTGGCGTAGGTGATTTCGGCGGGGGCTATCTGCCACTCGGAGTTGCGGACGACTAACTGTGACGGCAGCAGCGTGATGGTGCCTGTGGGCGTTCCGCCGGGTGTGAGCGTGAAGCGGCTGACGGTGTTGAGCGTGCCGCTCATGCGCTGCTCGGCATGGTTGTCCCACTGGAGCGACGCCATGAGCTGGTTGTCGGCTGCCTTGGCGTGCAGGTTGAGCGCGAGGGGAACGCTCTCGGCGGAGTGGCGGGTGACGGCGGCGGCGCAGTGCAGGGTGTCGGACAGGGTGCTGACGTGCAGGGCGGCGTCGTGATAGTTGGTGCCGTCGTAGGACAGGTGCGGGCAGCTGCCGGTGATGCGGAGGTGCTGCTGTCCGTCGTTGACGAAGCCGCTGAGCAGCAAGGGCTGGCGGGTGTCTAAGGGGACGTTGAAGAGTGTTTGTAGCCAGTCGGTGCGGTTCAGGTTCAGTTGGAAGGCAAAGTTGTTGTCGCGAGGTGCGAGGTGCGAGGTGCGAGGTGCGGGATTACCTTGCAGCCCGGGCAGGGTGGGCAGGTAGCTGCCTACGAGGTTGGCCATGCTTTGCGGCAGGGTGGCATAGTCGAAGTTGCCTTTGATGAGTACGTCGGCAAAGTCGCTGTTTAGCTTGAAGAAATGCTGGTGGGCATCGTCGTAGCCGCTCACGATGTGCATTTTGTCAAGGTGGTATTGCCGGTCGGGGGAACGGAAGGCGAAGTCGGATAGGGTGACGGTGCCTTGTGCGTCGTGTATGTTGGCGGCTGTAAGGTCAGCCTCTACCTTTCCGCTGAACGCAGCATTTTTCCATTGTTGCGTCAGATGGAGTGCGTCGGGGTGGAGCTCCTTGATGTCGGCATGCAGCTGTATGTGTGCCGCAGCACCGTTTCGCTCGACCATGCCCTGTGCTGCCAACTGGACGTTGGGGTCGCTGATGCTGATGTTTCCGTCGATGCCGGTGGGCGAGTAGTGGGCATTCAGGTCGATGTTGCTGTACTCGTAGTTCTGATAGACGAAGCGGGTGATGCTGCCGTTGGCGGCAATGTCAGGTGCCTTCCCGTCGGTGAGCTGTCCGCTGTAGTCTATGTCCATGGCGGTCTGGCCAAACTGTTCGTCGGCCAGCAGCTGTCCCAGCTGTATTCCCTCGGAACGGGCGTGGCCGCTGAAGTGCTGCTGTTCGGTGAGGTGCAGCGTCATGTCCAGCTGTCCGATGTCGGCATGCAGCTGTGCGTGGGCGTCAAGTGACTTGCCGATACCTTCTGCCTGTCCGGTAATGTTGACGTTGCCCAACCGTCCCACCACATCGGGAACAGCTACCTTCCCACTCAGTTGCCGGGTGGCGAAGGCAATGCTCTGTGCCGAGAGCTTCAGCTGGTTGAGCTCAAACTGCCAGGCGGGGTTCTGGTCCCAGTGGTGCACGAAACCGTTGAGGTTGATGCTGATGTCGTTGTCGGCAGAGCTCGCGGTAAGGTGCTGAATGTCAATGCTGTTGTCGGTGCCGCTAAAAGAAGATGTCAAAGTAAGCTCGCTGGTGACGGAAGTGATGTCGGGAACCAGGGGACGAAGGTCGGAGAGGTTGATGTGAGACTCCTCTATTTGTCCCTGCCAGGCTATGGTGCCTGGCATCGGCTTGCCGTCGTGCCACCGGTAGCGTATGAGTACGTCGCCCAGGGTCAAGCGTGATTTGGGCAGCTGCAACATGAACCCACTGACGGTAGCCCTTGAGGTGGAGGCCTCTACGTGCATGGTCAGCTTATCTACGTGCAGGCTTGACTGTTCGTGGAACGAGAGTTTCTTGATGTTCAGGTTCAGCGAGTCTTCTTTAAGGGCTTTCAGAATGATGTGTGCGCTGATATCCGTGAGCTTCAGGTGCGCCATGTTCAGTCTTCCCGGTGTCTGTGGCTCGTCGTGCTGGTCATATTGCACGCTGCTGTGCCTCATGATCAGGGAGTTGATGCGCAGGTCGAGTGGGGTGCGGCTTGTCGTGTCTGCTGATGCAAAGGCATCCAGCACGTACTGAAAGTTGGTGGGGGCTGACAGACTGTCGCGGTAGAGCCTGATGTGAGCCCCGAAGAGCTGGGCAGCTGAAATGGAGATGCGCCCGTCAAAGAGTGGCAGCACCTCTACTTTTGCCGAAAGGCGTGACGCCCTCAGCATTTCCTGCCGCTGCCGGTCGAGCATGACGACATCGTCGATAATGATACGGTTGAAAAAGCCCAGGTCAACACGGCCAACCCTGACCTCGGTACCCAGTTTGTCAGACAGGGCATCGGCCACTTCCGAGCCAATGAACTGCTGCACCTGGGGTACATGGGTAAGCGCTGAAAGTAAGATGAAAAGACCTGATAAAGTCCAGACAACTCCGCTTATTATTCTTTTAAATTTCTTGATATGCTTGCAATTTTGATACAAAATTAATCAATTTTCTTGGCATGACGGCACATTTTTGGCGATTTTTCTTTTTATTGTACATATTTTTATGTAATTTTGCGCCTGCAACATTCTGAATTTATCAAATATTTACAAATATGGCAAATGTAATCAAGTTACGTAAAGGCTTGGACATTAACCTGAAAGGTAAAGCTGAGGAGACAAAGATTCAGTTGAAATCGAATGGAAAGTACGCATTGGTTCCTGATGATTTTGAAGGCGTTGTCCCCAAAGTTGTTGTCAGAGAAGGTGACAGAGTCCTGGCCGGTGACGCTTTGTTCGTCAACAAGAACTACCCGACTGTCAAGTTTGCCTCGCCCGTCAGCGGTACAGTAACCGCTGTGGAGCGCGGAGACAGGAGAAAAGTGCTCAGCATACGGGTAGATGCTGATGCAGAACAGAAGTATAAGGACTTCGGCGTGAAAGACGTGAACAAACTGAGCGGCGACGATGTGAAGGCATTGTTGCTCGAAGCTGGTTTGTTCGGCTACATCAACCAGCTGCCTTATGCCATTTCGACGAATCCTGATGCTGCGCCGAAGGCCATCTTCGTCTCTGCCCTGCGCGACATGCCGCTGGCCGGCAGTTTCGAGTACGAAGTGAAGGGGCAGGAAAAGGACTTTGAGACCGGACTGACCGCCCTGTCGAAAATGGCTAAGACCTACCTGGGTGTCGGCACAGACTCAACACTCGCCGCCCAGTTACCTGCACAAAGCAATGTAGAGGTGACGGTGTTCGACGGCAAGTGTCCTGCAGGCAACGTCGGCGTACAGGTGAACCACCTGGACCCGGTGAACAAGGGCGAGGTGGTGTGGACCATCGGCGACCCCACCGTGGTGCTCTTCATCGGGCGTCTGCTCCGTACGGGCCACGTCGAGCTGAAGCGTACCGTTGCACTGGCAGGCAGCGAGGTGAACCACCCGGCATACGTTGACATGCTGGTGGGGCAGGAGCTTGGCACGCTGGTCAGCAATAGCTACGATGCATCGCACAGCGTACGCATCATCAACGGCAATCCGCTGACGGGGCGCAAGACCACGAAAGACGGATTCCTGGGTGCTCACACGTCAGAGATAACCATTATTCCTGAGGGTAACGACAACGACGAGATGTTGGGCTGGATTATGCCGCGCATGGGGCAGTTCTCCGTCAACCGCAGCTACTGCTCATGGCTCTTCGGCAAGAAGCAGTATGCGCTTGATGCCCGCATCAAGGGCGGTGAGCGTCACATGATCATGAGTGGCGAGTACGACCGCGTGCTGCCCATGGACATCTACGGCGAGTACCTTATCAAGGCCATCATTGCCGGCGATATTGACCGCATGGAAGCCCTCGGCATCTATGAGGTGTCGCCCGAAGACTTCGCCCTGGCAGAGTTTGTGGATTCCTCGAAGCTGGAACTGCAGCGCATTGTGCGTGAAGGACTTAACAACCTGCGCAAGGAGAACAGTTAAAAGGTAAAAAGGTAAAAAAGTAAAAATAAAAAAGATATGAGCTTTTTAAGAAATTATCTCAACAAGATAAAGCCCAACTTCGAGAAGGACGGAAAGCTGCATGCCTTCCGGAGTATCTTCGACGGATTTGAGACCTTCCTCTACGTGCCGAACACCACGGCCAAGACGGGTGTCTCCATCCACGATGCCATCGACTCGAAACGCATCATGAGCTTTGTGGTGATAGCCCTCATACCTGCCATGCTGTTTGGTATGTACAACGTGGGTTATCAGAACTATCTGGCTGCCGGAACGCTCGACAGCGCATCCTTCTGGGAAGTATTCGGCTTCGGCTTCTTAGCCGTACTGCCAAAAATCATCGTCTCTTACGTTGTAGGCCTCGGCATTGAGTTTGCCTGGGCACAGTGGAAGGGCGAGGAAATTCAGGAGGGTTACCTCGTCAGCGGCATCCTCATTCCGCTCATTGTCCCCGTGGGCTGTCCGCTCTGGATGCTGGCCCTGGCCTGCGCCTTCTCGGTTATCTTCTGTAAGGAGATATTCGGCGGAACGGGCATGAACATCTTTAACCCCGCCATCTGCGCGCGTATGTTCCTCTTCTTCTCCTATCCTTCCGTCATGACCGGCGACAAGGTATGGGTGGCTCAGGAGAGCATCTTCGGACTGGGCAACACGCTGCCCGACACCTTCACGGGTGCCACACCGTTAGGCGAGGTGGCCCAGGGAGCTGTCGTTCCCTTTAACATGGACATGGTGACGGGACTCATTCCCGGTTCCATCGGTGAAACCAGCGTCATAGCCATTGCCATTGGTGCCGTTATCCTGCTCTGGACGGGCATTGCTTCATGGCGTACCATGCTGAGCGTTTTCGTAGGCGGCGGCCTGCTGGCCTACATCTTTGAGAGCACCGGAATGTCAACCATGACCTGGTGGCACCACTTCGTGCTGGGTGGCTTCGCCTTCGGTGCCGTGTTTATGGCTACCGACCCCGTCACCTCCTGCCGCACGGAAACGGGCAAGTACATCTACGGCTTCATCATCGGAGCCATGGCCGTCATCATCCGCGTGATGAATGCCGGTTACCCCGAGGGTATGATGCTCGCCATCTTCTTTGGCAACATGGTAGCACCCATGATTGACCACTTCATCGTGGAGCGTAACATTTCGAAACGATTAAAGAGAGGAGGTAACAAATGAAACTGAATACAAACTCTAACGCGTACATTATTATATATAGCGCGATTCTCGTAGTCATCGTGGCTTTCCTGCTGGCCTTCGTCTATCAGGCACTCAAACCCATGCAGGATGCTAACGTGGCCCTCGACGTGAAGAAACAGATACTCTATTCGCTGAACATACGCGGACTGGACGGACAAGAGGCTGAAGCCAAGTACGCCGAAGTGGTGAAGGAGGAGAAAGATGTTGAAGGGCAAAAGGTCTATGAATGCAACATCAAAGGCGAACAGGTTCTCGTTGCCTCGCTGAAGGGCATGGGACTCTGGGGTGGCATCAGTGGCTACCTGGCCATCAAGAGCGACGGTACCGTCTATGGCGCATATTTCAACCATGAAAGTGAGACGGCCGGACTGGGTGCCGAAATCAAAGACTCGCAGGAGTGGCAGGAGAAGTTCATAGGCAAGAAGATTTACGGCGAGGACGGCAAGGTCATCCTTTCTGTTGTGAAGAAGGTGGATGACCCCAGTTCGCAGGTTGACTGTGTGACAGGTGCCACGCTGACGTCCAACGGTGTGGATGCCATGCTGAAAGACTGCCTGAAGAATGTGAAACCTAAAGCAGAGGAGGATTAAACTATGGCATTATTTTCAAAACAGAATAGAGAGGTTTTTACCAACCCGCTGAACATTGACCACCCCATACTGGGACAGGTGCTGGGCATTTGCTCTGCACTGGCCGTCACCAGCCAGCTGAAGCCCGCCATTGTCATGGGCTTGGCCGTAACGGTCATCACGGCGTTCTCGAACGTGATTATTTCCATCATCCGCAACACCATTCCCAACCGCATACGTATTGTGGTGCAGCTGGTCGTTGTGGCAGCTCTCGTAACCATTGTCAGCCAGGTGCTCAAGGCTTTTGCCTACGACGTAAGTGTCCAGCTGTCAGTATATGTGGGACTGATTATTACTAACTGTATCCTGATGGGCCGCCTGGAGGCCTTCGCCATGATGAACAAGCCCTGGCCGTCGTTCCTCGACGGTGTGGGTAACGGTCTCGGCTACGCCATGATCCTGGTTATTGTCGGTGCCGTGCGTGAGTTCCTCGGACGTGGCTCGCTGCTGGGCTTCCAGATTCTGCCGCAAGGCTTCTACGATTTCGGCTATCAGAACAACGGTATGATGACCATGCCCGCCATGGCACTCATTCTTGTCGGCTGTGTCATTTGGGTTCATCGTGCTTACTTTTATAAGGAGAAATAAGTTATGGAACACGCAATAAGTCTTTTATTCCGGTCGATATTTGTCGATAACATGATTTTCGCCTTCTTCCTCGGCATGTGTTCTTACCTTGCCGTGTCGAAGACGGTAAAGACCTCGCTGGGACTCGGTTTGGCCGTCACCTTCGTGCTGACCGTCACCGTGCCCGTCAACTACTTGCTGCAGACGAAGGTGCTGGGCGAAGGCTGCCTGGTTGAAGGTGTTGACCTGAGCTACCTGTCGTTCATCCTCTTCATTGCCGTCATTGCCGGTATGGTACAGCTTGTTGAAATGACCGTCGAGAAGTATTCACCCTCGCTCTATGCAGCCTTGGGTATCTTCCTGCCGCTCATCGCCGTGAACTGTGCCATCATGGGTGCGTCGCTCTTCATGCAGCAGCGCATACTGATGGAGCCCACCAACTCGCAGGCCATCACCTCTGTCTGGGATGCCGTTATTTATGGCTTAGGTTCTGGTCTTGGCTGGACGTTGGCCATTGTGGCCATGGGTGCCATCCGCGAGAAGATGCAGTACTCCGACGTTCCGCGTCCGCTGCAGGGGCTCGGCATCGTGTTTATTACCGTAGGTCTCATGGCCATGGCCATGATGTGTTTCTCAGGACTTAATATATAAGAATAAGGTATGGGACAGTTTATAGCATATAGTATAGGAGTATTCCTCGTCGTAATACTCTTGCTTGTAATCATTCTGCTGGTAGCCAAGAAATATCTTTCGCCCAGCGGAAACGTGAACATCACAGTAAACGGTGACCGTGTGCTCAACGTGCCACAGGGCAACAACCTCATGGCCACACTCAACGAGAACGGCATCTTCCTGCCTTCTGCCTGCGGCGGTAAGGCCTCATGCGGACAATGTAAGGTACAGGTCCTGGAGGGTGGGGGAGAAATCCTCGACTCAGAGAAGCCCCATTTTACGCGCAAGCAGATCAAGGACCACTGGCGCTTAGGTTGCCAGTGCAAGGTGAAGGGTGACCTCAGTATCCACGTCGATGAAAGCATCCTCGGCGTTAAGGAGTACGAGTGTACCGTCATCTCCAACAAGAACGTCGCAACGTTCATCAAAGAGTTCAAGGTGCAGCTGCCTAAGGGCGCTCACATGGACTTCCTGCCCGGCTCGTACGCTCAGATTAAGATTCCTGCATTCGACTGCATTGACTACAACGACTACGACCGCGACCTCATTACGCCGGAATATGTTCCGGCGTGGGAGAAGTTCAAGATGTTCGACCTGAAGTGCAAGAACCCGGAGCCAACCATCCGAGCTTACTCCATGGCCAACTATCCGGCCGAGGGCGATGTCTTCATGCTCACCGTGCGTATAGCCACGCCGCCGTTCAAGCCCGACCGCTCAGGCTTCATGGAGGTAAATCCCGGTATTGCCTCGTCGTACATCTTCTCGCTGAAGCCCGGCGACAAAGTTATCATGTCGGGACCGTTCGGTGACTTCCACCCGCACTTCGACACCAAGAAGGAGATGATATGGGTTGGCGGTGGTGCCGGTATGGCTCCGCTGCGTGCACAGATTATGCACATGACAAAGACGCTGCACACCACCGACCGTGAGATGCACTACTTCTACGGTGCACGCGCTTTGAACGAGGTGTTCTATCTCGACGACTTCCTCGGACTGGAGAAGGAGTTCCCCAACTTCCACTTCCACCTGGCACTCGACCGCGAAGACCCTGCTGCCGACAAGGCTGGCGTGAAATATACTCCAGGCTTCGTACATCAGGTCATGCTGAATACCTACCTGAAGGACCACGAGGCTCCCGAAGACATCGAGTACTACATGTGCGGTCCCGGCCCCATGTCGAAGGCCGTTGTCTCTATGCTCGACTCGCTCGGCGTAGAGCCCGAAAGCATTATGTACGATAACTTCGGAGGATAATGTTTGGAAAGTGTAAAAAGGTAAAAAGGTAAAAAAGTAAAATAGTAAAAAGATGAGAAATGAAGAATTTAAGAAAAAGGTTGCAGGTATGGTAAAATGGTTTTTACCCTTTTGCCTTTTTACCTTTTTACCTTTAAGCGTTGTTGCTCAGGAACAGCTCGTCGTGGCCGATGCCTTTCAGTTCAGTGTACGTACAGACTATACTGCCGATGGCTCAAATATGTTGTCGCGACCCTACCAGTCACGTTTTGGCATTGAAGGGTGGTCAGACCACATGGCCTTGGCTCTGGTGCTGACAACCGACATGGAGCAGGCTTCAGTAACCGGGCAGTCCTATAAGGCTGCCCCGGAGTCTGCCGCTGCTGCAACCCCAGCACAACCCGTTGTCTATATGGCATCGCAGCAGGGGTACCAGAATGTCACATTCTTCAGCAGCGACAAGCAGTATGCATACGTGCTCTATTTCGTTCCGGAATCACAGCGCTCGTGGCTGCTCGTCAGTCGAGTGGGAGGGGGGACTATTCAGCCTCTCTACCAGCTAAGCAACGACACTTCCCTGCTGACCGAAAGCCAGACAACGGCAGAGCTGTACGCACAGTCAGCTCAGAACAAGCACGAGAATGTCGATGCCTTCGTCAGTCTGACCGGGCGTTTGGCATCAGGCCAGTATCACGGAATCAATTATATTGAAAAGTAAGTTTAAGCCCTGACAGCTATATGACACTCATTATTGTATTACTGCTTCTGCTGAGCTACCTGCTCATTGCTACGGGCCACCTGACCAATGTAAACAAGGCTGCCATAGCCATGTTTATTGCTGCTGCCGGGTGGGTTGTGTATATCTGTTATGGAACCGATTTTGTGATGGACCGCCATGCGTCAGATTATGCAGAGTTCCTGAAAGGCAACGAACCTTCGAGCGAACAGGTGAAGCTGTATATATATAATAATGTTTTTCTTACTTATGTCGGGAAGGCAGCTGCCATCGTCTTGTTCCTGCTGGCTACGATGTCGATTGTCGAACTTCTGAATAACAACGGATGCTTCGACTTTATACAGGACTGGATTCGCACACGTAATTCCAAACGCGTGCTGTGGACCTTGTCGTTGGCGACATTCGTCATTTCTGCCAACCTTGACAACCTGACGACGACGACGATGATGCTGGTCATCATGCATAAAATCGTGCAGAACTCACGACAACGCATGGTGGTTGGTGCATCCATCGTGTTGGCGGCTAACTGTGGTGGCTGTATGACCGTGATAGGCGACCCGGCAGGTGTCGCCTTGTGGGGCAATGGTGCCGTTACGGCCAGTAACTTCTCGGCTTATCTGGCATTACCGTCGCTTCTTGCATGGATTGTTCCGACATGGTGGATGAGCCGTGAGCTGCCTGAAAGACTTGATGTGGCATGGCCTGCAGCGCCCTACCGTGGTGACGATACGAACCTGAACCGGTGGCAGCGCGTATTGATGCTCGTGGTTGGCATTGGCGGCCTTTGGTTTATCCCTACGTTTCATAACATTACCAAGCTGTCACCCTTCTTAGGGGCGCTTTGTGTGTTGTCTGTGCTGTGGGTGGTCAACGAGTTGGTCAACCGCAAGCTGAACAATTCCGGACAGATGGCCCGCAGGCTGATACCTGTTGCCCTGCAGTACGATACCATTCAGCAAATACTTTTCGTAATGGGAATCATGCTGGGCTTGGGTGTCGTAACCGAGACAGGCGTCTTTCAGAGTGTGGCAGAGTGGATAGATGTCAATGTGCATGACATCTGGATGGTCGGCCTGTTCTCAGGCTTGCTCAGTTCCTTGGTTGATACCTTTACCATAGCCATGTCGAACTTCTCTTTGTATGATGTGCTGGGCACCGCACAAGACGGCTATGCCGCCAACTATGTGCAGAATGGTGCCTTCTGGAAGGTCATCGCCTTCTCTACTGCTGTCGGTGGTTGCCTGCTTTGTGTAGGCAATGTAAGCGGTGTGGCACTCATGAAGATGGAGCATGTCCGTCTGGGTTGGTATCTGAAACATTGCACCCTGAAAGTTGCTGTCGGCTGGCTGTTAGGTATGCTGACATTAGCAGGTGAAATTTATTTGACAAATTAGAAGAGTAGAGATAATTCTCTTCCAAATTTCCCGAAAAGTGTTTCTATATGAAAGTTTTTCGGGAAATATTTTTTGTTTTTACTGGAAATTGATTATCTTTGCAGCTACGAACTCTAAAACTAATAACTTTATATAAAAAAATACTAATAAGCTTATGTCACAAATTAACGGACGCATTTCCCAGATAATCGGTCCGGTTATCGACGTATTCTTTGATACCAAGGGACAAGACGCTGAGCAAGTGCTGCCAAAGATTCACGAGGCATTACGCATTGACCGTGGCAACGGGACGGAGCTCATCGTTGAGGTGCAGCAGCACATCGGCGAAGATACGGTACGTTGTGTAGCTATGGACAATACCGACGGACTGCAGCGTGGACTGGAGGCAATCCCCGTGGGCTCTCCTATCCTGATGCCCTCGGGCGACCAGATTAAGGGTCGTATGCTGAACGTTATCGGTCAGCCTATCGACGGTATGAAACAGCTTGACATGCAGGGAGCCTATCCCATTCACCGTGAAGCTCCGACATTCGAGGAACTTTCTACAAAGAAAGAAATCCTGGCAACGGGCATCAAGGTGATTGACCTGCTGGAGCCGTACATGAAAGGTGGTAAAATCGGACTCTTCGGTGGCGCCGGTGTAGGCAAGACGGTGCTCATCATGGAGCTGATTAACAACATTGCCAAGGGCCATAACGGTTTTTCCGTTTTTGCCGGTGTCGGCGAACGTACCCGTGAGGGGAACGACCTGATTCGTGAGATGATAGAATCCGGCGTTATCCGCTACGGCGAGAAATTCAGAAAGGCTATGGATGAGGGCAAGTGGGATCTCTCGCTTGTTGACCCTGAAGAACTGAAGAAGAGTCAGGCCACCTTGGTCTATGGACAGATGAACGAGCCGCCCGGTGCACGTGCCAGCGTCGCCTTGTCGGGTCTGACCGTGGCCGAAGGCTTCCGTGACGGTGGAGGTAAGGATGGCGGTGCTGCTGATATCTTGTTCTTCATTGACAATATCTTCCGCTTTACTCAGGCAGGTTCCGAGGTGTCAGCGCTTCTGGGACGTATGCCGTCAGCCGTAGGCTACCAGCCGACGCTTGCCTCAGAGATGGGCGCCATGCAGGAGCGTATCACATCAACGAAGAAAGGTTCTATCACGTCAGTTCAGGCTGTCTATGTGCCTGCCGACGACTTGACCGACCCGGCACCTGCCACGACGTTTACTCACTTGGATGCTACAACGGTGCTCGACCGTAAGATTGCCGAGCTGGGTATCTATCCGGCTGTTGACCCGCTGGGATCTACTTCGCGTATTCTCGACCCGCTGATTGTCGGTCGTGACCACTATGACTGCGCACAGCGTGTGAAGGAAATCCTGCAGCGTTACAAGGAGCTTCAGGACATCATCGCCATTCTCGGTATGGACGAGCTATCCGACGAGGACAAGCTGACCGTGAACCGTGCCCGCCGTGTGCAGCGTTTCCTCAGTCAGCCGTTCTCTGTTGCTGAGCAGTTTACCGGTCTGCCTGGTGTCATGGTGCCCATTGAGGATACTATTAAGGGCTTTAACGCCATTCTTGACGGTGAGGTCGATGACCTGCCTGAGCAGGCATTCCTGAATGTCGGTACTATTGACGACGCAAAGGAGAAGGCCAAGAGACTGATGGAGGCTGCAAAGGGGTAATGGATTTTACAATTTGGCGATTTACAATTTGTAATTGATTTCTCAATTCCGTTGATTTCTCAATTCCGTATAATATATACGATGTAAATTGTAAAATATCCAAATCGTCAAATAAATCGTAAATTGTAAATATGTAAATCGTAAATTGTCAAGATGTTAAAACTGAAGATAGTTTCCCCTGAACGCATTGAGTTCTCTGGCGAAGTGGAACGCGTCAAGGTGCCTGGAACACAGGGCAACTTCGAAATTCTTACTGACCATGCACCCATTATTTCCACTTTGCAGAAAGGAGTGGTGGAGTATGGCAATGAGAAGCTCGAAATACTTGGCGGTTTCGTGTCCGTGCAGAAAAACGAGGTGTCCATCTGCGTAGAAAAAGAAGAACCGGTAGAGTCGTAACGGCACAGAAGACGATGCTCTATGTCGATGCTGTCCGTTTTCCTGCTTGCTCTTTTCTTTACGCTGTTGGGACTGGCCTACATCAAGGGGTACGACATGGTAAAAGCCCGTTCTGCCCAGAATCTGGCCCGTTTCTATCTCGTAATGGCAGCCATACGCATGGTGCTTGTGGCAACTGCTGCATTCCTTTGCGTAGTGCTGACTCCAAACAGAGAAGATGCCATCCCGCTGGTTGTGACACTCATAGTCATGTATGCCATCATGATGGTAGTAACACTTATATTGAGACATTAAAATAAAAAATGAATAGAAATCACATCAAACGACTGCTCTGTATGACACTGCTGCTCCTGGCTGTATTGCCCGCGATGATGGCACAGGGCTTTTCTGCCAAGGAGGTGGTGCTTGAGCATATCAAGGACTCTCACGAATGGCACATCACCGGCGAAGGTGAAAATAGCATCGCCATACCGTTGCCCGTCATCGTGAACAGCTCTACAGGCTGGCATGTGTTCAGTTCGTCCCGTTTTGAGCATCATGCCGGTGCTGACGGACTGCGTCATGTGAAGGCTGATGCTCCGGCCGATATTCAAAGTCTGGGCATTGCCACCGAGGGTGATTATGCAGGCAAGATTGTCGAGAATGGCGAGCCCGTTATCGACCTGTCTATCACAAAGACTGTTGCCGTGATGTTCATCAATGTTGCCCTGCTGTTGTGCTGCATTCTCTTCAGTGCCCGCTGGTACAAGAAGCGCCAGGCCAGCGATGCTGCTCCAGGCGGCTTCGTGGGTTTTATAGAGATGCTGGTCATGTATGTTGTCGATGATATTATCAAGCCTGGCGTCGGCAAGGGATACGAGAAATATGTTCCCTACCTGCTGACCTGTTTCTTCTTCATATTTACCTGTAATGTGATGGGCTTGATACCATTCCCGCCAGGTTCCGGAAACGTAACGGGAAACATTGCCGTAACATTCTTTTTGGCCCTTTGCACATTTATTATTGTGCAGTTCTCCGGCAGCAAGCATTATTGGAAGGACATCTTCTGGCCCGATGTTCCCCTGTTGTTGAAGGCTCCCGTTCCCTTGATGCCCGTCATTGAGTTTGTGGGAATCTTTACCAAGCCGTTCGCCCTGATGATCCGACTCTTTGCCAACATGATGGCCGGACACGCCATTGCCGTCGCTATGCCCTGTATTATATTCCTCGTGGCAACGATGAGCGCCGGTGTGTTCTACAGCATGAGTGCCGTGAGCGTCATCATGTCCATCTTCATGATGTGTCTGGAATGTCTGGTATGCTTTATCCAGGCCATGGTGTTCACGCTGCTTTCGTCCGTCTTCATCGGCATGGCCCGTGCCGTGCCCGAGGGACATGAGTAGAATGATCAAATGAAAGCGTTAAGAGATTAGGAATTATAAAATTAAATATTAACAATTAAAACATTATTAAAGTTATGATTACAACATTATTAGCAATCGAAGGTGTTGCAAAGTTAGGCGCAGCAGTAGGTGCAGGTCTTGCAGCTATCGGCGCAGGTATTGGTATTGGTAAGATTGGCGGTTCTGCAATGGATGCTATGGCCCGCCAGCCGGAAGTAATCAGCAAGCTGATGACCAACATGATTATCGCTGCCGCCCTGATTGAGGGTGTTGCCCTGTTCGCAGCAGTTATTGCATTCATGTGTCTCTAATCGCAATTGACAATTGGACAAACCGGACAATTGTACGATTCCTGCGTAAAAAGTGAAATTGTAAAATAGTGAAATTGTAACATTCAGTTTATGGATTTATTGATTCCAAATACTGGCCTGCTATTCTGGATGTCACTGACATTCCTCGTAGTGCTGTTCATCTTGTGGAAGTGGGGCTTCCCAGTCATTGTCAATATGGTGGCTGAGCGTAAGGCTTTCATTGATGAATCGCTGCGCAATGCCCGTGAAGCCAATGAGAAGCTGGCCAATATTCAGAAAGAAAGTGAATCCGTCATGCGAGAGGCGCGCGAAAAGCAGGCCCAGATACTCAAGGAGGCTGCCGAGACACGTGATGCCATTGTAGAGAAAGCTCAGGAGAAAGCCCGTGCAGAGGGTGCCCGCCTGCTGGAAGATGCCCGTGTGGCCATTGAGCAGGAAAAGAAGGCCGCCATTGCCGACATCCGCAAGCAAGTAGCTACGCTTAGTGTCGAGATTGCCGAGAAGGTGCTTCGTGAGAACCTGAAGGACGACAAGGCACAGATGGATTTGATTGACCGTATGCTGGATGAAGTTTCTTCTAACGATAAGTAAGTGCGTATGGATATAGGAGTAATATCGGTCAGGTATGCGCGGGCACTGCTCAAGAGTGCCGTCGATGCCCATCTCGAAGATGCGGTATATGCTGAGATGCAGTCTGTTGCCAAGAGCTACATCGAGGTGCCACAGCTGAGACAGACGATAGATAATCCCATGCTCTCGAAGGAAGACAAGGAGCGCTTGCTGCTGACGGCCGTCGGCACCAAACCTTCTGCGTTAGTCAAGACCTTCATAGCCCTTGTGCTGAAGGAAGACCGCGAGAACGTGATGCAATTCATCGCCAATTCGTATATCACGCTGTATCGCCAACAGAAGAATATCATCCGTGGAAAACTCACTACCGCCGCCCGTGTCAGTGCCCAGACAGAGCAGAAGATGCGTCAGATGGTAGAGAGTAAAACTAATGGAACTGTGGAGTTTGAGACCGAGGTGAACCCCGACATCATCGGCGGTTTTATTTTGGAGTACGACACGTATCGCATGGATGCGAGCGTCAAGACCCAGCTGAATGCCATACTTACACAGCTAAGGAAATAATTATGCATCAAGCATTAAGAATTAAGTATTAAAATTTATGTCAGATAAGATTAAACCAAGCGAAGTATCCCAGGTTCTTTTAGAACAGTTGCAGGGTATTAGCAATGCAGAGAAGTTCGACGAGGTGGGCACCGTGCTGACCGTCGGCGACGGCGTAGCCCGCATCTACGGACTGCGCAATGCAGAGGCTAACGAACTGCTGGAGTTCGAAAATGGCACCATGGCCATTGTGATGAACCTTGAGGAAGACAATGTCGGTTGTGTGCTGCTGGGTTCATCGTCAGGAATCAAGGAGGGCATGGTGGTCAAGCGCACCAAGCGCATTGCCTCCATCCGCGTCAACGACAACATGCTCGGCCGCGTCATCAACCCCTTAGGTGAGGCCATCGACGGTAAGGGCGACATCGACCTGACCGACTCGTTCGAGATGCCCCTCGACCGCAAGGCCCCTGGCGTTATCTACCGCCAGCCAGTGAAGGAGCCGTTGCAGACCGGTCTGAAGGCTGTCGATTCAATGATTCCCATCGGCCGCGGTCAGCGTGAGCTCATCATTGGCGACCGCCAGACGGGTAAGACCGCCATCGCCGTCGATACCATCATCAACCAGAAAAGTTTCTACGAGGCAGGGAAACCCGTCTATTGTATCTATGTAGCTATTGGCCAGAAAGCCAGTACCGTTGCCACCCTCGTCTCCACCCTGCAGGAGCACGGAGCCATGCCCTATACCATCGTGGTGGCCGCTACGGCTGCTGACCCTGCCGCCATGCAGTACTATGCGCCCTTTGCCGGAGCCGCCATCGGCGAGTATTTCCGCGACCGTGGCTTTGCTGCCCTCGTGGTCTATGACGACCTCTCGAAACAGGCTGTTGCCTACCGCGAGGTGTCGCTCATTCTGCGCCGTCCTTCCGGTCGTGAGGCATACCCCGGCGACGTGTTCTACCTGCACAGCCGTCTCTTGGAGCGTGCTGCCAAGATGAACGAACAGCAGGAAGTGGCTGAGCAGATGAACGACCTGCCTGCATGCATGAAGGGACACGTCAAGGGTGGTGGTTCGCTGACTGCCCTGCCCATCATTGAGACACAGGCAGGCGACGTGTCGGCCTACATTCCCACGAACGTCATATCCATTACCGACGGACAGATATTCCTGGAGAGCGACCTCTTCAACCAAGGTTTCCGTCCTGCCATCAACGTCGGTATCTCCGTGAGCCGTGTGGGCGGTTCGGCACAAATCAAGTCCATGAAGAAGGTGGCCGGAACGTTGAAGATTGACCAGGCCCAGTATCGTGAGCTCGAAGCCTTCTCCAAGTTCTCCAGCGACATGGATGCCGTAACGGCCATGACGCTCGACCGCGGACGAAAGAACAACCAGTTGCTCATTCAGCCGCAGTACAGTCCCATGCCCGTCGGCGAGCAGATAGCCATTCTCTATTGTGGTGTCCACGGACTCATGCGCGACGTGCCCATCAGCGACGTGCGCCAGTGTCAGGACCAGTTCCTCGACAAATTGCGTACTGCCGCACCTGAAGTCATTGAGACACTGGCCAGCGGAAAGATTGATGACGAAGTGACGGGCAAGATAGAGTCCATCATGGCCGATATTGCCGGAACCTACAAATAATAATTTACAATTTGACGATTTACGATTTACAATTGATTCATCAATTTTGTGGATTGTGCAATTCTATTGCTCCTCAAAAGGAAAATCGTCAAATTGCTAAATGGCAAAAATAAATTGTAAATTGTAAATTGTTAAATTGTAAATTCCCAAGATGCCATCACTGAAAGAAATAAAAGGCCGCATTGCCTCGGTCAACAGTACACGAAAGATTACCTCTGCCATGAAGATGGTGGCTTCCTCGAAGCTGCACCATGCGCAGGTGGCCATCCAGAACATGCTGCCTTACGAGACCATGCTCGAGCATATTCTCAAATCATTCTTGGCAGCCGAAGCAGAGGCACAGACCATCTACGACCAGCAGCGTCCCGTCAGGCGCGTAGCTCTGGTAGTCTTTTCCAGCAACTCCTCGCTGTGTGGCGGTTTCAACTCCAACGTCATCAAACTCATGCAGCAGACGGTCAACGCCTATGCCGGACAGCTCGGTCAGGAAAACGTAGAGGTTTATCCCATCGGCCGTAAAGTGGCCGAGAAGGCACAGAAACTGGGATACATCGTGCGTGGCGAACGGTCTGACATCGTTGACAAGCCCAACGTGCGCCAGTGCATTGACCTGGCCGTTGAGTTAGGAACACGTTTTGCCGACGGTGAGATTGACAAAGTTGAAATACTCTACCACCACTTCAAGAGCGCCGGTTCACAAATACTCACCCGTAAGGTGTTCCTGCCCATCGACTTGGAAAGCGAACTCGGACGTGACCACGAGCGTGACCTCACCTCTGTGCTGGCCACCAAGGAAAGCCAGGAGTACCTGAAGCGAAACAGGCGCAACCGCGCTCAAAGTGAAGGCAGTCAGGACGAGACCGCACCCCTGAACGACAACTTCATCGTGGAGCCCGACATGACCACTGTGCTCTCGCAGCTCATTCCGAAGATGGGGCACCTCATGCTCTACACGGCCCTGCTTGACAATGTCGCCTCCGAGCATGCTGCCCGCATGGTAGCCATGCAGACGGCCACCGACAATGCCGACGAGCTGCTGCGACAGCTTAACCTGCAGTACAACAAGTCGCGTCAGCAGGCCATCACCAGCGAACTGCTTGACATTGTGGGAGGTTCGGTCAACAACTGACGACTGCTAAACTGATAAAAGAAAAGTGGGACTCACCTTGGGTTCCACTTTTCTTTTTACGATGTTACCAATCCTGATACTCCGTCTTGGCATCGAAACAGGGGCAGTCCTTGTGCACGTTGGGAAGGTCGTGGTGACCGAGGATGCGGGCACCGGGGTGGGCCTTCTTCAGACGGCGTAGCAGGCGTAGCAGGGCGCGTTTCTGCATGGGTGTGCGGGTGTCGTGGGGGTTGCCCTGTTCGTCCAGTCCTCCCTCGTAGCACACGCCGAGGCTGTGCTGGTTGTAGCCCCGGGCGTGTGCTCCCACTAGGTTCTCGTGGCGCGTCTGGTAGGTCGTCCCGTCGCGTGTGATGTAGTAGTGGTAGCCCGTGAACCCGAACCGCTTGGCATGGTCCTTGATGAGTTGTGTCACCGGATACGGCCGGTTACTCCGCGTTGCACTGCAGTGCACGACAATCATGTTGATTCTTCGCATAGTTTTTTTTTAGTCCCGCAGAAATGGCGGAAATGGCAGAAATTTCCTTTATTTCCTTTATTTCTGCGGGACAATAAATTTACTTAGCACAGCTCTGGACAAAGAATGAACTGGTGATAGCAGTGAGTACTGTGATGATGAACTGTATGATGGTCTTCCACATCTTCATGTTTTTTAGAATCTTCATAAACAATAATATTAGATAGTTGAACGTTATGTATAAAAAATGAAATGACAAAAAATAGTTTCTCAACATCAGACAACGACATCACCTACCAAATTCGAGGGGCCATTTACGATGTCTATAAGAATCTTGGACCAGGGTTGTTAGAATCCGTTTATGAAGAAGCAATGGTTTACGAGCTCCAGAAACGTGGACTTAAGGTAGAGAGGCAAAAGAACGTTCCCATATGCTATGATGGCCATGAGCTTCAGACTCAATTACGGATAGACCTTTTGGTAGAAGATCGAGTTGTCGTAGAGTTGAAGAGTGTCAAGGAGATGCAGGATGTTTTTTGGAAACAAACTAGGACTTATCTCAGGCTTTTAGGTCTGAAGGTCGGAATCCTGGTTAATTTCAACACCGGCGATATCTTGCAGAACAGTATCTATAGAGTTGTAAATGGTCTTTAGTCCCGCGGAAATTGCGGAAATGGCAGAAATTTCCCTTATTTCCTTTATTCCTGCGTGACAACAGACCATGCCTGCAGTTTTTTTAGTCCCGCAGAAATCGCGGAAATGGCAGAAATTTCCTTTATTTCCTTTATTTCTGCGGGACAACAGATCAGTCTGCATTTTTTTTAGTCCCGCAGAAATCGCGGAAATGGCAGAAATTTCCTTTATTTCTTTTATTTCTGCGGGACAACAGACCATGCCTGCAGTTTTTTATGTCCCGCAGAAATCGCGGAAATGGCAGAAATTTCCTTTATTTCCTTTATTTCTGCGGGACAACAGACCATGCCTGTAGTTTTTTAGGTCCCGCGGAAATCGCGGAAATTGCAGAAATTTCCTTTATTTCCTTTATTTCTGCGGGACAACAGACTTAAGGCTCGGGAGTATTACCGCCTCCTTCTGGAGTTACCGTCGTAGTCTTTCCCACGCGCTTCAGCGAGGCAGCCACGTCAAGGCTCTTCGAGGTCAGTTCACCCGTGGCACGGGCACGGAACTTGACCGTCTGGATGTTTGAGCTGACGCTGAACTCCTCCTCAGAAGCCGCACCGCCCTTGGCGTTCTTGATGCCGATGGAGAAGATGGCCAGGTCGTTGATCTTGACGTTCTTTCCCTCGAGCATCAGCTCCTTGATACACGACACCATGTCGGTGAGCAGGCCCCTGATGACACCCTTCGAGAAGGGCGTGTTGTGACTGGCCATGTGTGCCGCCAGCTTGTCGAGGTCGATGGTCTCGTCGATGACGGGGTAGGCATAGTACTGACCATAGTAGTCAGACTTCCGGTTGTTGTTCTTCTTGAGATTGTACTTGATCATAACTGTTTGGTTTTTGTGTTGGTTACTTGATCGAGGTGAGAGGTTTGAGGTGAGAGGACGGTCTTGCTCCGCGGTAGCAAATGGACTTCGTAGATACTGCTCTCACTTTTCACTCTTCACTTCCAACAGCAAAGGTACAACATGCCGGGACGTCATTGGTGAGCTCTGGCGGTTTACGGGAGATAAGGCGGGATAAGGTGATATAAGGTAAAGAAAGGTGCCGTCTTGCTATAGGTCGATGCAGAGTTTCTCGGCGATGAACTTCACGATGACGGGCGGCAGCATCCTGGTATTGGGCTGCAGGCCCATCGCCTCCAGTTCCCGCCGGAAGGGCTTGCACCATCTGTTGAGCGTGTTAAGACTGACGCCGGCCCTGTCGGCCAGCTGTTGTTTGGACATGGCTTTCATAAACTATATGTTTTGGTGTTGTAAACTATATGTTTCCGGGTCGTTAACCATAGGTTAAGCCTTCGTTAATGATATGTTTGTTCATACAGATGATACAGATGATACAGATGAACAGGTAAATTTAGGAAATTACCGCGTACGTACGTGTGCACGTACGCGTGGCTTTTCAGAAAACACCCGTATCATCTGTATCATCTGTTACGTTCCTGTCGTCAACACAGGCTGCCAACTGCCGCATGGAACGCATCTCCTCTAACGAGCGGCGCACGACGATATATCCCCGCGTACGCTGGTAAGTCTTCTTCTGGAAGCCCTGTTCCATGAAGGCACGCCCCAGCATGACGGTGCTGAGCTTCTGCGTGATGTTCGCCCCCACAATCTGCAGGGCCAGTGCCACGCTGATGAACTCTCCGGGCTCTCCCTGGCGGGGAATCCGGAAGTACTGCGCCACCAGCTCCTGCTCCAGTCGCGGTGTCTCGAACTGGCGGTTATGCCGGGCGAGTCGCATAATCTCCGGCTGCGTGAACCAGTACTGGAAGCCCTCGCGGTAGAGTCGGTACGCCTGGCTGTAGATGCCGTCGTAGTTCAGCGGGTTGTCGCGCGGCGAGAGGATGGTGTCCACCTCGAAGGGCAGCCATCGCCGGTTGCCCGTCGGGTCCGAGAGGAACTGCATGTTGTTACCCGTTCCGCAGAACGAGGCGATGTGTCGCCGGTGCTCGTGGTAGCGTGCGTATGCCGCCCGCTCATCGATGGCGGGCATGGTGACCGCTGCCTTCAGCTGGTTGAGCTCCGAGGGCCGCATGGTGTCCAGCTCCTCGCAGCACACCAGTCCGTACTGCGCCAGCGTCAGCAGGTCGTCGCGTCCCATGCGGTTCGCGTTCGTCTTCGTGTAGAAGTACTGCCGAAGCGGTGGCGGCAGCAGGTAGTGGAACCAGGTCGTCTTGTAGGAGCCCTGCGGTCCGATGAGCACCAGTATGACGTTGTTCACCACCGTGTCATCGACCCATGCCGCCACCATGCCCACCAGCCACTTCTTCAGGTAGCTGGCGAAGAGCAGCTGCTCCTCCACGTCGCCCCTGACCAGCACCGATGCCGAGAGCTCCAGCAGGTAGTCGTCCCTGCCGTTCCAGGGCGGCAGGTTGTCCAGGTAGAAGCGGAAGGGGTCATACTCTGGCACGAAGTCCGACTCGATGACGCGGAAGAGGTCCTGCACGCGCACGGGCTTCTGTCGCGACATCTTCGTCCACACCGAGTTCACAATGCGGTCGGTCAGCGGCTGCCAGGAGTTTCCATCTCTAATGGGAGATGGTTTAGGGGAGAGGCTCTTTGCCAGCATCCTCATGGCACTCTCGGTGCTTCCGTCGTACTCCTCCCAGGGGTCGTCGGCCAACACATGGCACTCCACCCGTCCCGTGATGACGTTGTGCCGCAGTGCCACGTGCTTGTCGAGGAAGTCCTTGATGTCCTCCACCGTGGCGTACGTCTCCTGCCAGTTCTTCTTCCGTTCCTTCGTTCCGGTTTTCGTCTTCGTTTTCGTATTCTCCTCCATTCTCGTTTTCGTTATCGTTTTAGATTTTCGCTGCAAAGATACAACAACTTCTCTGCTTTTACTACCCACAGGGGTACTACGCGTGGGTACTTCGGTCTGATGAAAAGGATGTAAGAAAACTATAAAATTGTTCATACATTACAAATAATATTTGTACCTTTGTTGCCACATCGTAGCAAAGGCATATGGGTAAACGCACATTATTTGCTTACTTTAGTAGGGAATTAGGATGTAGGACAATCTTGTGTATGCGCAGACTCGCTGATGGCGATGTATATAAGCCGTATGCTATTATCAACGACCATACATTTAATGCAACAAAGACCGATTTAAGAAAATAGCAACTCCGTCTTAACAAGTCGCTTGCCGATACAAACGGGGCTCTTGTCTTAGACGGAGCTTAAAGAGTGTGTACATTAGTAAGTCGCTTGCCGATACAAACGGGGCTCTTACCCTATGCATTACACTAATTTTCTGCTGCAAAGTTAAGAAGATAATTTGATATTTCCAAATATAATAGTAATATTTTTTTAGAATTTATGTAAGTTTATTCTCCCAGCACCTGTTTCAATTCATCCTGAAAGTCAAGCGACTGCAGTTGCGAGAGTGCCAGGAATCACGGGGTCGGTTCTCCTGATCATATTCAGGAGTCTGATATCTCTATGCTTTATTACCTGTCTCATTCGCATTTCATTTAATTTGAAAAAAGATCAGAAGAACCGACCCCATGATCCTTTGATGCAGAGCTAATTCCCAAAATAAGTATTGAGGAACACTTCCGGCGACAACACCGACAAACCGCCGATGGGGAAATGGCGTTTCTTGTCTCTTGTAACGATGACATCGCACTTGGCAGCCAGGGCGGCCTCGTACTGCAGCATGTCTTCAAAGTCTGGCATCCCAGAATTGAGTGCATCCGTCACCTGAGCATCGTCCATAACAGCCGTCTTTACATAGCTCTTCAGGCTCTTAAGTCCTTTTACTGCCTGTTCGTAGCCTACATTCTTGCGTGCCGTGTACACACAGTTGGCGAAAGTCAGCGGCGTGGCGAACATCTCTATCAGCCCTCTGACGCCTAAGTCAAAGACATTCGACGAAGCCAGAAGGAACTGCTGTCTGCCCTCGATGATGTCCAGCAGGATGTTTGTATCAAGGAATACTCTCATTACCGTGCGTATTTAGCAGTCAGATATTCCGTTCTGGCCCTGTCGCCGTTGATGTCGTCATCGCTGGGCACTTCAGGCTTGGCAAAGCCTATCAGCGACTGAAGCTCCGGCGACAGCTCTTCTATCTGCTTCATCTTATACGTCTTTTTCCTTGCAGGTTTAAAACGGGTGATAAGCATAGCCACCCATTCTTCCACGCTCATACCGTCGGCCTTGGCATAGTCCTGAGCCTGGCTGTACAATGTAGGATTCAAAATTATTGTTGCCATATCCTTCCTTGTTTTATATGTTTCGACGATGCAAAGATAGTGCAAATCGAGCGAAAAACCAAATAAATTTGGGTTTTTCCGAGATGCAGCCTATCTTCGAGCGAAGCTCAGAGTTACGACTATTTCCCCGAATATCCAAGGATATCCGGGATTTAACATTTGTTGAATCTCTCTCGCGACTCGGCAGACCTCAAACGAGTTTGGGTCTGCTCTCGCTGCTCGGAGATTTTTATCCGTTTGCGGTAAGTCAAGGGAGTACAGAGTCCCTTGCCCCACCCAATCTATAA
>JAGAYI010000053.1 GCA_017940545.1 Prevotella sp.
AGTCAGGTAGGATAAATTATTTTTTAACGATTGCAAAAAACCGTTAAACGCAATTCGGGGACGAAGCACTTCTTGTTTGCTCCGTCCCCGAAATGATAAAGGCCTATTGAAAATTTACTCCAGGTATCCTCCGTTCAGCGTAGAGATGGTGGCGGTCTTGTCGTCGCTGGTGTCAGCCGTGCCGTTGGTGGCGGTGGCGGTGATGGTGGCGGTGCCTGCGGCCACGGCGGTCACTACGCCGTCAGCCACGGTGGCCACGGTCGGGTCGTTCGTCGTCCATGTCACGGGTTTCCCGTCGGGCGGTGCCGACAGTCAGGAGGGGAGTGCCGGGGAAACCGGGAGGGAGTGCCGGGGAAACGGGGACTTTGGGTAGGGGAAGCAGGGAGAAACTGCCGGGGTCTCTGGGTTTCAGCGGCCGCTGAAACTAATAGCACCGCCCGCTGAAAGTAATAGCAGCGGGCGGTGAAAGTATGAGCAGCGGGCGGTGAAAACCTGCTTTCTGCTCAGTTGTATTTTTTTGCACTCCTGTAAGTCTTTTTCCTGCAGAGACATTGCTGATGAGCATCTTGATGGCAAAGGTACGGAAAAATTTTTAAATACGGAAAAATTTTTTAGAAATGCGGAAAATAAAAAATAATATTGTAATTTTGCAAACCAAACAAGACATTATTGGATACAACAATGCAAGCAATCATCTTAGCGGCAGGAATGGGCCGCAGACTGGGAGAATACACAAAAGACAACACCAAGTGTATGGTACCCGTGAACGGCGTCAGGCTGATTGACCGTCTGTTAGGGCAGCTGGGCAAGCAAGGCCTGCAGCGAATCATCATCGTTGTGGGCTACAAGGGAAAAGAGTTGCAACAGTACGTCAGCGCACACCATTCAACACTCCCCATAGAATTTTATGAGAACCCCATCTACTACAAGACCAATAACATCTACTCACTATCTATCGTCAAGGAGAAGTTGCAGGAGGATGATACGTTACTCATTGAAAGTGACCTCATCTTCAGCGACCGGCTTATACCTATGATAGTAGAGAACTCAAATCCGAACCTCGCACTCGTGGCTAAGTATGAGACGTGGATGGATGGCACTATGGTGCGACTGGATGAGGAACAGAACATCGTGAACTTCATCTCAAAGGATGCCTTCGACTACAATGACGTTGACTCTTACTACAAGACCGTCAACATCTATAAACTCAGCCAGCAGTTCTCGCAGCAGAAGTATGTCCCCTTCCTCGATGCCTATACCAAGGCCGTCGGCACAAACGAGTATTACGAGAATGTGCTGCGTATCCTCTCGTTGCTCAATGGCCACGACATGAAGGCCCTGCCCATCGGCAACGAGAAATGGTATGAAATCGACGACAAGCAGGACCTGGATATTGCCGAAGCGCTGTTTGCCGACGAGAAGGACATCATACGTAAATACTATGGACGCTATGGCGGTTTCTGGCGATTCCCGCAGATGCTAGATTTCTGCTACCTGGTGAACCCCTATTTCCCCAGTCGCAGGATGAAGGACGAGCTACGTGCCAACTTCGACACGCTGTTGACGGAATACCCGTCAGGCATGAAGGTTAACACGCTGATTGCCAGCAAGTGTTTTGGCGTGAGCGAGCCCTATATCGTTCCCGGCAATGGCGCTGCCGAACTGATCAAGATCCTGATGGAGGATTCGCAAGGAAAGACTGGTTTCGTCCGTCCCACCTTCGAGGAATACCCCAACCGTTTTAACAAGGAACAGCAAGTAACGTTTGTCCCGCAGAATGAGGACTATCGCTACACGGCTGACGACCTGATGGCGTTCTTTGCCGACATGGGCATCAGCCAGCTGATGGTCATCAATCCTGACAACCCCTCAGGCAATTTCATTCCCAAGGCCGACGTGCTGCGCCTCGCCCAATGGTGCGAAGCCAAGGGCATCCGTCTGGTGGTGGATGAGAGTTTTGTGGATTTCAGCGTTGATTATGCAACGAACTCACTATTGTCAGACGAGATTCTCGAAACCTATCCCCACATGGCCGTGATGAAGAGCATCTCCAAGAGCTATGGTGTGCCGGGACTGCGCTTAGGAGTCCTTGCTTCGGCCGACAAAGAGCTGATAGCACGCATCAAGAAGGAAGTGTCTATATGGAACCTCAACTCGTTTGCGGAGTTCTTTATGCAGATATATAATAAGTACGAGAAGGACTATCAGAGGGCTTGCCAGAAGTTCATTGACGAACGCCAGCGCTTCGAGGCCTCCCTGCGTACCATCCCTTTCCTCCGTGTCATGCCGTCACAGGCCAACTATTTCCTTTGTGAAGTATTGCCGCCCTACACCGCCAGCGAGATTGTCATCAGCATGCTGAAGAAACACAACATCCTGACCCGCGACTGCAGCGGGAAGCCCGGTCTGAATCCTGACAAGCAGTACATGCGCATTGCCGTCAGGAATACCGAAGACAACACACGGCTGGTAGAAGGATTGAAGAATTGAAGATAGGTCGTTCATGAAGGTTTGTATTTGCGGGGGTGGTAACCTCGGTCATGTAGTGGCTGGCTTCATAGCAGCACAAGGGAAGCACGAAGTGAGCATGCTGACACAACGTCCGGAGCTGTGGAGCAAGCAGTTAGTGATTGATGCGCCAGACGGAACCAGCTATGCCGGACGTCTGAGCGGCATCTTCTGTGAAGCCCGGCAAGCCGTTCCTGATGCTGACATCGTTCTCTTATGCTTGCCGGGCTATGCTATCCGTAAGACGTTGAAGCAAATCAAGGCATACCTCAGACCGGAGGCGGCAGTAGGCAGCGTGGTCAGCAGTACAGGATTCTTCTTTCAGGCCCTTGAGCTACTGCCCAGCAGTCAGGTGCTGTTCGGTTTCCAGCGCGTACCCTTCATTTCAAGGGTCACGGACTATGGGCACCGGGCCCGCCTGATGGGATATAAGGACTGCCTACACTTGGCCGTAGAACATGCCGGACGTCCCGAGACGTTACGGGCTGCACTGGCCGACATGTTTCAGACACCCATCCAACTCCTGAACAACTACTACGAGGCAAGCCTCTCCAACAGCAATCCGCTGTTGCACCCTGCACGCCTTTACGACCTGTGGGGCGACTGGCACGCGGGACAATGCTACAGCCGCGTACCCCTGTTCTATGAAGAATGGACAGAGCGTGCCGCACAGCTCTACCTGTCCATGGACAACGAACTGCAGCAGCTGCTGGCCGTCCTGCCAGTACGTAAGGGCAGCATACCCACCGTACTCGACTACTACGAAAGCACCGACGTCCCCTCTTTAGCCCGCAAGCTCCGCAGCATCGAAGCCTTCAAAGGCATCCCTGCCCCCATGAAAGCCGTTGCCGACGGTTACGTTCCCGATTTCCAGAGTCGTTATTTCACCGAAGACTTCCCCTACGGGCTGGCCATTGTCCGTCGGCTGATGCAACAGGAGAACATCCCCTCGCCCACCATCAACATGATTTACGAATGGGGGCTCCCCTTTCAAAGCCAATAGGCTTCAAACTGGTGAGTGACGCGCTGGTCTTCAGGCGGCAGCGTCATGTAGTCGCCGTATGTACGCCGCAAGTGGTCGTCGTAGCCCGCCATAGCCTTATAGACATGGCTTTCGAAAGGCAGGTCAACGTATGAAGCCATATCCTGGGCGGGGAAGCAGCCTCGGACGGAGGGCCCGGCCTCCGTCATGTGACACAGGGTGTTTGTTGGTTTGCTACTGACAATCAGCCTTTCAATCCATCGGTTCAGCACCGCCACGCTTACAGGCAACAGCCGGTAGCACCAGTAGGCAAGCCGGGAACGAAGCGGGTTAGTCACGGAAATCTTGCAGCGTCTTATTTTATACAAGAGACGCTTGTACTTGAAGATGCGCTCACGCTCCCTGACGTCGTCGGTCACGTAGTCAACCGGAAAGACGTCAATATACACCCCTATCTCGTAGCCCGCAGTTTCTTTCTCCACCATCTTGGTACGTTGATCGACCACCTTGGCAAAGGTGTAGTAGTAGTGCTGCTCCTTCTTCGGATTCAGGACCCTGTAGGTTCCTTTTTCGTCATGATAGTTCTCCAAGAACTTCTCGTAATCCTGCCGCAACATATAGATATCGATGTCATCGTCCCAAGGAATATAACCTTTATGACGGACGGCACCTATCAGGGTGCCACTTGACAGGGAATAGTGCAGACCATGTTGCACACAATACGTATGGACATCGTCCAAGATGCCCATTTGAATGTTTCGTAATTCGTGTATATCTGTAATCTTTCTCATTTGCGTGCAAAAATAC
>JAGAYI010000006.1 GCA_017940545.1 Prevotella sp.
CTGTCATGACTAAAACTGCATGACATGGGTATCACATATAGGTACAACAAATAACAATAGCAGCTACAATCGAATGTGATTGTAGCTGCTATTGTTATGGTATAGAGGTATCACTACCTGTAGTTTATCGAATGCTTACGATAATTTCCATTGCTATGGGTCGTATTAGCACTGCTCTTGTTGGAGGGGCTCAGCGTGAGACAGCGTTAGTCGTTTAGGTATCTTTCCCAAACGGCTCAGATATCCAAACAAGTAAGATATTGGTCAGTCGAAGATTTTGAATGCATAGCCTTCGCTTCGGAGCCACTTGATGGCTTCGGGTAAGGCGTAGTGCAGCTTGTCGATGCTCTTCAGGGAGTCGTGGAAGGTGATGATGCTGCCATTGCGGGCATAGCGTTTCACGTTGTCCAGCACGTCTTCGGCAGTAAGCCACTTGGAATAGTCGCGGGTCACCAGGTCCCACATGATGATGCGGTATTTCTTTCGCAGCCAGTAGTACTCGCTCCAGCGCATGATGCCGTGGGGTGGCCGGAACAGGTGGGCGTGAATGAGGCGGTTGGCCTTGTGCACGTTGATGAGATAGGTGGAGGCCCAGTGCTTGAAAGCCCCGAGATGGTTGTGGGTGTGGTTGCCCACCTGGTGCCCGTCGGCCTTGATGCGCTCAAAGAGTTCCGGGTATTTCCTGACGTTGTCGCCCACCATGAAGAAGGTAGCCTTGATGTTGAAGGCCTTGAGTGTGTCGAGAATAAACGGCGTTGCCTCGGGAATGGGTCCGTCGTCGAAGGTCAGATAGACGGCCTTCTCCGTCGGATCCATTCTCCAGACAGCTTTCGGAAAGAGCCATCTGAGCCATTTTGCCGGTTGTTCAATAAGCACTCTTTTGTCTGTTTGTCATTTACAGGTCTTCGAGCGGTTCTTTGTTCAGAGGCTTCCGCCCATTTCCCTGTATTGGTTGATGAGCTGAATGAGCTCCTTGGTGTAGTTTTCTGCCTGTGCGTCGTGCGTCTTCTCTATCAGCAGGTCCAGGTGTTGCAGGATGTAGAAGTGCAGATAGTTCTCTTCGTCGGCCGACACGACGAGTCCGTTGCTCATGTTCTGCTTGAGCAGTGCGGTGGATTGTTGCCAGATGGGTTTTGCAAACTCCATGACCCTGAGGGTCTTGGCCCACGACGGGTTGACCTTGGCGGCCACGTCGGCACACTGCTCCAGGGTGTATAGGTGTAGCATGAGTTCACGCTGTGAAGACAGGAGCCACGTTTTGTCCTGATGATAGTAGTAGTTGATGTACTGTGTAGAGCGTTTCCACAGGTTCTGCAGGTGTTTGTCGGCCATCTGCCTGTTGCCTACGGCGGCGTAAGCCTGTGTCAGTTCCAGCGTACCGGAGTCGTAGCAGTCGGGAACGTTATAGCTTGGCAGCACTTTCTCGCTGTAGGCCAGCGCCTTTCTGGCTTCGTCGTAGCGTCCCTTGGCCACGAGCTTGCTGACGAGCTGTGCGAAGATGCGCCGGTGGGTGTAGCACATGCGCATGACTGTTTCGTCAAGATAGAGTCCCTCCTTTTCCAGTCCGCCGAACTTAAAGCGGTTCATCACGGCGTCGTAGGTCTTGTCAACGTCGAAGTTCTCGGAGCCTTCCACGTTGGTGGCAAACGGCGTGATGCGGTTCACGAGTCCCTCCTGTACGAAGTTGTCGCCGAGGTTCATGTAGTTGTCGCTGCCCACCGTCATGGCTACGTAGATGGGGCGCACCCAGTTGCTCTGGGCAATGAGCTCCAGCATCATGAGGTCGTTCTTGTACAGTGCGCCGCGGCCTGCCAGCGAGATGACCATCTGGTCGGGAATGGAGTCGCCCTGCAGCATCATGCCGCTCTTGCGCACGGCCTCTTTGTCGATGGTCATGTAGAGCGTGTCGGTAGGAATGACGTGCAGGCTGTTCTCGTCGCCCATAATGAGTTTCATCACTTCGCGCTGCTGGTCGTTCACTTCGTTGCGTACCCAGTATTTCAGCACGTTCTTCAGCTCGAAGGGGTTGTCGCCAAACATTTCGCGGGCCTCAGCGGGGTAGGTGCGGTACAGGTCCTTGATGTTCTCCTTGACGCTGGGGACTATCTGTGCGTAGTCGTTGGCACGGCCGGCATACTTGATGCGCGGCCAGGTGATGGGTAGTGACGGCGAGTCGTAGGCCGGGCGCACCATCTGGTCGATGTACCAGTCGGTCTGCAGATAGCTCAGGTTGCAGACGCGTGCGTCGGTACGCACACCCTCGACATCCTGGTTGTACCAAAGCGGGAAGGTGTCGTTGTCGCCGTTGGTAAAGACAATGGGGTAGCCTTCCTGCTGCAGCGACATGAGGTAGTTCTGTCCGAAGTCGCGACAGGTGTAGCGCCCTGAGCGGTCGTGGTCGTCCCATGTCTGGCTGACCATCTGTATGGGCACCAGGATGGTGGCTGCCGACACGACGGCAGCGACGGCGACGGGGTTGACCTTCTTCAGGTAGCGGCGGCCCAGTTCGTAGAGAGCTGCCACGCCCATGCCGCACCAGATGGCGTAGGCATAGAACGAGCCGGCGTAGGCGTAGTCGCGCTCACGGGGCTGGTTGGGCGTCTGGTTCAGGTAGATGACGATGGCCAGGCCCGTCATGAAGAACAGGAAGAAGACCACCCAGAACTGGCGTATGCCTTTCTGCTGCTTCATGAGCGACTGCCAGAAGAGTCCCAGCAGGCCGAGTATGAGGGGCAGACAGTAGAAGACGTTGTGTCCCTTGTTGTTCTTCAGGTCGTCGGGCAGGTTGTCCTGGTTGCCCAGGCGCATGTTGTCGAGTACTGAAATGCCGGTAATCCAGTTGCCGTGCTCCGGCTCTCCGTTGCCCTGTATGTCGTTCTGGCGCCCGGCGAAGTTCCACATGAAGTAGCGCCAGTACATGAAGTTACACTGGTAGGTGATGAAGAACCAGAGGTTGTCAATCTGCGACGGCACCTTGACCATCATCTGCTCGCCACAGCGGTCGTAGGGCACCTCGCTGCCTTCGACGCCATTCATCCACTGCTCGTATGACTGGGCGTGGTCACCGCTGTACATGCGTGGGAACAGCATGTTCTGCGCATAGCGGTATTCGTCCTTCGTGCGCAGAATCTCGTACTGGTCTTTCTCGTCGGCAGAAGCCTTTTCCTTGCGCTGATAGACGGGGTCGCCCTCTTTCACGACGGGCTTGCAGTAGCCGCCTTCCTGTTTCAGCTCCACCTGCGAGGTGAAGGCCTGTCCGTAGAACAGCGGGCGACTGCCATACTGCTCGCGGCCCATGTATTCGCCAAGGGTGAAGAAGTCTTCGGGCGAGTTCTGGTCCATGGGCGGGTTGGCTGCCGAACGGATGACGATGACGGCGTAGCTGGAATAGCCGATGATGAGCATCAGCATGCACAGCAGCGACGTGTTCTTAATGCGGGCGCTGATGAGCGGTTTGCCGGCCTGCTTGTATTGCAGCACGAAGAAAACGACTGCCAAGGCAACGAAGCCGAACAGCACGGACAGCAGGCTCCAGCCCGTGAAGGGTATGCCCAGCAGGCCGATGGCACAGGTGAAGGAGATGTTCTGACGCATCTGGCTGCGGTCGGTGAACGTTTCGTAGATGGCCCAGATGGTGATGCCGATGAGCAGCACCATATAGATGATTTCACCCGTGTTGAACGGGCAGCCCAGGGTGTTGACGAAGAACAGTTCGAACCAGCCACCCACACGCACAATGCCCGGCACGACACCGTAGAGCACGGCAGCCAGAATGAGCACTGAGATGCCCAGCGCGATGAGCGACCCGCGAAGGTCTTTCGACGAGTCCTGATGCTGGTAGCGCTTGTAGTACCACACCAGCACGATGGCCGGCAGGCAGAGCAGGTTCAGCAGGTGCACACCGATGCTGAGGCCCGTCATGTAGAATATAAGAATGAGCCAGCGGTCGGCATGCGGCTCGTCGGCATGGTCTTCCCACTTCAGTATGAGCCAGAAGACGACGGCAGTAAAGGCCGAAGAGTAGGCATACACCTCGCCTTCGACGGCCGAGAACCAGAACGTGTCGCTAAAAGCATATATCAGTGCGCCCACCAGTCCGGAAGCCTCGATGGCAATCATCTTGGCCGTGGTCAGTTCCTCCCAGCGGTCAATGAGCAGTCGCCTGACCAAATGGGTAATGGTCCAGAACAGGAACAGAATGGTGACTGCCGACAGCAGCGCACTCATGGTGTTGACCATGCGTGCCACCTGGGTAGGGTCGCTGACCAACTGTGAGAATAAATTTGCAGTGAGCATGAAGAACGGTGCGCCGGGCGGGTGTCCGACTTCAAGTTTGTAACCTGTTGAAATAAATTCCGGGCAGTCCCAGAACGATGCGGTAGGTTCAATGGTGGAAATGTAACAGAAAGCTGCGATAAGAAATGCCAACCAGCCTATTGTGTTATCCACCAGTCGAAATTGTTTCATTATAATCGTGTCTTATTTATAAATAATGTGTGCAAAGGTAATAAAAAGTTGAAAGTTGTCGGTTGAAAGTTAAAGGTTTTTCCTTAGTATATAGTTTTTTTAACTTTCATAGATGAGTCGCCTGGCTCAAAGGAACAAACTGGTGCCGTAAAGCACAAGGGCATAGCGGACTATCTTGCCGATGCTGATGGCGGTGAACGTAAGTGGCATGTTTGAGCGCAGCAGACCCAGTGCAACGGTGATGGCGCTGCCTAAAAGGGGAATCCACGCCAGAAGGCCCATCCACGGACCGTACTTCGACACCCACCGCTGGGCACGGTCCAGCTTCTCACGCTTGATTCTCAGGTACTTCTCCACCCATTCCATCTTGCCCATGCGACCAATGAAATAGTTGATGACCGACCCCACGATGTTGCCTAACGACCCCCACACGAGGAGCCAAAACGGACTGAGACCTGCCACGTAGAGGGCTGCCATGACCGTCTCGCTGTTGAAGGGCAACACACTACCCGCCAGAATGGCTCCTATGAACAATCCGGCGTAGCCCCATTCCGTCAGAAGTGAAATGATGGAATCCATAGGTTGACAGCAGTAATGATGAGAACCGCCCCGACGATGAGGCAGAAGGCCATGTTCGTCCAGCGGGTATGGGTAAGTGCCAGGAAATGGGCTATGAGCGGACTGCAGCAGGCGGTCAGCAGGGGCAGAAGGAGCGTGGCGTGCTGGGGCTGCAGGGCAAACAGCACGATGGCCACCCACGACATGATGGAGAAACAGTCGAACAGCATGCGGGTGCGAATCTTGTCCTTATAGCGTGTGCGGGCATAATGGACGGTGCCTACGGTAGTCAGCACAATGAGCAGCGTGAAGAAAAGCACCTCGTTGACCGTCAGCTGCCGGTAGTCGAAGGGAAATGTCACCCAGCCGAGCTGTTCGAAGTGCTGCAACAGCGCGGTGAAGTCGTTTCTCCACAAGCAGTAAGGCGCTATAAACCAATAGGGGAACAACACCCCGATGATGGAGGCAAAGAACGTGCGCCAGGAAAGTGACTGTATCTTGAACTGCATGAACAGCCAGAACAGGGGCATCAGGTAGAGAATGCGGACATGAACCAGACTGCCCAAGCCCACCATGAGAAAGGCATAGAAGGTTCCGCCAGGCGACGCTTTGTCCTGATAGGTTCGAAACAGCAGGAGCAGGAAGGCGCTCAGGCATACCCCCCCAAGGGCCGCCGCCATGGAATGGAAAAGAAAGTTGCAGGCACAGGTCAGAACCAGGAAAGAACAACTCACCATGCGTGAATAGATACGGATTAGGGCATTTTGGTTGTTCATCTCTACCATGAGGTAGGTGGCCAGTACGGCACAGGCAAGCTGAATCCACCAACCGTCGGAAATCAGTCCTGCTGCTATCCATACCAGCAGCGCATAGCCTGCCGTCACGGGCAGTGCTATGCGGCTTTCTGCTATTTTGTTCTGAATCCGCTTGATCACGTTCTTATGATGGCTTATTATTAGAGGTCTGCTCCGATGTCGCGGCGGAAATACTTGTCCTGGAACTCTATCTTCTGGGCCTCAGTAAACGACTTGGCCAGTGCTTCGGCCTTGTCCTTGCCATAGGACGAGACGGCGATGACACGCCCACCGTTGGTGACCACCTGACCGTCCTTCGTCGTCGTGCCGGCATGGAAGACGATGCTCCCCTCCACCTGGTCGATGCCCGTGATGGCATAACCCTTTTTATACGCTTCGGGATAACCGCCCGACACCAGCATGACGCAGACGGCGGCACGCTCGTCGAACACTACGCTCTTCTCGTTGAGGTTACCTGCTGCCACGCCTTCAAACAAGTCAACAATGTCTGATTTCAGCCGCAGCATGACGGTTTCCGTCTCAGGGTCGCCCATGCGGCAGTTGTATTCAATGACCATGGGGTTGCCATCTACATTGATAAGTCCGAAGAAGATAAAGCCTTTATAGTCAATGTCCTCGGCGGCCAGACCCTCTACAGTGGGGCGGATGATGCGGTCTTCCACTTTCGTCATCCATTCCTTTGTGGCAAAGGGAACGGGGCTTACGCTACCCATGCCACCGGTGTTCAGACCCGTGTCGTGCTCTCCAATGCGCTTGTAGTCCTTGGCTTCCGGCAGAATCTGGTAGTGCCGTCCGTCGGTCAGCACGAAAACCGAGCACTCTATGCCACTGAGAAACTCCTCGATGACCACGCGGCTGGAGGCATTGCCGAACATTCCGCCCAGCATCTCCTTCAGTTCCTTCTTGGCTTCCTCTAAGGTGGGCAGAATCAGTACTCCCTTGCCGGCACACAGACCGTCGGCCTTCAGCACGTAGGGGGGCTGCAGGGTTTCAAGGAATTTCAGTCCGTCCTGAAGGTGCTCCCCGTCGAAAGTCTCGTAGCGGGCCGTGGGAATGTCGTGGCGCTGCATGAAAGCCTTGGCAAAGTCTTTTGAGCCTTCAAGCACCGCACCGGCCTTCGAGGGGCCAATGACGGGAATGTCCTTGGTGCGTGCGTCGGCCTTCATGTCGTCGTAGATACCCTTTACCAACGGGTCTTCCGGACCTACCACCACCATATTGATCTGCTTCTCCACGCAGAACTGCTTGACAGCCTCGAAGTCGTCTGCCTTCATGGGCACATTCTCGCCCACGTTACTTGTTCCTCCATTGCCTGGTGCAATGTAGAGCTTCTCACACTTGCTACTCTGAGCAATCTTCCATGCCAGCGCATGCTCGCGGCCGCCACTGCCTAAAAGTAATATTTTCATATTTTTTTTCCTGTTATGTCGTTATGTTGTTATGCCGAAGTGCTGATATCTCGATATGCAGTCATTACATTTTCCCCTGTTCCCCAAGATATGAGTCTTTGAAACCGAGGAAATAGAGCACGCCGTCGAGCCCAATGGTGTTGATGCTCTGTTCGGCGTTTGCCACCACGCGGGGCTTGGCATGGAAGGCAATGCCCAGGCCTGCCTGACTGATCATGGGCAGGTCGTTGGCACCATCGCCGACGGCAATGGTCTGTGCCAGGTTCACCTTTTCCACCTGGGCAATCAGCTTCAGCAACTCTGCCTTACGGTGGCCGTCAACCACTTCGCCCACATAGCGGCCCGTCAGTTTGCCGTCTTCGCCAATCTCCAGTTCGTTGGCATAGACGTAGTCAATGCCGTAACGGCGTTGCAGATATTCACCGAAATAGGTGAATCCGCCGGATAGAATGGCAATCTTATAGCCGCACGTCTTCAGGATGGACATCAGGCGGTCAACGCCCTCGGTAATGGGCAGGTGCTCGGCAATGTCCTGCATGACACTCACGTCGAGCCCCTTCAGTAACGCCACGCGCCGCGTGAAGCTTTCCTTGAAGTCTATCTCGCCGCGCATGGCACTCTCGGTAATGGCCCTGACCTCGGCCCCCACGCCGTTGCGCTCGGCCAGTTCGTCGATACATTCCGTCTGAATCAGGGTGGAATCCATGTCGAAGCAGATGAGCCGGCGCATGCGACGGAACATGTCGTCGCGCTGGAACGAGAAGTCAATCTCCATTTTTTGTGACAGCTTCATCAGTTCCGATTGCAGCTGGTGACGGTCGCGGGGCTCGCCGCGCAGTGAAAACTCTATGCAGGCACGCACATGCTTGGTGGGGTTCTTAATGCTCTTGCGGCCCGTCAGCCGGAGTATGGAGTCAATGTTAAGCCCCTGGTCGGCAATGATGCGTGTGGCAGCCTCAATTTGCTTAGCCTCTAACTGACGGCCCATGACCATGAGGATGTAGCGATTCTTGCCCTGATGACCTACCCAGTCTTCGTATTCGTCGTCGGTAATAGGCGAGAATCCTATGTTGACACCCAACTCGGTGGCCTTGAAGAGCAACTCCTTCATGGCCAGTCCGCTCTTCATCTCGTCAATGCGGATAAGAATTCCTAACGAGAGGGTAGAGTGGATGTCTGCCTGTCCGATGTCAAGAATCTGGGCATCGTACTTAGCCAGTATGCCCATGACACCGGCAGTCAGTCCCGGACGGTCCTGTCCGGTGATGCGGACGAGTATTTGCTCTTGTCTCATTTCAGGTAGTCTTCAAAATATTGTGTTATACGTTCATGAAGGTGTACCGAGGCGTGACCGCGCATGTTGTGCGGCTCGCCGGGATAGACAAAGAAGTCAGGCTGTGTGCCTGCTTCAATGCAGGCAGCAAGGAAACTCAGACAGTGTTGCGGAACAACGGTGTCGTCGTTGTAGCCTGTAATAATCTGCAGCTTACCTTTCAGGTTCTTGGCCTGCTGAATAAGCGATGTCTTCTCGTAGCCGTCGGCGTTGGTCTGTGGGGTGTCCATGTAACGTTCGCCATACATTACTTCGTACCATTTCCAGTCGATGACGGGGCCGCCAGCCACACCAACCTTGAAGACATCGGGGTGGTTGACCATGAGCGAGATGGTCATAAAGCCTCCGAATGACCAACCGTGAACACCCATTCTTTCTGCGTCAACGTATGGCAGGGACTTCAGGAACCTGACGCCTTCCATCTGGTCCTGCATTTCTATTTGTCCTAACTGCCGGAAGGTTGCCTGCTCAAAGTCACGTCCACGGTATTGTGAGCCACGGTTGTCAAGAATAAAGACTATGTAGCCTTTCTGCGCTATATAGGTTTCCCACGACCGGCTGTACCAGCGGAAGGATGCCTGAACGTTGTTGGCATGCGGTCCGCCATAGACGTAAATAACTGTAGGATATTTTTTCGAGGCGTCGAAGTCTGACGGCTTTACCATGCGCCAATACAGGTCCGTGACACCGTCGGCCGCCTTGATGCTGCCGTTTTCGAAGATGGGAATCTGGAATCCCTGCTCTTTCCAAGGGTCGGTAGCGGCCAGGAGTGTTGTGTGCTGGGCAGTGGAGTGCTGCATGTCGATGAGGTCAATGACGCGGGGAACGTCAGGCTCCGTATAATGGTCAACGAGCAGGCGTCCGGTAGCGGAGAGTTGTCCGTTGTGTACGCCCCGGCCATTGTCCAGAGGTGTTATTTTCCCGTTCTTGACGCTGACGGCAAAAAGGTTGTGGCACAGCGGATGATGCTTGTTGGCCTGAACGATGACCGACTTCTGCTGCGTGTTGAAACCCAGCACATCCATCACGACATAATGTCCATTGGTCAGCTGGCGAATCAACTTTCCCTCTTTATTATATATGTATAGGTGGTTGTACCCGTCGCGTTGACTCTGCACGAGAAACTTGTCTTCGTCCCAGGGCAGAAACTGTATGGGGTGCAGGGGTTCGACGTATTTGTCGCTGGTCTCGCGGTATAGCTCGGCCTTGCGCTCGCCCGTCGTGGCGTCATAGCTCACTAACCGGCAGTCGTTCTGGTCGCGGTTCAGTTCGAACATATAGACCGTCTTGGAGTCAGGGCTCCAGGCAATGTTGGTAAAGTAGCGGTCAGTAGGGTCACCTGCCTGTAGGTAAGTAATGGAGCCGTTCTCCACGTGGTAGATGCCGACAGTTACCTGATGGCTTGTTTCTCCGGCCATGGGGTATTTGTCGGGCTCATATTCTGCCGTTCGGTGAAAAATGTCAACCTGAGGATAGTCCGTCACCATGCTCTGATCCATCCGGTAGAATGCCAGCTGCCGGCCGTCAGGACTCCAGAAGGTGCCTTTCTCTATTCCAAACTCATTGCGATGTACGCTTTGTCCATAGACCACTTCGCGGCTACCGTCAGTCGTCAGCTGGCGCTCAGCGTTTTCAGCCGTGCGCACGTAAAGCTGGTGGTCCTTGACGTATGCGACGCAGCGTGACTTGCTGTTCCAGTCAGCGTGGGTTTCTCCGGTGCTGGTCTGGCTCCACACAATTTGTTTGGTCTGAAAATTGTAGAGGATGCGTTGCCGACGGTTGTTCAGCAGCACCAACGGCTCGTCGGGGTAGGGGTACTGGGCGGCGTATGCACTATGCCACTCACTGCCGATGTCCTGCAGACGGAAACTTACCGTCCTTTCCCCGTCTTGTCCGTATTTCCCGCCTTCTTCAGCATCGAGATACATCAGCTCGTCTCCCCACCAGGTGAGATAGAGGTTCTTCGGCAACAGGTTATAGAAATTGTTGCCGCCATAGTTGAGGTCTTCAAGCGTGAACAGCTTATCTTGGGCTTGCATGGGAAACGACGTTACAAGAGACATCAGTAAGACAGCCAACTTAATCTTCTTCATGATTGAATTTCCTGTTTTTACGGCCAAAGTCTTGACCACCTTTATTAAACTTCTTCTTGGAGTCTCTGAAATCCCTTGAATCCTTAAAGTCCTTGAATTCACGAGACTTTCTTCCGTCCTTGGAATCGCGTGCCCCCTTGAAGTCTTTGGACGCTTTCCTTTCCAACGAGTGGAACTTGAATGAACGGATGTCAGCCTCCTCATTCTCTTCCTGCTCACTGAGTCGCTTCTTGAATTCACGTTCTTTCTTGAAGCGGTGCTTTTCTGCCATCTGTCGCTTCTCCTCTTCGGTCTTCACCACGCCGCCTTCAAAGCGGAAATCCTTGAGTTTGCCGTCGAACATCTGGTATTTGCGAAACTCACATTCCAAGGAACCGTTGAAGAGGGGAATCTTGATGCTCGGTTTCAGACCAATCTGGTCAAAACACTCCTCTCGGTAGCTCAGCACCCAGGCGTCGTTGCCCTGAAACTGGTGCTTCAGACGCTCGCCAATCATCTTGTAGGTGCCCAGCAGGTCGGGCGTGGAAATGCGTTCACCGTAGGGCGGGTTAGTCACCATGATGGCTTTCTCCTTCGGCTGCTGGAAGTCTTTGAAGTCGGCTTCACTGATGGTAATGTCGTTACTCAAACCGGCAGCCCTTACGTTGAGGCGGGCGGTGTTGACGGCTTTGATATCGACATCGTATCCATAGATATGGTGCTTGAACTCGCGCTCTTCAGAGTCGTCATTATAGATGGTGTCAAAAAGCTCTGCGTCAAAGTCGGGCCACTTTTCGAAGGCAAATTCCTTCCGGAAGAGTCCCGGTGCCATGTTGCGGGCTATCAGGGCCGCCTCAATCAGCAAGGTGCCGCTGCCGCACATGGGGTCAATGAAGTCTGTGTCGCCTTGCCATCCCGTCATCAGAATCATACCAGCCGCCAGCACTTCGTTCAGTGGAGCCTCCACTGATTCCTGACGGTAGCCTCTGCGGTGCAGGCTCTCGCCACTGGAGTCGAGGCTGAGCGTACACTGGTCTTCTGCCACATGCATGTTCAGACGAATGTCAGGGTTGGCTACCGAGATGTTCGGGCGCTTGCCTGTCTGCTCACGAAACTGGTCCACGATGGCATCCTTGACTTTGTAGGATACGAATTTGGAATGACGGAATTCCTCGCTGAACACGACCGAGTCAACGGCAAAAGTCTTATCGAGGCCGAGGTATTCGGTCCAGTCAATCTTTTTCACTTCTTCATAGACATCATCGGCTGAACGTGCCTTGAAGTGCTTGATGGGTTTAAGAATGCGGATGGCAGTGTGTAGCTGGAAATTGGCGCGGTACATGAATTCCTTGTCGCCTGTGAACGACACCATGCGTCGCCCAATTTGTACGTCGTTTGCCCCCAGTTGGGTTAACTCTTTTGCCAAAACAGGCTCTAAGCCCATGAATGTTTTGGCGATCAGTTCAAAAGTCTGTTCCATTATCTTTTAGAAATATGGTGCAAAAGTACAAAATAAAATTCATTTATATTTCATTATTGCAAAATATTTACTTAATTTTGCAACAAAACCGTTAACTGTTAGTCCGTGTCTATGTCAGATATGCCGTTGTTGGAGGGGGTACGCGTCGATATCCTCTTGTGGATGGTTGCTGTCGCCGTGATTGTCTTTGCCGTCGTTACGCTTTGGTTGCAGCGGCTCGAACAGCGGAGCCTACAACGGGAATTGCCACTCGGTTCCGAGATGGGGAAAGGCTCGTTTTTAGGGGTGGAAATGAAAGTAGCAGATTAAAAAGTCCTAAAAGTTTCCGTTATTTGATTATTATAGAGTATCTTTGCACACAAATTGATATACAAGAAACGGAAATAGTGTCTTTAATTCATATCATAGTCATCGGGCGTGCAGCACGTTTCTCACCCCATTCAGTAGAAAAAGATGCTGCCATACTGGCTGAAGTATGCCAGCAACTGAGAGGACAGAATAGACGAGTGGAATTCTTTGACGAGTCCCATTCGGATGTTTTGCCTGATGCTGATGTCTATGTTACTATGGGGCGCGATGAAAGGGTGCTTGACCTGCTGTCAGAAAAGGAGCAGAGCGGGAAACTGGTTGTGAATGCCACGGCGGGAATCCGTCTTTGCTGTCACCGCAGTCGGTTAGAGAACCAGTTGTCAGCAGCCGGTATCCCGTTGCCCACGGCAGCGTGGGGCAACGGTGGCTTCTGGCTGAAACGTGGTGATGCACCGGTCCAAACGGTTGCTGATGTTGTTTTTGTGCCTGTCCGAGAGCAACTTGAGGCAGCACGTCAGCATTTTCATGACAGAGGCATCAGCGACGTTGTTGAAAGTCCTCATGTGGAGGGCGACCTTGTCAAGTTCTACGGCGTGGCGCAGAGTGGCTTCTTTGAAATTTTCTATCCAGGTGATGATGGTGATTATAAGCTGGGACATGAACACCGGAACGGTCGTCCCAGCCATTACCCCTTCAGTCGTCAGCAACTTCTTGAGATGGCAGAAAAGGCAGCAGCTACGTGTCGTCTGACCGTCTATGGCGGTGATGCCATCGTTCGTCCTGACGGTTCTTTCTGCATCATTGACTTCAATGACTGGCCGAGCTTCGCCCGTTGTCGTGCAACGGCGGCGGAAGCCATCGCCCGGCGTATTATTCAAATGGAGGAATGCCATGGGAACTGAGTGGAACGTAAAGGGATATATCTTTGACTATGGCGGAACACTCGACACGGGTGGGCGCCATTGGGGACAGATGCTTTGGCACGCCTACCGGCAGACCGGCGTGCCCGTCACGGAACAGCGTTTCCGCGAGGCATACGTTGAGGTGGAGCGTTTCCTGGGGAAGAATCCTGTCATAGAGAGTAACTACACTTTCCGGCAAACACTGTCAGAAAAAATAAAGCGGCAACTGCAGGCAATAGATGCTTCCGGCGGGTTGCAGGCTTTCCATGCGCCGATTCTCGACAACCTCTATGCTGAGGCATGCCGTCATACACGGCAGAGTAGGGATGTGCTTGTCCAACTCAAGGAGCACTACCGGCTGGTACTGGTCAGCAATTTTTACGGGAACCTTACTACGGTGTTACGCGAATTCCACCTTGACGGTCTTTTCAGCAAGGTCATAGAGTCTGCCGTGGTTGGTGTCCGCAAGCCCGACCCGCATATCTTTTTGCTGGGTGTGGAGGCTTTGGGCCTTGCGCCTGCCGAGGTGGCCGTTGTGGGCGACAGCATGGAGAAAGACCTGATACCTGCCAAGGCAGTAGGCTGCCAGACCGTATGGCTGAAGGGTGAGGGATGGACAGCGGGAAGTCCTGCAGAGAACAGAGCCGACCGTGTCATTACCGATTTGAAAGAATTGTTAGCATAAAAAGAAAGACAAAAATATATGGAACAAACTAATGTAAAAACTGCAAAAGGAAAATTGGGCATTATGGTCGTCGGTTGTGGGGCTGTCGCTACGACATTTATCACCGGAGTGCTGATGGTGCGTAAAGGTCTGGCGAAGCCTATTGGCTCCATGACCCAATATGATAAAATTCGTGTCGGCAGTGGGCAGCACAAACGCTATCTGCCCGTTCCAGATATCGTGCCGTTGGCAAAACTGGACGATATCGTGTTCGGCACGTGGGACATCTATCCTCAAAATGCTTTTCAGGCAGCCATGTATGCTGAGGTGCTTCAGGAAAAGGACATCTTGCCAGTCAAGTCGGAACTGGAGCAGATTGTTCCCATGAAGGCTGCCTTCGACAAGAATTACGCCAAGCGTCTGGACGGTGATAACGTGAAGACCGTTGCTTCGGGCTGCGAGTCGGGCCGGATGCCCACCCGCTGGGAGATGGTTGAAATGCTTCGTGACGACATCCGTCGTTTCAAGCGTGAGAAGGGCTGCGACCGCATCGTGGTGCTCTGGGCTGCCTCCACTGAGATTTATGTGCCCGTCAATGAGCAGATACACATGCACCTCTCAGACCTTGAGGCAGCCATGAAGGCCGACGACCGCGAGCATGTCGCTCCCTCCATGTGCTATGCCTTTGCTGCGTTGACAGAGGGGTGTCCCTTTATTATGGGTGCTCCTAACACCACCGTCGATATTCCTGCCATGTGGGAACTGGCCGAACAAACGCGTATGCCCATCGTGGGTAAGGATTTCAAGACAGGCCAGACGCTTGTCAAGTCGGGTTTTGCCCCCATCATTGGTGTCCGTCATTTAGGACTGAACGGGTGGTTCTCTACCAACATCTTGGGTAATCGTGACGGCTTGGTACTTGACGAACCGGCCAATTTCCGCACCAAGGAAGTATCGAAACTTTCCACCTTGGAGACCATCCTGAAGTCTGACGACCAGCCCGACCTCTATCAAGACTATTTCCACAAGGTGCGTATTAACTATTATCCGCCGCGCAACGACAACAAGGAGGGTTGGGACAACATCGACATCTTCGGTTGGCTCAATTACCCCATGCAGATAAAAATCAATTTCCTTTGTCGCGACTCCATCCTGGCGGCCCCGTTGTGTCTTGACCTCTGCCTGTTGTCTGACCTTGCTGCGCGTGCCGGTCGCCATGGCATACAACGTTTCCTGAGTTTCTTCCTCAAGAGCCCCATGCACGACTACGTGCAGGGTGAGGAACCCGTGAATAACCTCTATCAGCAATACACCATGCTGAAGAACGCCATTCGCGAGATGGGCGGCTATGCGGCTGATGAGGAACTCGATTAATCGTTGTCTGATAGTATGTCTTTGTCTGCTGTGCCTGCCTGTTCAGGCACAGCTCAATCCTGATGTGGACCGTGACACCAGCAAGTGGTTCAACCGCGTTCATCAACTGGGCGACGTGCTGGTCAATACCTCACGCCGGAAGTACAGCCGCAAGAATAATCCGGCTGTTGAGTTGATGCGTAGGGTCATTGAGCGGAAAAAAGCCACCGACTTGCAGAACCGCGACTTTTATCAGTATTACAAATACCAGAAATTAACCTTTGCCATCAACGAGGTGACTCCGCCTATGTTAGCCTCCTTGCCGAAGAAGTGGGACTTTCTGGCCAATCAGATAGAACTTTGTCCTCAGAACAACAAACTCATTATTCCGCTGATCGTCGATGAAACCGTTACGCAAAGGTCTTACCGCAGGTCGCCCCGTGCTGAGAAGAACCGCATTCTCGGACAAAACTCCACGGGCATCAACGACTTCTTTCAGACGGGCGACATCCTGACCGAGACGCTGAAGGATGTCTTTACCGATGTGAATATCTACGACGACCAGGTGCGCCTGTTCCAGTTCCGCTTCACTTCACCCATTGGCAAAGGTGCCATAGCCTTTTACCGTTACTACATTCAGGACACCCTTTATGTGGAGCGCGACCGTTGCATCCACCTGCGCTTCCTGCCAAACAATCAGCAGGACTTCGGCTTCAGTGGCGATTTGTATGTGTTGGACGACAGCACCTGTCAGGTGAAACGCTGCGAGCTCTCGTTACCCGCGTCGAGCGACGTTAACTTTGTCGAGAACATGCGCATAGAGCAGCAGTTCACGCAGTTGGCTGACGGCACCTGGGTGCTGAGTGTTGACGACCTTATGGTGGAACTGAAGTTTGCCAGTTTCCTTCAGAAGTTTGTCGCCCTGCGTAAGACCCGTCTGACCGACTATTCTTTCGATGCCTTGCCCCGTCAGCTGTTTCGCGGCAGTCAGAAAGAGGAGCGCGATGCCTATGCCAACATGCGGGGCGAGGAGTTCTGGAGCCAGTACCGTCAGGTGCGCCTGTCGCGCAGTGAGCGTTCCATGGACTCCTTCCTTCACCGTTTAGAGCAGATGAAGGGGTTTCGCTACGTCATCTTCGGGCTGAAGGCACTGATAGAGAATTTCGTGGAGACAGGCCACCCGTCGAAGGTTGACATAGGTCCTGTCAACACCATGCTGACCGGCAATTTCGTTGACGGTTTCCGCACCCGCCTCAGTGCGCAGACCACGGCCAACCTGCATCCGCACCTTTTCCTTTCCGGCTATTATGCCCGAGGGTGGGGCAGCCGTAAAAACTACTATAAGGCCGAACTGGCCTATTCCTTCAACAAAAAGGAGTACCTGCCCCGCGAGTACCCCAAACGCACGCTGACCTTTACCTCAACCTACGATGTCATGTCACCCTCCGACAAGTTCATGCATACCGACAAGGACAATGTATTCACGGCGCTGAAGTGGGCCAAGGCCGATGCCATGATGTTCTACAACCGTCAGCAGTTGGCTTTCGAGTGGGAATGGGCCTCAGGGCTCAAGACCACCATCAACGTGAAGACTGAAGAGAACGAAGCGGTAGGCTCATTGGCATTCACACCCCTGTCTGCCCTCACTGCTCACACCTCCATCAAGTTCCGCACCACCGAACTGCGTGCCGAACTGGAGTATTGCCCGGGCGCCACCTACATCAACACCAAGCAGCGCCGGCGCAAGGTCAACCTTGACGCTCCCGTGTTTACCCTCAGCCATACTGTGGGCATCAGGAACCTGTTAGGTGGCGACTACGACTACAACTACACCGAGGCGAGCATCTTCAAGCGCTTCTGGCTCGGCTCCTGGGGCAAGATGGACTGTCGCCTTCGTGGTGGCGTGCAGTGGAACGAGGTGCCCTATCCTTTGCTCATCTTACCCGAAACCAATCTCTCCTACATTATTCAGGACTTTACCTTCGAAGCCATTAACAACATGGAGTTCCCTACCGACCGCTTCCTGTCGGCACAAGTAAACTGGGACCTGAACGGAAAGCTGTTCAACCGCATTCCGCTGTTGCGGAAACTGAAGTGGCGCGAGTGGATTGGCGTGCGCTGCCTGTGGGGCGCCCTCTCTGACCGCAACAACCCCACTCTGGCCGAAAATGCAGGCAGTCCGCTGCTGATGGCCTTTCCTGAGGGTGCCTGCGTCATAGACCCTGCGCGGCCCTACTGGGAAATATCGTTAGGCATCCACAATATTTTCAAGTTGATACATGTGGAGTACGTGCGCCGCCTGAACTACAACCATCTGCCTACGGCCCATAAGCACGGAGTGCGGTTCATGGTTCAGATGACTTTCTGAAAAAAGTTTTCCGGCTGCCTGCAACTTTTCTGCCGCCGGACACGTCAAACAGACAGAAACATAAAAAACAGAGAAACGTATGAAGAAAGTTGTAATGCTATTGTTGACTGCTTTTGTCCTGACCTCTTGCATCAACATCACCGAAACCCATAGTGACAAACCCGTCAAGGAGGAAAACCGTCAGATACCTGCCTTTGAGCGCATCCGGCTTTTGGGCTCACCCACGGTTTACTATACGCAGGCCGACAGCGTCAGCCTGCGTGTGGAAGCTCCCGAGGACCTGCTGGAACTGGTGGAAACCGAGGTGCACGACGGCGTGCTCACCGTACAGTTGCGCGATGGTGCCCAGGACATCATCCGGCTGAAACGGCTCATCTCCGGCGACGATGTCAGCATCTTCGTCACGTCGCCCGACCTCATTGACGTCCAGCTCGTCGGTTCCGGCGATTTCAAGTGTGACAGCCATTTAGACACCGACAACCTCAACGTCGAGCTGCGCGGCTCAGGCGACATGGACTTCCGCGACATCATCTGCGACCAGATAAAGGTCACACTCGTGGGTTCCGGCGACATGGATATCAAGCACGTCGTTGCCATCCGCTCCGACATGGAACTGGTAGGCTCCGGCGACCTTGAAATCAGTCAGCAAGACGTGGCCGAGACCAATATCATGCTGAAGGGCTCTGGCGACATAAAGGCCGGCTTCAGCCGTTGCGGCAATGTGGTGAGCGAGTTGCGTGGCTCCGGCGACATCAATCTTCGTGGGCACGTACGCTCGCTGCAGAAGTCGGTATATGGCAGCGGCGACCTCCATGCCGAAAAGCTCGTCGTAGAAAAATAATGGCTCTGGCCTGTCGTTTTTCTCAGAAAATATGTGTACTTTTGCGCCACATATTTAATAATAGGGAAAAACGACAATGAAATACGCCATCATAGCAGCAGGCGAAGGCTCGCGTCTTGCAGCCGAGGGCATCACTGCGCCCAAGCCTCTGGTTGAGGTGGGTGGTGAACCGCTCATCGACCGTCTCGTCCGCATCTTTATGCAGAACGATGCCGACGAGATTGTCGTCATCTGCAACGACAGCACACCCCTGGTAGCCCGCCATCTCCTCGCCTTGCAGCGCGACGGGCTCCATGGTCGTCCTGTGCCGCTGCGCTTCGTGGTCAAGAGCACTCCCAGCTCCATGCATAGCCTGTACGAAATCAGTCCTTACCTGCAGGGCGGCCCGTTCGTCCTGACCACCGTCGATACCATCTTCCGCGAGTCCGAGTTTCAGGCCTACGTGGAGGCTTTCAGCCATACCCGGGCCGACGGGCTCATGGGGGTCACCAACTATGTTGACGACGAGAAACCGCTGTGGGTGGGCACTTCTTTGAGGAGGGAGATAACCGGATTTTATGATGCCCCCATGGCCCCCGTGGGGGCCGTCTCTGCCGGCATCTACGGCCTGCAGCCCAAAGCCCTCTCCGTCCTCGACCGCTGCGTTGCCCGTGGCGAGAGCCGCATGCGTAACTTCCAGCGGGCACTCATTGCCGACGGACTGCACCTGCTGGCATGGCCATTCACGAAGGTTTTTGACATCGACCATGCTTCCGACATCGCGAAGGCGGAGGAGAGTTTGGAGGGAGATCATGGGGACAGGTTTTTGAAGTGAATTCAACGAATTCATTCAAAAACCTGTCCCCATGATCAGGGAGTTAGGAGTTCAGTAATAATAAGTGAAACGTTGTGAAAAAAATGTCTTTCCGCGAAATGCTGCGCGTATCCTTTAAGTCCGACGACACCGAGGAGTGGCTCGACGTACATTTCACCCGCCCCATCGGACTGGTGTTCGCCCTCGTGTGGATGAAGCTTGGCGTTCACCCTAACGTGGTGACCATCCTCTCCATCTTCCTTGGCGTGGCAGCAGGCTATATGTTCTATTTCTCTGACATCACCCACAACCTCATGGGCGTCACGCTGCTCATGTTCGCCAACTTCTGCGATTCCACCGACGGACAGATGGCCCGTCTCACGGGCAAGAAGACCCTCATTGGCCGTATGCTCGACGGCTTCTCGGGCGACCTCTGGTTTTTTGCCATCTACCTGGCTCTGGTTTTCCGTATTGGCCGTATGTGGGAACCCCTGGTAGGCACAGGACTGTCCTTCGCCCTGTCGTTCCTCCTTTGTTTTGCTGCCAGCATCCTCCACCACTCGCCCCAGAGCTCCCTGGCCGACTACTATCGTCAGATACACCTCTTTTTCCTGTTGGGCCGTGAGGGTAGCGAACTTGACAGCTATGCCGCCCAGCGCCGCATTTACGAAAACCTGCCGAAGCGCCAGTGGTTGCAGCGCATCTTCTACTACAACTACGCCAACTACTGTCGCAGCCAGGAGCGCCGCACCCCGCAGTTCCAGCAGTTCTTCCGTCAGGTACGCCAGCGTTACCCCGATGCCTCCGCCATGCCCCAACAGCTCCGTGACCAGTTCCGTCGTGGCTCCCTGCCGCTCATGAAATACACCAACCTGCTCACGTTCAACACCCGTGCCATCATTATTTACGTCAGCTGCCTGCTCAATGTCCCCTTTGTCTATCCTCTTTTGGAGATGACAGTCTTTGCAGCCATGTACCGGCACATGCACCGTACACATGAAACACTGTGCGCGAAACTTTTGGAAAGATTGAAAGATTGAAAAATGAAAGAATGAAGAAATTAAAAAAATAACAGGCCTGTCATCACGACAGACCTGTTACCTTTAACTAACTTATTATCAACTATTCATTACTCATTCTGAATTTTCTGCTGCAAAGTTAGGTCGTTTTGCTTGAAAATGCCCCCTTTTTTTGAAAAAAAGCAACGTAAACGTTTGCGATTTAGGTAAATAATACGTAAATTTGCAAGCGAAAAAATTCCTAACTCCTAACTCCTAACTCCAAACTATAAGCTTATGGATAAGAAAACTCCTAACCCGAAACGACGTACCTCCCTGAAAGACCTGGCGCACGAACTCGGTGTCAGCATAGCCACCGTCAGCAGAGCCCTGCGCTCCTCGCCCGAAATAGGACGCGAAATGCAACAGCGCGTCAAGGAACTGGCCAAGCTCAGGAACTACCGCCCCAACCCCTTCGCACAGAGCCTGCGCCGCGAGGCCCCCAAGATTCTCGGCGTCGTCGTTCCACACTTAGAGACCCACTACTACGCTGCCGTCCTTGCCGGCATCGAGGCCGAGGCAGCACGCGCCGGCTACAGCGTCATCAGCGCCAACAGCCACGAAGACTTTGAAGCCGAGGCCCGCGCACTCGACAACTTCGTCAGCATGCACGTGGAGGGCATCATAGCCTGCCTCACCCAGACCACCACCGACTACCGCCACTTCGAGGAAGTCAGCGACATGGGCATCCCCCTGGTCTTCTTCGGGCGCACCTGCCTGCCCGAGAAATTCTCGTCTGTCAAGGCCAATGGCGACGTGGCCGCCCAGCAGGCCACCCAGCACCTCATCGACACCGGCAGCCGCCGCATAGCCTTCGTCGGCGGGCCCAACCACCTCGACATGGTGCGCCGGCGCAAGCACGGATACCTCGAGGCCCTGCGCGACAACCGTCTGCCCATACTCCGCGAGATGGTCGTCTGCGGAAACATCGACTACCAGTGGGCGCTCGAGCAGACCACCCGGCTGCTGCAGCGCGACGACCGCCCCGACGCCATACTTGCCTTCAACGACATTATCACCTTCGCCGCCTTCACCGCCATCAAGCAGCTGCACCTGCGCATTCCCGAGGACGTCGCCCTCATAGGCTTTACCGACGACGTGCATGCCGCCTACGTCACCCCGCAGCTCTCTGCCATCGAAGACCGCAGCCACCAGATAGGCTCCACCGCTTGCCGCATGCTGCTCAAGCACATCGGCGGCGACCGCACCATCTATCACGACATCGTGCCCCAAAAGCTCGTCATACGCGAAACGTCGGCGAAAAAAAACGAAAAGGAAAAAATATCGTTCTGAACAGGGCAATATGAGGCTTGATGTAAAACGTTAAAATATAACTAAAAAAGCGGCATCCTCGAATAAGTAACTGCTCATAATTAGTTTATACAATCTTTTTTTGACTACGAATTATACGAATTGTAGCGTGTAGCTTTAATTCGTATAATTCGTTAAATTCGTTGTTTATTGAGTATTTTATTTCTTAAAATGGCTCCATGAAGAAGAAATATGTTCTTGTTTAAGCAGAAAAGTGTGATGGGAACGGCATAATTAACATGGGTATAGAATCAAGTTTTCCCGAGATTGTTATCACTTTTTCCCGAGATTCCATGTGCTTTTTCCCGAGATTCTTACCAAGAATCTCGGGAAAAAGTAGTAAGAATCTCGGGAAAACGTAACATCAATCTCGGGAATATGAACAACCGTCGTGCGCAAAAACACAACCCGTCTTGCGTTGTTTTCAGTGTCTCTGCACAAGAAGTTTAGAAAGAAATAGCAGCACAGCCGCCCGCTCGACCTTGGTCGCTTGCCACCGAAAGGCTACGGGTAGGCGCGACAGCGGGAATGGGGACGCAAGAACGGCCAGAACAAAATCTTTCTGTTCATCGTTGAATTACTTTTTAGTTGTTATTTGGGACTATTCCCATACATATATATAACGCTTTTTCTCCCGAAAATCAGCGAATATGCTTCCCAAAGAGGTTAAAAGGCACAAAAACCTTCGTCCTGTTGTGATATTTTTTGTACCTTTGCACCCGATAAACGTTTATTATAGAAAGGAACATCATTATGGCAACAGCAATCAGAGCCATCCCGACGCTCTACGGCAAAACGGCAAAGTCGTTCGAGAGCGAGGCAGAACGCACGGAGCAGAATCCGGGCACACAGGACTATTGCCATGAGGCAAAAGTGGTGTCTGACTTCCTAAAGACCTGCACCGCATTATGACCGTAGAAGACCTACTGGCGCAGTGCGACCTTGTGCGAGCTACGGAGAAGAAACTCTCTGAGTGTCGTCTGTTCAGTTGTGGCGAAGAAGACCTTGACGAATTTTTCGCCAAGGATTGTCTTGTCAATCAGCATAAGCTGCTTGGCAAGACCTATCTTTTCTGTCTCAAGAGCCAGCCCGACACCATCGTCACCGCCTTTTCGCTCTCCAACGACAGCATCCGCCTGACCAACCGCATCACCGACGAGTACAAGGAGCAGTTCCTTGAAGATACCGACTTGCGCGACAAGACTCTCAAGCGTTTCCCTGCCGTACTCATTGGTCGTCTCGGTACCAGCAGCGACTTTGCAGGCAAAGGCTACGGAACGGCCATCATGGATTTCATCAAAGTGCTCTTCCGCACCAACAACCGTACAGGTTGCCGCTTCCTCATCGTCGATGCCCTTAACCGTCAAGAGACGCTTCACTACTACGAAAAGAACGGTTTCCGCTATCTTATTGCTGATGAGCGACTGGAAGCCAAGTACATGGGAATTGGCGTAGGCCGCTTGCCTCTTAACACCCGCCTAATGTATTTCGATTTGCTGAAGATAAAAGTCAGCGAAGAATAATCATTACCCCCACATGCCCCGCAGAGAGTTAAAACAGCGAGTAAGTGAGAGCAGAGCAAAACGTATTTTCGGCTCTGCCGAACGGGAGTTGTTTCAACCGAAGGTTAAATAAAGCAAACGCAGCGGAAAGAATGGCCACAAAATTGGGTCATTCCGATAATTTGATAGCTCTCTCCTTTAATTGATAGTATAACGCTACCATTGGCGCTATGGCACTTAAAGGTAAGCATAATTTCATATAATGATTAATTCCTGGTAATTCCTTTCAAAAAATGTTCGGGTGGGTTCGCCCTTCGCCTGCAGTGAGTATCAGCGTTTGCAATGCGAAAAACAATCATTTTAGTAGTCCTATTCCCCGTACTGCAAAACTTTTCCGGCAAAAAACTTTTTCATTTCCCAAATTTGTTATATCTTTGCATCGCTGATTCGAAAGAACAGCAGACATATTAAGAAAGCGCATTTCGCTTATTCTGACAGCGTGAACTTGGACACTTCACAGAGTTGGCTTTATGAAAGACAACGTAATATCAGAATAAAGGGAAGGACGCTCTTCTTGGTTTGTATTCGTACGTATTGCGAAATACATCCAAGTGGGGCATGTCCATTCTCCTTATCTGTATTACAGGGGAGTCCAAGCCCTACGCTGAGGATAAAGGGGATGGAGGCTCCACTTCTCTTTTTATGCCTCAGGACACGACTACTAACCGCACTCACAGGGCCGAAGGTGCAAACACTGTTATCGCCTATGGCATTGTTAAACTCATTCAGAATGACGGGTAAGCGGATGCTTGTCCATCGTTCCCTTTTACCCAAATTCCTATTTCTCCTTGCGCTCTTGCTGACCACCGGCAGGGCAATGGCGCAAGAAATGTATGCCGTCTTCACCAACGACGGCACCCTGACGTTCTATTACGATAACCTGCGAAGCACGAGAACGGGTGATACGTATGGAATGAACTCGGGGTATAGTACTCCTGGCTGGATAAATGACCATGCATCAGAGATTACTAAGGCCGTGTTTGATGCTTCTTTTGCAGATGCACGACCGACGGATACGGCATGGTGGTTTAGTAATTCTTGTTTAAAAGAAATTGTCGGGATTGAATATCTGAATACAGCGAATGTCACCGACATGCGAGCAATGTTCCATAGCTGTAGCGGTCTTACTTCCTTGGACGTTTCGAACTTCAATACAGAGAATGTCACCAACATGGGAAGCATGTTCTCACGCTGTAGCGGTCTTACCTCGTTGGACGTATCTAACTTCAATACGTCGAATGTCACCAACATGTTCGATATGTTCAATAGCTGTAGCGGCCTGACCTCCTTGGACCTTTCAAATTTCATTACGGCGAATGTCACCAACATGGTCTGGATGTTCCTAAACTGTAGCGGTCTGACCTCCTTGGATGTTTCGAAGTTCAATACGGAGAATGTCACCGACATGAGCAGCATGTTCGAAGGCTGTCGCAGTCTTACCTCCTTGGACGTTTCGAACTTCAATACGGCGAATGTCACCGACATGTTCGATATGTTCAAAGGCTGTAGTGGCCTGACCTCCTTGGATGTTTCTAATTTCAATACGGAGAAAGTTACTGTCATGGCTGACATGTTTAAATATTGTAGTGGTCTAACCTCCTTGGACGTTTCGAACTTCAATACAACGAATGCCACTAACATGGGTGGCATGTTCTCCGGCTGTAGCGGTCTTACCTCGTTGGACGTTTCGAACTTCAATACTGCGAATGTCACCGATATGGGTGAAATGTTCTCAGGCTGTAGTGGTCTGACCTCCTTGGACGTTTCTAACTTCAACACGACGAATGTCACCGATATGAGTTACATGTTTGGATATTGTAGCGGTTTGACCTCCTTGGATGTTTCGAACTTCAACACGACGAATGTCACCGACATGGGCAGCATGTTCTCAGGCTGTAACAATCTAAAGACCATTAATAGTGGTGAAGGATGGACTACAGAAAAAGTGACGGAATCGCAGTATATGTTTAGCGGATGTTCTAACCTTGTTGGTGGAGCCGGTACTGTCTTTGATTCTAACCATGTGGATGCCAGCTACGCTCATGCAGACCGTGGAACTTCGAATCCTGGGTATCTGACTGACCAAGAAAGTCTGACTATTCCGCATGCATACGCAGTTTATAATGAGGGAACTTTGACGTTCTACTACGATAACCTGCGGAGTACAAGGACAGGAGATATGTATGGTCTGAACTCGGGGTATAGTACTCCTGGCTGGCAGAATGATCATCGAAAGGAGATTACCAAAGCCGTGTTTGATGCTTCGTTTGCAGATGCAAGACCGACGAGTACGGCATATTGGTTTGCCGGTAGTTATAATTCTCCTTCTTTAAAAGAGATTATCGGGATGGAATATCTAAATACAGAGGATGTCACCAACATGGATCGTATGTTCTATTACTGTAGCAGTCTGACCTCCTTGGATGTTTCAAACTTTAATACGGCGAATGTCACCGACATGAGTAATATGTTCTATAACTGTAGCGGTCTGACCTCCTTGGATGTTTCGAACTTTAATACGGCGAATGTCACCAACATGGGATACATGTTCTCAGGCTGTCGCGGTCTGACCTCTTTGGATGTTTCGAACTTCAATACGTCGAATGTCACTAATATGGGATACATGTTCTCAGGCTGTAGCGGTCTGACCTCTTTGGACGTTTCGAATTTCAATACAGAGAATGTCACCGACATGGGTGGCATGTTCTCAGGTTGTTACAATCTTAAGACCATTAATAGTGGTGAAGGATGGACTACAGAAAAAGTGACGGAATCACAGTATATGTTTAGTGAATGTTCTAACCTTGTTGGTGGAGCCGGTACTGCCTTTGATTATAACCATGTGGATGTCAGCTATGCCCATGCCGACCGTGGAACTTCGAATCCAGGATACCTGACTGACCCAGAAAGTCTGACTGTTCCGCAAGCATACGCTGTCTTTAATGAGGGAACTTTGACGTTTTACTACGATAACCTGCGGAGCACGAGAACGGGAGATACGTATGATCTGAACACTGGGTATAACTATCCATACTGGCAAAGTGCCCATAGTTCGGAAATTACCAAAGCCGTGTTCGATGCTTCTTTTGCAGATGCCAGACCGACGAGTACTGTTTTTTGGTTTTGTTATGATTCTTCTTTAAAAGAAATTGTTGGGCTTGAATATCTAAATACGGAGAATGTCACTAACATGGAACAGATGTTCCCAGGCTGTAGTGGCCTGACCTCCTTGGATGTTTCGAACTTCAATACGTCGAATGTCACCAACATGCGCAGCATGTTCTCCGGCTGTGATGGCCTGACCTCCTTGGATGTTTCGAATTTTAATACTGAAAAGGTTACCAGTATGTACATGATGTTCTCTTTCTGTAATGGCCTGACCTCCTTGAATGTTTCTAACTTCAATACTGCGAATGTCACCGACATGAGATACATGTTCTCTGGCTGTAGCGGTCTGACCTCCTTAGACGTAACTAACTTCAATACGGCGAATGTTACCAACATGGAAGACATGTTCTCTTATTGTAGTGGTATAACCTCTTTGGACGTTTCGAATTTCAATACGTCGAATGTCACCAACATGAGTAATATGTTCTCAAACTGTCGCGGTCTGACCTCCTTGGACGTTTCGAACTTCAACACGTCGAATGTCACAGACATGTATGGCATGTTCTCATACTGTAGCAGTTTAGAATCTCTGAATTTAAGCAACTTCACCATAAAAAATGGTACAGGTATTAACAGTATGGTAGATAACATGAATATATCTGAGGTCGTGTTGGGCAGCGAGATAAAAGTCATACCGAACTTTGCAAACTGTAAAAGTTTAGTGAAAGTAGAAGTGCTTTCAGAAACTCCAGTCAGCACTACTAAGTATGTTTTTAATAGCAACACCACGGGAATTGGTTATCTCATTGTCCCCAAGGGCTGCAAGTCTCTTTACGAATCTGCAGAAGGATGGAAGGAATTTAACACCATCTTTGAGCAAGGCGATGAAATTGTTGACCCCTCAGCAAATTTAAATGTTCCCTATGTCAATATAAGCAATAACATAGCAACTCTTTATTACGACAATAAACGTAGTAGCAGGGAAGGGAGGAATTTACTCATTGAGGATGGTAGATCCTTATTCAATGGTGTCACATCATTTACAAAAGTAATCATTGATCCGTCATTTGCAGAGTATAGTCCGACATCGACCGCCAACTGGTTTAGAGGAATCGAAGTTCAAGAAATTGTTGGCTTTGAGAACTTAAATACCAGTAATGTCACCGACATGAGTTGGATGTTTAGCTGGAGTAATTTTACAAGTATAGACCTGAGCAACTTTGATACCAGTAATGTCACCGACATGAACTACATGTTCGCCTATAGTAACTTGAAAAGTCTTGACCTTAGTTGTTTAAATACTAGTAATGTCACGTACATGTACAGTATGTTCTATAGCTGTAGAAATCTAACCACCTTGGACGTTTCGAACTTCAATACGTCGAATGTCACCAGCATGGCCGACATGTTCTCAGGCTGTAGTAGTCTGACCTCCTTGGACGTTTCAAACTTCAATACGGCGAATGTCACTAACATGTACAGCATGTTCGCAAACTGTAGCGGTCTGACCTCTTTAGATGTCTCTAACTTCAATACGGCGAATGTCACCGAAATGTATGACATGTTCTCTGGCTGTAATGGTCTGACCTCCATCTCCTTAGGGGACGGAATGGTCAACATGCCGGACTTCTCTACATGTTTAGACCTGATGGAGGTTAATGCCTACAGCAAGGAACCACAGGCATTTGCCTCGAACTGCTTTGCAGACAACGTGAAGGAGAATGCTACGCTGAATGTCTATGTGGGAACGAAGCCGGTCTATGAATCGACAGGCGGTTGGAACGAGTTTAAGAACATCGTGGAGAAATTCATTATTCCGCACAACGAAGAGAACGTGAGCTACGGCAACGGCGGCGAAATCGATGAAAGCACCGACCTGAACGGCAACACCATTGGCAACATCTATTATAATATAGGTAGTGACAACGGTGAATACAACAGTACCGAAGGCTGCATCACACTGACCAAGGCCGTGAGCGATGAGGAAATCAGCGCGTTGGAAAGCGAAAACATCTTCGGTGACGACTTTAAGAACCACTATAACGGCATCGTGTTTATGTTGCAGGCTGGCAGCGGCACCATTAAGGTGACTGCCGAGTCGGTAGGCAACATGACGCTCAAGGTGAAGATTGGCGAGAACGAGCCCATTACCGAGGAGCTGGTTGGCAAGACGGTATCTACATTCCCGTACTCCGTCACGGAGCCGACCTATGTCTATATCTATGGTGGTGCATCCGTCTCTGGCGCAAGTCCCATGCATAGGGCAGGGCCTGCTGAGAATGCCTTGAAGATCTATGGCATTGAGTGGACAGAGTCAGACACGCCGTCAGCCATCGGAACGGTCCGTGAGGCTGCGCCCACCGAAGACACCGTCATTTACAGTTTAGACGGACAGCGGTTGCAGCAGACCAGAAAGGGCATCAACATTGTGAATGGCAAAAAGGTCGTGATTAAGTGAGCGAAGAACCAAGCTTGCTTGAGTTCTTTGCAGAGCAAAGCGGCAAAGCCGAGCGCTTCCGAACATGAACGAGCTGGAGCGAAGCTCAAGGTCGTGATTAAGTAATCTTGGGAATGGAAAGAAATTGGAATAATAAGAATAATTAAAGCCACAAATTTGAATAAATAATTATCTTATTTTTGGATGAAATTATTCTTATTATTCCAAGTTGTTTCCAATCATTCGTGGACAGGCCACATTTGTGGCCGTAATTTCTAATAATTTCTGGCAATTTCTTTCTAAAAAAAATCTTTCTTGCTGATTCGCTCCTATATTACAAACAGGTAATTTAGGTTTAGGACTCTTTTTTACACACCATGCATGAAAAAGTCCTGAAGCCATGATGGACAGTTGCTAATTTGTGGTTTAGATGATTCTAATTATTCTAATTTGTTTCCCCAAAGAAGCCCCATGCTCATTTCTTTGTGTACGGAATTCGCCTTCTTTTCGTCTTGTTCGTAAAAAAAACTTGAAAAAAGTTATCCATTTGTCAAAAAATGCACTATCTTTGCAGCGGCAAGTGTGCCGAAAGACTAACATAACCTATATTTTTTAACAAACAAATTATGTACCTATGAGAAAAGAATCTCTGAAGTTTTGCAAGGCAGGTCTGCTTTGCAAAATTGCGCTTGCGGTCGTTTTTTTAGCGGCTCAGGCAACGCTCGGAAACGGGATGTCAACTCTTAGTGCAAAGACGATTACGGGACAGGTGACTTCTGCCGCCGACGGTGAGCCGCTCATCGGCGCCACCATCAAGGTGCAGGAGACCAATGCCGTGGCCGCTACTGATTTTGACGGAAACTTCAAAATCAATGCCGAAGAGGGACAAACCCTTATCGTGTCTTACATTGGCTACGTTACCAAGAACGTGAAGGTGACTGGTGACAACCTGGCCATTACGCTGGAGGAAGATGGCGCATCGCTCGACGAAGTGGTGGTCATCGGTTACGGCGTCCAGAAGAAAAAGCTGGTAACCGGTGCCACGCTCCAGGTGAAGGGCGACGATGTGGCCAAGCTGAACACCACCAACCCGCTGCAGGCCTTGCAGGGTCAGACACCGGGTATGACCATCATCTCGCAGTCGGGTCAGCCGGGTGAGGGGCTGAAGGTGAACATCCGTGGTTTGGGTACCACAGGTTCCAGTGGCCCGCTGTACATCATCGACGGTGTGCGTGGTGACATTTCAACGCTGAACCCCGCCGACATTGAGTCCATCGACGTGCTGAAGGATGCTGCCTCGGCTGCCATCTACGGTTCGCAGTCGGCCAACGGTGTCGTACTGGTGACCACCAAGAGTGGTAAGGAGGGACGCACGGTGGTTAGCTTCGACGGCTACATGGGCTGGCAGAGTGCTGCCCGCAAGGCCAAGATGCTCAATGCCCAGCAGTATATGGCCATCATGGACGAGCAGAACATCAATTCGGGCAATGCCGCCTACAACTGGGATAACATCAAGAGTATATGGAACTATGATGCCGAGGGCAACAAACTCGGTGTGATTGATACCGACTGGGTGGACGCCATGTTCAAGAACAACGCCCAGACCTACAGTGCCAACCTCGGCATTACGGGCGGAAACCAGAAGGGTAACTACGCCGTGACACTGGGCTACATGACGCAGGAGGGTATCGTGGGCGGTCGCGACGTGTCGAACTACTCGCGCTACAACTTCCGCGTCAACTCAGAATACAAGGTCATTGACAACTTCCTGAAGGTGGGTGAGCAGGTGTCACTTATTTATTATAAGAAAAATGGTATCGGCGTGGGCAATGCCTACAACAACACGCTGCGCGGCGCCTTCGGCACGTCGCCCATTGCCCCCATCTACAGCAGCAACGGCAAGTATGGCAGTCCCTATAACGACACGACAGACAGCGACTGGTATAATGCCGACGGCAACCCCTACGGATTGATGATGACCACCAACAACAACCAGACGCAGCACTTCGCCGTTTCGGCCAACGTCTTCGCCGAGTTTGAATTCATCAAGAACCTGAAGTTCCGCTCAACCCTCGGTGTGAAGTATGACTCTGAGAACTACCGCGGCTTCACTCCGCTCTACCACTTCAGCCTCTACAGCTACAACGACACGCGCACCAGCGCTTCGCAGAGTGCCAGCGACGGCTTCGGCATTACCTGGACCAACACGCTGAACTACATCTTCGACCTGGGCGAGCACCACTTCGACGCCATGGCCGGCTATGAGGTCTATCGCACTGAGGGCCTGAGCATGTATGGTGCCAACGGCTACCTGCGCGACGGTTTTGAAACATGGAACTACGCTTACCTGAGCAACGGTACCGCCACCAACTCTGAAAAGGGCCTGAGCGTCAGCGGTAACCCCTGGGACGAGGAGCGCATGGTCAGCTACTTCGGTCGTCTGAGCTGGAACTGGAAGGAGACCTACATGGCCACGTTCACCATTCGCCACGACGGTTCTTCACGCTTTGCTCCCGGCCACCGCTTCGGTACGTTCCCCTCGATTTCTGCCGGTTGGGTAGTAACCAACGAGAAATTCATGGAGCCTGTGCTGAAGGTGATGGACTACTTCAAGATTCGTGCCAGCTGGGGACAGGTGGGTAACCAGAACATTGGTAACTACATGTATCTGGCTCCTATGAGCTATGGCAGCTACTACTACAACTTCGGCAACCAGCTGGGCTCCGATGCCGACCAGTGGGGTGCCGTGCCTACCCGCTTGGGCAACGAGAACATTACATGGGAAACGTCAGAGCAGTTTGACGTAGGTTTCGATGCCCGCTTCCTGCGCCAGCGCCTGAACGTCAACTTCGACTTCTACGTCAAGACCACCAAGGACTGGCTGGTACAGCCTCCCGTGCTGGCTACCGTCGGTACAGGTGCACCCTACATCAACGGCGGTGACGTGAAGAACACCGGTGTCGAGCTGGGCCTGAGCTGGAACGACCATATTGGCAACGTCAACTACTTCGTCAACGTGAATGGCGCCTACAATAAGAACAAGGTAGGCAACATTCCCAACGAGGACGGCATTATACACGGCGAGGGCGGTTCTGTGCTCTACGACAACTCGGGCGAGTTCTATCGTGCCTCGAACGGTGAGCCCATCGGCTACTTCTGGGGTTACAAGACGGCCGGCATCTTCCAGAACCAGCAGGAAATCAACGACTGGATTGCCGCCGGTAACGGCGTGCTGCAGGCTGACGTAAAGCCCGGCGACGTGAAGTACTACGACGTGAACCACGACGGTCTCATCAACGATAACGACAAGGTCAACCTGGGCAACGGTATGCCGAAGTTCACCTACGGATTCTCGCTGGGGCTCGACTGGAAGGGTCTCGACTTCTCGGTGACAGCCAACGGACAGGCTGGCAACAAGATTGTGCAGAGCTACCGCAACGTGGGCACTACAACAGCCAACTACACCACCGCCATTCTTGACCGTTGGACGGGCGAGGGCACCAGCAACAAGATTCCCCGGGTAACCAATACCAACGTGAACTACCAGTTCTCTGATTTGTTTATTCAGGACGGCGACTTCCTGCGCATCAGCAATGTGACGCTGGGTTACGACTTTGCCAAGCTCATCAGGAGCAAGTATATCTCTCAGGCACGTCTGTACTTCCAGATTCAGAATGCACTCACATTCACCAAGTATGACGGCATGGATCCGGAAATCGGTTACGGTAACGTAGGTTGGGTGTCGGGCATTGACTACGGCTACTACCCGCGTCCCCGTACGTTCCTGTTCGGTGTTAACTTGAAGTTCTAAAACCAGAAGATTACGAATATGAAAACAAAGATATTATCTATAGCCGCCCTGAGTCTGCTGACTATCGGCGTGACGTCATGTGGCGAGAACTTCCTGGAAGTCCAGTCGAAGACGGAAGGAACAACAGGAAACTATTACAACAGCGAATCAGCTGCTTCACGTGCACTCATCGGATGCTACGACGGTTGGCAGCGTACCGTGTCCAACGGTCCTACGTTTGCCTTCCAATACCTCTCAGAACTGCTTTCTGACGAATGTTTCGGCGGAACGGGTAACAACGATGCCCGCAACTCGGCTGTGGTCGATCGGTTCGACATGGGCGAGGACAACTCGCAGCAGAACCTGCACAACACGCTGTGGGAAAGCTACTATGCGGCCATCTACCGTTGCAACGAGCTCATTCAGAACGAAAACAATATTACCTGGACCAGCGACGCTACCCACGGACAGCTCATCGGTGAGGCCCGTGCCATGCGTGGTATTCTCTATTTCGACATGGTTCGCGTGTTCGAGAATATCCCCCTGCTCACCGTCCCCTCAACCGAGAACGTTCCGCAGGCTCCCGTCGATGATGTCTATGAGCAGATTTTCGCCGACCTGAAGTATGCCGCCGAAAATATTCCCGCCAATGCCTACCCGAAAGCATCGTCATCGACCAACGACGGCCGCATCACCTGTTATGCCGCCAAGGCCATGATGGCTCGCGCGTACCTCTTTTATAATGGCGTCTATGGCAAGGAGCCTCAGACCGTCACCAAGGCTGAGGTGCTGCAGGGCTTGGAGGACATCATCAACAGTGGCGAGTACTCACTCGTTCCGCTCTATAAGAACCTTTGGTATTGCGCCAGCACCCAGTGGGAAGGCAGCGACCAGTTAGGATGGAAGGAAGTAAGCACCTACGCCGGTGAGGACAACGTGGAGAACATTCTGACCATGAAGTTCAACTACACCTCTGACTATAACGGCAACGCCGGTGGTAACAATGCCATCCAGATGTTCTCCGTGCGCGGCGGCACGTTCAAGGCCCCCTACGGACAAGGCTGGGGTGGTGCCACCGTTCCCAAGAACTTCTACAACTCATTCCCCAGTGGCGACCAGCGCCGTGATGCTTCCATCATTGACCTGGCAGGCGAGGGCATTGAGGCTACCGACGCTTACCAGAAAGCCATTCTCGACCAGCGTGAATACACAGGCTTTTTCAACAAGAAGTACACCGCACGCAGCGGATACCACCAGAGCGAAAGCGGCTCATGGTCGCTCACACACTACTGGGACGGTCTGATGGCTGGCGACTTCCAGATTTCACAGCCCATCGGCTACACGCTGATTCGCTATGCTGACGTGCTGCTGATGGCTGCCGAGCTGGGCAGCTCTAACGCACAAAGCTACCTGAACCAGGTGCACAACCGTGCCTATGCTACTGAGAATGCCGACGGTACTGTGAGCACACCGAACATGACGGTGGCACTGACACAGGCCAACATTATGGAGGAGCGCCGACTGGAGTTCGCCTTCGAGGGCATCCGCTACTGGGACCTGCTCCGTCAGGGCGTGAACGTGGCAGCACAGGCCATTGTCGCTTCGGGTGAGAAGGTGCTGAACGGCGGCAACGAAGCCACCGTGACTTTCAAGGCTGAGAATATCACTTCGAAGCGTGGCTTCCAGCAGATTCCTCTCACGCAGATTCAGCTGTCAAACGGCGTACTGAAGCAGAATGCCGGATGGTAACCTTTAAAAGTAAAAAAGTAAAAAGGTAAAAAAGTAAATAAGTTATGAAAAACAAGATATTATATCTGTCCGTAGCAGCAGCCTTCCTGCTGGGTGCCTGCACCCCGGACGATTATAGCCTGAACAAGCCTGACCTGCAGGCCGAAGACTTGGTGCAGGGCATCGCTTATTCTGTAGCAGTGGATGAGCAGAACACGGTGACGCTGACCAGTCTGTTAGACAAAAGCTACAACTGCTTCTGGACTCAGCCCAACGGCCGCAGCCAGGGGCGTGAAGTGAAATTCCAACTGCCCTTTGCCGGAACCTACGAAGTGACCTTCGGCGTAGATACCCGTGGTGGCGTAGTCTATGGCGCTCCATACCAGTTTACGGTAAGCACCAACAACATGTCGCTGCTGGAAGACCCCCTCTATGAGTATCTCACCGGAGGCGTGGGACACAGCAAGAAGTGGGTGCCCGTTGACCGTGACTACGGCGTGGGCAACTGCACGGCTCCCGTGATGTACTGTAACCCCGACGACGTGCTGAACGACGGCTCGGGATCAACCGACATCGGCATCAACCACATGAAACCCAACTGGGACCCCGGTTTCCAGTCGTGGCTCATTGCGGCTGACAGCCCTTACATGCAGTCGTACATGACCTTCTCGCTCGACGACGTCAATGGCTGTACCATTGAAGAGTTCCGTGGCGACGACGGCACGACGAAGAAGGGAAAGTGGAACCTGAACCTCACTGACAAGAATCACCCGACGCTCTCGTTCACCGATGCATACGCCATGCACAACGTGGGCTTCGATGAGGTTTGTAGCAACTACACAACTGACATTGTGATTACTGCACTCACCCCCTACCTGCTGCAGCTCGCTACCATGCGTACCAACAGCGAGGGTCCCTGGTGGCTCATCTGGAACTTCATTGCTGCCGACGTGCAGAACGGCTCTGTAGAGATTCCGTCTGACGAGCCGGGCTACATTGAGCCCGCTGCTCCTGTACTGCCGGAGATTGCCGACTTAGAGGAGAAACTCTTCACCACCGACATCAACGGCGTAGAGTTCAACGGTGCCGAAATGACCTATCTCGTCAGCGAAGATGCTGCCTACGACTGGTTGTGGTGGAACGGCGGCTCACAGGCTTGGGAGAGTGTCGTGAAAGAGGCTTATGGCTCTGCATGGGCTCCGAAGTGGGGCGACGATGCACTTGAGAACGAGTTGACCCTGACCAAGAAGGGCACCTACACCTATGGTGACCAGACGGGTACTTACACCCTTGACGGTACGAAGATTATCTTCGACAAGTATGTCAACTTCTTTGTTGTCAATGGCGAGGAGCGTACCATTGAACTGACGGGCAAGGAGTGGACCGTCTTCAAGTGCGACCCGGGTTCCGAACTGATTCTCGGCATTCCCGACCAGTACGACGGTAACGGAAAGGCCAATACCTACAGGGTGGTCAACTTCACCTATAAGGCTGTAGGCGGTGGCACCTCCGGCCCTGTTGCCGTGCCGTTCAACAACGACAACCGCAACAACTATATTGAGGCCGACAAGTACTTCCGTTGTCAGATTTACAACCCGTGGGGTGGCGGTGGCGATGCCATTGATCCTTCTAACATCAAGCTGAAGAAGAATCAGAAAATCAATGTCACCCTGAAGCTCTCCGGCTTTACCTTCACGCAGCCTGCCAAGATGGTGCTCTGCTGCAACCGTGGCGAGGAGCAGGACTGGGAGACTGGCTGCTTCGACTATGCCCGTGCCGTTACCGTCAATGGCGATGGTACCTACACCATCAGCTGGACCAACGACACCGGTTCTACCGTGAAGTGGGACGACGGTACGTCGGCTCTGACCATGACCATGCAGTATGTCGGTTATGCTTCGCTGGCCGATGTGTCTGACGAAGGCTTGAAGGCTGCTTGCACCATTGAGAGCATCACCATTGAATAACGCTAAAAAGAATTACAATTATGAAAATAACAAAGATATTTTCCGGAATCATGGCGCTGGTCATGGGCGCTGCCGTCCTGACCGCGTGCAGCGACAGTGACGACTACTTCGCCGCTACCACACCGTTGCTGACCGACGGTGCCGTCGTGACAGGCTCTTCTGATGTCACTGCCACTACGGCAACCATCTATGGTACCGTTGCCGGTCTTGAGAAGTTGAATACTGCGTCATACGCCACAGGTTTCTACTATGGCTTCTCTGCCGATGCGCTGACAGAGACGCTGGCTGCCGCCTCTGGTTCGGAGTTCTCCGGATCGCTGAGCGGACTGGCCGAGAACCAGACCATCTACTATCAGGCATACGTCACCCTGCAGGGCAAACTCACCTATAAGGGTGAGGTGAAGTCGCTCGTTACGACCGATGCTACGGTCACAACGGGCAGCGCCTCGGGTGTTGACTTTGCCCAGGCTACCCTGGCAGGTACTGCCAGCAAGTATCCCTCTGACGCGAAGGTGGGTATCATGGTTGCCGCTACCAGCAATCAGGAAGCTGTGCGTGCCGGTCTGCGCCTCGATGCCGCCTCGCTCGCTGATGCCTTCAGCGTGACGAAAGCCGGTCTGCTGCCTGCCACTACCTATTATTATACGGCATTCCTCGACCTGGGCTCCGGCATTGTCTATGGCGACGTCAAGTCGTTCACTACCGAGGCAAACCCCATCAACGTCGATGACGAGTTCGTTGACCTGGGCCTCTCTGTGAAGTGGGCCAAGCGCAACGTGGGTGCCAAGTCGGCGACCGACTTCGGCGGCCTGTTTGCCTTCGGCGACATGACAGGTGTCAACCCCAGCATTGATCCTGCCGACTATGCTGCAGCAAACACCTACAAGACTCCTAACGACCTGGCCTACATCGGTACCGGTGGTAAGGGCATGCTGCCCACGGCCGACCAGTTTGAGGAGCTCTTCCGCCTCTGCACCACCGAGTGGGTAGAGGAAGGTGGCGTGGCCGGCTATAAGGTGACGGCCAAGAATGGTAACTCCATCTTCCTGCCTGCAGCAGGTAAGCGCGTGGCCAGCACCGTCAGCGAAGAGGGCCTGCACGGTTACTATCTGACAGGTTCTGTCAACCCCAGCAACTCCCAGTTTGCCATCGACTATGAGTTCACTTCCGCAACGGGAGTGCGCTCTTCCCGCGCCGTCTATGAGGCCATGTCTGTTCGTCCGGTTTCTACCGCCCGCAACGTGAAGTTCGACAAGTCACTGCTCTACACCAAGTGGTATCTTGACAATGGTCAGGACGGTAAGCAGCACGTATGGGAAGGCCCGTTCACCCAGTGGGGCAAGACCGACAACTGGGGCACGGTGACCAACAACGAGCCCAATCCTTATCAGTCTATCCATTGGGAGATGGGTACTGGCAACGGCTGGATTGGCTACACCTATGGTGTTGACTATGGCTACATGGAGTTCAAGGAAGACGGTACGGTCTTCATCCACCGTCTGGATGACAACGGCAATGCCACCGACGAAACGGGTACCTTCACCGTCAACGAGCAGAAACAGACCATCGACATCAGCATCAACGTGCTATGCGCCAACACCTGGGTAGCCGTCAAGAGCGGCACGCTCAACATTCTGAGCCTTACCGAGGACGGCCTGCAGATTGGTATCCTGAACAACGACGACTACCAGTACTCGCTGAACTACTACAGTCAGGCCAAGGCCGATAAGGATGCTGCCATCAAGGTCAACCTGATTTGCGTAGGCAGCGACTGGAACGGCACCTGGGGCACAGAACTTGACGCCATTGCTCCTGAAGCGCTCGACGGACAGCATACGTTCACCTATCAGGGAGCCTGCAACGGACTGAAGGTGAACACCATCGACTTTGTCGGTCTGAGAACGCGCTTCCCCAATGCCTTCGTGCGCATTGACGACATCAAGCTCGACGGCACGTCCATCAAGTTCAATGCCAACAACTTCTGCTATGGCGACATTGAGGACAACGGTAACTTCCGCATTGAGCTGTTCAACGCCTGGGGAAAAACCGCCAAGAACGAGAAGATTGCTGCATCACCATTCAGCAACGTGACCAATGCCGACGACGATCCTACCTTCACGTTTGCCAACAGTCTCGAGGTGACCTACACCATCGTGACGGCAGGTGTTGAAGGCACCTATACGCCGAACCTCATCACCATCAATCCCAGTTGGGGTGGTCCGTGGGACTACAACCAGGGTGCAACGTTCGACGTGACGCTGAACAAGGAAACGGCGAAGTACGAGGTTTCAAACAACAACTTCACCATTACCTACAACAGCACCGAGCATGCTGCCGGTTCTATCATGACCTTCATCGAGATTGCCGACATCTTTGGCTACTTCCCCACCATGCACAGCACGCTGAACAGCCTGAAGCTCGACGGCACCGACGTGTCGTTCGATGCTGCCAAGGTGGTTGATACCAGCGAGGGTGCCAAGTATCGTCTGGAACTCTGGAACTGCTATGGTGCTACCGGTACTGCCGGCTGTGCCTTTGGCGTGCGTGACGGCGACGTCATTCACGAGCTGGGCTTCAGCAGCAGCATGGAACTGAATTTCACCATCAACAGCCTCTTTGCTGTTCCTGAATTCTAAGTAGTACCATGAATAGTAAGTTTCATCAATTATTCATGCTGTTGGTGGCCTTCACGGCCACCACAGTTTTTGCTGCATGTGGCGATGACGACGACAACACAGGTTCCATCACCGTCAGCGGCCTTACGGTAACGCCCACGTCACTCTCGTTCGCCAACGCTGGCGGCACGCAGACCGTCAGCGCCCAGTCAGAGGTTCAGGCTTCGGCCAAGAGCAGTGCCGACTGGTGCGTGGTGACACCTGGTGCGCAGTCGGCCAAGCTGAAGGTAACACCCATTACCGTCGCTGTGGCTGCCAACACTACTACCGAGGCACGCACGGCCACCATCACCGTGACGGCTGGTGCTGAGACCAAGACCGTCAGCGTGACGCAGGCCGCCGGCGACGCACCGGCTCCTACTCCTGACCCCGACCCGTCGGGCGACATCACCAAGAACGCCATGCAGACAGCCAAGCTGATGTGGCCCGGGTGGAACCTGGGCAACACCATGGAGGGCGGCAGCAATTCCAACAACTACAAGAATGTTGGAGTCGGCACCGAAACCTCCTGGCAACCCACCAAGACCACCCAGGCAGTCATCGACTTTGTGAAGGCCTCCGGCTTCAAGTCAGTACGTATTCCTACGGCATGGGTCATGGGACACGTCACTAACGAGACGGACATGACCATCGACGAGGCATGGCTCAACCGCGTGGCTGAAATCGTGAACTACTGTGTGAAGAACGACCTCTACGTGCTGCTGAACGACCACTGGGACGGCGGTTGGATTGAAAACTCCTTTGGTGACATCAGTGCTGCCACCGTTGCCAACAACTCTGAGAAGCTTGGCAAGCTCTGGACGCAGATTGCCAACCGTTTCAAGGACTATGACGACCATCTGATTTTCGGTGGCCTGAATGAGCCCAACTGCGATTCACAGGCAGCAACCAATGCCCTGCTGGCCTACGAGCAAGCCTTCATCAATGCCGTTCGTGCCACGGGTGGCAACAATGCCAAGCGTACGTTGGTGGTTCAGGGACCGAGCACCGACATCACCAAGACCTACGACTGGTACGACGTGACGAAGCTCAGCGACCCCGCCGGTACGGGCCGTCTGATGGTCGAGGTGCACTACTACGACCCGCCACAGTTCACAGGCGTATGGGAGGGCAACCAGCCCTTCTGGTTCTGGGGTGCCGCCAACCACGTCAGCGGTGAGTACAAGAACTACAACTCCAACTGGGGTGAGGAAAGTCACCTGAAGAGCCAGTTCCTGAAGATGAAGACCAAGTTTGCCGACAAGGGCTATCCCGTCATTCTTGGCGAGTATGGTGCCAACTGGCGCAAGCTCCCGGCTCATCAGTCTGAGCACGATGCCTCCATCAAGCTCTTCTTCAAGACCGTGGTCCAGCAGGCAGTAGCCTGCGGCATGGTGCCCATGGCATGGGACATCAACGCCGCCAACCAGAACGGCGAAAATGGCATCATGACCATTGTCAACCGTGCCAACCAGAGCATCTTCTGTGCTCCTGCCTACGAGGGCATTACCGAAGGCACCGCAGCCGCTCAGTGGCCCTACTGATTTAAATGAAGTTTTTTTTAAATGAAGAATGAAGAATTTTAAGGTTTCTTCATTCTTCATTTTTCATTCTTCATTAAAAAAATCTCTTTTCCCTTGTCAGTATTGGGAATAATTGTTATCTTTGCAAGGCAGCAATGTCCAACTGCAGAAACTAACATGAAGAAATACCTGCTGACCTTGTGGCTCACCGTGGCCCTCGCGCTCTGCCTGAGTGCCGAGGGAATACCCGACATGAAGTTCCGGCGACTCGACACGCGCGACGGACTGAGTAATTCACAGCTGCTCTGCATCATGCGCGACACCCGTGGCATCGTGTGGTTCGGCACACCCTACGGCCTGAACCGCTACGACGGTTTCCGCATCAAGACCTTCTACTCGTACGCCAAGGACACCACCACGCTGCGCAACAACTACATCGATGAGCTGTATGAGGCCCACGACGGACGCTTCTGGATTAAGCAGGGCATGAACTACACCATCTTCGACCCCGTTACCGAGCGGGCTGACCGCCATCCCGAAAACTGGCTGCACCAGCACGGCATCAAGGGAAGCATAGAGCGCCTCTACATAGACAGCGACAAAGACCTGTGGGTGAAGACCCTCGACCACGGCCTGTGGCACTATGCTCCCGCCACCGGCAAGGTGAAGAACTATCCTCCAGGCTACGGGCCGCAGCATTTCACGGCTGGTGCCGGCGTGTCGGGCTTTGCCGAATATGGCAACCGTCTCTACATCAGCACCAGCAACGGTGAGGTGCTGTGCTTCGACAAGAAGGCCGACCGTATCGTACTCAAGGAAAACAGCCTCTTTAAGGGCCACTATACCCGCGACCAAGACTGCAAGCTGCGCATTGACGACCAGGGGTTCCTGTGGATGATAACCATCAACGGCGTCTATGTCTGCCATACCAGCAGGGTGGGGCAGTGGTACCACTCGCTCAACGAGGTGCTCGCGGCCTGGGGAATCCATGACGTGCCGGAAACCATGTCCGTCTGGGATGTCAATTACGACCGGAAAGGGCGCCTGTGGATAGGAACTGACCACAGCGGGCTCTACGTCCTCGACCGTAGGCAACGCCAGCTCCGCCAGTTCATGAACAACAAGTACGACGACACCTCCGTCAGCGGAAACACCCTGCGCGTCATCTATCGCGACCAGCAGGGCCGCATGTGGGTGGGCTCCTACATGAACGGCGTGAACCTTTATACCGAGAACCTGTCCAACTTCATCAACATCGACTTGGGCAACATCAATACCCTTTGTGCCGACCGGGCAGGCTACTACTGGTTAGGAACCAACGACAACGGCATCATACGCTACGACCCGCGCACCCAGGAAGAAGTCATCTACAACAAGGCCAACTCAGGCATCGGCTCCAATGTCATGGTGTCTTCGCTGGCTGCTACTGACGGCTCCGTGTGGTTCGGCACCTTCGAGGGCGGGCTCATACGCATCAAGGACGGCCACGTCACCAGCATACGTGCCACGGGCGACACCACCTCGCTGGCCAGCAATAACGTGTGGACCATCTACGAAGCCCCCGACCGCTACATCTGGATAGGCACCCTGGGCGGCGGCGTGCAGCGCATAGACCCACAGACTCTCAAGATGCGCACCATCAGCATGGCCAACAGCCCCATCCCCTCCGACTACATCTCCTTCATAGCCCCCACCAAGCGCCACTGGCTCATGGTGGCCCACTCACGTTTCTACTCGCTGGTCGATCCGCAGCGCTTCAGGGTCTATAACCGTAACCTGAACGACAACCAGGACGGTATTGACATTACCGACGTGTCCATTTGCGGACTCGAAGACAGCCGCGGACTCGTCTGGCAGGGCTCATCGTCGGGAGCCACCATCTGGGACCCGCAGCACAACCATGTCTATCTGCTCGACATGCGCTCAGGTTTCATGGGCTCAACCGTCAACAGTCTGGCCGAAGACCAGAGCCATGTCGTCTGGGTGGCTACCGACCACGGCGTCAGCAAAGTCATTCCACGCCTGCAGGACGACGGCCGTTACACCTTCGCCATCAAGAGCTATAACAATCGCGACGGTCTGCAGACCGGTCCCTACAACCAGCGCTCCATGTGCTTCACCGCCGACGGGCTGCTCCTGGTGGGCGGTACTGGCGGACTCGACATCATCAACCCGCAGAAGGTAGGAGCCGGACACATCGACGAGACACCCATCTTCATAGGCCTGAAGGTCTTTGAACGTGAGGTGGAGCCGACGCGTGAGTTCGACGGGCGCGTCATTCTCGAACAGACACTCGACCGCTGCGACGAGCTGAACCTGAGCTACAGCGACCGACAGTTCACCATTCAGCTGGCTACCAACAGCGGCGAGCTGCACAACACCTCGCGCTTTGTCTATAAACTCATAGGCTTTAACGAAGAGTGGGTGAGCACCGACGAGCTCAACCCCAACGTCACCTACATGGGCCTGCCCTCAGGCTCCTATACCCTGTGTGCCCGTATGCTCAACGACGACGGTACTTACGGCGACATAGAAAGCCGTCTCGACATCAACATTGCACCGCCTTTCTACCGCTCCTGGTGGGCCTACCTCTTCTATGTGCTGCTCCTGGTGGCCGGCATCTGGCTCTGGCGCAACAACTTCCTGCGCATGCAGGAGAAGCAGATGGAGGTAGATAACTTCCGCCGCGAAACCGAAAAGCTGCAATGGATGAACGAGATGCGCCGCCAGATGACTGGTGCAGGCAGCATGGCCGACGAGGACCGGCCTGTACGCAAGGAGGACATCACCCTCAGGAAGACCGATGGCGACCTGGTCAGCTGCGCCGGACAGTGTTGCGAGCAGTTCCGGAAACCGAAGGACAAGAAGGTGGATATCCGCTTCAACAGCACCGTCGAGACACTCGTCATGCCCTTCGACCATCAGCAGCTCACGCAGGCCTTGCAGATATTGTTGGGCAACTCCGTGCGCTTCTGTCCCCACGACTGCCGCATTCAGGTCAGCGTCTTTGCCCAAAAAGATACCGAAGTCAAAATCTTGGTGGCCGACAATGGCGTTGGCATCAAGGACGAATACAAGGCTCACGTCTTCGACCACATGATGATGGAGGGCGGCGAGTTAGGGCTCGACCGCGTCAAGGCCATCGTCGATGCCCACGAGGGCAGCATCACCGTGGAGAACAACCCCGGTGGCGGCTCCGTCTTCATCATCACCCTACCCACCGGCCGCGAGGAGGAAATCTTAGAGGCAGAGCTGATTGACGACTGACTATTAACGTGAGTTCGATGTAAGTCTTACGCAATAAACCTGCCTTTGTCAATGGTTTCAATGTTCATTTCTGACTTCTTTGGAAGCAGTCTCCCTTTCTCCTTAACTCCTTAGAGAAAAAAATCGGGCATAACTCTTTGCATTTCCGTATTTTCTTCGTAACTTTGCAGAAAGCAAAGGTGCAGAAAGCAACTAACCAAGAAGGGACAACACCGCCCGCTGTTAGAACTAACACCGCCCGCTGTTAGTTCTAACGGCGGGCGGCGTTAGAATGAACGGCGGCCGCCGTGTTCCTGTTTCCCCGGCAGTTTCTCCCTGCTTCCCCTACCCAAAGTCCCCGTTTCCCCGGCAGAAACTCCCCGTTTCCCCGTACCTCTCTCCCTCGTACCCCGGCAGTTTCTCCCAGAGAGGTAGCACTACTTCGTGCTCAGAAAACGATCAGTTATTGAAACGGTGAATGATGAGTTGAAGAATGTATGCCAGATTGAGCATACCAGACACCGTTCCATCGAGAACTTTGCCGCCAACCTGTTCGCCGGACTGTTACGTCGATGCTTTCTTTATTGTTAAAATTCATTAAAGTTTCAAATGGTTTTGCTTGTTCTATATATATAATATGTATTTTTGCACTCAGTTTTTAAGAACAACATTCAACCAAACCAACTACTGTACTGTAACCAAGCCTATTCATTCAAAAGTATCTAAATAATATAAACTTAACTTTATACATTGTAAAAAATCTTTTGAGTTGTTATGAAGAAATGGTTCTTTATGCTAATTTGCATGGTGGCCTTTGTGCTGCCGCAAGATGTGTGGGCGCAAACGACAACCAGTAGTGATGGAAAAACTACTGCTACGCTTGCTGGTACAACGCTTACTGTAACGTGTAACGCAACTACCTCTGCAGAATTAGGAAAGGTGGGCGAAACTGTCAATGCACTTTTGACAACCGATGAAGCCAAAGCTGCCGTAACGGAGATTAAGTTTGTGGGTAACATTACCTCTTCCGACTTGTCTGCATTAGGTTCAAGCAATGGCTTTACTGCTGTTACTGCCGTTGACATGGGCGATGCGCATATCATAAAAAGTTCAGAAGGTATGACCGCCAACAACTGGACTTGGTATCAGACGTCAGAGTCAGGAAGTGTCACATCGGTTCCCGGCTCGACTGCTATTTTTGGTGGTACGTTGTACCAATATACCACCAGCAAGGCTTGGACTCGGATTTCAGAGCAATGGACTGACTTGGAGTATTCTACTGATGCGGCCAGAGAGGCTGCAACGCCTACAGTAGGGACAATTGCCAAGGTGCCCAGCTATATGTATTGTCAGATGCAGGTAACGGATGGCTCCTGGAGTGGGCCAGTTACTTCTAACCCGGGTAATGTGGTAGCTTCAAATGTTACAGCATTTTCAGAAGCTGATATAAACAACCATTTGAATGAATATAATAAAGGTCAAAGCATCAGCTTTATCCGTTATTTTAAGAAGATTGAAGATAGTAACTATTCAAATGGAATGTGGATTCCATGTACAAAGGACGAATATGAGGCAACCACAGGTACTCATTATCCTAACATGACGGGTGTGGATTTAAATAGTCTCCTACACCAGAATGGTGCTATTGGCGATGGCATGTGGTGCTATGTCTATTATACTAAGAACGATAGCCGTAGTTGGACAGCAGGAACGGAAACTGCACCTACGGGTGTAACCATTGAAAATGCCGACTTCCTTTATAGCGACAGGAATAACCATCTGAATGAGTACTCGAACAATCAATGGGTGAAGATGAACAATGGCTATACCTACTGGCAGTATAGTTCCACGGGTGCTGGCTCATGGACAGAAGTCAGCCCTCAGCCGGAATCTATGGCAGATGTTACAGTTAAATCCTCTGCAGTACCTGCTGAGGCAGGTACTGATGGACAGTATGCCGCTGTTGGTGGAGCGGAGCTGTTCTATACTGGCTCGGAATGGAAGTCGCTTAGCAATGTTCAAATGGTGGCTGACTTTGGTGAGATGAAGTTCAGTTACTGGAGCAATACCCTGAAGACCGCAACCACTTCCAGATATGCCGACGCAAGCATTTCTAGTGAGATTTTCCAGAATTGCAATCAACTTACACGTGTCAACTACCTGGGCGGCCATGTAAAAGGACTGGGAGGACGTACAAACTCTTATGAAAACTTTACGTTGTTTGTCGGAAAAGATGTTACCGACATTGACGCATCAGCATTGAGTGGCAGTACGGCTCTCGTCGGTTTGGAGTTTGACAAGACCTATACTGAAAATGAGAGACAGAGTCGCGTCTATCCGAAAGAACTGACTATTGGTGCCAGTGCATTCCAAGAGTGTTATTACCTTGACAATATAGAGATTCCCAACCGTTGTGTCAGTATCGGAGAAAGAGCCTTTTACAGAGTAGGAAACAAGGCGGACAATGATATTAATAATACAAAAGTAGAGGGACAAAAGATGACCTTGAGTTTCGAACGACGTAACAGCGCTGATGACGGTGGTGTGGGTATCAATTGTGACTTCCCGCTCCAAATAGGGACAGGTGCTTTCTTGGATTGCTGGTATTTGGAATCATTGTCATTGCCCATTCGTCTGGAATCACTTGGAAATGACTGCTTCAAAAACACATTAAGCCTGACTACTCTTGAGATGCGCGAAGAGACGCAAGCCCCCTACACGCCTCCTACAGGCCACGACCTGCTGAGAACAATTCCTTCAGGTGCATTTGAGGCTTCTGCCGTTTCAAATGTCAAGATTCCTAAGTGTGTAACGCTGATTGAAGATAAGGCATTTGGTACAACAAGAAATCTGAGTCGTATCGATTTCCAGACCAATACAGAGACCCCTGTCAGACCATTGGTTATCAAAACAGGTGCTTTCGCTGGCGGTACTGAAACAGGAAGGCCTCAGTTGGATATCTATATTGATTTTACTCCGGAAGAGCGAATGGTTGTGTGCGAATATAATGCCTTTAACCACACTCAGACAGTAGGTCAGACCAGTGTTGACCAAACGAATCCGTCATTCTCCTACCTGCACTTCCCCGAAGAGGCGTGGGACTACTATCAGGGTGACTGGAAGCGTGGCTTGGCTTTCAAACAGGAAAGCCTGAATTCCATGAAGGACGGTTATACTGGCCCTCACGGACAGACGGGTGAGACCTGTGCAGGAAAAGCTGCTGATAATGCCACCATCAATCTCGCATTAGGAAAATATACCATCGATAATGTTGAGCAAGAGCTCGTAGCTCCTGCTAATGGTTGGCAGCAGTTTGCAAGAACAAAGACGGGTATTGATATTGAGCTTCCTAAAGGCGAATACTTGAGAACGTATAGTACCAAGAATGCTCAGATTATTCCGACATTTACGGAAAAGGTCACCATTAATAATATCGAGCATGCGGCTGGTAGCCCGATGTTCAAGGTTTATCGTGTCTCGGATTTCTCTGATTGCTATAACGAAGGTGACGACACGACAGCACCAGGGGCAGAGGTGACACCCAAGGCTACAGCAACAGAGATTGTTGCAACTGTGTCAGGAAGAAATTATATTCCTCCTTGTACTGGCGTACTCTTGGAAGCTGATTTCGGTGCTTCGTCTTACGTGGTCTATTTTAGTGACGTTCCTGTGGGCAGCCCTGTAACGTTCCCCTATAATAACGTCGTAGCAACTGAAGACAATCGGAAAGTGTCAAACTTGCTCTATCCGTCGTGCATTGACAATCAGCCTGGATTTGCTGTAACGGATTCATACGTTTCTCTGACACCTACCGTTCCCTATCCTTACTATGGCGCTGCTCCTGATTACCGTATCTTCGGCTTGTGGGCTGCTGAGCGGTGTTTCTCTCGTGTATTTAAAGACATGGCTCGCGACAAGGCTTACCTGAAGTTGCCTGCATCCATGTTCCATTATTCTAATGAAGGCGAGAAAGGTACAGGTCAGGTGCTCCCCTCGCAGCAACAGAGTGGTGCTCCGATTATGCTGTCATTCCTTGACCCGGAAGGTGAAACAACTGCTGTCCGCATGTTGAATCCGGAGACGATGAGCGTTGCAACGGACTGCTATTACACCCTGCAGGGCATGAAGCTCTCGGCCCGTCCCACAGAGAAGGGCATCTACATCTATAAGGGAAAGAAAGTAGTAATCAAATAGACAAAGAGGAGGAAAAATAACATGAGAAAGACTTATATAACTCCGGAGTCGGAGATAATTGAAATGGAATTGTCAGGTGTCTTGGCTGCATCGAACCCGAAAACGGAGGTGGGATATGATCATGATGATGCTCCTGAAATGGCATACTATGATGACGTTGACGACTATTATGATGACGAAGAATAACCACTTAAGGCATAATTGAACCATTAATGTCCGGGCGGGGCTGCACGCGTTGTGTAGCTCCGCTTGTTTTATTTCTGAAGTGTCAGAAATCGGAGGTGTTACCATCTTTTTGCGACAAAGATAAGTTCAACATTTGGTGGTTTCAGGAAAAGGTTGTATCTTTGCAGGCGAGTAGGAACCAATGACGATAGTATTATGACAGCAATAGAACTTCGTACATCTATCAATGCCGATCTTGATGTGTTAAGCGTTGAGCTTCTGGAGAATGTTTCCAGATATGTTGACAGACTTGCATCGCACGTGCGTAGGAACCAAGCGAGTGCAAATAAGACAGAAAAGCGGAAAATCAAAATTTCCAGCCATATTCGTCAAATGTCTGGAAAATTTAATATTCCAGATGATGTCGATTATAAGGAGTTGAAAGCTGATTTATTAGAGGATAGTTATAAGTTGGTATGAGAGTCTTTCTTGATACTAATATTGTCATTGATTTCCTGTCTGGACGTAAACCATTTGCCGAAGAAGAGCCACTTGTCTCAGTACAAGTCAAACACTCATAACCCAAAACCTTACGAACTCAAAAACTCATCCCAATAATTTGGTGGAGTAAAAATTTGTTTGTATATTTGCAAGGTATTTTGAACTAATAACTAAACAACAATAATCAATGAGACTAACCAAACTAATTGTGTCAGTAGTGCTGCTGGGTTGTGCCACAGCAACACAGGCTGCTGACGTGCAGCGTCAGGGGAACGCGGTGACCGTGCACCCCGACGGTGGGCAGGCCAAGGTGGTGCGCCTGCAAGTGATTAACGACAACATTATCCGTGTACAGGCTACGTCGAAGGACGCGCTGCCGCAGAAACCGCAGAGCCTGATGATTGTGCCGCAGGCGCAGAACGCGAAGTTCGAGGTGAGCGAGGATGCCGGCACCGTGACCGTGAAGGCTAAGAACGTGAAGGCCGTGGTGCAGAAGGCTACGGGAACCGTGGCTTTCTACGACGGCGAGGGCAAGCTGCTGACCCAGGAGGCCAAGGACGGCAAGAAGTTCTGGGACTTCACCGTGCCTGAAAGGGAGTACGGACTGAAGGGCGGACGGGCCATTACCGACGAGATGAAGCACGGACTGACGTGGCAGACGGTGTTCGACAGCCCGGAGGACGAGGCTTTCTACGGCTTGGGACAGCACCAGTCGGAGGAGTTCAACATGAAGGGTAAGAACGAAGACCTGTTCCAGTATAACACCAAGGTGAGCATTCCCTTTGTGCTCTCAAACAAGAACTATGGCATTCTGTGGGACTCGTACTCGTACTGCCGCTTCGGCAAGCCCGACGAGTACCTGCAGCTGAACCGTGCCTTCAAGCTCTACGACCGCCAGGGCCGTGAGGGCCACCTGACGGGTACCTACGTTGACAAGGACGGCAAACGGCTGGTGCGTAACGAGGACAGCATCTATTATGAATATGGCTACCCTGCCACGTCAGAGATTGCCGTGAAGACCGACAATGGCGGCATCAAGAACCTGCCGCAGGGCTTTAATCTTGACGGGGCCCGTGTGGTGTACGAAGGTTTCTTGGAGCCCGAGTGCTGCGGAAAGTGTGCCGGCAAGGCACAGGAGTATCAGTTTATTCTCTACTACTCCGGCTATGTCAAGGTCTATATGGACGGTCGCGAGGTGGTGCCCGAGCGCTGGCGTACGGCATGGAACCCCAACAGCTATAAGTTCACGGTGGCGCTGAAGAAGGGCCGCAAGGCACAGCTGCGCATTGAGTGGCAGCCCGACGGCGGTGAGGCCTACTGCGGTCTGCGTGTGGCACAGCCCCGCAGTGCCGAGGAGCGCGGCCAGCTCTCCATCTGGAGCGAGATGGCCCGCGACATGGACTACTACTTCATTGCAGGCCGTGACTTTGACCAGGTCATCAGCGGCTACCGTACCCTGACGGGCAAGGCCAGCCTTTACCCGAAGTGGGTGTTGGGCTACTGGCAGAGCCGCGAGCGCTACAAGAGCTCGAAGGAGATTGAGGAGACGCTCAGCGAGTTCCGCAGCCGTCACATTCCCGTTGACAACATTGTGCAGGACTGGAACTACTGGAAGCTCGACTCATGGGGCGACCATACGTTCGAGGCCTCACGCTATCCCAACCCGCAGGCCATGCTCGACTCCGTTCATGCCATGCACGGACGCTTCATGATCAGCGTGTGGCCGAAGTTCTACGACACGGTGAAGAACTATAAGGAACTGGACCAGAACGGCTGGATGTACCATCAGGCCGTGAAGGACGACATTCACGACTGGTTAGGCTTCCGCGGCTCGTTCTACGATGCCTACGATGCCGGTGCCCGCAAGATGTTCTGGCGACAGATGGACGAGAACCTCTACACGAAGTATAACCACGGCATTGATGCCTGGTGGATGGATGCCTCGGAGCCCAACGTGCGTGACTGTACCCCCATGTGGTACCGCAAGGCACTCTCAGGCCCCACGGCGCTGGGCACGGCAACCGAATACTTCAATGCCTACTCTACGGTGAATGCCGATGCCATCTACAACGGTCAGCGCTCTGTCTTCAAGGGTAAGAAGGACGAACCGCGCGTGTTCCTGCTCACCCGTAGTGGCTTTGCCGGCGAGCAGCGTTTCTCTACGGCAACGTGGAGCGGCGACATAGGCACCCGTTGGGAAGACATGCGTGCCCAGATGACTGCTGGCCTGAACTACTCCATGTCGGGCATTCCCTTCTGGGGCATGGACCAGGGCGGCTTCTGCGTGGAAAACCGCTACGTGGCAGCCCAGAAACTCTTCGACGAGAAAGGCATTGAGAACGAAGACCTGAAGGAGTGGCGCGAGCTGCAGACCCGCTGGAACCAGTTTGGTGCCTTCATCCCCCTGTTCCGCTCACACGGCCAGTGGCCCCTGCGCGAAATATGGAACATTGCGCCCGACGAGCACCCCGCCTACAAGTCGTTTGTCTATTACGACCGTCTGCGCTACCGCCTCATGCCTTACCTCTACTCGCTGGCCGGCTGGGCCCACTTCAAGGACTACACGCTGATGCGTGCCCTGGTGATGGACTTCAACGGCGACAGCGAGGTGCTGAACATTGGCAACCAGTGGATGCTCGGTCCGGCACTGATGGCCTGTCCGGTGGGTTACTACAAGGCTCGCAACCGCAGCGTCTATTTCCCCGGGCAGTGCGGCTGGTACAACCTCTATACCGGTGAGTACATCAATGGCGGACAGCGCCTCGTGGTGGATGCTCCCTACGAGCAGATTCCCGTCTTTGTGCGTGAAGGTGCCATCATCCCCTTCGGCCCCGAGATGGAGTGGAGCGACGAGAAACCCGCAGAACTGATTAACCTCTACGTTTATGAAGGTCAGGACGGCGAGTTCCAGCTTTATGAGGACGAGGGAACGAACTACAACTACGAGAAGGGCAAGTATGCCACCATCGACATCCGTTATGACGATGCCACGAAGACCGTTACGTTCTCAAAGCGCAACGGACAGTTCCCGGGCATGCTGAAGCAGCGTCGCTTCAACGTGGTGCTCGTCGGCAAGGACTCTGCCCGCAAGCTGAACCTGGAGAACCCCGAGGGCAAGATGGTACAGTATAATGGTAAAGCAGTAAGTGTGAAACTATGAAGAGAATGATTTGCCTTGTCTGCATACTCTGCGGACTGGCAACCACCATGCAGGCCCGTCAGCGTCGGAACTTCGACGCTGACTGGCTTTTTATATTAGCCGACTCGGCTCAGATGTCGAAACCCGAATATAACGACCGGCACTGGCGACGACTGAACCTGCCGCACGACTGGGCCATAGAGGGTGACTTCTCGGCCGGCAACCCCAGCGGAGCGGGTGGCGGTGCGCTGCCCGGAGGGGTGGGGTGGTACCGCAAGCACTTCCGCATTCGCGAGGTGGCGCGTTATTTCCTGGAGTTCGACGGCATCTACATGAACTCTACCGTCTATATCAACGGCGAGAAGTTGGGCTCACGGCCCTACGGCTACAGCTCGTTCGAATTCGAAATCACCCGTTTCCTGCGTACCGGCGACAATGTTATAGCCGTGCGTGTGGATAACAGCGACCAGCCCAACTCGCGCTGGTACTCCGGCTGCGGCATCTATCGCCACGTCTGGTTCACCGAGACCAGTGCCGTCCACGTCAGCCATTGGGGCGTACACGTGGAGACCACCGCCAAGGGTAAAGCCAAGGTGACCGTCGATGTGAATGGCAGGGGACAGGTGCAGAACACGCTCTACGACAAGAACGGGGCGGCCATCGACGTTGCTACCGGCAGGAAATCGACCCTGAAGGTTCCCGGTAGCCAGCTGCGTCTGTGGTCGCCGCAGAACCCCTATACTTATAAGATACGTACGCGCGTGTTGGTCGATGGCAAGGTGGTCGATGAGGTGTGGACTACTACAGCCTTCCGCGACTTCCGCTTCGATGCCAAGACGGGTTTCTGGCTCAACGGCAAGAACATGAAAATTAACGGTGTCTGCGAGCACCATGACTTAGGCTGCCTGGGTGCTGCGCTCAACGACGATGCCCTGCACCGCAAACTGGTGAAGCTGAAGCAGATGGGCTGCAACGCCATCCGCACCAGCCATAACCCGCCGGCCCCCGAACTGCTGAACATGTGTGACACCATGGGATTCATTGTCATGGACGAGAGCTTCGACATGTGGCGTCGCCGCAAGACGCAGAATGACTATGCCCGCTTCTTCGACGAGTGGCACGAGCGTGACCTGCGTGACCTGGTGCTGCGCGACCGTAACCACCCCTGCATCCTCATGTGGTCAATAGGCAACGAGGTGCTGGAGCAATGGTCGAGCGCCGATGCCGACACGCTCACCCTTGAGCAGGCAAACCTCATACTGAATGCCGGTCACGATGCTTCGACACTGGCACGCGACGGCGAGACGAGTGTCAACACCATGCTGTGCGAGCACCTGGCCGACATCGTGCGCCGCTACGACACGACGCGCCCTGTCACCGCCGGCTGCAACGAGCCGTCGCCCGACAACCACCTGTTTAAGGGCAGCGGTCTCGATATTGTAGGCTTCAACTACCACCATGAGTGGATCAAGGACGTGCCCAAGAACTTCCCCGACAGGCCGTTCATCATGACCGAGAGTGTCAGCGCCCTGCAGACCACGGGTAACTACATCATGCCCAGCGACCAGATTATCAAAGCCCCCAAGGAGTGGTGGCTGCCCTACACCGACCCCTCGTTCATGTGCTCGGCCTACGACAACATGCACGCCTCGTGGAGCACTACCCACGAGCAGAACTGGGACGTGGTGAAGAATACCCCCTATTGTGGCGGACAGTTCATTTGGACAGGCTTCGACTACATTGGCGAACCCACACCCTACGGCTTCCCGGCACGCTCCAGCTACTTCGGCATCATCGACCTGAGCGGCCAGCCGAAAGATGTGTATTACATGTACCAGAGCGAGTGGACCGACAAGCCCGTGCTGCACCTGTTTCCTCACTGGAACTGGTTGGAGGGGCAGGACATTGACCTGTGGTGCTACTACAACCATGCCGACGAGGTGGAACTGTTTGTCAACGGCCGCTCACAGGGCGTACGCCGAAAGTCTTCCGGCTTTGTCCCCGCCAGTGCCGTTACGCCCTACCACGTCAGTTGGCGAGTGAAGTATGAACCTGGCGAAGTGAAGGTCGTCGCCCGCAAAGGTGGTAACGTGGTGGGCTTGAAGACCCTCCGCACGGCCGGACAGCCCGACCATCTGCGGCTGACCATCGACTACAGCGGCTATCAGCAGAACAGAAAGAGTACGTCGCCCAGCCACCTGACGTTTGTGAAGGTGGAAGTGGTTGACCGCGACGGCAATCTCTGTCCGTGGGCCGAGAACCAGGTGTTCTTTGAGTCGGTCGGTGCCCGCATCGTCGGCGTCGATAACGGCAGTCAGTTCTCTATGGAGCGTTTCAAAGACACGAAGCGCAAGGCCTTCTTCGGCCGCTGTATGGTGGTGCTCGACGGTCGTGGCACGCTGACGGCCAAGTCGATTGGTCTGAAGACAACGACGATAGAACTGTGAAACTAAAATTAAAAAATTAAAATAATGAAACGAACCCTCCTTTCCATTTGTTTGGTGTGCTGCGGTTTCACCGCTGCCACATCGCAGGTCTATAAAGACCCCAAGGCTCCCATTGAGGAACGCGTCAAGGATGCCCTCAGTCGTATGACAACGCACGAAAAGGTGCAACTGTTGCATGCGCAGTCAAAGTTTACCAGTGCCGGCGTGCCCCGCTTAGGCATTCGCCAGCTGAACATGGATGACGGCCCCCACGGGGTGCGTGCCGAACTGGAGTGGAACACGTGGATGCCTGCCAAGTGGACCAACGACTCCGTCGTGGCCTTCCCGTCGCTCACCTGTTTGGCCGCTACGTGGAACCCTGAGCTGGCACGGCTCTACGGCCATGCCGTCAGCGAAGAGTTTGCCTTCCGTGCTAAGGACATCATGCTCGGCCCGGGCTGTACCATTGCCCGTACACCCCTCTGTGGCCGTAACTTCGAATATACCGGCGAAGACCCCTACTTGGCCGGCGAGATAGTGACACCCTACATACAGGGTGCCCAGGCTAATGGCGTGGCCTGCTGCCTGAAACATTTTTTCCTGAACAACCAGGAGATAGACCGCTTCACGGTCAATGTGAACGTCAGCCGCCGTGCCATCGAGGAAATTTATCTGCCTGCCTTCAAGAAGGCCGTCACCAAGGGTGGTCTCTGGACCATCATGGGCTCCTATAATCTTTGGAACAACATTCACTGCTGCCAGAACGACTCCCTGCTGAACGGCATACTGAAGCGAGGCTGGGGGTTTGACGGTGCTGTCATTTCCGACTGGAGCGGCGTGACCGACACGTGGCAGGCTGCCACCGGTGGCATGGACATTGAGATGGGGTCCTTTACAGATGGTTTCACCAAGGAGAGCGAGTTCGGCTATAACGACTACTTCCTGGCCGACAAGTTTGAGGCGCTCATCAACGAAGGAAAGATTCCCATGTCAGTGCTCGACGACAAGGCTACCCGCGTGTTGCGTACCATCTTCCGTACGTCGATGAATGCCGATAAGGTGGTGGGCTCACAGTGCTCCGAGGAACACTACGATGCCTGTCAGGCCATCGGCGAAGAAGGTATCGTGCTGCTGAAGAACGACCGCAGCCTGTTGCCTCTCGACGCAACGAAGTACGCCCGCATCCTCGTGGTCGGCGAGAATGCCACACGCTCACTGACTGAGGGCGGCGGCTCCAGCGAGTTGAAGACACTCTTCGACATTGCGCCCCTCGACGGGTTGCGTGCCCTCTACGGCGACAAGATAACGTATGCCCAGGGCTATTACAGCGGCCGTGCGCTCTACGGTTTTCAGGAGCCACTCGATGCCGCCCGCCAGGACTCCTTGCGCCAGGATGCACTCGACAATGCCCGCACGGCCGACCTGATTATCTATGTGGGCGGACTGAACAAGAATGCCAAGCAGGACTGTGAGTCAAACGACCGCGAGAGCTATGACCTGTCGTTCGGTCAGAACGAGCTGATCAGCCAGTTGGCCAAGATACAGCCCAACATCGTTGTTGTCACCTTCGGCGGCAATGCCTATGCCACCCCGTGGCTCAGCAAGGTGCCCGCCCTCGTGCATTGCTGGTATCTGGGCTCTATGGCCGGAACGGCACTGGCCAATGTGTTGTCGGGCAAGGTGAACCCCAGCGGCAAGCTGCCCGTAACGTTCGCCGTGCGTCAGCAGGACTACCCCTGCTTCCAGTATGGCGAGAAGGCCTATCCTGGTGTCAACGGTCAGGTGTTCTACGATGAAGGCATCTATGTAGGCTACCGTTGGTTCAACAGTTTGATGAATACCAAGAAGATCAAACCCCAGTTCCCCTTCGGCCACGGCCTGTCATACACCACGTTCAAGTACGGAAAGCCAGTGTTGAGCGGCAACCGCATGAGCAGCCAGCAGGGAGGCATCAGCGTCACACTGCCCGTCACCAATACTGGCAGCGTCAAGGGTAAGGAAATCGTACAACTGTACATCGGCGACGACAAGTGCTCGGTTGACCGCCCGGCCAAGGAACTCAAGGGCTTCAGCAAGGTGGAACTGCTGCCCGGCGAGACCAAGAGCGTTACCTTCCAGATTACTGCTGACGACCTGAGCTTCTTCGACGAGGCAGCCGCCCAATGGCGCGTAGAGCCCGGAAAGTTTACCGCCTACTTCTGCGCCAGCGAGGCCGACATACGCCAGAAAGCATCTTTCACCTACGAATAAGCAACTAACAAAACAATGAAAAAAGTTCTTTTCACCCTCTGTTCTGTATGTTGTGGCTTTGCCGCAACCCATGCACAAATTCAGACCAATGCCGGCGTACAGTACCTGCAATGCATGCAGAAAGACGTATCGACCGACTTCTCTGACCTTTCGAACACTTACTTCCTGGCAGACTCCTTGGCCACGTTCGACGCAGCCAAGGCTGAAGGACTGCTGAACTGGAAACGTTACCGCCTGTCGCCCCGTCAGGCCTTTAACCTCAACGGCTACTGGCCTGTGCGCATGCAGATGCTCGACTTCCCCGATGCGGCCTACGACAATGACCCGAACCTCTCGCTGAAGATAGAGTTCATCAGCCCGCGTTGCGTCCGCATCCGTCTGCTCACTACGCCCATTGTACCTCGTGACAATGAGCAGGCTGACCCCATGCTGTGCGACCAGTTTAAGCACCGCGGCAAGGCAACGCCCTGGCGTTCGGTGAGCAACGACTTGGTCGTTGCATACAAGACCGACTACGGCACTCTGGAACTGCAGCGACACCCCTTCCGCCTGGTGCTGAAGGATAAGAACGGCCGCATACTGACCCAGACGCGCCACATCATTGATAACGACTCGTCGCAGGTCAAGCTGCTGCCTTTCTCGTTCATCAAGCGTGGCTCCGACAACAGCCGCTCTGTCAATCCCGTCTTTACGCTGGCTCCCGGCGAGCGTATCTACGGCTGTGGTGAGTCGTTCACCTCTCTGAACAAGGTAGGGCAGAAGGTGCACCTTAGCGTTACCGACCCGCAAGGCCCTGAGACCGACGGCCAGTACAAGCCCGTGCCGTTCTATTTCTCTAACCGTGGCTACGGCATCTTCATGCATACCTCGGCTCCCGTCACGGCAGACTTTGGCCAGAGCTATATCGGTGCACAGCGTCTTTTCATGGCCGACGAGCAGATTGACCTGTTTGTCTTCTTCGGTGAACCGAAGGATATTCTCGACGAATACACCAACATCACGGGCAAGAGCCCCATGCTGCCGCTGTGGTCGTTCGGTACGTGGATGAGTCGCATCACCTATTTCTCGCAAGAGGAAGGTCTCGACATTGCCCGTCAGTTGCGCAAGCACAAGATTCCTTCTGACGTCATCCACTTCGACACGGGTTGGTTCGGCGTTGACTGGCAGTGTGACTACCAGTTTGCCAAGGAACGTTTCTCCGACCCCGTGGGCATGCTCAAGCAGCTGAAGGACCAGGGCTTCCACACCTGTCTGTGGCAGTTGCCTTACTTCACACCGAAAAACCGCTTCTTCCCCGAAATTGTCGAGCAGAACCTCCATGTGCGGAATGCCGATGGCGGCATGCCTTATGAGGATGCCGTGCTCGACTTTACCAATCCCGCAACCGTAAAATGGTATCAGGGAAAGATTCTCGGACTGCTGAAACAGGGCGTCTCTACCATCAAGTGCGACTTCGGCGAGGCGGCTCCCTATAACGGTTTCTATCACAACGGACGCGGCGGACTCTACGAGCACAATCTCTACCCCCTGCGCTACAACAAGGCACTTTGGGAGGCTGTGAATCAGCAATATCCTGGCGAGGGCATCATCTGGGCCCGCTCAGCCTGGGCAGGCTCCCAGCGTTACGCCCTCCACTGGGGCGGCGATGCTGCCACCACCAATACCGGCATGTTAGGCGACCTGCGCGGCGGACTCAGCTTCGGACTCTCCGGCTTCTCCTTCTGGAGCCACGACATGGGCGGTTTTGTCACCGCTTCACCCGAGGATATCTACCGCCGCTGGCTGCCCTTCGGCTTCCTCAGCAGTCATACCCGTGCCCACGGTGCACCTCCTACGGAGCCGTGGCTCATCAGCGAGTCGTTCACCAAGGCGTTCCGTCAGGCTGCCGAGATGAAGTATAAGCTCATGCCTTACGTCTATGCACAGGCTAAGGACTGCACGCTGCGTGGTCTGCCCATGGTGCGTGCCCTCTTCGTGGAGTTCCCCGAGGACCCCGGTGCATGGCTCATTGAGGACGAGTACCTGTTTGGCTCACAGATGCTTGTGGCACCGCTCATGGAGAGTGGCACGGGGCGCACCGTCTATCTGCCCTCTGGTTCCAAGTGGATTGACTACCAGACGGGTAAGGTCTATCAGAGTGGTTGGCAGACCATTGAGGCCGGACCGATTCCCGCCATTATCCTCGTGCGTGATGGCTCGGTCATTCCCCATGCCCCATTGGCCCAGCGCACCGACCAGATCAAGTGGAACCAGTTGGAGCTGAAGACATACAAGGCGGATGCCCAGAAATGTACTGGTCTGCTCTTCCGTCCCGGTGACACGCAGCTGACCGTCATTGAGCGATAGCTTTTATGAGTAATAACAATACTGACCCCACTCTTGCCCCTCCCTTCAAGGGGAAAGGCAGGGGTGGGGTCTGAAACTTTAGTTATTTAGAAGGATGAAGCAAATGTTGGGAAAAATAATAGGTGTGCTGCTGGTGCTGCTGCCAATGACTGCAGCAGGACAGGAGATTACGACAGGACAGAATTTGGTAAAGCCGGAAACGAAGGCCATTGACTACACGGCACTGGCCAGGGACACGCTGCGGTTAGAGGTGGACCCGGTGTTCAGAGTGCCTGAACGGACACACGAGATGCCCGTCAGCCGGGGTGGTTACGACGTTACGGAGACACGGATGGCTGGTGGGGTGTTCCCATTATGGCGTGGGGCTGCATTAGGCGTCTATGGCGGCACGGACCACATGCCCGGACTGATGGACCGCAGCATGGGGGCGCTGGCCCTGCACCAGAACTTCGGACGACTGCACCTGACGCTTTCGGCCAATGCCAATAAGTATTGGATGCCCATGCAGAACTCGCTCTTCACGCAGTATGGCATTGGCGGACATGCCAGCTTTGACGTGAACGACTGGCTGTCGTTGCATGCCTTCGGAAACTATTATGCCAACAACCTGCATGCCTCGCCTGCCATCAGTCCGTATGCCTTCAGTACGACGTATGGCGGTTATGCCGACGTGCGCTTCAGCGACCATTGGGGCACGTATCTCGGTGCGCAGCGCTACCTGAACCCCATGAACGGACGGTGGGAGACAGAGCCCATTGTCACACCCTATTATAAGTTTGACAATGGGGCAAAGATAGAACTGCCCGTCGGTCCGTTGCTGAAAGAAATCATCTGGGGAGCGCCGCAGCCGCCGCTGATGATGCGCCCCGCACCGTAATATTTTCAGAACGACATTTGGATGACGTAACGCATGCCCCACTTAGGACTGGTGGGAAGGTCGTTGTATGACAGTCGGCGAACGTACTCCACGTGGAAGAACTTGAAGATGTTGTGAACACCGAGTACCAACTCGAAGTAAGGACGGTGGGGGTCCATGACGTGTGCCCCCTCGGGGAAGTGCATGAGCCGGGTGTTGCCGGCATTCTCTGGCAGCAGGGCGTTGTTTTTGTCGGAGAGTGCCCCCCAGAGCATGCGCACGCCGATGTATTCGCGCCAGTGCAGCTTCTTGATGAGCGGCACGCGGTTGAAGATTTTCCCGTTGAGGTCCCAGCCGAGCATGGCCGACATGTAGCGGTCGTTGAGGAACTCCATGGTGTTGATGCAGCTGAAGGTCTCCGGCAGAATGATGTACGACTGGTTGGCTGCGGGGTGTATGAGCAGGGGGTAGGGCACCTGACTCCACTGTATGCCGCCCTTGAGGTGCATGTCAATCTTTCCCCAGCTGCTGAGCCAGAAGCGCTTGTAGATGTGTGCCTCGGTGTAGTGGTAGTTATACTGGCCACCCAGGATGCCGTCGAAGCCCACCGTATGTCCGACGCTGAAGACGGGTGCATCGAGGTTGATGACACGGCGGCGCAGCTTGTTGTTGATGTAGGTCTCGCCCGGTGCGTAGCGCACGCGGATGCTGGCCTCGGTGGTGCGCAGGAAGGTGTTGGTGCCGTGGCGGTACTCGCCCTGCATGGGGGGCTTGTCGAGCGTGAGGAACGACATGGCTCCGCAGGCTTCGTTCTCTTCGAGCTTGCCGTAGGCGGTGACGCGCAGGCCCCAGTCGGTCTCGTAGTCGATGGTGGCCTGCTGGCGGTTGTAGAACATCATCTTGTTGGTGTCGGCCCACTTCAGGGCTACCATGAAGTTATCCTTGTCAGTATCCATGAAGCGGTCGCCCGGTGAGCAGACGTCGCGGCTTGACTGGAAGGTGAAGGTGCGCTTGGGGAACTCGTGAGGCAGGTACTTCTTGGGGTTCAGCGAGTAGGTTGCCTCAATGTTGTAGTAGTCCTGGTGACTGCCCCAGCCGCGACCGTAGTAGCCCGACAGGAAGAAGTGCTTGTTGAGGTTGGCGGTGGTCTTCAGGCTGATGCGCGAGCGCCATCCATCGACGTAGTTGCGGCTGATGATGGTGTTCACCGGACAGATATCGACATAGTTGGGCGTGCTGGTTTCTATGGAGTTCTCAAAGAGTCCCCTCATGACGAAGAGAACGTACTTGAAGCCCTTGATGTTCTCTATGCGCTTGATGAACTGGTCCATGGAGCCTTCGCTCTTGGTGAGCTCCACCTGCCGGTATTGCTTCCAGAAGTTCTCGTCGCGCATTTCGGCATCGGCCTCGGTCACCTCTGTGGTCATGCCCCGGAAGAGTTTTTTGGGCAAGGGGTCGAAGGCATATTCCGAGAGACGGGTGGTTCGGCTGACAATGAAGCTGCGCACGAAGCTGAAGAGTTCCAGTTCGGTGGTCATGTCGTCGGTGGTGAGTACCCATTGCCCGTCGGGCAGCTGTTCGTACTCCTGCAGTATCTGCACGTTCTGTACGAAGTTGACGTTTGACTGCTTGGGGATGGTCATCTGGCAGCGGCGCACGTGGAGGCTGGAGTCCTTGAGAATGTAGAGGTCGCCCCGGAATCCCATGTCGTTCTGGTTGTTGGGCAGGAAGTGCAGGTGGATGACGCTGTCGCGCTCGATGGCGAGAGTGTCTTCAATGTAGTAGCGGTAGAAGCCGATGCCTTCCTTGGAGATGGGCGATATGAAGGGGTACTGCAGCAGTCGGATGTGGTCTTCGTAGAGGTCGATGTCGGTAAAGACGTCCTTGATGACCGTATTGACGATGTCGCCCGTCTGGAAGATGTCGTTCACTCCGCGCGAGGTCTGTCCCTGAATGATGGTCTTCTCAGAGCGGGGGTTGCGGCGGTAGATTTTCTTGGACACCGTCTCGTTGATGGAGACGGGCAGAATCATCTTACCCGTGACGGGGCTGGTCTCTACCTGTTCCACGAGCCAGGGGTGTTTCTTGAATTGTCCCTGTTCCAGTTGCTCGGGTTTCAGGTCGTTGAGCGACAGGGTAATCTTCTCGTATTTGTTGTATTGATAATAGTCGTTGACGCCGAGGTCGTTCTTCTTCTTGGCCTCTACGACGCGTTTCATCAGCTCCACGGCGGGGTTGTTCTTGCGGCTGTAGCGCTCGTGGTGGGCATTGACGGTGACGACGCCAATTTCCTGGTTGTCGGGTTTCAGTGTAATGTTGAGCTTGCCCTTGGTCTTGCTGTTGACGGGTACGATGCGTGTCTTGTAGCCCATGGCACTGAAGGTGATGTTCCATCCCTCGTGCCGCGCAATGGTGTAGTGGCCGTAAAGGTCGGAGATGGCCGTCACGTGGTGCCCTTTGTAGGTGACGCTTACGTAGGGTATGCTGTCGCCTGTCTCGGCATCAGTGACGTAGCCGGTTATCTGTTGTGCCATGCCGCTCATGGGCAGCAGTAGGAACAGCAGTATCTGTAGCAGGAGATGCTTCATAAAGTGCTTCAAAGACTAAAACTTGAAGTTGCTGAAAGTGTATTCGGTGTAGCCTGCCCGCTCGTTCATGCGTAGCGAGCGCAGTTCAGAGGATTTTGTATCGATGGTGAGTACGAATGAGCTGAACATCATGCGCCGTGCGGCTTTCTTGCTGTCGGGTTTGGGGGTGATGGTCAGCACGAGCAGGTTGCCTTTCTTGGAAAGCTGCAGGTCAGTCAGGTGGTCAATGCTTTTGGCTCCGCCTGAAAGAATGCTCTCGAAGACCGTCTGGAACGAGGCAAACTGGATGTTCTTCTGACTGTTGGTCTTGTGCTTCTTTCCATTGGCCACCATGGTGAACTGGCTGCCCTCCATGAGCAGCTGGTCTTTGCCGCCCTCCATGGTGATGGTCACCACGGCGGGTGCCTTCATCTGGAATGTTCCCTTGGTGACGGCATCGGTAGCCACGGCATCCTTGTGTGCGCGCTTGGTTACGGTGGCAGTAACGGTCTTGGCATTCTTATAACGTGCTACTGCCTTTTGGAAGTCGGCGGTGGTCTGAGCCAGAATGCTTATAGGCATAAAAATAAATAGACACAGGGGTAAAATCCATTTCACCCAACCTGTCAGCTTGTTATTGTCAGTCTTTTTCATCGTTTTAATATATAGTATCGTTATTTAATTATATGATGACTTCATCAGAAAGATGTTTATTTTTGTTTCTTCAAGCTATTAATAATTTTTTATTTTACGTATATAGTCCGCCGTTAATGCTCACCACGTTGCCGGTAATATATCCTGCCTCGGTCGAAGCCAGGAAAGCAGCGAGGGCGGCCACCTCCTCGGGTGTGCCGAAGCGGTTGGCGGGAATGGTTTTCTTCAGGGTAGCCTCGTCGAGTCCTTCGGTCATGTCGGTCTTGATGAAACCCGGAGCTATGGCATTGACGGTGATGCCTCGGCGTGCCACCTCTTGTGCGAGTGCCTTGGTAGCGGCAATGATGCCCCCCTTGGCTGCCGAGTAGTTGGTCTGTCCGGGCAGTCCCTTGAGTCCGCTGACGCTGGCCATGTTGATGATGCGCCCGAAGCGGTGCAGCTGCATGGCGGGCAGCAGGGGCTGTGTGACATTGAAGAATCCGGAAAGGGTAATATCAACCACTTGGTGCCAGTCTGCCTCAGGCATGAGGGCCATGACATTGTCGCGGCGAATGCCAGCATTGTTGACTACCACTGAGATGTATTCCTCGGGGTGCTGTTGCTGCCATGCTGCCAAGGCCTGACGCGTCTGCTGACTGTCGGCGACGTCAAACTGCAGCAGTTCGCCGTGTCCTTCGGCCATGTCGAGCGTGCGCTGTGCTTCAGTCTGGTTACTGACGTAGTTGATGAGTATCTGAAAACCTTGTTGGGCCAGTCGGATGGCGATGGCGCGGCCGATGCCACGGCTGCCGCCTGTTACGAGTGCATAGTTCATATTTGTTTCTTTCTTCTTTTAATGTTTGTCGTTGAGAATAAGGGAACATGTCTGAATGGCTGTTCTGGCCACTCCTTCAAGTCCGTGCAGCATCAGGCTCTGACCGGTGAGGTACAGGTTCGGAATGGGCGTGCGCGGCGAGAGCATGGTGAGCATGAACTGTCGGCTGTCCTTGCGAATGCCGTAGGCAGAGCCTTGTGGCGTCAGGGTGTAGTCGCGCCATGTGAGCGGTGTGCTGGTATAGCGCTGGCTTACCATGTCGCTGAGTCCGGGAATCACCTGCTCGGCCAGTTCCATGCACTGGTTGGCAACGTGATTCTTGAATTGTTCGTAGGCCGGTCCGCGGTGTCCGACGGTGGTTTGCTCCCAGGGGGCTACGGCGGTCCAAGGCATGGGGGTCATGATGTCCACCTGAAGCGGCTGCTCTGCCTGTTCCTGCTGAACTGTGGCGGGCACGCGGCAGCTCAGCATGATGCCGCCGACGCCTTCTGTGTCCTCATGGAAGTTCCAGACGTTAGGCTTCCGATAGACGAACTTGTTGTGGTTGAAGTAAGCCAGCCGTCCAGGTTTGAGCACCAGCGAGACGATGAACATGCCAAAGGTGTTGCCGAGTGAAGAGATGCGCCGGCGGTACAGGCCTTTCAGCTTGTCGGAGTTCTTAACCCACTGGAGGGTGAGGGCCGGATGTGCATCGCTGATGAAGGTGCTACCCTCATAGACCTCGCCGTCGGTGGTTCTGGCGGCTACTATCTTGCCGTCATGCTCCTGAAGTTCCTCCACCTCGGCCTGACAAATCAGGCATCCGCCGGCCTGCTGCAGGTCGCCCAAAAGGGAGTCGGCAATGAGCGAGCCGTCACCCCTTAGTCGCCAGCTGCTCTGAATGTAGCTGCTATTGCCATGGGCGAAGGTGAACAGCGGCAGCGACTCGCGGCGGAGCTCCATCTTCAGCGATGTGCCGGAGAGCACATTGATGAGCAGCTGGTCGGTGAAGTTGCCCGTCAGGTATTCGTAGGCATTGATTTCGCCGAGCTCCTCAGCAGGGGGCATGTCGCGCAGTAGCTGTACATAGCGGCTGATGGCTTCCCGCTGGTTGGGGAAGTATTCGGTCATGGTGTGGGCGAAGTGGTCGTAGCCTTCGGCAAAGGCAAAGGTGTCGTGGCCGATGGTGACACGGTCGAAGCCGTCGGCATCGAGCCGATGCCACGGCAAGTGCATGAGCCCTAACTGGCTGAACAGCCGGTGCATGGCCTGACCTTCTGCCAGTCCGCCGACGTAGTGGAAACCTGTATCGAAGGCCAGTCCGCTGCGGCTGAAACTCTGCAGACAGCCGCCGGGCTGACGCTGTCGTTCCAGCACCAGCACGCTGCGCCCTGCCTGTGCCAACTGACGGGCGCAGGCTAAACCTCCGAATCCGCTTCCTATGATAACAACGTCGTATTTCACACTATGTATGTACTAATATGGAGTATATAGAGGTATGTACTTAATTTTTCCTGATGCGCTCCAGCCATCGGAAGATGGCAGGCTGCAACACGTATGAGAGAACCACGGCAGACAGCAGACCTACCAGCGTGGAGAATCCGACGCTGCGAATGGCGGGGTGGGAGGCCAGCAGCATGCTGCTGACGCTGACGATGAGTGTGACGGCACTCAGGAAGATGGCCGTCTTATGATATTGCAGTTTGTTTTGTTGCTGTCCCTGACTGATGAGTCCGTCCATGACGAAGATGCTATAGTCAACACCCACACCAAAGATAAAGGTTGAGATGATGATGCTGATGAGGTTGAAGCTGACCCCGAACAGCACCATGGCCCCCAGCACAATGATCCAGCTGAGCAGAATGGGCATGAAGCCCAGCAACGTGTGCTTCAGGTTGAAGTGGAAGCTGACCAGCAACACCGAGAACACGAACAGCATGGAGAGCCACTGCAGCACGTTGAAGTCGTCGTTCATGCGGTTCAGCGTGTCGGTAGTATAATAATAGGTGTCGAGCACCATCAGGTTCGGGTGTTGTGCCACGGCATCACAAATGCGTATGTAGTCGCTCTGGCTGCTACGTACGGAGTCGTTGGCACAGCGCACGGAAGTAAAGCAGAGGTAGTCGCCGCCATACGACTGCTCCATGAGTGTTGATTGGTAGCCTTTGGGAATGAGTCCTGTGGCATAGAGCGAGTCGGGCTCATAGTCGGCCGTGGCAGCCTCGAAGAACGGCTCGAAGCCTTCCGGCCGCAAGCCGGCGGCAGGTGCTGTCTCGGCTATGAGCCGGCGCACCTGGCTGAGTCGCTCAGGTGTCCAGTAGGCTTTCCATGCATCGATGCGCTCCTGCTGTCGTTTCAGCGAGACGAATATTTCGTGGGTTCTGCCATAGCTCTTCACGAGTCCGAGCCGTTGCAGTGAGTCTAACTTCTGGCTGAGGACGGAGAAGTGCTCAATGGCTTCCTCCATGGTTTTGCCCTGGCTGGCAAAGTATTTCTGCTTGTCGCCCGTGTAGGTCTTTTCGCGTAGAAGCTGTTCGGAGTGTTCCGTCAGTTCCTCTTCATAGCCCAGGTTGTGCATGTCAGCGTCGAAGCGTGTACCACCTACGATATACGCACCGATGCCAATGACGGTGACCAGCGTGATGACGGCTATGAGCGGTTTGTTACGGTCAAAGGGGTAGGCGTTGATGCGGTCTATCCACGCCATGCCGGTGGCATTGGTCTTGCTGCTGAGCAGTTGTGGCAGATAGGTCAGGCTGAACAGGGTAGTTCCTAAGATGACGAATGCCGCAAAGAGTCCGAAGTCCTGCAGCAGGTCGGTCTTGATGAAGATGAGCCCGGCAAACGAGCCGATGGTGGTCAGGCATCCCAGGAATACGGGTTTGGTCTGGTCGCGCAGCAGCTGGCGTATGTCGGAAACATACTGGTGGTGGGTCAGCACGTGGAGCACGTAGCTGAGTGCCACGCCCAGCACGACGCCGCCAATGCCCAGTGCCAGCAGTGAGAACTGCCCCTTGAGCCAATACATCATGGCCAGTCCGAAGAGTGTTCCGAAGCCGACGGGCAACAGCAGCAGGGGGATGGTGTCCCAGCGGCGGAAGCACACCAGCAGGAAGATGAGTACGAGAATGAGTGCACCGGTAATGGTGGTGGTCAGGTCGTGCTTAATCTGCGTGGCATTATAAAAGCCGCTGGCAGGCGTGCCATGATAGCTGATGCGCACGTTGGGGTGGGTGGTCTCGAACTGTTTGATGAGCTGGTTCAGACGCAGGAAGAGCGCGGAGCCTTGTCCGGTGTTGGTAGATGAGAAGTGGGGGGTGAGGAAGGCCAGGCACACCGTGGAGTCAGGCACGAAGAAGTGGTTGTCGATGGTTTTGTAGTTTCCGGCGCTCAGTAGTGGCGACATCTGTTCGGCCAGCACGTTGCGCATGCCCAGAGGGTCTGTCATGATGAGCTCCGGGAACATTTCCCCGAACTCGCTGGTCAGGTCTTCGTGGTTCTGGCGCATCTGTTCTTTGAAGTGTCCGAGGGTCAGCAGGGAGTCAAAGCGGGCGTATGCCGTTGTGTCAATGTAGGCTGGCAGATGCTGTGTCAGGTAGTCGATGCCGTCAGGCATCAGCTCATCGTCAATCCGGTAGAAAATGTCTTCAATGAGAGACGAGTCTTTTTGCAGGGAGTCAACGAAGGCATCACAGACAGTGATTAAGGGGTTTTCAGAGTAATCGGAGTTTTCAGAGTAATCGGAGTTTTCAGAGTAATCGGAGTAATCTGATTTTTCTGATTTTTCTGATTTTTCTGAATTCCCTGAAACCTGCTCGAACAGCAGGAAAGTCTTGTCCTTGATTTTCAGGTCGGCGAAAGCCAGCTTGGTGGTGCCGTCCTCATTCTTTGAGGAAGGCATCAGTTTGTTGATGTCTTCTTCAAGGTGAATCTGCAGGGCAAAGAAGCCGAAGAAGGCAAAGAGCGCCAACATCGACAGCCAGCAGACGGTGCGGTGACTGCGGAAGAAATCGGAAAGACGAATGAAGAATGCTGTCATGACTGCATAAATATTTTCAGTTCTATTTCTGCTATCAGCTCATCGCCGACATACGAGACGCCCTGTGCCAGCGTCATGCTGCCGAAGGAAAATCCGAAGGATACGGAACTCTCAATCAACTCCTCTAACTTAGGCCTGCGGTGACACGTAAAGTGCTTCACCTCGGCAATCATTCCTACCGGGGGCTCTGTGGCGCTTTTCTGTATGGCCTTGTAGCCAGCCAGTGCAGAGCACGACTGTGCCAGATGTTCTATCAGCCCCGTCTCGGCCATCTCGCCGCAGGGCAGCAGAAAATAGTTGCCAAGACGGACCGTAAGGCCCGTCATGGCTATCTGGTCTGCCTGCTTGTCGCTCATGTCGTGATGCTTGCCGGCTTCAAACTCCTCCACCATCATAAACGGTTCGCGCTGGGGGATGAGCTGCTTGATGTCTTCACCTTCGTATCTGACCATAGACATGGGGACGCTTTAAGCCAGGTGTTGCTCAATGTAGTCGTACAGGTTGTTGAAAGTCTGTATCTGGTGCAGGTCGCTGACGGGGATGGTAATCTTGTAGGTCATCTGTACCAGTGCTATCAGGTCAACCAGGTTGATGCTGTCTAACTGGAGTGTCTCCTTCAGGGAAGCATCGGGGGTGAATTCACTCTGTTCTACTTCAAATTCTTCTGCGAGCATGCTGTTTACCTGCTCAATGATTTCTTGTCTTGTCATAATGTTTTTTAATTTGATATTTATTTGATATTTTTGATGATGTTGTCATTTCATGTCTCTGACAATGAGCGTAGAGTTGGTTCCGCCAAAGCCGAACGAGTTGCTCATGAACGTGTCGAAGTGGGCCTCAATGGTTTCTGGCACCACGTGTATGCATGCTGTCTCGTCGTCAGGGTTCTCGAAGTTCACGTTACCGGCAATGAAGTTGTTTTTCATCATGAGCAGCGAGTAGATGATTTCCGACGCTCCAGCCATCCACATTTCGTGTCCCGTCTGGCATTTCGTCGAGGTGACGGGAACGCGGTAGTCGCCGAATATCTGTGCAATGGCCTGTGCCTCGCGGCTGTCGCCAATCTTTGTCGATGTGGCGTGTGCGTTGACGTAGCCTATTTCTTTTATTGACATGCCGCTTTGTTGCAGACAGAGCTCCAGCGAGCGTGCCGGACCAGCCACGTTGGGTGTTGATATATGGTCGCCGTTGCCTGAGAATCCCCAACTGACTATTTCTGCCAATATCGGTGCACCTCGGCGTACGGCGCTCTCGTAGCTTTCCAGTACCAGTGTGGCAGCACCGCCGCCTGGCACCAGTCCGTTACGGTCGCGGTCGAAGGGTCGGCTGGCCTTCAGCGGGTCGTTGTCGTCGCGCAGTGCAAACGACTGGATGCCGTCGAACGAGGCTACGCCGTACATGTTGGCTTCCTGTGCTCCACCGCAGATGACGCAGTCCTGCAGGCCGTTGCGAATGAGCAGGCTGGCCAGTCCCACCGACTGTGAGCCGGAAGCACAGGCAGCCGAAGCCGTCAGGTTGATGCCCTTCAGGTGGAATAGGCATGCCAGGTTCATGGTGACCGTAGAGTTCATTGACTGGAAGATGGCGCCGCTGCCACAGGCAGCTGTCGAGCCAAACTGCCGGAACTTGTCCAGCGCCCGCATGGTAGCCTCGGCAACGGAGTCGTTTCCGTATATGATGCCCACCTCATGCTGGTCCATGTAGTCCATGTCAAGTCCGGCACTTTCCAGAGCGTCTTTCGTGGCCATGTAGGCATATTGCGCCTCCTCGGGCATGAACTGTCTGAAATTGCGGTTGACGTAGGGTTTCAAATCTGCTTTGGGAACATTGGCGCAGAACGGTGAGCGGAACCCCATGTCCATGCGCTCCTGACTGAAGATAATACCACTTTTCCCGTCATACAGGGACTGGCGTACCTCTTCGAGTGTCGTGCCAAGGCACGACCAGATACCCATACCTGTTATTACTACTCTTCTTTCCATTATAAATGTTGAATTATGAATTATGCGTGTTGAATGATGCGTGTTGAATGATGCATTATGATATTTGCTTGGTGTAGCAACGCCGGCGCTTCACCAACTGTGGGTTCAGCGGTTTCCATTGCGTTAGCTCGTGCATGTTGTATTCCAACTGTGGTCCTGTTTCTGCCCACTTGAATCCATATTGGTTGAAAATGGGTATCAGGTCAGTAAAGAACAGCGTGTTGACGCCCATTCCCTGCAGGTCAGGGCGCACAGCAATCAGCAGCATTTCTGCGTTGTCCTCGCGTTTCCATTTCATGACGCGCAACAGGTGATACCACCCGAAGGGCAGCAGGTTTCCGTTGGCCTTCTGCACGGCCTTCGATATGCTGCCCATGGAAATGGCTACCCCCACCACCTCCTGCTTGTCGTTGACGATGACGGGGATGAGCTGCTTGTCGATGACCGCCAGGTATTTGTGCAGGTAGCGGTCCACCTGTCTGGCTGACAGTTCGGAGAAGCCGAAGATGGGCTTGTATGCCGTGTTCAGCAGTTCGAACACCTTTTTGCCGTAGCCTTCCTCATATACCTGATGGTCGTTCAGCTTGATGACATTCAGCCCTAATTGCTCCCTGACGTAGTTGGCCACACGGACGTATTTGGCGGGTACATCCTGAGGAATCTGAATGCGTATCTGCACCCAGTCAACCTCCTTGCTGAACCCTAACGCCTCCATGTGGCGGGGGTAATATTCCGGGTTGTAGATGGTGTTGACAGAGCCCATCAGGTGGAAGTCCTCCACCAGCATGCCCTCCTTGTCGAAGTCGGTTATGCCTAACGGTCCGTGAATCTTCTCCATGCCGTGAGTCCTGCCCCAGTCCTCTACAGCCTTCAGCAGGGCGGCAGACACCGCCTCGTCGTCAACAAATTCTATCATGGAGAACCTGACGTTGCGTGTGTGCCACTGCCGGTTAGCCTTGCGGTTCACAATGCCCACAATGCGTCCTACGGGTTTCTCTTCCTGATAGGCCACAAAGGGTTGGATATCTGAAAATTCCAGTCCCGGGTTTTTCTTGGGGTCAAAAAGCTCACGTACATCCTTTCTCAGGTCAGGAACATACTGCTTGCTGTCCTGATAGATATGGCGTGTCACGCTGAGAAAATCGTTCATTTGCGCGCGCCCGTTCACTTTTACTACATTCACCGCCTTCATCATACCACTTTTTTGCGTTTGGCCCGGAATTCCATCGGTGTTGCACCGGCTTGTTCGCGGAAGTATTGACCGAAGAACGACGGGTTGGGAAATCCCAAACGGTTGGAAATCTCCTTGATGCTGAGGTCGGTGTCAAGCAGCAGTCGGTAGCAGTCCTGCATCACGCTCTCGGTAATCCAGCGTATGGGGCTCTTGCCGCTGACGCGTTTGCAGATGCTTGACAGGTATTTTGACGTGATGTTGAGCTTGTCGGCATACAGCGACACCCGCTGTCGTTTTTGCTCCTGTGTTGACAATAGCTGCAGGAAGTGGTTGAAAATCTCCTTGTCGTGCGAACTGGCATTCTCGCCGTTGTCCGACATCTTGTCGTGGTGTATCAGTTCTTCGCAAATCAGCAGCAGCATGGTGCGGAAGAATGACTCCACGATTTCCCTGAACAGGAAAGGTTTTTCCTCTCTTTTCAGGAAGATGGAATTGGTGTAGCTCTCCAGCCCGTCTAACCACTGTGCGTTTTCCACCACGTATATTTCTTTCATGTACATGGCGCGGTTCCAGATGGTTACCTGTCGGCCTAACGCCGTTTTCAGCATGCGTTCTGACACCAGCAGTGCCCCGGCCTCCACGTCGGTACTTACCAGCATCGGCTGCACCAGCTTACCAGCAGGAATAAGCAGCAACTGTCCGGGTATTACCTTTACCTGTTGGTTGCCGCCTATTTCTATGACGATTCTGCCGCCCCGGCAGAAGACGATGGTGTTATATGGCGCCCTGATTTTGGAAAGATTCTTGACATCTCTCAGGTCGTTGACAAAAATAACATCGTCTTCGAGGGCCCGAATCATGTTGATATCATTCATAAAAATGTCGAACTTGTTTGTAATTGGGTGCAAAATTAAACATTTTTGCCCAAAGTCCGACGTTCTATATTTCGCTCAAAGTGTCCGAACTGTCATATATGGCAGAATAGATTACCCTTAGGGACAGTTTGAATGTCTGAAATGCGAACAAACATCTATCGATAACACTCAAAAATCCTGTTCACAAGGTCACGATTCAGCTTTGGCGTAACCAGACTTGCCAACCATGTCACCGGAAAACCGCCCAGCATGGCAATGGCACCGCAGTTGATGGGGTTGATGGGGTTGCCTGCCAGCATGTTGACAACCGTCAGTCCGACGCCCCAGACGAAGCAGGCCCATACGGCGCCCGTAGTGACGCCGCGCCAGTAGAGACCCAGCATGAACGGAGCTAAGAAGGCACCGGCCAGTGCGCCCCACGAGATGCCCATCAGCTGGGCGATGAACGTAGGCGGGTTCAGCGCTATGAGCAGCGAGATGGCGATGAAGAACACGATGAGCACACGCATCACCACCACCTTGCGCTGCTCCACCTTTTCGGCCACGATGTCGTCGATGGCACCTTCCTCCACCTCGCCCGGCAGTGATTTCTTGTCGCGGTAAATCAGGTCCAGCGTCATCGTCGAACTGCTGGTGAGCACCAGCGAAGCCAGCGTGGACATGGAGGCCGACAGCACCAGCAGCACCACGAGGGCTATGAGCACGTCGGGCAGCGTGATGAGCATGGCCGGCACTATCGAGTCGTAGGCTATCTTGCCGTCAGCAACCACGGGCTCGTACAGGCGGCCGAAACCGCCCAGGAAGTAGCAGCCCCCCGCCACGATGAAGGCAAAGATGGTCGAGATGACGGTGCCGCGCCTGATGGCTGCCTCGTCAGTAATAGAGTAGAACTTGCCCACCATCTGCGGCAGCCCCATGGTGCCTAACGACGTGAGAATGACCACGCCGAGCAGTCCCCAGGGGTCGGGGCCGAACCACGAGGCAAAGCCGCCGTTCACGGAGGGGTCGGCATCGGCAGGCAGCTGCGCGAGCTTCCCCACAGCGGCAGTTAGTCCGCCCTGCGCGTGGAGCACGGCCACAATGACGGCCACAATGCCGAAGAGCATGATGATGCCTTGTATAAAGTCGTTCATGGCCGTGGCCTTGTAGCCGCCCAGAATGACATAGACGGCGGTGAGGATGGCCATGATGATGACGCAGTACTCATAGGGAATGTTAAAGCCCATCTCGAAGAGTGTCGATATGCCCTTATAGACACCTGCCGTATAGGGTATGAGAAACACGAAGGCAATGATACTGGCCGCCACGCGCAGTCCCTGGCTGGCAAAGCGGGTGCCGAAGAAGTCGGGCATGGTGCGGCTCTCTATGTGCTGCGTCATCAGCTTTGTGCGCCGCCCGAGCAGCAGCCAGGCCAGCAGCGAACCGATGACGGCATTGCCCACGCCTATCCAGGTGGAGCTGAGGCCGTACTTCCAGCCAAACTGGCCGGCATAGCCTACGAATACCACCGCCGAGAAATAACTTGTGCCGAAGGCAAAAGCCGTCAGCCACGGACCTACGGCCCGTCCGCCGAGGACGAAGCCGTCAACACTGCTGGCCTGCTTGCGCGTATAGACGCCCACGCCAATCATCACGGCCAGGAAAATCACTGTGAGAAGAACCTTTATAATCATTTGCAAAGAACTTCAGTAAATTGAGTTTTTTTATTCTTTTATTTATTTTCAAAAAGCCACCTGCACCTGAGCCTGAACCCAGTTGTAGTCCTTCGAACTGATGTTTTCGCCGCAGAGGCAGCGCGTGTATTGCAGCTGCACGCGGCACTTCTTGTAGTACCAGTACTGCAGTCCCACGGTCAGGTTCGTCTGGTCCCAGCCATCCACGCCCGTGTTGCGGTCGAACGTCTCGCCGCTGGCCACTATGTCGAGCGCGTCAACCACCGGAATAGCCGCCGTCACGTAGCCGCCGCGCGAGCCCACCTCGCCGTCCTTGCCGCCTAACCACTCGGCGCGCACGGAGAGCGGACGGGCCTCCTTGTACTTGCTGCCCGTGTAGGGTGCCGACTTGTATTCAGCACCTACTGAGTATCGGTTGCGCTTGTAGTTGTCGCCCACCTTGATGTCAGGGTTCCAGGCCGCCGTACCCACGGCACAGCCCGTGCCTAAGTAGCCCGAGCCCACAATGCGCAGCCCGTCTGTCGGGCGCACCTCGAGCTTGGCAATAAAGTCCTTTTGGTTGTTCTGGTCGCGGCGGTTGATGCCCTGTCCGCTCATCAGCGCCAGCTCGTAGTGCAGCTTGTTTCCCAGCAGGTCGCCAAAAACCATCAGACCCATGTCGCGGCCATAGTTCACGCCGTTCAGCGGGTCGGGGCCTTCGCCGGCCAGGTAGAGCACCGCCTGCGAATATACGTCAATCAATTCCAGTTGGGTGGGAGAGAGCGGGTTTTCCATGGTGTAGGAGTGCTTAAACTGTCCTAAGCGGACGGTCAGCGCGTTGTCGTTAGTGAAGCGGTAGTCGGTGTAGAACTCCTGCACCACGCTCGAGAAGTCGTGCATGAAGAGGAACGACCACCGGTCCGTAATCCTGGCTTTCGCCCATAGCAGCGTGCGCTTCAGGTTGTAGGCGTTCTGCTTCTTTCCGTTGGGGTCCTGGTAGGCCCAGCCTGCCTGTGCATAACCATTCAGTGTGATACGAGAGGTGAGGTTCTGCAGCCAGTTGGGCTGTTCCTTCTTTTCTTGGCCCATGGCAGCCGTGCTGCTCAGTGCAGCAAGTGCCACGGCGAGCGTGGCACGCTTGAAAAGTCTTGTTGTCATAGTCGTTTTTTTGTGTTAATCTTTAATGTTTAATATTTATCTTTAATGTTTAATCTTTTTTCGGCCGCCAAAGGTACGAATAAATATACAAAGCACCAAAGAAAATATGCATTTATTTTTACATGCTGTATTTGTGGAAATACTGAAAGAAACGCAGATATGCCATCGGCTTGCCCTGCCTCTTTGGGAGACACCCCCCGGGAAACTGGGAGAAACTGCCGGGGGAACGGGGACTTTGGGTGGGGGAAGCAGGGAGAAAGGGTAGGGGAGACAGGAACACGGCGGCCGCTGTTCATTCTAACGCCGCCCGCCGTTAGTTCTAACGGCGGGCGGCGTTAGTTCTAACAGCGGGCGGTGTAAACCTGCTTTCTGCTCGGTTGTGCTTTTTTTCACTCCTGAAATCCTCTTTCCTGCAGAAACGTTGCAGGATGAGCATCTTGATGGCAAAGATACTCATTTTTCTCCATACTTCCAAACATTCCATGTTTTTTTCGTAGTTTTGTACTGTCAGCATAACGAGCAGAAGGACTTTTTTTCCTTTGCATGGTCATTATTGGTCTTGCCCTGCAAATTATTTTGCCCATTCTCCGCAAAAAATCATTACAATTTATTACACAAAGGCAGTTTTTTTACCCGTTGGTGAATTAAATTTGTAAAATATTTATGTTCAAAAAGTTACACATGTCATTGATTTTTAGTAATTTAGTGATGTCAAATCAACTAATTACTGTTATCATAGACATGCACAACTTCGTCACAAAGTTCGGAAAAATCCTCGAAATCTGCAAGAAATTTGCAGGAAATCAAGTGAAACCTAAGGGTCTCTTCACAAGAATGGCTGCTAAGGTAGCCGCCTTCACTATGTTGCAGTATTTCAATCTTCTCAATCATAGGCCCATAGGGCAAGTTAAATATGCATTATTTTAATTCAACCAACAGGTACAATATATATAAATTGTTAGAACTTACCTTAAATAATTTAGGCGAAATGGTGTGAGTAAGAAAAAATGTCTTATCTTTGCAGCATGAAGCGCTAATGTGATGTGACACGATGAAATTACCAATATTTTCAGCCTTTAAATCTCTACGGCCGATCGTTTGGAGGCTCACCGCAGTACTCCTGACTCTCGTTTGTTGCACGGCAGTTTTCGGGCAGTCAGACATTCAGCAGCAGATAGACAGCATCAAGCAGCTGATTGACCGCTACGACCAGCAGGACAGCATCCGGCAGTCAGCCGAAGAGCGAGGGGTATTGATGATGACCTACTACAACAACTTCATGAACGACCAGTACATGGCCGAGGTAGATGACCAACTGGAGTGGCTGGAAACGAACGGTCAGTGGAATGTGTACTATCTGGTGAGGGGCATCGAAGTCCTGACCCTGATACACATGGACAAACTGCAGACAGCCACCCGCGAGGCCTCGGCGTTGAAGAAACACGCCCAACAACGCCACGACGAGGGGGGACTGGCATTGGCATACTTGGGAATGGCCGACATTTATAGTGCCTCAGGTCTTTACCGCGAAGCATCCATCCACTATAGGAAAGCCCTCTCCCTGCCAAAGAAAATGAGTCTTTATTACGTCGTGTTAGACAATGCCTACATCATGCAGGCCATTGCCCTGCTCCAACTCAACCACCATGAAGAACTTCTGCAACATTGCAAGGAGTGGGAGGCATGGCTGCGCACCGGTATTGTAGGCGACGACGATTTCTTCTATTGCCGACTCTCCAACTGTGAGTCGTTGCGAGCTCAAGCACTCACAAAACTTGGTCGCTATGGCGAAGCCGAAAGATGCCTGCGGCATAGTGAAGAATATACGGCGAAGGTGCATAAGTCGGGCCTGACGACCATTGCCAACTATAACCTGCTGTTGTCGCGCTGCACTTACTTTCTGGCTCACCGGCAGGCTCAGGAGGCCATGGCCTGTCTCGACAGCATGAATGTACTGCTACCCCCAGAGAACGACATCAGTGAGGAGCGCGCCGATGCGCTGATAATGCTGGGCAGGGGCGAAGAGGGCGCGGCCATGTATAAGCAACTCTTGACCGAAAAAGACTCCACCTTCACCCGTAACATGAACAAGCAACTCGACGAACTGAACACGCTCTACCATGTGGACGAGTTGCAAATGCAGAACAAGCTCGAGCGCAACCGCTTTGCCATAGTCATCGTGGTCATTGTGGCCCTCGCTATCATCATCTTCATCACATTCCGATACTTTGCCGTCAGGCGAATGGCGCGACTCAAGGCTAAGAGCGAGCGGATGGATACCGAACTGCGCGTGGCCCACGACATACAGATGGGCATGGTGCCGCAAAAGTTTCCTGCCTTCCCCGACCATCCCGAGTTGGACATCTATGCCTCTGTCACACCTGCCAAGGAGGTGGGCGGCGACCTATACGACTATTCCATCCACGGGAATCATCTCTATTTCTGTCTGGGCGATGTCTGCGGCAAGGGCGTACCCGCCTCGCTATTCATGACCACTGCCATCAACCTCTTTCGCGTGGCTTCGCATCAGCAGCTATCTCCTGCCGCCATCGCCAAGCAGATGAACGAGACACTGAACGAGAATAATGCCAGTTGCATGTTTGTCACGCTGTTTATCGGCAGGGCAGATTTACTGACTGGACAAGTTGAGCTTTGTAATTGCGGCCATAATCCCCCCGTCATCATATCAGGCGGTACTCCCCATTTTATAGAGTTGCCGTTTAACTTTCCGTTGGGAATCATGTCAGACATAGAGTTTCAGAGCAAATCCTTCGACAATATCATCGGCCAGCCTTTCTTCCTCTATTCCGACGGGTTGAACGAGGCTGAGAACCCTCTTCAGGAGCAGTTCGGCGACGAGCACATCCTCCATCTGCTTGCCACTCACCCCTTCGTCTCTTGCCAGGACACCATCGAGCTCATGAAGTCTGAAGTGGCTCGCCATACCAATGGAGCTGAGCAGAGCGACGACCTGACCATGCTCTGTCTGAAGATAGGCTGACATCAATTGCCGCACCTATACCTATCCTATCAGGACTCAGGGCTACTACATGTACTTCCGCTTGGAGATCAATTCTAACGTAAACAGCGATGTGATGCAGCTCTCTGAGTTTAGTCTCTCCATCCAGGACGTCGATGACATGGACTATGCTCTTCTTCCTACCGATGGCACACAACGCGCCGATGGTCAGGACCAGTACCTCAATCTGTTCAACAACAACAGCCAAAACTATTGGTACTGCCCCGGATCCTACAAGCAGAACGGTGTATGGTTCGTCGAGTTCCACAGCTACAGGCCCGTCACTCCCGTCGGCTACAAACTGTACTCGTCGTCTCTCTCTCAAAACGACTATCGCCGCCATCCGAAGAATTGGAAACTTTACGGTAAGCAGAAAGCCAGCGATGAGTGGACGGTGACTGACGAACAAAGCGGTCAGGATTTGCCTCATAGTGCCTACGTAGCCAAGAGCTACGCCATCAGTAATCCCCGTGAGTATCAATACTTCCGCTACGAGGTGTCTGAAGTCAATGGAGCAAGTGAGCTCATCCTGGGCCACTTCGAATTCATCTACGACGACTAAAGAAAGTGGCGCCCAAGATTATTCCCCCTTCTGTTCGGAATTTCTGAACAGAAGGGGGATTTTCATTAGAATTCCTGCATTCGGGAATCAAAGTCACGGGCACCGCCTTTCTCATGGAATAATTTCTGTAGTAGGCGTACGCGCATGTTGGTAATGGTTTGTGGTGAGGTGGCTGTCAGCACGGCCAGTTCGGAGGGAATGAAGCGTAAGCGAATGAGCAGGCAAACGTTAAACTCCTTGGGCGTGAGTGAGGCCGCAGCGTTGATACGGGCCAAAAAGGCAGGTGCCTGCTGGCGTAACAACTGTTGTAGCTCTGCCCAATCGTCGCTGGTGGCAGCCTGTCCGCGATCGGCCAGACGGTGCAGTCGGCTGACAGCCGGAGCTGAGAGCAATTCCTCGTTGATGTGCCACGATAGGTAACGCTGGTTCAGCTCGTCAATCTCTTCATGCAGGCGGGCAATGCGCCGACGGTGGTAGAGCACAGCTCCGAGGGTGCTAGCCAGCAGCACTACGATGACTGCCAGCAGCCAGATGACGGTACGCATGGCGCGTCGTTGCTCTGTATTACGGTCGAACTGGGCCTGTGTGTCGATGACGGCCGCAGCGTCCGTCTGCTTGTATTGCTCGTTGTAGTAGTTGTTCAGCTCTTTGCTGAGTGTAAGGGCCTGTGCTGTGTTGTTATGCGTTTCGTAGTAGTAGATGAGTGAGCGCAAGGCACTGATACGTACGTTTGGTGCAAAGCTGCTGCGGGCGATGTGCCACATGCCGACGGCTGTTTCTTCCTGTCCTTCGCTGGCAAAGATGTTGGCCTGTAGCATGTAGCCCTTGTCAAGTGGCATGAGTTGCAGGGCCTGTTGCAGTAGTTTTTTAGCCTGTTGGCGTTCGCCTTGTTGGAGCCGGTAGCCGGCTTCGTTGATGAGTGCCGTAGAGCGGACTTCTCTGCTGGTGTTTGCCAACAGGGGGCGGCAGCAGTCGATGTAGTAAGCAGCACTGTCCGTCTGTTCCATGTCCTCGAAAGTGGTGGTTAGGTTGTTCATGGTCCGTACCTGCCGCTCGGTGTCTTCCATTTGTCGGGCAACGTCGAGTGCCATGTGGTAATAATGGAGTGTGGCGGTGTTGTTGTTGGCATTGTCGTTCACATCGCCCAATACACTATAGAGCAGGAAACGGACATTATCGTCAGCACAGTCAGCCTGTTGCTCGGCCTGTTTCAATAATGTGATGGCTTCGTGGGTACGTTGCAGGTTGTAGAGGGCAATGCCATGCTGCAGCTGGGAGCGTAGCAATAACGATTTGTCGTAGTGTTCTTCATAATATGCATGACTTCGGGCAATGAGCGAGTCGTCGCCCATGACGATACCATTGGCATGTGCTGCCTCCGTAAACAGCAGTCCGTAGTAGGCGCTGTCGGCTTCTGTCGTCAGGCTGTCGGTATTGATGGCGGCCAGCAGGTTCATGGCAGAGTCGGGGTGCTGGCTTAGCTGTCGCTCAGCTTCCAGCAACGTGGCATTGCGGGAGTGCTCGGCTGAGCATCCCGCAATGACGAGAGAGAGAAGGATAATGAGTTGTCTCATTTAGTTGAGTTTGAAGACGATAGGTAGGGCAAATTTTACGTTGACGGGTTGCCCTTCCTGATATCCTGGCGTCCAACGTGGCATCAGTTTCACCACACGCAGGGCCTCGGCGTCCAGTGAGGGGTAGGCGCTTTGCAGGATTGTAGGGTCTTTGATGTTTCCCTCCTTATCTACTATAAACTCCACGAGGACTCTTCCCTGAATCTTGTTCTTGGCAGCGTCTTTCGGATATTTGACGTTCTCCATGAGAAACTTTGCCAACTCGGAGTTGTTCTCGCCGAACTGAGGCATCTGTTCGCAAGTGTCGAGTACGCGCTCCACGGGTTTCTTCTTAGATACGACGGTCTTCTGGGCCGAAATGGTTGTCAGTCCCAGCATGGCCACGAGTGACAATAGGATGATTTTTTTCTTGTTCATTGCTTTTTCATTTTAGGGTTTGACTTGTTGGTTGTCCGGACTATTATTGGTTTTGTACAATTCTAAGTATTTATGCGCTTCGTTGATCATCTGACGCGTTTCGTCGTCCTGTTCCTGATCGTTGTCCTCTGCCATTTCGAGGAACATCGTGAAATAGTCGATGGCTTCCTGCAAAGGTCTTGGTATTGCCGTGTCATAACGCTGGTCAAAGTCAGGATTCAGGGTCTTGGCCTGTTCGTACATCGCAACACAGCAGACCGCAATATTATAGAGGTAGGACAGTGACGTGCCATCACATTCACGGGCTTTCTTCCATTCTCCGTAGGCAAATTCGTATTTCTCCATGCCATAGTAGGCTTTTGCCCGATAGTCGTGAATCAGCTTCATGACCGTTTTGTCAGGCTGCAACATGTAATAGGCATTGTAAAGGTAGTCCAGCCCCTCTTCATAGTGCTTCAGCTCCACACTGATCATGCCCAGACGGTAAAGACAGCCAGGTTTCTTGGGCTTGCTGAAGTTGTTGGCACGTAAGAGGTACTCGTATGCCTGTTGCTTGTCATTCATGTAGTCGTAGGCCATTCCCATGGAGTATAAGGCCAGGAAGGTGGTATCGCCGGCGGCCAGCAGCTTCTGATACTGCTCGGCGGCAGGACGGAACTGACGGTCGAGGTATAGGCAGTTGGCCAGTGTGCGGTTGATGAGCAGGTTGGTGGAGTCGCGATGATAGTAGTCGCGTGCAAAGGTAACGGCGTCCCCAGCTTTGTCCTGGTCACAGAGCACCGTGCACAGACGGGCCAGTACCTCGGCATCCATCGGGAAGCGCTGCAATAGTTGCAAACCGCTATTGAGCAACTGCTTGTTTTCTTTCAGGTAACTGTAGCTAAAGAAGAGCTGGCGCATGGCGTCGTGCGTCATGCTGTCGGCTGGTATGTCGGCCAGCAGCGTGATGCATTGCCGATAGTCGCAGCGCTGATACAGGCAGTTGGCCAGCTTCTGTCGTGTCTCGTGTGTCTGGTCTTCTTTGTACGCCTGTTGGTAATAGCCCAGTGCCGCGTGTGTGTCGTAGAGTTCCATACAACTGTCGCCAAGGGCAATCAACGTTTCTTGGGCTGTGGCGTATGTCAGACTTAACAGCGTCAGCATACAGAGCAGTAGTAATCTTTTTCTGTGCATGTTTCTTTTCGTTTTCTGCTGCAAAAGTAGTTTTTTCGGCATTTCCCTGCAAATAAATAATTACAAATTATTACACACATGCCGAAAAAGTCATATCTTTGACCTGCGGTCTTAGGTACTCACGCTCGAGAAAACTCCAAATTCTTTTGGTTTTCTCCTCGCTTAATCGTACCTTTGTCACTATGAACGAGCGGAAAAGGGAAGAGAAATTGCGTTTCGCAGGCGAGAAGAAACCGTCGATGCACCGGCGGAGTGACGACCACGACTATCATGGCCGTTGTTTCTATATGGTGACAATGGCGGTTGAGGGACGGTTACCGCTATTGGGATGGCTGGTGGGGAATGACGACGAGTCTGAAGGTAGCCCTGATGCTCCCCGTGTTGAGCTGTCACCTTTGGGACTGGCTGTGAACAAGGCCTGGTCGGCTATAAGCAGTATCTATCCGCAGGTGGCGGTTGTAGCCCAGTAGGTGATGCCTGATCATTTCCATGGCATACTCTATTTCCGTGAGGCTACCGACGTGCATCTGGGGCAGGTTGTCAAGGGCTTCAAGCTGGCGTGCAACAGGGCACTGCGTGGGCTATTGGTTGCGATGGTATCGCAACCTGCAAGGGAAGGACAGGATGTTGAAGGTGAAGGGCAAGCGGCCCTTCGCTTGTTCGCTGCGAAATCTTCGCAGCCCATGGAAAAGGCCACCTTGTGGGAGCGTGGCTACAACGACCGCATACTCCACAACTATAGCACTCTTGACAAATGGAAAGCCTACCTTCGTGATAACCCTCGTCGGCTGGCCATCAAACGTGCACACCCAGACTTCTTCCGCGTTCGCTTTGGGCTAACCGTCGCAGGACAGACCTACGCTGCCATTGGCAACCGCTTCTTGCTGAATCATCCGCTGAAATTGCAAGTTCAATGCTCCCGTCGTCTGACGGAAGAGGAGATACAGGAACGGGTGGATTTCTTTCTGGAACAGGCACGTAAAGGTGCTGTTCTGGTGTCACCAGCCATCTCGCCTGGTGAGCAGGCTGTGATGAGAGCCGCCATAGATGCGCATCTGCCACTCATCTTCCTGACACCGTGGGGCTTCAATACCTTCTCCAAGCCTGGTCACCAGTACTATGAGGCTTGTGCGGCAGGCCGTTTTCTCATTCTGGCACCTTGGGAACACCAAAATGAACGTGTGCCGCTGACACGTACGATGTGTCTGACACTGAACAGCATGACGAAAGCAATTGGTGGACTGTAGATCAAATGAAGTTTAATCCTAAAAACTGAATGCCTATGGGCTGAGAGAAATATAAAAGGACATATACAACAATCCCCCGTCAATGTTTGGAATGACGGGGGAATTTCTATTATTTATACAATAGTGATTTGCGTGTACTTAGTATTTATCCTTATAAGGAGTACTTTCGTATCCTTTGCTATTAAGCTTAGCTACCCATTTGTCAAGCAGTTTCTTTCCTTGCGATTTAAACAGCTTTACATTACCAAAGTATTTTACGAAGATTGGACTAATTGCATAATAGGTCTTAATAAACAAACGTCCATACCACGTTTCATCAAGTGTAAAGTCTCTAAATCTACGGAGCGTCCATACTTCAGGGCAATCGTATGAGCCATAAACGGCAGTAGCAACATAGCAGCCAGAGGTGTCAACTTCGGGATTGGAAAATGAAGAATCATACTTCCTAATCTTATCACCATAGGAATTGATAATATTAATATTACCTTCTTTGTCTTGTAGATACTTCACGTATTCCTTATGAATGCTTATTCCTGCTTTCCATGCTTCTACAGCTATTTCTGAATAATCATCACCAAAAACTGAACTTAGGGTATTACCGAATATATACATAATATCAGCAGAAGCGGAGGCATTATTACAATATTCTTGTAAATAGTTTAATTGAATCGAAGCATCAATACCTTTATAATGAGATGTCGCCGCATTAAAAAGCATTGACGATATATTAGAGTTACGTACAAGTACTTCATTAAGGGCTTTTTTCTGCTCTTCTGGATCGGAAACATGATCTTTAATTAGTTGTACAACAGACTCCAGACAATTCGTTATTGAATTTGCAGCACTCCATATTTCAGCAATTTTGCATCCCATAGCTTTAAAATAGACAACATAATAATTTGCCTCCCAACTACTTGGGTCTTTCACAAGTATCATATCATAATACTTGGTTGCATTTTCACTATTGTCAGAGTCCTTAGCTCTACGGGCAACCTCGTATAGGTTTTTCAATTCATCAGAGGTATCTACTTTAACAGTACCCTTGACATCGACAGTTCCTTCTACCATCATTTTCTTGGCTTCCTCTACGGAATATTTCGTTCCGCAAGATTGGCAGACAAATACGCCGCCTTCTTTGATTAGATTAGTGCTTCCGCACATTTCACATTTTAAAGCTTTCATACTCATTTATTTTTAGTTATTGAATTTGTCTGATGATAATTACAAGTTCATTGGTGGTGGGACTATGTTATTAAATAATGTAGTCAATTCTGGCACCTCTTTTAGTCTGACCCAATTTGCCATACCCGCAGTCCACACAGGTGTTTCACCATTAACCTTACCCTGCTGAATAAGTCTTTGTATGCTTGCCACAGTTTGTCCACCTATCTGTGCGCCATCCATGTGGATGTAGTATTGCTTATCCATGTTTAAAGGTGGGGGTGTCGGATTAGGATTTGTATTAATCATTTGGGAAGACATCTGAGCCATCGCGCTACCGGCCGTAACACCGGCTCCGAGGCCAACTCCCATTCCGACCATTTGCCCTCCAGCACCTTCATTGCTTGCAGCTTTTTCTAACACATCAAAGCTACGTTCCATCTGATAAACGTCTTTTCCGGTGATATTGAGCCTTGCCATCATTGCCTTTGCTTCCTTAAGCTTGATTACGCTCTCATCATGCTCAGGCACGTTTACTGACATAATTGAGAACTCTTTTATCTCTATACCGTACTTACCCATTACGTCGTTAAGCTGTGATTCACACTCTTCCGACATGGGGATTAGTTCAGTGTTAATATCGAGAATGGAAACATTTCTTTCGACAATCTGTTTTGCCAGGAGCGAATTAAGTGCTTGAATCAGTCTTCCTTTAAAGTATTGACTGATTTTGTCAGCGGTAAAGACTGACATGTTACCAATCAGCGTTTCTAAGAACAGACGAGGATCTTTTATTCGCAAACCATATTGACCATTAGAACGGACTGGTACAATTATCTTATATTTTGGGTCTTCAAGTAGAATGGGTTGCGGTGTTCCCCAAGGCATATCCAATTTGCTAATCTGGTTGATAAACCAAACTTCTGCCTTAAATGGGGAATCTCCGCCAAAAGGTATGTTTATGACCTTATTAAGCAACGGTATATTCTCTGACGATAGAGTATATGTGCCAGAAGTGAAAGCATCCAGAATCTCGCCTCCTTTTACAAAGAAGGCTGTTTGTGAAGGATAAACTATCAGTTGAGAACCTAGTTTTAGGTCATCAGATGGAAACTTGTAGCAAAACTCTCCATCTACTATGTCACACTTTATTACATTGATTAGTGCCATATCTTATTGTTTCTAGTAGTTATAAAAATGTACAAAAAGAAAAACGTGAGCAATTTACTTCGCTTACGTTTCGGAGGTATTGGGGATAACCTATGTAGCTTAAACGAGTAAAAGCTCACGCCTTCTGGCGTGAACTATCTACTTCAGTTCTTGCTACATTCGTCTAATTCCCCAATTATCCGAAACAAGAATCAAAAGCGGACGTCCATCCTATATGTCCTTGATGCTACGCATCGTATTTCTCTCAGCCCATAGGCATTCAGTTTTTATGGTTATACAATAAATTTATTTCAGTTCTTGAATCAATTGTACTATGATTGGCCGAAGTGCAGGAATGTCGGTGACAATTGTTTCCCATAATTGTTCTGGACGAATTTTATAGTAACCATGTACCAGGACATGACGCATCCGTTCAATATCACTCCAATTAACCTCGGAATGTTTTGTACGATATTCCAATGTCAGCTTATAGACTGCCTCACCGATGATTTCTACATGTTTTACCAATCCGAAATATACCACAGGGTCCGATTGGGCTTCATCCAATGTGTGATGGTCCTTGTAGTTAATAAGGACATCCATAGCCTGTAGCATGTGCTCAAGCCGTTCAATATCTCTAACCTCTTCTCTCATAAATCAGTTGTTTATCACGGTTAGCACTTTCTACGGCAAAGGGCATCAGACAGCCTTCTTCAATCAAATCAACACGACGACCGGTGCTTTTCTCCAGTTCGCCCATCATGTGGGATATTGCCAGAAGAGAAATATGAGCATCTTTGTCATACTCCACCAGAATATCCACATCGCTGTCCTCCGTCTGCTCACCACGAGCAAAGGAACCAAACAGCCATGCTCTCAGGACGGGTTGCGTCTTGAAATACTCGGCTATTTGCTGTGTCAACATCTGCGTACTCATAGGCGTAGCAATTAGTTTCTGCAGGCAAAGATAAAAAGAATAATTGATATTTGCAAGAAACGAGGATATTTTTTGTTTCCGTGTGCCAGTTCACTGAAAGCAAAACGGCACCTCTCTGACCGAAAGGTGCCGAGTTGAAGGTACGAAGGTGCCGAGTTTGAGGGAGATAGGTGCCGTCTTTCAGGGAGAAAGGTGCCGTTTCCTGAAAGTTCATCGGGCGATGTAATCAATTACACCGCCCGATGTAATTAATTATACCGCCCGATGCATTTAAGTGAACCGCCCGCTGTAATACTTTGGAAATACCCCATTGATTTTCAGCGCCTTACGGAATCCCCTTTTCTGCAGGGTTTTAACTCTTTTGCAAAGATACGAAAAAAGAAGCAAATATCCAAATTAATAAGCAGAAAAGATTTGTCTTTTTGCCAATTATTATGTACCTTCGCAGCCGAGTTATGAATATCGAACCGATTGCCTATTTCCATTCACCGCTGACGTCGAAGTTCGGCATTCCGCGACAGGCGGGTATTGTCCGTGAGTTGCGCGGACAGATTGTGTTTGAACCTGCATACAGGAATACGGAGGCATTGCGTGGCTTGGAAGCGTTTGATTATCTTTGGATAATCTGGGGCTTTTCGGAGAATGTGGAAGCAGAGAAACATGCTACGGTGCGTCCGCCGTTGCTGGGTGGCAACGAGCGGCGTGGCGTGTGGGCTACGCGATCCCCGTTCCGTCCGAACAACCTGGGCCTGTCCAGCGTGCGCATTGAGCGTATCGGGGACGGCGTGATTCATGTGCTGGGTGCAGACCTCATGGACGGCACACCGATATACGACATTAAGCCTTATCTGGAATATGTTGACAGCCACACGGGGGTGCGCAGCGGCTTTGTGGATGAAAGGGAGTGGCAACGCCTGGAAGTGGTGATGCCCGACGCGCTGAGGGCGCAGTTTGCTCCTGATGAACAGGAGACTTTGTTGGCTGTATTGGAGCAGGACCCGCGTCCGCAGTACCACGACGACCCTCTACGGACGTACGGCATGCCATTTGCCGGCCGCGACGTGAGGTTTCGCGTGGAGGGACGGCGGCTGGTAGTGGTGGCGGTGGCTGCTGTTTAATGCTGCAGCTTTTCATCTATCTCGTCCAGCCGGTCGCGCCAGAGGTATTTGCGCGTCTCGTGGACAATGATGCCGCTTAGAAAGAGTAGCGACAGCAGGTTTGGAATGGCCATCAGCGCGTTGGCACAGTCGGCAAACGTCCAGACAAGACTCAGGTTGATGACGCTTCCTACAAAGACGGCTACGATATAGACCACGCGGTATGCCTTGACCCAGCGTATGCCGCCCAGATATTCTATGGCACGTGCGCCGTAATAGTACCAGCCGAGGATGGTGGAAAAGGCAAACGTCAGCAGGCCGAACGTCAGCAGCGGTGTGCCAAAGTAGGGTATCTTGGAAAAGGCGGCCTTGGTGAGTGTGGCACCGTTGGAGAAGTCGATGTCGCTATAGGCCAGCACGCTGCTGACGATGACCAGACCGGTGATGGCGCAGATGACGACGGTGTCCCAGAACGTGCCGCTGGACGAGACGAGTGCCTGCCGCACGGGGTTGCGCGTCTTGGCTGCGGCTGCCACGATGGGGGCTGAGCCCAGTCCTGACTCGTTGGAGAAGAGTCCACGGGCGATGCCGAAACGGGCGGCCATCATGACTGTGGAACCTGCAAAGCCGCCACCCGCGGCCTCGGGCGAGAAGGCTGAAACGACGATGAGTTTCAGTGCTGGCCAGAGGAAATGCCAGTTGATGCCGAGAATGACCAGGCACCCCAAGACATAAAAGAAAGCCATGAAAGGCACGAGCATGGAGCAGACGCGGGCGATGCTCCTCACGCCGCCTAAGACGACGGCTCCCGTCAGCGTGCAGACGACGGCGCCGGTGACGTAGGGCGATATGCCGTACGACTCGCTGGCCAGTACGGCAATGGCATTGGCTTGTACGGTGTTGCCGATGCCAAACGAGGCACACGCGGTGAAGAAAGCAAAGAGTACGGCCAGCCACTTCCACCCCAGACCGCGCTCCAAGGCGTACATGGGGCCGCCGAGCATGCGCCCGTCCTTGGTCTTGACGCGGTATTTGATGGCCAGCAGCCCTTCGGCATATTTCGTTGCAATGCCGAAGACACCCGTCAGCCAGCACCACAGCACGGCACCGGGGCCGCCCAGTGCTACGGCGGTGGCCACGCCGATGATGTTGCCCGTGCCGATGGTGGCGGCAAGGGCGGTGGCTAAGGAGGCAAACTGCGACACGTCGCCGCGCACATCACTGTCTTTCTTGACGGAGAGGCGGATGGCCGTAAAAATGCGCAGTTGCGGGAAACGCAGACGTATGGTGAGGTAGAGATGGGTTCCAAGAAGCAGGATAATCATGGGCCATCCCCACAGGAAGTCGCTGACTTGGGTCAGGATGTTGTTCAGTAAGTCCATCTTGTTATTGAGCTTGTTTTTTATTTAGTCTTCACTCTCCACTCTCTTCTCTCCTCTCTTCACTTTTACAAGTTGGAAGCCCATGGAGTGCAGCAGGTTGGTGACTTGTTCGACGGCATTGTCTTCGGCACGCCTGATGTTATGGGCAGTAAGGCTCTGACTGAGCATCTTCTGACGGGCTCGCTGGAAGAGGGCTTCACGGTCGGCGTTGCTCCAAGTGCCGGTAGAAATGAACGAGCGCGTGCGGGCCTCGTCGATGAAGTGCTGGTCGAGTAGTTTGACGGGGGGCAGGGCGATGCAGAGCGTGTCGCCGCTATGGCTGATGGCATCGTCGGCAAGCTGTTGCATGTCGATGCCTAAGCGGAGCGTGCCGTAGTATATTCGCACCAGCTGGTCGTCGAAGAAGATGCCTGTACGCACGGTATCTACCATTACCTCGTCAGTGACTGACAGAAACTCCCACTCTCCGATGGCTCGCATGGAGCGTATTTGCTGTGGTGTGATGTCAATCCTGTCGTCGGCGACGAGGCTGATGCTGTTGCTGGTCGCCCGCTGCCAGATGCTGTAGATGCCATAACCAATGGCTGACAGCAGCAGGGCTGCCGCCGCCAGCAAACAGGCAATAATCCAATATTTCTTTTGTCTCGGGTTCATTCTGTAGTTCTTTCGATGGTTGATGCTATGTCAAGATCCTGACGGAACGTGATGGTGATGTCCTGCTCGCTGAAGCCCATCTGCTGAATGATGGGTATGAGTATGTGGGCGGCATTCTTGCGGGCCGACTCCACAATGCCCATGTCGGGAATGGCGGCTGCGATGGCGGCACGCCCCTGCTGCTCGTACGAGGAAAGCTCGTCGTCAGTAAAGTCATGCCGCAGCAGTGCGACGTATTTCCTGATGTTCTGATGGTCAATCTTGGTACTGGTGAGCAACACCTTCGGGTCAGGCAGGATGATGGTGATGTGCTGCCCGTTGCGCTCTACATTCGCTTCGGAAAAGCCGCTGAAGTCGATATATGCCTTGACGGTGGCATCCATGGGAATGGCTATCTTGCGGTCACCCAGAAAGGGCAGCTCGAAATCGTACTTCTCGCCCGTCAGCTGACCTCGCAGCCGCAGAACATCGTCGTGGGTAACGACTTTGTGGATAGCGTATTCGGCCGTGTAAAGGCGCGAGCATTGCTGGATGTGGGTGGTCAGCAACTGTAAGGTGTCGGACGGGCTTTCCGTACGGCTGTGCTGGCGGTGTGAGCAGCCTGCACACAGCACGCTGACGACGGATAACAGCCAACAGCCAAGGGCCCAGGAGAATCTCTTTCCCATTTTCGTTTACAAATTTGCTGCAAATGTAGTAAAAAAAAACCAGTTTGTTTAATAAACGAGCGTTTTTTTTGGTTTCCTTTAAACTTTGGAAGGCTGACGGCATCAAAATGATAGTTGCGCAACTAAAAAAATAATGAATCGGAAAAATTAAATAACTAAAAAGTATAAAGGTATGAAGTTTAAAAGGATAATTTTGGCTTGCGTAGCCATGTTTGCAATAGGTACAACAGTAACGGCACAGCCGGATCAGCCCCGACGTGAGAAGCCTGACAAGGAAGAGATGATTCAGCATCGCACGGAAAGAATGGTCAAGAAGTACGGCCTGAACGAGGCTCAGCAAAAGAAACTGTTAGCGCTGAACACCCAGTATGCTGAGAAGATGAAACCCATGAGGGGGAGGCACCACCGCCACCACGGCCACGGCCCGAAACCGGGTGAGGGCGATGTCCGCCGTCCTGAAATGACTCAGGAGCAGCGTGACAAGATGGAGCAGCACCGTCAGCAACGTCAGGCTGTAATGGAAGCCTACGACAAGGAGTTGCAAGGCATCATGACGGCGGAACAGTTTGAAAAGTACAAGGCTGATGCCAAGAGGCATCCGAAGAAGTAAACCGGGGCGCGAGGTGCGAGAATAGCACCTCGCGCCTTGGGAAACCGAGAAAAATGCAAAACTTGAAATATCGTTAATTATTTGGTGTTTTGCTTACTTATTTGTATCTTTGCGCGGAAAAAAACAAACCGAAAAATGAGAAAGATACTTCCACTCTTGTTCATGGCTTTCCTTGCGGGGGCTGTGTTGTCGTGCAGCAGCAAGAAAAAACGTGATGACATTATAACCACTAAGTATGAAAAACCGGAAATTCAGGGGCCTATACGTACTGATGACTACAAGGACACCGTAGCCTTCAAATGGCTTGACCGTGACTACGTGTGTTCCATTGAGCGCATGGCGGACGACTCTTTGCCCAAGGTCAAGGATGAGAACGGACAGCTGTTTGTTGACAACCGTGTAAGGGTGGTCATCAGCAGGGCTGATGGCAGCAAGTTTTTCAACCGGGAGTTTACAAAGGCTACGTTTAATTCCTACATAGACGATGATTTCCGAAAGACGGGAATACTGGAGGGCTTCGTGTTTGACAAAGTGGAGCCCAACGAAGTGCGCTTTGCATGTAGTGTCAGCCGACCGCAGTCTGACGAATATATACCGCTGATTCTTGCCGTGACGCGTATGGGTGACATCTCCATCATTCGTGACACACGGATGGATGCGGAACTGGAAGACTGACCAGCTGGTTCCACACGGCTTCAACATCTGACATGGTCTTAAATACAAGATTGGCCCCCTCGGCTGCCAACTGACGGTCGCTCAGGGGACCTGTGTTGACGGCAATGGTGAAGACGTGAGCTGCTACGGCAGCGCGTACACCGAGTGGGGCATTCTCAATGACGATGGCCTCCCAGGGATTCACGCCGCATTTCTGCAGTCCGACGATATAAGGTTCGGGGTTGGGCTTGCCTTGCCTGACGTCGAAACTGGTCACCATGAGCTCTTTGTGAAGCAGACCGGGAAACTCCTGCTCCAAATGTTGGAGCAGTGAGTGCTGCCCGCTGCCCGTGACCACTCCGATTTTCATGCCGCAGCTCTTGATGTGGCGCATCAGGGATTCTACGCCTGTCATTTTCTTGGCCGGGGGACATGACGAGAATATGCGGGTCTTGACTTCGTACATCTGCTGAGCTTCTTCGTCAGAAATCTCGCGCTGCCATTGCTCGCGTGCTTTCAGCCGGATGGTCTCCACGCCCCGCATGCCTTCATAGACGTAGGCCTCGCGGGGGGCCATTTGAATGCCACATTGTTTCATGGCTTCGTGCCAGGAACGGGCATGGTTAGGCATGGAGTCGAAAATGACACCGTCCATGTCAAAAAGCACGGCTTTCGGGCAGAAAGTCCGAAAGCCGTTGCTCCGTAAATAATGTTCTATGATTTCTTTCATCGCTGTTATGCCTCCTTGGCCAAACGCTCCTTGATGGCTTTCGAGTCTGCCTCATAGCCAGGCTTGTCGAGCAGGGCGAACATGTTTTTCTTGTAGGCCTCTACGCCAGGCTGGTTGAACGGGTTGACACCGAGCACGTTGCCACTGATGCCACAGCCTATTTCGAAGAAGTAGATGAGCTGGCCGATGTAGTATTCGTTCAGCTCGGGAACGCTGATGCGGATGTTAGGCACGCCACCGTCAACGTGTGCCAGACGTGTGCCCAGCTCGGCCATCTTGTTCACCTCATCGACACGCTTGCCTGCCAGGAAGTTCAGACCGTCCAGGTTCTCCTCGTCGCTCGGGAAGAGCAGTTGGCGGTTGGGCTTCTCTATAGAGATGACGGTCTCGAAGATAGTGCGCTCGCCATCCTGAATCCACTGTCCCATGCTGTGCAGGTCGGTAGTGAAGTCGCACGAAGCGGGGAAGATGCCCTTCTTGTCCTTACCCTCTGACTCTCCGTAGAGCTGCTTCCACCACTCGCTGATGAAGTGCAGTTTCGGCTGGTAGTTGACCATGATTTCAATCTTCTTGCCAGCACCATACAGACCGTTACGTACGGCAGCATACTGGGCAGCGAGGTTTTCTTCGAAGGGCACATCCTTGCCACAGGCCTTCTCCATGTCGGCAGCTCCCTGTACAAGAGCCTTGATGTCGAATCCGGCGCAGGCAATGGGCAGCAGACCTACCGGTGTCAAGACAGAGAAACGTCCGCCGACGTTGTCGGGAATGATGAAACTCTTGTAACCCTCCTTGTCAGCACAGGTACGGGCAGCGCCACGCTTGGCATCGGTAACGGCAACAATGACATCCTTGGCAACGTCCTTGCCCATTTGTGCCTCACACTGTTTCTTCAGCAGACGGAAGGTCAGGGCTGTCTCGGTGGTTGTTCCTGACTTTGAGATGTTGATGACACCGAATTTCTTGTCCTTCAGGTACTCTGTCATCTCAGAGAGATAGTCCTCGCCGATGTTGTTGCCGGCAAACAGAATGGTGGGGTTCTTCTTGTCTTGAATGAGCCAGGCAAACGAGTTACCGAGTGCTTCAATGACGGCACGTGCACCAAGATAGGAGCCGCCAATGCCGGCTACTACGACTACTTCACATTTCTCACGCAACGTGTCAGCCACGGCTTGCACCTCATCAAGAAACGCTGGCGTGATGCTGCTGGGCAGGTGTAGCCAGCCTAAGAAGTCGTTACCAGGACATGTGCCGTCCTCCAGGGCCTGCTGAGCAGCCTTTACCTTTGGCTCGAAAGCCTTTACTGCGCCTGCCTCTAAGAAGCAAGCCGCCTTTGTAATGTCAAGCTTGATGTTACTCATTTTTGTTAAGTTAAAATAATATTTATTGTTGTTTTCCTATATAGTCCATGATGATGTCCACGGCTTCGTCTTCGGTCAGGTCAACCATATTGATGACAAGGTCGTAGTTACGGGTGTTGTAGCGCGATGTGCCCGTGTAGCGGTTAATGTAGTTCTCGCGCATACGGTCCACCTGCTCTATCAGTTTCTGGGCGTCGGCGGCGTTCTTTCCCTGCTTTCTCATCACGCGCTCAATACGATTTTTCATAGGAGCCTGGATGAGAATGCTGAGGTGGTTGGGAATATTGCGGAAGATGAAAAAACCGCTTCGTCCGGCAACGACACACGATTCGTTGCTGGCAATATCCGTCAGGATGCGTGTCTCGACCTTGAACATTTCCTCGGTCGTAAGGGGCTTGCCTGTCGTATCCTCACTCGTTACACGATAGTATTCCGACTTGGAAGCATCGTAGAATGGGATGATGTGACGCGTAAAGTCTTCCCACCAACTCGTGTTCTTTCCTTTCAGCCGCTCTATCTCCTCGACCGTGAGGTTATATTGCTTTGTCAGTGCTTTGATGAGTGCCTTGTCGTAAAACACCACACCAAGCCGTTGGGCCAGTTTTTCGCCCACGGTACGACCACCGGAACCCAGTTCGCGGTTAATCGAAATCACGTATTTCTCGTTAAGTTTCATATTCTGGATTTTTTATTTCTTACTAAGTTTCTATAGGAATGAACTGGTGAGCAGTTGGGCTTCTAACGGAACGAGTCGGTGAGCAGCTTAATCTCAATCTGAGGCGATATGCGCTCGTAGAGAATGTTATAGACCGCATCGAGAATGGGCATGTTGACGTGCTGGTGGCGGTTGATTTCCTTCATACATTTGGTGCCGAAGTAGCCTTCGGCAATCATTTCCATCTCAATCTGTGCCGACTTGACGGAATATCCCTTGCCAATCATTGTCCCGAAGACGCGGTTGCGTGAGAAGTTGGAGTAGCCCGTGACGAGCAGGTCTCCCAGATAGACGGAGTCGTCCATGTTACGTTCCTGCGGGTGTACGCTTTTCAGGAACCGCGTCATTTCCTGAACGGCGTTTGCCATTAGCACCGCCTGGAAGTTGTCGCCGAACTTGAGGCCGGAACAAATTCCTGCTGCAATGGCATAGACATTCTTTAGTACGGAAGAATACTCGATGCCGATGACGTCAGAAGAGGTCTTGGTCTTGATGTATTCGCTTGTCAGTACGTCTGCAAATGCTTGTGCCTTCTCTTTCTCTGAACAGCCGACGGTCAGGTAGGACAGGCGTTCCAGAGCAACCTCCTCTGCATGCGACGGTCCTCCGAGACAAGCCAAGTTCTCGTAAGGAACATCATATACCTGATGGAAATATTCTGAGCAGACAAGATTCTCGTCAGGCACAATGCCCTTGATGGCCGTTACGATGAATTTCTCGCGGAGCCGCGTCTTGAGTTTCTTCAGGTGACTCTTCAGATAAGGCGATGGCGTGACGAATACCAGTGTGTCGTATTGTTGGGCAATCTTGTTGATGTCGCTGGAGAACTCTATTTCGTTGATGTCGAAATGTACCCCGACGAGATAGGCCGGGTTGTGTCCCAGACGGCGGAAATCATCAATGCGGTCGTCGCGACGCATATACCAACCTATGTGGTGCGTGTGCTGCACTACAATCTTGGCTATGGCTGTGGCCCATGAGCCTCCGCCAATGATGGCGATGCGACCTAATGTACCTATCATATTGATGCCTTGTCAATCCATTGTTGGATTTCGTCAACAGAAGGTTTCTGCATGTCAAGCTTGTATTTTTTGACAATGTCACCTATCTTCTGCTGCAATCCTTGCGCTTTTTCCGTAGCAATATTCTGTACCAGGTTGAAACCTGCCTTGCGCAGCACGGGAACCCACTCCTCGCCGGCACCTATGGCAGCCCATTCCTCGTTGGAACTCTGAGGAATCTTCTTCTCCGGTTTCATTTGTGGGAAGAACAATACCTCCTGAATATAGGTTTTCCCGGTCATGAGCATGACCAGACGGTCGATACCGATACCGATGCCACTGGTAGGTGGCATGCCATACTGCAGGGCACGCAGGAAGTCTTGGTCTATAATCATGGCCTCGTCATCGCCCTTGTCAGCCAGTCGCATCTGCTCAATGAAACGCTCTTCCTGGTCAATGGGGTCGTTCAGCTCTGAATAGGCATTTGCCAGTTCCTTGCCATTCACCATCAGCTCAAAGCGCTCTGTCAGTCCGGGCTTTGAGCGGTGCATCTTGGTCAGGGGCGACATCTCGACAGGGTAGTCAGTAATGAATGTGGGTTGTATGAACGTGCCTTCACAAAATTCACCGAACAGCTCGTCAATCAATTTGCCCTTGCCCATGGTTTCATCCACATCCATGCCTTTTGAAAGACAGAAGGCGCGAATCTCTTCCTCGGTCTTGCCGTCGCAGTCGAAACCGGTCTTCTCCTTGATAGCCTCAAGAATAGGCAGACGGCGGTAGGGTGCCTTGAAGGAAACCATGTTGCCGTCGATTTCCCGCTCTGGCTTGCCGTTGACGGCAATACAAATCGTTTCCAGCAGTTTCTCGGTGAACGACATCATCCAGTTGTAGTCCTTATATTGCACATAGAGCTCCATGCAGGTGAATTCCGGGTTGTGGTTGCGGTCCATGCCCTCATTACGGAAGTTTTTGCCGATTTCATATACACCCTCGAAGCCGCCTACGATGAGTCGTTTCAGATAGAGCTCGGTGGCTATGCGCATGTACATATCCTGGTCAAGGGCATTGAAGTGGGTGATGAAAGGACGGGCCGATGCACCACCGGCAATCGACTGCAAGGTGGGTGTTTCCACCTCAGTATAGCCTGCCTCGTCCAGCACTCTTCTTAATGTGCGAATGACGGTGGCACGCTGCAGGAACGTTTCCTTCACACCCTCGTTGACCACCAGGTCAACGTAGCGCTGACGGTAACGCAGCTCCGGGTCGTCGAACTTGTCGTAGGCCACACCGTCCTTGTATTTCACAATGGGCAGTGGCTTCAGCGACTTTGACAGTAGTGTCAGCTCTTGGGCATGTACGCTGACCTCCCCCGTCTGTGTGCGGAACACGAAGCCCTTGATGCCGATGAAGTCGCCAATGTCAAGCAGCTTTTTGAAAACAACGTTGTACAAGTCCTTGTTCTCGTCGGGGCAGAGGTCGTCGCGGGTAATATAAACTTGGACGCGACCTTTCGAATCCTGTAACTCAACGAACGATGCCTTTCCCATGACGCGGCGGCTCATCATGCGGCCTGCAATGCAGACCTCACGCTGTGGGGCATCGTCCTGAAACTCCTCAATGATGTCGGTAGAGAAAGCATTGGTTGGATATTCGGCTGCGGGGTAGGGGTCTATACCCATGTTGCGCAACTCTTGCAGACTTTCGCGTCTGCCTATTTCTTGTTCACTTAATTCTAAAACGTTCATAATTATATGTGATGTTTTGTGTGCAAAGGTACAAATTAATTATGAATTACGAATTACGAATTACGAATTATTTATAAAAAAACGGCAAATCCTTTGGCTGCCTGCCGAATATTTACTATTTTTGCCACACTAATATTCGGGAAGACTATGATAGAAACTTCTATGAAAGACAAGGTGTTCGGAGTCCAGATAAGTCTGGAGCGTACCACCTATGCTATTGTCGATATTCGTGGAAATATTGTGGCTAAAGATGAGTTCCCTACGATGGAGTACCCTACCGTGAACGACTTTGTGTCCGGACTTTGTGAGCATTTGGTAAATATGATGCTGACCCACAACCTGCTCGGTGCCATACGTTCGGTAGGTGTCAGTGCACCCAGTTCCAACTTCATGACGGGCTGTATTGAGCATGCCGTCAACCTGCCTTGGAAAGGTGTCATACCTTTAGCCGCCATGATGCGTGACCAACTGGGCATAGCCGTGGCCTTAGGCAATATGGCTCATGTACGTGCTTTGGGCGAATATGAGTTCGGAGCAGCTCATGGCCTGAAGAATTTTGTCGTCATGACGCTTGGCCACGGTGTGTGCAGCTTCATTTATTCGAATGGTCAGCCCTATCAGGGTGCCGATGGCTTTGCCGGCGAAATGGGCCATGCCTGTCTCATTCCTGACGGCCGCGAGTGTGGTTGTGGAAAGAAAGGATGCCTGGAAGCTTACGTCAACGAGCGCGGTGTGTTGCAGACGGTTCAGGAGGTGCTGGGCGAGAGCCGGGAACCCAGCCTGTTGCGCGGCGACAATGCTCCCGACGTCGGACATGTCATTGCCTTGTGCGGACAAGGCGACTCCCTGGCCATCGAGGTGATGCGCCGCACGGGACGCGTGCTAGGTTGGCAACTTGCCAACTATGCCTCCATTCTCGACCCTGAGGCATTCATCTTTACAGGCAGTCTGGCCCGTGCAGGCAAATGGCTGCTGGAGCCGGCCGAGAAAGCCTATAACGAAATCGTTTTCCACAACATTCAGGGGAAGACGCGTTTTGTGCTGTCGTCGCTCGACTATCATTTGTGCGACATTCTGGGGGCATCGGTATTAGCGTGGGAGGTGAAAGAATACTCCCTTTTCAAATAATTTAGGACAGTAGGAGTTATGGATGAGTTGAAAGTTAAAACGAAAGTCATTGGTGTCGATCTTACCTTGAACAACACCACATGTGCAGTAGTTGACATACGTGGCACCATATTGGCAAAAGAGGTTTTCCCCACTTCTGATTACCCAGACATCAGTACATACGTGTCAGTACTCTATGAGAAAATCATGAAACTGGTTCGTGAAAACGGCGGAACAGCGGAAATCCGCTCTGTGGGCATCAGTGCCCCGAGCAGCAATTACATGACGGGAAGCATAGAAAATGCAGCTAACTTGCCCTGGAAGGGTGTCGTGCCCCTGGCCGCCATGCTGCGAGACAGGCTTGGCATGGCTGTTGTGCTTGCCAACGATGGCCACGTGACAGCCTTAGGCGAGCATGCCTTTGGCTCTGCACACGGTATGAACGATTTTGTTGTGATGACTTTCAGCATGGGCGGTGTTGGCAGTTGCATCTTCACTAACGGGAAGCCACATTTGGGAAATAATGGTTTCGCCGGCGAAATAGGCCACACGTGTATTGAGCTGAATGGCCGTCAGTGCGGATGCGGGCATAAAGGCTGCCTTGAGCGTTACGTATCCACCCGCGGCATACTTGACACCGCCCGCGAAATGATGGCAGAGAGTGACGAACCTTCACTGATGAGGAACATAGAGCATCTGAACTTCAAGGCCTTCGTCCTGTGCTGTCAGCAGGGTGACAAGCTGGCTATAGAGGCCGTACGGCGCACGGGCACCATATTGGGCCGTTCCATAGCCAACTATGCTACGGCACTGAACCCCGAAGCTGTAGTGCTGACAGGCGATATTAACCAGGTCATGGAGTGGCTGTTAGAGCCTACGCGTGAGTCGTTGGAAGAAAATGTCTTCCACAATCTGCGGGGTAAGGTAAAGATACTTCCGTCCATTCTGGAAACGGCAGAGCGCACGGTGTTGGGAGCCAGCGCGCTTGCCTGGGGCGTCAAAGAATATTCACTGTTTAAGTAATGAATTCTTTATAGTTTTTTAAATGAACGTAGATAGAATAAAGAAAATCATAGAAGAGAAACCCAATCTTTCCACAGCTCTCGGAATGGAGTTCATATCCACCCCCGAGGATGACATTTGCATGGCCCGTATGAAAGTTGATGAGCGTAACCGGCAGCCTTTCGGTTTCTTGAGCGGTGGCGCGTCGTTAGCTTTGGCAGAGAACGTAGCAGGGGTAGGCTCCTGCTCTTTGTGCCCGGGACAGATGTGTGTGGGCATTGAGGTCAGCGGTAGTCATGTGCAGGCTGTCAGCGAGGGTGACACGGTAACGGCAGTAGCACGCCTGCAGCACAAAGGCAGTACGCTGCATGTATGGAATGTGGAAATCAGCAACAGTCAGCGAGAGCTTATTTCCACCGTCCGGGTTACCAACTATATCATCAATCCTAAAAAGTAACGCTAATTTAATTGCATATCAAGAAAATGGCAGCCTACGCACTTTACCGCCTACCCTACGAGAATCACTGTACGCTTATCGAGCAAACCACGGGCGAACCCCGGCAGTTCGCATCAGTAGCCAGCCTCGACGGAGAACAAGGTTTTGTCGTGGCACCTTTTTGTGCGACGGCAGCACAGCCCGTGTTGCTGATACGTCCTGACCGTATGACTACGCTTCCCATAGAGAAACCTGCCGGTCAGGTTCCCGACATGCTGCATGCGCACGATTATCGGGAGGAATATACCATTGACTTTGCCAATTTTCATGCACAGCTTTCCCAAGGTACGTTTCGCAAGATTGTCCTTGCGCGCTGTGCAGAGATAGAGACCGCTCAAGCCGCTGACCCTCGGCAGCTGTTCTGGCAGGCCTGCCAGCGTTACCCGCGATTGTTCATCACACTGTTCTCGCTGCCTGACGGGACTTGCTGGCTGATGGCCACTCCGGAAATCCTGCTTGAGGGAACGGCCGACCGTTGGCGCACCATAGCCCTGGCGGGCACCATGCAGTTAGAAGGAGCCGACCTGAATGGCGAAGGCGAGCGCGTGTGCTGGTCAGCCAAGAATATTCAGGAGCAGCGCTATGTGGCAACCTATATTGCCGAATGCCTGGAACGGTTTGACATTGACTTCCACGAGGAGGCTCCTCGCACCGTGCGTGCTGCCCAGCTGGTTCATCTGCGTAGTGACTTCATCTTCCATGCATCGTTAAACCACCGTGTGGGCTCCCTGCTTGACATGCTGCACCCCACGCCGGCCGTCTGCGGACTGCCTAAGCGTGAGGCACTTGACTTCATCCTGTCCAACGAGCGCTTCCCCCGTCAGTACTATAGCGGATTCGTCGGCCCGCTGCTCATAGAACAGTCAACCCACCTTTATGTCTCGCTGCGCTGCATGCATATTTGCGGCAGCAAATACCAGCTTTATGCCGGCGGCGGACTGTTGCCGGAAAGCATAGAGGAGCAGGAATGGCAGGAAACAGAGGCAAAGATGAAAACCATGCGCAGCCTGTTAACTTCTCGCTTTGGTCAAGCATAAATGCATCATTCATAAAAACATCGTTGAGTCGTGTATAGCAATAAAGAAAACGTCAACATACTGACCGCCCTGCTTGTCAAGCACTTCGTTCGTCATGTCGTCGTCTGCCCTGGCAGTCGTAATGCACCCATCGTGCATAACCTGAACGAGTGTCCTGACATTACATGTTACCCCGTTACCGATGAACGCTCGGCGGGCTTCTATGCCCTGGGATTGGCGTTAGGTGCCGGTGCTCCGAGGGCAGTCGGAGTTTGTGTCACCAGTGGTACGGCATTGCTCAATCTGCTGCCCGCCGTGGCCGAGGCATATTACCAGCAGGTGCCGTTGGTTGTTATTTCTGCCGACCGACCGCCACAATGGATTGACCAACAGGATGGTCAGACGCTGCCGCAGCCTGATGCGCTGGGGCGCTTTGTCAGGAAGGCTGTCAGTTTGCCGGAACCGCGTGACGACGAGGAACGCTGGTACTGCAACCGTCTGGTAAATGAGGCCTTGCTGTCTGTCCGGCATCATGGTCTTGGTCCTGTTCACATCAATGTCCCTATCAGTGAACCACTGTTTGAGTTTACCGCAGAAGCACTTCCCGATGAGCGGAAAATTGTCCGGCGGTTTGATTGTGGTGAGGCAGGTGATGTTGATGAAATCATGATTCGCCATTTCATGGAGGCTAAGCGCCCTATGATTGTCATCGGCCAGACACACTCAGATATGATTTATGACGAGGAATGGAGGAGCCTGATGTCCTTTCTTGCTGCTCGTGCCGTTGTCTTGTACGAGCCGTTGTGCAACTATTTCCTTGCTTCCGTTCATTTCGAAGAGGTGCTTTCACATGTAGGAAATGCTGAGGCATATATGCCTGATGTTGTACTCCATCTCGGGGGCACCATCGTCAGTAAGCGCCTGAAGAAGTTTTTGCGAGCTGCCAAGCATGCAAAGGTCTATTATTTAGATGCAGAAGGACGCGTGTGCGATGTCTTCATGCATCTTACGGAGGTGGTGGAGTGTCTGCCGGCCCAGACCTTGTGGAAAATCAGGTACGAATACGAAAAGATGCTTGCCGGGCAGACGGAAGGAGCGGCATTCCATCCAGGCGTTGAAGCCCAGTCATTTTGCAGCCTTTGGCGTCAGCAACTTGAAAAGGCTGCATCAGTTCACCAATCGTTTGTCCCAGCCTATTCCCAAATGGCAGCAGTAAAATATTTTGAGGAGCAACTCTCCCTTCGTCCATATAAAGCAGCGGTTCATTATGCCAATTCTTCCGCCATCCGCTTAGCCTGCATCTACGCCCGCCATGCCGTGTTCTGCAACCGTGGCGTCAACGGCATTGAGGGTTCGCTCAGCACGGCAGCCGGCATGTCCTTGGCTACTGACGAACCTGTGTTTTGCGTCATTGGCGACCTGAGCTTTTTCTACGACCAGAACGCGCTGTGGAACCAAAACCTGAAGGGTAATCTGCGCATCCTTCTGCTCAATAACGGCAGGGGTGGCATCTTCAACATGCTGAAGGGACTGGAGCAGAGCCCTGCCCGCGACTGTCTTGTTGCTGCTGAACACCATACGACGGCAGCAGGTATCTGTCAGCAGAACGCAGTGGCTTACCACCAGGCCGCCGACCTGCAGTCGTTGCACGAGGGCATCGGCTGGCTGCTCGAGACGGAAAGTGAGCACCCCCTGTTGTTGGAAGTGCTCACCGATGATGCTGCGGACGAACGCGTCTATCGCAACTATTACCGTTCATTTAGTATTTAAAGGAGCTGCCGCCAACGAACTCGCGCATAATCGAGGTGGGTGGAATCTCCTTGTCGCTGATGGGAATGAAGAAGTGCAGGAACTTCAGCAGGCGGTGAGCCTCGGCATACTCCGGACAGTTCTTGGGTACTGAGGCCAGGATAAGTTCTGCATGGGTGCGCAACACGGCAAATTCAATGTTCAGGGCAGAGTTGAACATGGCGTCGGCCGTCTCCTGGAAGGGGAATATCCACCGGTCTTCAGCTTCACAAACGTTTTTCCACTGTGCGATGGTTTCCTGTGCGGTATAGGCTCCCTTGTTGTAGTCACGGATGATGCGGCGCAACAGTCGGTTGTCGCGTACGGGAATCCAGTTGTGGTCGTCCAGCGAGATGCTGGTCAGTGCCGAGATGTATATCTTGAACTTTGCCGAGTCGGGAATCTTCTGCGTCAGCAACGGGTTGAGCGCATGTATGCCCTCAATGATGAGCACGGAGTCGTTCGACAATTTCAGTTTCTTTCCGTTCCATTCGCGCTTGCCTGTCACAAAGTTATACTCGGGAATCTCTACACGCTCGCCCTGCATCAGCCGCAGCAGATGGTCTTCCAGCAGTGAGTACTCCACCGTCTCAATATTGTCGAAGTCGTAGTCGCCGTTAGGCAGTTTCGGCGTATCCACACGGTTGACGAAGTAGTCGTCGGTCGAGAACGACATCGGGCGTAGTCCGCAGGCCAGCAGCTGGATGGAAAGACGCTTGCAGAAGGTCGTCTTGCCCGACGACGAGGGCCCCGTGATGAGCACCACGCGTACGGGGTTCTCTTCACGGTGGAACCGACGGTCAATCTCCTCGGCTATCTGCACTATTTTCTTCTCCTGCAGGGCTTCTGACACCTGTATCAGTTCAGAGGCATGGCCACGTTTCACCGCCTTGTTCACGTCGCCGGCATTCGAGAGCCGCATGATGATGTCCCAGCGGGTTTTCTCGGCAAACATCTCGTAGGTCTTCGGCATATCCACTTTCTCGGCCAGTATCGTCGGGTTGTTCCAGTCGGGCACGCGCAGCAGCATGCCGTCGTGGTACGGCTCCAAGGCCCATACGGTGAGGTAGCCTGCCGAAGGCACCAGCGGGCCATAGTAGTAGTCGGCCGTGTCGCCCAGCGTGTAGTAGTCGCTGTAGATGCTTCCGCTGGTTTCCAGCAGCTTGACCTTGTCGGTAAGGCCACGCTCCGTAAACACACGGATAGCCTCTTCGGTCGTTGACTCATTCCGGCGGAAGGGCATGTCCAGATTGATAATCTCCTGCATCCTACGTGCTATGCGCTCCACGTCACCGTCGGCGAGCGGCTCCATGTTCTTCTTCTTGAAGTTGCAGTAGTAACCTCGTGAAATGGTGTGCTCAATAAAGAGCTTGGAGCCGGGAAACTCATCCTGAGTGGCCTTGTAGAGCACGAAGCAGAGCGAACGGACATATACGCGGTGGCCGCTTCCCTCCCGGGCATCCATGAATTCTACGTCGCGGTTCTGGTAGAGCCGGAACTTCAGTCCTTGCGAGGCATTGTTGACTTTTGCCGATACCACGGGGTAGGGCAACTTGATGTCGTCGGCAAACTCCTGATAGACATCAAGTAGTGACGTTCCTTCGGGGAAACTCTTGGTCACGCCATTGTTCTTGCAGCGAATCTGTAGCATAGTCTTTAGGTTTTTCCTGCAAAGGTACGAATAAGTGGGAACAATACAAAATAAAACCTCGTGTTTATTTTTATTGCCGAGCGAAAGTACCTTCGGCCTTATCTTTGCAGGAGGCAACTGGTAGGTAAATCGACGTCCGACGCCCGTTTTCCGACCGTCCGACTTCCGTCAAACGATTGTCCGACTCCTGTCAAACGATTGTCCGACTCCTGTCAGACGATTGTCCGACTCCTGTCAAACGATTGTCCGACATGATGCCGAACGATTGTCTGACATGATGCCGAACATGGTTTTCCTTGGCATAAACTGTAGGTCTCCCCTGCACAAACGATGGGTTTCCCCGGCATTGACCGTCGGGGAAACCCATCGTTTGTGCAGGTATCCTCCCAGAGCTTTTCTGGGCGGGCGTACTTTCTTGCGGAGCGAAGAGGTACGACTACGCGAGAACAATACCCCAAAAATCAATTCTATTCTGCCGTCTGCTCGTCGTCGTTCTCGCGGTTGTCAATGTTGTCGCCCTCGGTGGGTGTGAGCTCATTGAAGTCGGTGATGCCGGCACTTACGAGGATGTTGTACCACTGGAGCAGCTTCTTGATGTCGCTGGTGTGCACGCGGTCGCGGTCCCACTGCGGGAGCACCTTCGTGAAGTAGTCCTGCAGCTCCTTGCCGCTGGCTTTCCTGTAGTCGATGCTGACGGGCTTGCCCTGCTCCAGCTCCTTGACGGCGTTGAACACTTTGTAGAGGGCGATGTCTTCGGTTTCGGTGAACATGGCAATGTCGGCCAGCGACGTGATGCGGTCGGTGGCAAAGGCGGGCATGCGCTTGTGCGACGCGTCGAGCGACTCGACGATGAGGCTGTTCTTTGCGCGTGAAACGAGTTTGTAAAGTCCGGGTTTGCCTGAGATGGCTAAAATGGTTTGTGACATAATGATGTTTTTTTTCTTGTTTACTGTTTATATGATTTCTTGCAATATGCGTTCTAACTGTTCGTCAATGTCGGTCTGGCCGTCGTTGACGATTTCGAAGTCGGCCCGCTGCCTGACTTCCTGCTGCGGCCACTGGCGGTTCATCCACTCCAGCACTTTTTCGCGGCTGATGCCGTCGCGCTGCATGACGCGCCGGATGCGGACTTCTATGGGGGCGGTGACGACGATGACGCGGTCAACGAGGCGGCTGAGGCCTGACTCGTACATGATGGCGCTCTCTACCCACCCGATGCCGCTGGACTGGAAGTCGCGGAAGACGGCGGGGTGGACGATGGCGTCGATGGCACGGGCGTGCCGGGGGCTGCTCAGCAGGTAGCGGGCTACGACGGCTTTGTTGAGTGTCGGTTGTCGGTTGTCGGTTGTCGGGAGGTAGGCATCGGGTCCGATGAGCCGTGTGAGCTGCCGGCGGATTTCGGGTGAGGTGCTGATGAGCCGCTTGGCGGCGGCATCGCAGTCATAGACCTGGATGCCGCGGGCCTCGAGACGCTTGCAGACGTAGCTTTTGCCACTGCCTATGCCGCCGGTGATGCCTGTCTTCATTCTTCTTCTATGAGGTAATCTACTTGCTTGACGTCGAGCGTGGCGCGGCTGATGCCGCCGGGCACGGACTGCAGGTAGAGGTTGCACTTTTCTGACGGCTTGGACTGGATTTCCCTGTAGTCGGCCACGACGACGAACTGCTCGGGGCGCAGCGAGCGGTACTGGCTGACGCCGGTGACGAAGCTGACCCTGACTTTGGCGGGGAAGGTGCGCAGCACTTTGCCGGGGGGCATGTGGAGGGCTACGATGGGTACGTCGTCGAGGCTGACCTCGGTGAGCACGTCGGTATAGAAACCCACCTTGACGCGGTCGGGGACGCACTTCACGCCCTTGGTCTTAGCCAGCTGGCAGTCTGCTATGAGCGTGTCGCGGAAGTTGGCATAGTTGAGGGGCTCGGTATATACGACCTTGATGCTGTCGAGCTTTTCGGGCGAGGCATAGACGTCAACGCTGTCGGGCCAGTACTGGGTGCGGGCTATGAAGTAGAGGTGGTCGGGTATGACGCGTCCGCTCCAGCGCACGGGCACGCGGCGGTGGGCTCCGTCGTTGTAGAAGAACTCGAGCTTTTCGGGCTTGATGGCGGTAATCTTCGAGGTCATGTCGGGGTTCTGGCTGTGAATGAGCTTTTGCAGCTCGGACGTGCTGACGTTGCCGTAGCCGTCGGTGCGCACGAAGTTCTTGTAGGGGGCGCTGATGGTCTTGATGCGGTTGCCGTAGAGGTAGGACAGCAGCACCCAGCCGCGGTCGCGCACGGTGATGCGCACGGTGTCAACCTCGGGCGAGGTGAGCACCACGTTCTTGGGCACCTGCGCTATGCGCACGGGTATGCGCAGTTCTTTCTCGTAGCTCTCGTTCAGCGTGGTGATGAGCCAGAAGATGCCGGAGAGCGCAAGGAAGAACACGAACATGAGGAACTGCTTGTTGAGGTTGCTGAACAGGAAGTCCCTGACGATGCGGAAGAGTTTCAGTGGTTGCATTGTTCATAGTGCATGCTCCCCCCTCACTCGGGGGGGCATGTTCTTCATTTGGCCGTGGGGGTGCTGGCGTCGTCCTTGAACACGTAGTTCTTGTTGACGCGTATCACGGTGCCCTTGGCTATCTCGACCTCGACGATGCCGTTGGCCAGGTCGATTTTCTTGACGGTGCCGTAGATGCCGCCGCTGGTGAAGACGTTGGTGCCCTCGGTCAGCGAGTTCTGGAACTTCTGTATTTCCTTTTGTTTCTTCTGCTGTGGGCGAATCATGAAAAAGTAGAAGATGGCGAAGATGGCCACCATCATGATGAGCATTTGTGTATTCGGACTCATAATATATAAAAAATTTAGTTCATAAATGCATAATTACAGACCTCTGCCCCCCCGGGGGGGACGAAAGGGGGAGCTATTCTTCATTCCTTAAATTACCTCTCTCGTCAATGTGTTTCAGCAGTCGTCCGGTGCCGACGAGGTGGCGGGCAATGGCGTCGAGCATGCCGTTGATGTAGCCGCCGCTGCGTGGGGTGGAGTAGAGCTTGGCTATTTCTACAAACTCGTTGATGGTCACGCTGATGGGGATGCTGGGGAACGTGAGCATCTCGGCAAGGGCTATCTGCATGATGACGACGTCCATGTAGGCCAGGCGCGAGAAGTCCCAGTTCTGGGAGGCTTCGCTCATGTAGCTCTGATACTCGTCGGCATTCAGGATGGTGGCTCGGAACAGCTTGCGGGCAAACTCTCGGTCTTCCTCGCTGTCGTACTCGGGCAGCAGCTCCTGACTGGACTTGTTGGTCTCGTCGAAGCGCTTGATGGTCTTCAGCACGAAGGTGTCAACAATCTCCTTGTCGTCGTTCCAGTAGAGGCTCTGCTCCTCGAGCAGACTGTCCAGGTTGTCGTTGTCCTGTATGAACGTGCGGTATATCTTCCGCCAGAGCTCACGGTCGGCAGCGTAGGAGTCGTCCTGGCTGTCCATGTACTCCTGATAGATGCTGCTTTCGGTAATCTGGTTGTACAGGCTGCGCACGAAGTCGGCCTCGTCGTCCCAGTTCTTCTTCTGCACCTCTAAAAAGTCGTTCAGCATCTTGTTCTCCTCCAACTGCAGGGCAAAGCGGTTGAAGGCAAACTTGTCGGAGGGCATGGGTGTGCGCTCGCGGCGGGCCTTGGCCCGTGCCACGTCCAAGTGCTTGCGTGCCTCTTTGGTGACAGCTACAATCAGTTCAAGCAGGTAGTTGTAGAGGTCGTAGGCTTTCGAGAGGCTGAAGAAGAGCTCCTTTTCAGCCGAGTCAATGTTTTTACTCCCGTTCTGATAGTACGCGTAGGTTAACTGGACTATCTTGATTCTGATAATTTTGCGATTGATCATTCTCTAAGATCATTAAAAACAACTTCGTGTTATTATAATAGCACCTGCAAAAGTACGTAAAAAAGCGATAAAATGCAAATATTCGGTCGAAATATTGAGTTTTTTTCCCGTTTTCTTGCGTATTTGCAGAAAATGGCGTACCTTTGCACCCGCTTTTTAGGCACCGTGTGATGGTGAATTAAGCAAAACAGCATTTTTAACAACTTAATTTAGAGTAACACAATTTTATTATGAGAGAAATCGCATTGAACGGTCAGAAGCGCACCGACACCGGCAAGAAGGCCAGCAAGCTGCTTCGCAAGGAGGGTCTCGTGCCCTGCAACCTGTATGGTGAAAAGAAAGGTGAGAACGGCCTGCCCGAGGCGCTGGCATTCGCCATCCCCATGGCTGAGCTCCGCAAGGCCATCTACACGCCCCACGTATATGTGATGAACATTACCATTGAAGGCAAGCTGCACGTTGCCATTGTGAAGGAACTGCAGTTCCACCCCACGACGGACGCACTGCTGCACGCCGACTTCTATGAGGTCAACGAGACGAAGCCCATCACCGTGGGTATTCCCGTGAAACTGAACGGTCTGGCTCAGGGTGTGCGCGACGGTGGACGCATCAACCTGTCAATCCGTAAAATCAACGTTACCGCTCCTTACAAGAATATTCCCGAGGTGCTCGACATTGACGTGACCAACCTGCAGCTCGGCAAGAGCATCAAGGTGGGCGAGCTGAGCTTCGAGGGTCTTGACATTGCCACCTCTCCCGAGGTTGTCGTCTGCTCGGTTAAGGCCACGCGTGCTTCCCGTTCTGCCGCTGCTACTGAGGAGGCATAAACCAGTAGGATATGGACAAATACTTAATTGTAGGCCTGGGAAATGTAGGTGCAGAGTACGACATGACCCGCCACAATACAGGATTCATGGTATTGGACGCTTTTGCGAAGGCGTCCAATATTGTTTTTGACGACCGGCGCTACGGCTTCGTGGCAGAGACGACGCTGAAGGGGCGCAAGGTGTTCCTGCTGAAACCCTCGACCTACATGAACCTGAGTGGCAATGCCGTGCGCTACTGGCTGGGCAAGGAGAACATTGACCAGCAGCGGCTGCTCGTGGTCAGCGACGACGTGGCGCTGCCCTTGGGACAGTTCCGCCTGAAGGCAAACGGCAGCAACGGCGGACATAACGGACTGGGCCACATTCAGCAGCTCATAGGGCAGCAGTATGCACGCCTGCGCTTAGGCATTGGCAACGACTACCCGCAGGGCATGCAGATTGACTGGGTGCTGGGGCGTTACACCGACGAACAACTGCAACAGCTGCAGCCGGCCATCGACCTGGGCGTGGAGATTATCAAGAGTTTCGTACTGGCCGGTATTGACGTGACGATGAATCAGTATAACAAGTTAGGAAAGAAAACATGCCAGCAACAACTGAAGCCCGAATAGACAAGTGGCTATGGGCGGCACGCATCTTCAAGACGCGAAGCATTGCCGCCGATGCCATCAAGAACGGACGGGTGGCCATTAACGGAGTGAACGTGAAGCCCTCGCGTATGGTAAAGGTGGGCGAGACGGTGAGTGTGAGAAAACCGCCCGTGACGTACTCTTTCAAGGTGCTGAAGACCATTGAGCAGCGGGTGGGCGCGAAACTGTTGCCGGAAATCTACGAGAATGTCACTACGCCCGACCAGTATGAGCTGCTGGAGATGAACCGCATCAGCGGCTTCGTCAACCGGGCTCGCGGCACCGGAAGGCCCACGAAGAAGGAACGCCGGGCGCTCGATGAGTTCATTGGCCCGTCGTTTGACGACTTTGACGATTTCGACTGGGAGGATTGAGCGTAGTGCATGCGAAACTTGAGTAAAGAAAAAAAAGAAGATGTTACTGAATTGCTTATATATTATAATAGGTGTAGCGCTGGTGCTGGCGGGTGCTGACCGCCTGACGGAAGGTGCCAGCTCCATAGCACGGCGCTTTGGCGTTCCTGAAATAGTGATAGGCCTGACTATTGTAGCTTGCGGCACGTCGATGCCGGAGTTCTTCGTCAGTCTGATGTCGGCCCTGAACGGCACGCCCGACATGGCGGTAGGCAACGTGGTGGGCTCAAACATCATGAATGCCATGCTCATTGTGGGCTGTTCGGCTGTGGTGGCTCCAATGGTCATCAGTCCTTCTACGGTAAAGAAAGACATCCCCTTCTCGGTAGCTGCATCGCTGCTGCTCATTCTGCTGGGAGTCGATTCGGCCATTGGCCGCTGGGATGGTGGCATCCTGTTGGTGGGCTTTGCTGCCTTTATGGCTTATACCCTGTGGCAGGCCAAGGGCGCGAAGACGGAGCAGACTGCCGAGTCGAAGCCACAGAACATCTGGCTCTCAGTGCTTTGGATTGTCCTCGGCTTGGCCGGACTGGTGTTCGGCAGTGACCTCTTTGTGGATTCCGCCTCCAGCGTCGCCGCCGGACTGGGCGTCAGCGAGAGCGTCATAGGCCTGACCATTGTGGCTGGGGGCACGTCGCTGCCCGAACTGGCTACCAGTGTGGTGGCTGCCCGCAAGGGACAGTCGGCCATCGCCATTGGCAACGTCATAGGTTCCAACGTTTTCAACATCCTGCTCATACTCGGTGCCACGGCAGTCATCAGTCCGTTGCAGATGGAGGGCATCACGCTGCTCGACATGGGCGTCATGATGGGGTCCATTACGTTGGTGTGGCTCTTCTCGTTTACCCGTTTCACGGTGGAACGTTGGGAAGGCGTACTGCTTATTGCGGGCTATCTGGGCTATTTGGGCTGGCTGCTCAGCAACGTGTAGTGAGGCTATTCGCCAAAAATCTCCTCTAACTTATCCTCCAAGTCACCATTAAACAGGTTGGCTGCTACGATGTACCCGTCAGGTGCTATGAGCACATTGGCGGGTAACGTGTGTATGCCCCATGTCTCGCTGGCTGCACTGTTTGCCTTCAGGTCGCACAGTTGGGGCCACAGCATGTGCAGCTCGTTGATGGCACGCAGCCACTGCTGTTTGTCGGTGTCTGACGAAATGCCGACAACCTCAAGCCCCTTAGGGTGAAACTCCTCGTAGCAGTAAACAATGCGGCGCAGGTCCCGCAGGTAGTCGTCGGCTGTTGAACTCCAGAAGTGCAGCAGCACGTATTTGCCCTGGCCGCACCATTCGCTGAGCTGCCGAAGACGGTTGAAGCTGTCGGGCATGGACATTTCGTGGAATCGCCGGCCGGGCATCTTCAGCTCATAGTCGGCGAGCATGGTACGCGCCGGCTGGGCAATGGGGTGGTCGGCGTAGGGCTTGTCGGGCGACAGCAACTGTTTCATCTCTGCGTAAGGGCAAAAGTAGGCCAGCTCGTTAATGTAGTAGGCTGGAATCAGGTTGCCGGCATTCTCTGACACAATGTACTTGAGCAGCTTCTGCCTGGCAGTTCGCAGGGAGTCGAGCAGCGGCTTGTTGCCGGCCATGTAGGCATACTGCATTCTCATTTCAAGGTTGCTGGCCTGCAGGTCGTAGCGGTGCAGCCTCTCGTTCAGTGACGAGCCGGTGAGCGTACCCCTGTTGAAGTTGATGCTGACGGGTTCGCCGTCGCTCAGCAAGAGAAACATGACGTCAGGCACGCCCACTTTGTAGAAACTGCCGGCTTCCGTCTGTCGGCTGAAGTGAAACGCGCCACTGGTGTTCACAACGCTGTCAACGGGTTGCTGCCGTGCAATGTCATAAAGATATATGAGTTGCATCTCGGTGGGTGCCGTACCGTCAATCTGTAACTGCACCTGCTGGGCAGTAGCTGGCAGCAGTAGGGTGAGCAGTATGCCGCAAAGCAGATAGAGTCTTTTCATGCCTGTATATTTTTATAGTAGAGGATTTGCACTTGCAAAGGTACGAATAAGTGAGAACAATACAAAATAAAACCTCGTGTTTTCTTTTTATTGTCGAACGGAAGTACCTTTTTTTATAGTCGGGCGGAAGTACCTTCGGCCAAAGGCAAAGATACGGAGAAGAGAGAAAATGCAAATTTATTTGCAAAGGAATCATGATTTATAGATATTTTTTTGTAATTTTGCATCCAACAAGGATAAACACATCAAGAAAAATGGAAAAAAGATTGAAACGCCCGACGCTATGCGTCCAGGCTGGCTGGGAACCAAAGAACGGCGACCCGAGAGTGTTGCCCATTGTGCAGAGCACGACATTCAAGTATGACAATACGGAAGAAATGGCCGACCTCTTTGACCTGAAGAAGGAAGGATATTTCTATACCCGTCTGCAAAACCCGACGAACGATGCCGTGGCCCGAAAGATTGCCGCATTGGAGGGAGGCGTAGGGGCTGTGCTTACGTCAAGTGGACAGGCGGCCAACTTCTATGCCGTGTTCAACATTTGTGAAGCAGGCGACCATATCGTCACCTCTAACGAAATATATGGGGGCACATATAACCTGTTCGGTGTTACGCTGAAGAAGTTAGGCATAGCCTGTACCTTCGTCAGTCAGGAAGCATCAGAGGAAGAAATATCTGCAGCCTTCCGCCCTAACACCAAGGCTCTTTTCGGAGAAACCATCTCAAATCCCGGCTGTAAGGTGCTTGACATAGAGAAGTTTGCACGCATAGCCCACAGCCACGGCGTGCCACTCATCGTTGATAACACCTTCCCGACACCCATCAACTGCCGTCCCTTTGAATGGGGAGCGGACATCGTTACCCACTCCACGACGAAATACATGGACGGACATGCCACCCAGGTGGGAGGATGTGTCGTTGACAGCGGAAACTTCGACTGGGATGCCCATGCCGACAAGTTTCCGGGGCTTTGCACACCCGATGAGTCATACCACGGACTGACCTACACCAAGGCATTCGGAAAAATGGGATATACCACCAAGCTCGTGGCACAGCTGATGCGTGACCTGGGCAGCATTCCTGCTCCACAAAACTCGTTCCTGTTGAACCTCGGACTGGAAACGCTGCACCTGCGCGTGCCACGTCATTGCGAGAATGCACAGCGCGTGGCAGAGTTCCTGCAGCAGGACGAGCGCGTGGCGTGGGTTCACTACAGCGGACTGCCGGGCGACGAGTGCTACGAGCTGGCACAGAAGTACCTGCCCGACGGCTCATGTGGCGTGATAGCCTTCGGACTGAAAGGCACCCGCGAGACGGCCATACAGTTTATGGACTCACTGAAGCTGATAGCCATCGTCACCCATGTGGCCGATGCACGCACCTGTGTGCTGCATCCTGCCAGCCATACACACCGGCAGCTGAGCGACGAACAGCTGCGCGAGGCCGGCGTGGCACCCGACCTGATTCGTCTCTCCGTAGGTATTGAGGATGTTGACGACATTCTTGATGACATTCAGCAGGCTCTTGATAAAATCGGAAACAAATAATAAGATATGGACAGGAAGAAAGAAAACCTGAAGCTGTTAGGTAACGACACGCACTATCTGGATCAGTATGCCCCCGAGGTGTTGGAGACATTCGAGAACATGAACAAGGAAAACGACTATTGGGTGCAGTTTAACTGTCCCGAGTTTACCACGTTGTGTCCCATTACCGGTCAGCCAGACTTTGCAGAAATCAAGATTGCCTATATTCCCAACGAGCGAATGGTGGAGTCGAAGAGCCTGAAACTCTATCTGTTCTCATTCCGTAACCACGGCGATTTCCATGAAGACAGCGTGAACGTCATCATGAAAGACCTCATCAGACTGATGCAGCCCAAATATATTGAGGTGCTCGGACTTTTTGTGCCCCGTGGAGGTATCAGCATCTATCCCTATGCCAACTACGGCCAGCCCGGCACCAAATACGAGCGGATGGCAGAGCAGCGGCTCATGAACAGGCAGCTGTAAAAGATTAGACATAAAAAATCAAATAGCGCTAACAACGTGACTCAGTAACACATTTAAGATAAACAGTATGAAAAAGAAGATTAAGTTCAGCCTCGTCTATCGTGACATGTGGCAGTCGTCGGGAAAGTTCCAGCCCCGCAAAGACCAACTGGAACGTGTGGCTCCGGCCATCATCGATATGGGTTGCTTCGCCCGTGTGGAAACCAATGGCGGAGCCTTCGAACAGGTGAACCTCATGGCAGGCGAAAACCCTAACCATGCCGTGCGAGCTTTCTGCAAGCCATTCAACCAGGTGGGCATCCAGACACACATGCTCGACCGCGGACTGAATGCGCTGCGCATGTATCCTGTGCCCGACGATGTTCGTGCCCTGATGTATAAGGTTAAGAAGGCACAGGGCGTCGATATCCCACGCATCTTCTGCGGTCTGAACGATACACGTAATATCATTCCTTCCATCAAGTGGGCCAAGGAGGCGGGCATGATTCCGCAGGCCACGCTTTGCATCACCACCTCACCCGTGCACACTGTCGAATATTACTCGGCCATTGCCGACGAGGTCATTGCGGCCGGAGCCGAGGAAATATGCCTGAAGGATATGGCCGGCATCGGACAGCCTGCCATGCTCGGAGCCCTGACCAAGAGTATCAAGACCAAGCATCCCGACATCATCATCCAGTACCACGGACACTCAGGACCGGGACTCTCCATGGCCAGCATCTTGGAGGTATGCAACAATGGTGCTGACATTATCGACACAGCCATAGAGCCCCTGAGCTGGGGAAAGGTACACCCCGACATCATCAGCGTGCAGTCCATGCTGAAGAACGAAGGCTTTGAGGTGGCCGACATCAACATGAATGCCTATATGCAGGCGCGAACGTTGACACAGGAATTCATCGACGACTGGCTGGGCTACTTCATCAATCCCGCCAATAAGCACATGTCTTCCCTGCTCTTAGGCAGCGGACTGCCGGGAGGCATGATGGGCTCCATGATGGCTGACCTGGGTCCCATTCAGAAGATGATAAACAAAGAACGTGAGAAGAAAGGCGAGACAGCCCTCACCATGGACGACATGCTCGTGAAACTCTTTAACGAAGTAGAATACGTATGGCCGAAGGTGGGTTATCCCCCACTGGTAACACCGTTCTCACAATACACTAAGAACATTGCCCTGATGAATCTGCTCACGATGGAGCAAGGCAAGGGACGCTACGTCATGATGGACGACGCCATCTGGGGCATGATTCTTGGCAAGAGCGGCAAGGTGCCAGGCACTATTGCTCCAGAACTTATTGAACTGGCACAAAAGCAGAAACGCGAGTTTACGGATGCCGACCCGCACACCCTTATTCCTAACGCACTCGACGGCTTCCGGAAGGAGATGGATGAGAACGGTTGGGAGTATGGCCCTGATGATGAGGAACTCTTCGAACTGGCCATGCACCCGGAGCAGTACCGCCCCTTCAAGAGCGGACAGGCCAAGAAAAACATGCTGGCCGACCTGCAGAAGGCCAAGGATGCCAAGTTGGGCACGAAGCTGAGTACTGAGGAACTGGCAGCCTTTAAGCATGCCAAGGCCGATGCTCTCACTGCTCCTGTCGCCGGTCAGGTGTATTACGAGTTCTCGGGCGAAGGAGCCTGCGAGCCCTGCCTCGAACCGTTCGTCGGACAGCAGTACAAGGAGGGTGACACCTTCTGCTACATTCAGGCCCCGTGGGGTGAGATAGTGCCCATTCCCGCAGCCCTTGGCGGTCGGCTTGTTGAGGTCAGTGCCAGGCAGGGTGCCAAAGTGCGCCGTGGCGATAACCTTGGCTGGATTGAGCGCCAGCAGTAGTAAAATTGAAGAATTGAAGAATGCCAATATGGGCTTAAACTAACATGTAACAATTATGTAATCATAAAAAAACGGCTACTCATCCTGAGTGGCTGTTTTCTTTAGGGGTAAGGAGATCTTTAGTTCTTTAGGGGTAAGGAGATCTTTAGTTCTTCAGGGGTAAGGGACCTTTAGTTCTTTAGGAGCAAGGGGGCAAGAGAATACCCCAAGGCGAAAATCCTCTGAATGCCATAGGGAATAATCCCTATTTTTAACTTTCGCATGTTTGGTTTTATCGTGCAGAGCCACTATTGGCTGACAGCCTTCTGAAACACCGGCTATCTCGGGTAGAAATGTGGCACTTCTCGGTGAGATATGTGGCACCTTTCCGGGAGATATGTGGCACTTTTATCGTGCACGTCTGCCGTCGGCCTCTCATGAGCTCTGATGCAAAGGTACAAAGACCCCCGAAATGGTGCAAGAAAAAATGCAGGAATATTCGAAAATTGCTGCATTTTTAACAAATCAGCTTACATCTTTTTTCTTGCAAGCGTCTGGCATTTAACCATTTGCAAAACTGCTTTTTCGCAAATGTTAAAATTAAAATCGATAAAAAAAGGACACAAAAGAGTCCCATTTGTGTACTACGTAATTGTCAATTTGTCCTTTTGTCATTAAGCCTCATATTGCCGATGAAAAAAGTTGGAACTGAAAATTAGTATTTTTTTTAATAGATTAAAAGAAATTTTTTCTAAAATCGTTGATTTTATGAATCTTGTTGAAATCTACCGTTGTTGCGAATTTCAAATTCGCAACAGCTTCTCCGCCTGCGCTATCAGCAGGGACTGAAACCGTCATCATTGACAAGAATGGCTCCATAGTTTCCAATCCCCAGACAATAGAAGAACTATCAGAACTTCTCCAGATGCTACAATAAGACTATTACCAGAAGGACTTTTTCTTACCTCTGCATTAAACCCGCTCGAAGTACAAGGGCACCGGTGCCGGCAATGCCGAGAAGAGCCGACTGTAGTTTTATACAAAATTGCGTTACGCAGATTTGTATAATTGAAAGAATCTTATTATCTTTGCAGCCGAGAAGTATAATGAAACAGAGTTTATGAAGAATCCATTTCTGACTTATGGCTACAACGGCCCCGAATATTTCTGTGACAGAGCAGAAGAGACGAAACGCTTGACATCACTTTTGGTGAATGGCAATCATGTCGCCCTCATATCGCCGCGAAGAATGGGTAAGACAGGACTCATACACCACTGCTTTGCACAAAAGGAAATACAAGACAACTACTACTTGTTCATAGTGGATATCTATGCCACTAAATCGCTGGCCGAACTGATCTACGAATTAGGACGGGCCATTCTTTCCGTGCTGAAATCAAAAGAAAGAAAAGCCTGGGAACGGTTCATTCATGTGGTAGGTTCACTACGTACCGGTATTACACTTGACGCAATGGGGCAACCCAGTTGGAACCTTGAGATGGGTGACATACAGTCTCCGAAAGTGTCTCTTGACGAGATTTTCCAGTATCTTAAATCTGCCGACAAGCCCTGTATCGTTGCCATCGACGAATTCCAGGCCATCATGGATTATCCTGAGCAGAATGTAGAAGCATTATTGAGGACATATATCCAAGACTGTAATAATGCATGGTTCGTATTTTCCGGCTCCAAACGTCACATGATGGGCGAGATGTTTTCTTCACCAGCCAGGCCTTTCTATCAGAGCGCATCTACAATATCTCTAAAACCGATTCCTCTCGGCTCATATTCTTCGTTTATCTCTGACCATTTTGAGAAAGGAGGCTATGAGATAGAATTAGAAGCCATTCGCTATATCTACGAGAAATTTGAAGGCACAACCTGGTACATACAAAAGATCTGCAACGAACTTTATGCCGTGGCAGAACAGCACAAACCTTGTGGCATCAAAGAGGTTGATGATGCCATCAACTATGCTGTTGACGAGAAAGACGATACCTATCAGGATTTGCTGGCAAGACTTTCTGCCAAGCAAAAGTCCTTGCTCATCGCTTTGGCACATTCAGGGAAAGATGTCCAGCCAACAAGTGGAGCGTTCATCAAGAAATATCACCTCACATCTGCCAGCGCCGTGCAAAGAAGTCTGGCTGCCCTTCAAGATAAAGACATCATCACAAAAACCAACGGGAAATACTTCATTTATGACTATTTCCTCTATTACTGGCTGAACAAGAAATAGGATTCTACTGGGGAACGTGCTGCCATACATATAAATTTCTGGCTGCTGGGGTTAACAAACGGGTGGCCCAGCTGTATAATAGAGTGTATGAAGCAAGACGAAAGACTGGAACGACTGTTCAAGACGTACTACCAACGGATGTACCGGCTGGCGCGGACGATGCTCTACGATGCAGACGAGAGCCGCGACGTGGTGAGCGACGTGTTTGCTGAGATCATCCGGCAGCAGACGGTGCTCCTGCCTGAGACGGAAGAACACTATCTGATGACGAGTGTCAGGAACAGGTGCAGGAATGTGCTGCAAAAGAAACTGATTCGCGAGCAGTATCGGCAGCACTATCTCGTGGAGGAGGAATCTTCAGAATCCGCCATTGACACAACAGAACTGCTACACTACGTAGAGACTCACCTCTCGCTGCAGGCCCAGCGCATCTTCCACATGCGGTTCATCGACGAGATGACCTACCAGCAGATAGGAGATGAGTTAGGCATCAGCAAGGTGGCAGTGTATAAGCACGTCAGCCAGTCTGTAGAGTTGCTCCGACAGAAGTTTTACCCCAAAAGCAAGAAAGAAGTATGATACAGGAAGAGAAGATGAAGCGACTGCTTGATGCCCAGGACAACCCGGAGGCTTTCACAGAGGAAGCACTACAGGCCATGCTCGACGAGGATGACCTTCGCGAGTCGGCAGAACTGATGGCCAGGCTGAAGCAGGCATATATCGGAGAAGAGACAGAACAGATAGACGTTGACGCAGAATGGCAGAAGTTCTTGGATAATGAAGAATTCTCACCTCTTACCTCTCACCACTCACCTCTATATAAGATTGCAGCCTCGTTTATCGGTCTGCTGATGCTGTCGGGCATTGCATTCGCCGCAATCCACATCGTCAGCAATAGCCGCTCGCAACAGGCAGTGGAGAATCAAGGGGACAGGTCGCTTGATTCTGTCCAGAATCATGGGCCTGTCCCCTTGATTCTCCACTCGATTCCTGAGCCGAAGACCTTCGAGGACGTGCCGCTCAAGAACATCGCAGCCGAACTGGCAGAAGCTTACCATCTAACCGTAGAGATAAAAAATGCTGAGACCGCCGCACTGCGACTCTACTATCCGTGGAATCCGCAGATGCCGCTCCAGCAGGTCGTGGAGGAACTGAACCGATTCGAGAAAGTACACCTGACACTCACCAGCGATACGCTAATCATCGAATAGGCCATGAGACATACACTATTCCTTATTATATTGTGCCTCGGCTTAGTCAAAGCACAAGCGCAGAAACTGAGTAAGCATTACACCGAGACCTCGCTCTCCGACGTACTCATCGACCTGAACCGTTCGCAGACGGACAGCCGCATCAGTTTCATCTACAACGAACTGGAGGACTTCACCGTCACCACCAGTTTCCGCAACCAGACTATCGGCAATGCTGTGCGCCAAGTGGTAGGCTTCTACCCTATGAAGATTACCGAGACCGACAGCCTCATCACCGTAGAGTGCATCCAGAAAGAGACGCAGAAGGTCATCGGGCGCGTGATAGACGAACAGGGACAGCCCGTGGAGTTTGCCAACGTAGCCCTGCTGCTGCCTGCCGACTCATCGTTCATCAATGGCGGCGTGACTAATGGCAACGGTGATTTCGTCATTCCCTGTCGTCCTGGTCACATGCTTATCCGCGTGTCGTTCGTTGGCTATAAAACCCATTATCAGCCCTGCACCGTCGGCGAAGTAGGCAATATCCGCCTCCGTCGTGATGCCATCATGCTGAAGAACGTCGTGGTGAAGGGCGAGATCCCGCAGTTCCAAATGACGGCAGGCGGTATGACTGTTAATGTGCAAGGTACGCTATTGGCCAAGATGGGTACAGCCACTGACCTGCTGGGGCAGTTGCCCCGTGTCACAGCATCACCCGAAGGCAACGTCAGTGTCTATGGCAAAGGCACGCCTATCATCTATATCAACAACCGCAAGGTGCGCGACAACCGCGAACTGACTCAACTGAAGTCGGAGGACATCAAGTCGGTGGACATCATCACGTCGCCTGGTGCGAAGTATGATGCCTCTGCCGAGAGCGTCATCCGCATCCGTACCGTCAGGCGGCGCGGCGAGGGCTTCAGCCTGAAAACAGAGACCAACATCTACAACAACACGCACTGGCGCGGCTACGAAGACCTGACTGCCAAGTACAGCACCGACAGGCTGGAAGTCAGTCTCAACGGCTACTATCGCCACAGTTGGATGGGCGAGGACAACCACCTCGGGCAAGACCTTTACGGGCAGGATGCCACTACGAGTGTACGTCAGAATCTGTTGAACAGCAATAGACACGACATGTTGTATGGCGAGGCAAGCCTGAGTTTCGACATCAACGACAGCACATCGCTGGGCCTGACCTACGACGTATGGAAGACCTTCAACGACAAGGTTTTCGGCGAAGGACCTCAGGAGATTTACCGTAACAATCAGTTAATCGGCACACTGCTCCAGCAGCAGAATGTTGGATTCACTGACGGTCCCGACCATGACCTGAACGTTTACTTCACAGGCAAGCTGGGGCTTGCTACCATCGACTTCAACGGCACGGCCATCTGGAAACGTGAGCAGCGCAGCGACATCACTCATGAACGTCAGAGTACGCTGGGCGACCGCGACGTCCATACCAATATGCTACAGCGCAACCGCATGCAGGCCGCCAAACTGGTATTGTCGTACCCCGTGCTGAAAGGCGAACTGAGTCTTGGCACGGAGACCACTCACACCCAGACTGATGGCAAATATACCAATGAGGAAGGCTACGCCAGCAACTCAGAAACCAATATCCGCGAGAACAACACCGCCGTCTTCACCGAATACCGCCATCCGCTGGGCGACTTCGAACTGCGTGCCGGCCTGCGCTATGAACACGTCAACAGCCGCTACTATCTGTACGATGCCCTGCAGGATGACCTCAGCCGCCGATACGACCAGTGGTTTCCCAACGTGGCACTATCGTGGAACAAAGGCAAGTGGGGTGCGCAACTGAACTACAGCAAGCGCACTCAGCGCCCCTCATACTGGCAACTGCGCAACTTTATGCAATACGACAACCGCTACGCCTTCGAGGGTGGCAACCCGCAACTGCAACCGCAGATGAAGCACACCGTCGGACTCGATGCCAAATACGCCTGGCTCAGTCTGCAACTCTCCTATTCGTATCAGAAGGACGCTATCCTCTGGCTCTCCGTGCTCGACCGCGACCTGAATGTCTCCGTGTTGAGCAATCGCAACTTCGACCACTATCAGAGTGCATACGTCTCGTTGTCGGCCTCGCCCAAGTTCGGCTTCTGGCAGCCCACGTGGGACATCAGTTGCTGGCGGGCCTTCTTCGATGCAAGCGAGTATGGCTCAAGGCTCGGCAGTTACAAGCCCAACTGGACCTTTGCCTTGAAGAACCGTTTTGCCATCAGCAAGACCTGCACGGCCACGTTCAACATGAACTACAAGACGAAGGAGTATGCGGGCTTCGTCGTCAGCAAGCCAGAGTTCTGGATAGCGGCATCTGTTGCGAAGTCGTTCTTCCGTGAGGCACTCACCATCCGCCTCTATGCCAGCGACATCTTCAAGACCTATCGCGAAGAATGGACCATGTATGGTCAGGGCGTTGACTTCTATAAGGATTGCTACAACTACGCCCGCCATGTGGGCCTCGTCGTCATCTATAACCTGAATCCCACCCGCTCGAAGTACAAGGGCACCGGTGCCGGCAATGCCGAGAAGAGCCGACTGTAATTCTTGTTGTAATTTAAGTTTCGCATTTGCTCCTTGCCCCTTACTCCTTGCCCCTTGCTCCTTGCCCCTTGCTCCTCTCAACTGTAGCTTGCGAAAGTTGAGCTATTTAAAAATAGGAGACGGAAAAGTTGCAAAAAAATGCGGATTTTTGCAACTTTTCCCTTCATTATTGGTGGCGGTTCGGATTATTTTTTTTATTTTTGCAGCAATAATCACATCAACGGACAACTGACGTAACAGAAAACGACAATAGTAAAACAAACAATTTATGGCTAAGATTAAAACTATAGGTATTCTGACATCGGGTGGAGATGCCCCCGGTATGAATGCGGCCATTCGCGCCGTGACGCGAGCCGGTATTTACAACGGTTTCAACATCAAAGGCATCTATCGTGGCTTTGACGGACTCATCAAGGGCGAGGTAAAATCCTTCACCACCGAGAATGTCAGCGGAATCATCACCAGGGGTGGCACCATCCTGAAAACCGCACGCAGCAAGGAGTTTATGACCCCCGAAGGCAGGCAGCTGGCATACGAGACGTGCCAGAAAGAAGAAATCGACGCCCTGGTGGTTATTGGTGGCAACGGCTCGCTGACGGGAGCCTGGAACTTCGGGGTGGAGTTTGACTTCCCCTGCATCGGCCTGCCTGGCACCATAGACAACGACCTCTATGGCACGGATGCCACCATCGGCTACGACACCACGATGAACACCATCATGGAGTGTGTTGATAGAATTCGAGACACGGCCAACTCGCACGAGCGCATCTTCTTCGTTGAGGTCATGGGGCGCGATGCTGGTTTCCTGGCTCAGAACTGCGCCATTGCCTGTGGTGCCGAAGCAGCCATCGTTCCCGAGGAGGCTACTGACGTTGACCAGTTGGCACAGTTCATGGGGCGTGGCATTCGTAAGTCTAAGAAGTCGTGCATCGTCATCGTTTCCGAGAGTCCCAAGTGCGGTGCCCTCTACTATGCCGACCGTGTGAAACACGAGTTCCCCGGGTTCGACGTGCGCGTGTCTATCCTGGGTCACTTGCAGCGTGGCGGCACACCGTCAGCTCGTGACCGCATTTTGGCCAGCAGTTGTGGCGTGGGTGCCATTCAAGCCATCATGCAAGGCCAGCGCAACGTGATGGTAGGCTACCGCAACAACGACATTGTCTATGTGCCTTTCTCTGAGTGCATACGTACAGACAAGCGATTCGACAAACGGCTCATTACAGTACTTGACGAACTGAGCATTTAAAAGAATACGGAAAGGAAAAGTGACGGATATTAACTTGCCGTTGCTTTTCCTTTTTCCTTTTCATTCGTGTAATGGACTACCAGAAAATCATTGAGAAATACTACCCTGACGACGGGGACTTGCGGCGCCTGCTGCTGAAACACTCGCGTCAGGTGGCTGACAGGACGCTCCTGATAGCCGGCCGGCACCCTGAGTGGGCTCTCGACAAGGAATTCTTAGAGGCTGCGGCCATGCTGCACGACATTGGCATTGTGCGTTGCAATGCCCCGGGCATCTATTGTTACGGAACGGAACCTTACATCAGTCATGGCCAGATAGGCGGGCAGATGTTGCGCAACCTGAACGACCCTTCGCTGTGCGAGGGGAGAACCGAGGCACTTGCCCGTGTATGTGAGCGCCACACGGGAACGGGACTGCCTGGATGGGAACCGGAAACACTCGAGGAACAGCTCATCTGCTATGCCGACAAATTCTACTCGAAGTCCAGCCCTGACCACGAGAAGACATTGGAAGAAGCTATGCGTTCGCTGCAAAAGTTCGGCCCCGAGGGCGTGGAACGGCTGAAAGCATGGGCGGAGAAGTTTGAGGGAAAATAAAAAAAGTAAAAAGATAAAAGGGTGAAAGGGTAAAAAGATAAAAAAGTACAAAGAATTAAAAAAATAAGGACTGCGGCAGCAATTTCTTCATTCTTCGTTCTTCATTCTTCACTAAAAATTATTACCTTTGCAGCCGTGAGAAGAAAAACGCTCATATTTATATTGCTCTTCGCCTTCATTTTCGTGATGGCTGGATTACCGTCTTTGCGCTTTGCAAGGACGGAAGCTTTCACTAATGCCCACCCTGCGGCACCCGAAGAGGCTTCAATGCCTTTCGGACAGACGCATGTGTCCCACTCGGTGGGCGAGGGGAGAGGCTTGGCTCCCAACGACAGTGTACCTCAGGACTCCGCAATAGTGTCCCCCTCGGGTGACGAAGGGGAGAGCTTGGCTGTTGACACCACCAAGATGGACTCCCTGCAGCTGCTCATCTACAAACGCAACAAAGCCATTGACGACTCTCTGCGCCTGGACAGTTTGAACCGACAACGGAAGAACGGCATTGACGCCCCTGTGGAGTATGAAGCCAAAGACTCCATGACATACGAGGCATCCTCGGGTACGGCGCATCTTTTTGGCTCCGCCAAGGTGAAATATGAGGACATGAACCTGGAGAGTGACCAGATTTACATGAATCTGGACTCCAACATTGTGCATGCCACGGGTACGGCCGACTCATTGGGCGTCATTAGGGGTACACCCGTGTTCAGCATGGGAAATGATACTTACGAGAATGACACCATGGCCTTCAACTTCAAGACAAAGAAAGGACTCATTACGGGTGTCTATACTCAACAGGACGAGGGATTCCTGACATCGGAGATTGCCAAGCGTGGTGCTGACGGAGAACTGTTTCTGCAGCACGGGCGCTATACTACTTGCGAGGAGGACCACCCCGACTTCTATCTGGCATTGTCGCGTGCCAAGGTGCGCCCCGGCAAGGACGTCGTGTTCGGACCGGCTTACCTGGTAGTGGCCGACGTGCCGCTGCCCTTTGCCATTCCCTACGGTTTCTTCCCCTTCACGAAGAGCTACTCCAGCGGTTTCATCATGCCGACCTACGGCGACGAGACCAATCGCGGCTTCTATTTGCGTGACGGTGGCTATTACCTCGCCCTGTCAGACAAGATAGACCTGAAACTGTTAGGCGAGATTTACACAAAAGGCTCGTGGGGTGTGTCGGTGGCCTCCAACTATGCCAAGCGTTATAAGTATAAGGGCTCGTTCTTCTTTAGCTACCAGAGCCTGGTGACGGGCGAAAAGAACATGCCTGACTATGAGAAGACCACCAGCTTCAAACTGACATGGAACCACACTCAGGACCCGAAGGCAAACCCCTTCCAAACGCTGTCGGGCCGCGTGAACTTCGTAACCTCCGATTATGAACGCAGCAACCTGACGTCGCTTTATAATCCGCAGGCTCTGACGCAGACCACACGTGCGTCGTCCATCAGCTGGGGTACCAAGTTCTCAAGCATTGGCATGAGCATCACTTCCACGTTCACCCTGAACCAGAACATGCGCGACTCCATCATCGACCTGACGCTGCCCGACCTGAACGTCACCGTAGAACGCTTCTACCCCTTTAAACGGAAGAAGGCCGCGGGCGAGGAACGTTGGTACGAGAAAATATCATTGCAGTATAAAGGGCAGATCAGTAACACCATCAGGACGAAAGAAAAAAAGCTGTTGCACAGCAGTCTGTCAAGAGACTGGTCGAACGGCATCAAGCACGAGATACCCATCCAGGGAAACTTCTCGTTGTTTAATGTGGTGAACCTCAACCCGTCCATCAACTTCATTGACCGCATGTACTTCCGCCGTACGGAAAAGTCGTGGAACCAGGCTACGCAAAAAGAGGTGGCCGACACGGTGAGCGGATTCTACAACGTCTATAACTGGAGCCTGAATCTCGGAATGTCCACGAAACTCTACGGCTTCTACGTTCCCAACAGAAAACTCTTCGGTGAAAAGATACAGGCCATCCGTCATGTGCTGACCCCAACCGTCACCTTCAGCTACGCACCGGACTTCAGTGCCTCACGCTACGGTTATTACCAGACATACCAGAAGACCGATGCCGACGGCAACGTGTCGCTGGTGGAGTACTCACCCTATCAGGGACAGCTGTTCAGTCCTCCCCTCAGCAAGGGTATGACGGGTAGCATGAGTGTCGATTTGTCGAACAACGTGGAGATGAAAATCAAGAGCGACAAGGACTCCACGGGATTTAGGAAAATCAGTCTGATTGACGAACTGCGCTTAGGCATGTCGTATAACTTTGCGGCAGACAGACAACCACTGAGTCCGCTAAGTGCCTCGTTACGCCTGAAACTCTCCAAGAGCTATACGCTGAACCTGAGTACGTCGTTCGCCAGCTATGTCTATGAAGCCGACTCCGTGGGTGCCACGCCGCGTGAAAGTGACCACACCACCTACTGGCAGAAGGGAAAATGGGGACGCATGCAGAGCATTTCCTACAACCTCTCGTACGAGCTGAACAACGAGAAGGTCATGAAATTCTTCAGGTGGCTGCGCGGAGAACGCGACGACGACAAAGACAAAAAGGACGAAAACGAAGGCAACAAGGACGACGAAGAGGTCGATCCGCTGAACCCCAATATTGACTCCGACATGGAGCGCGGCAAGCACGCCGCCAAGAAGAACGATGGCGAAAAGGCAGAAACCGACGAAGACGGATACATGGCCTTCAAAATGCCCTGGGCATTGCACCTTGGGTGGGGTATCTCGGTGGCCGAGAACCGTTCGGGTAACTTTAACTACAACACCATGCGCTATCCCTACAAGGTGACGCAGACGCTGAACCTGAGTGGAAACATCAGGATTGCTGACGGCTGGGACATCAACTTCACCAGTGGCTATGACTTCGAGAACAAGAAGATTTCCATGACCACGGCCTCACTGTCGCGCGACTTGCACTGCTTCAACATGGCATGTACCGTCACGCTGGCTCCTTACACCAGCTATAACTTCTCGTTCCGCTGCAATGCTGCAACGCTGACCGATGCGTTGAAGTACGACAAGCGCTCCGGCTATACGAATGCGGTGCAGTGGTATTGATTCTTTTCAGGGGAGGCGCAAAAAGGAAAGAGAAAGTAAGAAGAAGCTTAGAAGAATATGGCTGAACTGGAACCTATGATAAGGGACTTGGCATTGATGCTGGTGGTTGCCGGCATAGTAACCCTTGTGTTTAAACGTCTGAAGCAGCCTTTGGTGCTGGGATATATCGTTGCCGGCTTTTTAGTGTCACCCCACATGCCTTACACGGCATCGGTCGTCGATCAGGAAAGCATCCGCCTGTGGGCAGACATTGGTGTCATGTTCCTGCTGTTTTCCTTGGGTCTCGACTTCTCGTTCAAGAAGATTCTCAAGATGGGTGCTTCGCCCATCATTTCCACCATTTGCATCATATTCAGCATGTCGCTCTTGGGCTACTGCTCCGGACGGCTGTTCCATTGGTCTGACATGGACAGCATCTTCCTGGGCGGAATGCTGGCCATGTCGAGTACGACCATTATCTATAAGGCTTTCGACGACTTGGGCCTGCGGCAGCAGAAGTTTGCCGGCATGGTGATGAGCGTGCTCATACTGGAAGACATCCTGGCCATTGTCATGATGGTGATGCTGTCGGCCATAGCCAGCGGAAATAATCCTGACGGCAGTCAGATGCTGGGCTCCGTCCTGAAGATAGTCTTTTTCCTGGTGCTGTGGCTGGTGGTCGGCATTTTTGCCGTTCCGCTGATTCTGCGCAAGGTGCGGACGCTCATCAACGATGAAGTATTGCTGATTGTGGCACTCGGACTGTGCTGCGCCATGGCGGTATTCTCGTCAGAGGTGGGCTTCTCGTCCGCCTTCGGTGCCTTCATCATGGGCAGTATTCTGGCTGAAACGGTCGATGCAGAGCATATTGAGAAACTGGTAGAACCGGTGAAAAACCTTTTCGGCGCCATCTTCTTCGTGTCGGTAGGCATGCTGGTTGACCCCGAAATCCTGCTGTCATACGCCGGCCCCATTGCGGCTCTCGTGCTCACCATTCTTCTTGGTCAGAGCATCTTCGGCTCGTTTGCCTTCATGCTGGGTGGCGAGTCGCTGAAGTCAGCCGTGCGTTGCGGTTTCTCGATGGCTCAGATTGGTGAGTTCTCGTTCATCATCGCATCGTTGGGTCTTTCGTTAGGCGTCATCAGCAACTTCCTGTACCCTGTGGTGGTGGCCGTGTCAGTCATTACCACCTTCCTGACGCCCTACATGATTCGCGTCTCCGTTCCTGCTTCCGGCATGCTCGAACGCCACTTGCCCTCCCGGCTCATACGCATGTTCAACTACTTCAGCACCAGCCACCCCCACAGCAACGAGCAGAGCAAGTGGAAGAAACTGCTCATGCAGATGGCTGCCAACACGCTGATATACAGCATACTCACTGTGGCTGTTATTTTCCTGATGTTCTCCTTTGCAGAGCCCGTTGTCAGCCGCATGCTGCCAGAGTCAGCATTTCGCTGGACTGCCAATGTCCTTACCGGACTGCTGACGGTGTTGCTGATTGCCCCCTTCCTGCGGGCCATGATTATGAAGAAAAACCGCAGCGAGGAGTTTAAGGCTCTATGGGCCGAAAGCAACATCAACCGGCTGCCGCTCATCTTCACCATCCTGGTGCGTGTGGTGATTGCCGTTGCATTTATCTTCTATATCTGTAACCATCTGACTCGCTTTACTCCTGCCGTCATGATTACGTTGGGGCTCATCGTTGTCGTGTTTATCGTAATCTCCCGGCGCATCAAGAACAACAGCATCCGCATGGAGCGGCTGTTCATCAACAACCTGCGCTCACGCGACATTGAGGCACAGGTAAGCGGAAAGAAACGCCCGCTCTACGAGGGCCGTCTGCTCGACCGTGATGTCCACATCGCTGAGTTTAACATTCCCATGAATACCCGTTGGATGGGGCATACCCTGCGCCAGCTGGCCTTTGGCAGTAAGTACGGGGTTCACGTCAGCAGCATTCTCAGGGCTAACCACCGGCTGAACATTCCTGACGGAGACTACCTGATTTTTCCTGGCGACAAGATTCAGGTGATAGGCTCCGACCAGCAGTTGGCAGCTTTCGGACAGGCCGTCAGCAGCGAGGTGTTTGGTGAAGACCTGAACTTCGAGCAACGCGAAATGAAGCTGCGCCAGTATGTGGTGAAGGACAACAGCCCCTTCATTGACAAAACGCTTGAGCAGAGTGGCATACGCTCCCTGTACAGCTGCATGGTGGTAGGCTTAGAGGAGGGAAAGGAAAATCTTTCACCCGTCAAGCCCACCCGGAAGTTCCAGGCAGGCGACATTATCTGGGTGGTAGGCGAACAGGAAGCGCTCGACACCCTCTTCGCCGTTTAGCAGAAAAAAAACTTAGTACAAATATAGAAAGTTACATTCAATTTGAGACGTTTGGTTTTCCGGTCGTTTGTGTGCCTTAGTCGTTGTAGGCAGCTGTCAGTTCGCAGATTTTCACGATGACCTGCATGGCTTTTTCCATTGACTGTATGCTGACAAACTCGTAGGGGCCGTGGAAGTTCACGCCGCCGGCAAAGATGTTGGGGCAGGGCAGACCCTTGAACGACAGCTGGGCGCCGTCCGTTCCGCCGCGAATGGGCCGGACCTTCGGAGCCACCTCGCACTCCTGCATGGCACGCAGCACCAGGTCTATGACGTGCATTTGCGGGTCTATCTTCTCCTTCATGTTGTAGTACTGGTCTTTCACGTCGCAGCAGACCGTGCCCTCACCGTACTTCTGGTTCATTTGTTCCGCACAGCGCTGAATGAAACGCTTGCGGTCCTCAAAGCGCTCGCGGTCGTGGTCGCGAATAATGTAGGAGAGCTTGGCCTGCTCAATGTTCGACTGGATGCCCAGCAGGTGGTAGAATCCCTGGTAGCCCTCGGTGGTTTCAGGTGTCTCGTCGTCAGGCAGCATCTTGGCAAATTCCGCAGCCAGCGCGTTGGCATTCACCATCTTGCCCTTCGCGTAGCCCGGGTGCACGCTCACGCCCTTGATGCTTACCTTGGCCGATGCTGCATTGAAGTTCTCAAACTCCAGCTCGCCCACGTCGCCGCCGTCCATGGTGTAGGCCCACTCGCAGCCAAACTTCTCCACGTCAAAGTGGTGGGCACCCATGCCAATCTCCTCGTCAGGGTTGAAGGCCACGCGAATCTTGCCGTGCTTCACTTCGTCGTGCTGCTGCAGCCAGACCATGGCCTGCACTATCTCGGCAATACCGGCCTTGTCGTCGGCCCCCAGCAGCGTGTGACCGTCGGTCACAATGAGGTCCTCGCCCACATGTGCCAGCAGTTCCGGAAACTTCTTGGGACTGCTGACGATGCCTTCCGACAGCAGTATGTCGCTGCCGTCGTAGTTTCTGACAATCTGCGGCTTGATGCCGGCTCCCGAGCAGTCGGGGCTTGTGTCGTAGTGTGAAATGAACCCAATGGTGGGCACCTGCTGCTTGATGTTGCTTTTCAGGGTGGCGTATATGTAGCCTTTCTCGTCGAGTTCCACATCCTCGAGTCCCTCGTGTTCGAGTTCCTTCTTGAGGTATTCGGCAAAAATGAGTTGTTTCGGTGTACTGGGCACGCTTTCGCTCTCCTCTGACGACTGCGTGTCAAACTTGGTGTAGTTCAGGAATCTTTCGGTAATATCCATAGTTGTTTTGTTTGATTGTTGTCTTGGTCTTTTTTTTCCGCATGCAAAGATAGTGCATTTTGGGGAATTACCAAAAACATTGTGGCAAAAAAAGCAGTCCGGTGCCTGACGCATCGGACTGCTGCTCACTTTTAAAACTACACATTATGAATTTAACCTATGGTAATCTGACGGGCCACTTTCACCTTCGTCTCTTCCACCTTCGGCAGTTCTACGGTCAGCACGCCGTTTTCCACCTTGGCCGAAATCTTGGTCTTCTCCACGTCGTCAGGCAGAATGAGCGTCTGCTCAAACTTCGAGTACGAGAACTCGCGGCGCAGGTAGCGGGTGTTCTTGTCGTCCTCCTTGTGCTCCTGCTTCTGTTCCATCTTGATGATGAGGTTGCCCTCGTCGTTAATGTGAACGTTGAAGTCCTCCTTCTTCATGCCCGGTGCAGCCAGCTCTACGGTGTAAGCCTTGTCGTTCTCTTTCACGTTGATAGCCGGTGCGGTGCAGTTGGCTTTCGGCATGAACTCGGTATCAAACAAGTCGTTGAACACTGTTGGTAACCATGCGGAATTTCTCATCATTGGCATCATAATCTTTACCTCCTGATTTTTTATTGTTTTTAATTGTTATACGTTTTGTTGTTTACTCTTTTTTGTGAACTCCTTGCGTTGTTCACCCAACAAAATGCAATAACGGTGCCAATGCTGTTTTTGCTGTCAATATGTCACAGTCGTGCGACATATTGACATTTTTCTAGGGGCGGGTAGTGTGCTGTTGAGTACAACGAAAAAACGGATTGGTGGAGTATGAAGAAAACGGCACGGGTCAAAAAATGCCCAGCTGCAGGCTGAGCATTTTTGTATTATTACTTAATGTAACGTGAGTTCGACGTAAGCCTTAGGCAATAAGCCTGCTTTTAGCAGTGCTACCTCTCCGGGAGAAACTGCCGGGGTACGAGGGAGAAAGGTAGGGGGAAACGGGGAGTTTCTGCCGGGGTAGCAAGGAATTCGCGGGCGATGCCATATCTGGCAGCGCCCGCTGCCAGATGTGGTAGCGGGCGCTGCTAAGTCTGTCA